>CAYTVL010000006.1:0-207608 GCA_964441775.1 uncultured Enterobacteriaceae bacterium
GAAAGTACACGGAGTCGGAGGAATCTCCGGCGTATTCTGCCTAGCGCAGTAATAAGGACTGTGAGACAAAACCTAAAAACGAAGGTCGAAGAGCCTGTCATTGCGAGGAGTCGCAGACGACGAAGCAATCTCGCAAGTGCCGAAATAACTGGGCCAAGATTGCTTCGCTGCGCTCGCAATGACCCCCTGCCCTTACGCCCAGTGTTGGAGTTTTGTCCCATAGTCCTAAAGTCAAAATCGAACGGAACTGACAATCATGGAGGTAACTCATGAAAGGAACGCTGAACTCTGGAGAGCCGGATGCAGGGAAATCTTGCACGTCCGGTTCGGAAGGGGGGGTGGCTCGAAACGTGCCGGAAACGGTAACGCGCTCTGCCCCTACCTTACCAACGTTGTTACCCCAATTACCCCTTCATACTGCAAACGATCCAGTAGAGAGAGCTTTTTATCATTTGTTGCGCCATCCGTATGATCTGGTGGATGCCCGTTGGCTGATGCTGCATCTGCACGTATCGCCACAAGATATTCAACAGGCATTTACCTTGCTAGAGCAACAAGAGCCAAAAGACGCACAGGAAAGAGAACAATGAACTGAAACGATAGGCTGCCGTAACGAGGAAAGAATCTTATGGTGGAAACAAAGCGAAAAAGAAAAGCACGGCGCGCACCCGTAAACGCGGAGGAAGCAACGACCGCAAGTCTCTCGCCTCCGTCCACGGACGCAACTCAACGCAGCGAGGAGCAGCGAACCGCTGTCACCCGGGTAGTGGTTGAGGCAGACAGCGCGGCAGCAACAGCACGGCTTACGGAAGAAGTTGAAACAGCAACACAGCAGACCACAGCCGAGGAAAGGAAGTTCGTTATGGATGCAGATATGACAGGCAATGCGCCTGAAGGAACACTGGTGGAAACAGGACAAGCGGTAAAAAGCACCGTTGTCGGCAGCCTCAGAGGCATTCAGGAGATCGGAACCGAAGCAGTGAATGTCCTTGAGCACGCTATGGGCGATACGATCAAGGCCACGAGTTCCGTCGCTGCTGGCGGGGTGTCCGCGATCAAAGAGGTCTTCAGCGGAACTGCACAAGCTGTGACAGACGCGGGGGTCGGCTTGACACAGAACGCCAAAACACTGGCGACTGGGGTAGTCGCGGGCATGAGCGACTTGGGCGGTGAGATTCTCACGACCGCTCAGCGCGCCACACGCGGAGTCCTTTCCGGCGCTGCGGAAATTGGCGCGGATGTCAGCGCGGTGGCAAGCAAAACGGCGCAAGGCGTCGTGGGCATCACGCAGGACGTCGGCGGCAACGTCGGCGCGTTAGTGAAATCGGCAGCGAGCGAAACCATCGACACGGTAAAGATTATTGGGACGGAAACGGTCAACGCGATCAGTACCGTGCTCGTGACCGCCGTCCAAGGCATCAAAGACGTTCTCAACGCGGCCCTGTCGCAGCGATAGCTTATGAAACACGCACAAACTTCGGACGAAGAGAGTAGACCACCCTAAAATATGCTGGGCGCCATGCCGCCCGTTGACGCATGAAGCGAGGCATCACATGCAGGATTTAGGCTTCAGATACGAAATCGGCGACCTGGTGACGCATATTGGGTTTCTCAAACCCATGCGTCAACCTATCGTACAGCAATTTCAAGTGGTTTCCCGAGTGCTGGTGGCGGGGCCAAGTGTTCCCCATCGCTTTTACTACGTGCAGCCCGCCCAGCAGGGAGCCGAGTCGCCGCGTGTGAGCCGGGATGCGTTTCGCATCCAAGAAGAGCATCTCGCTCCAGTGCCAGACGATGAATGAAGAGACGTGATTAGGAGGAGTGTTGCCTCCGCCCTCACCGCAAGAGAGTTCGCCGGCGCCGTAACAGCAGCGCCGATTTTATCCGTCACAGAGGAGAGCGTACGACGGTGGTCCAAGTCATTCACACTGTTGTCCCAGGCAGGGCAAGATTTAAAGTCCCTGGACTTTACCATTCCGAGACTCTGAAGCGCCATCTGGAATCTCAGCTCGCGGCGAAGAGCGGCATTCATAAGGTCACCGCCAGTTCGTTGACCGGCAACGTCCTGGTTTCGTTCAACTCTGACAATGCGCCAGACGCCATCGCCGCCCAGATTGAACGAGTGATCACTGCACCAGAAGTGCGGAATGAGGGACAAAAGAAAATCAGCGGGGCTCTCGACCGACGGACCCTGATCAACGGGGCGCTCCCACGCCAGGCCGCTGTTGCGAGCCTCTCGCTAGTCCACGTTGACAACGATAGCCATGTTCCGCAAGGGAACGTGCAGGCGTCGACTGCTTTGGCTACGCGACAAGCAGTTGCTCTGCCGTCCAGACCGCAAGAAGGCGAGTCATTCCCGGCATGGCATACGCTTGAGTCGAACGCTGTGCTTTCCGCCTTCCATTCGTCCGCAACCTCTGGCTTGTTAAGCGAAGAAGCGCAGCGTGCTCTCCGCATGTATGGATCCAACGCCCTCCCTGAGTCGGAGCCTCGTTCGACGTGGGAGATGGTGGTGGATCAAGTCAATTCTCTTCCGGTTGCCCTGCTTGCCGCCGCCGCCGGCATCTCTGTGTTCACTGGTGGACTCGCTGATGCTGTAGTGATTATGGGAGTAGTCGCGATCAATGCGACCATTGGCTACATCACTGAAAGTGAGTCCGAAGCCACGATCCGCTCGCTGAAAAATCTGGTGCGGCCTGCGGCCGTTGTTGTTCGCGACCAACAAGTTCGTGAAATATCGGCGGCGGAGGTCGTCCCCGGCGACATCCTCGTGTTGAAGCCCGGCAGTTACCTGGCGGCGGACTGCCGTTTGCTGGAAACGCAACGCTTGACGGTGGATGAATCCACGTTGACCGGAGAAAGCCTGCCGGTACAAAAAATTTCCACTCCCTTGGCGGACTCTGCACTTCCCCTCGCAGACCGAATCAATATGGCCTACATGGGCACCCTGGTGACTGGCGGGCAAGGGCTTGCCGTTGTCACTGCGACCGGACGCTTTACTGAGCTGGGGCAGATTCAGATGCTCGCCGGCGAGGCGCAGACGCCCGAGACTCCAATGGAGCATCAACTTGATCAAATGGGTAGACAATTGGTGCTGATCTCAGGAGGCGTGTGCGGCCTGATCTTCGGGATAGGACTCTTGCAAGGCTACGGGTTCCTGACCATGCTGAAGACGGCAATTTCTCTCGCTGTCGCCGCTGTACCGGAAGGGTTGCCCACGGTCGCCACCACCACGTTGGCGCTTGGCATTGTCAACATGCGCAAGCATAATGTGTTGATCCGCCGTCTGGATGCGGTCGAGGCTCTGGGGTGCATTCAGACCGTATGTCTGGATAAGACCGGCACCCTGACGCTGAACCGCATGTCGACGGTCGCCGCCCACGCTGGGCTGCGCCGTATCTCAATCACTGACGGAAAGTTTTCCATCGGTACAGAACCCATTGATCCGTTGGCGTATGAAGAACTCGTGCGTCTCGCCCAGATCGGCGTTCTGTGCAGCGAAGTCGAAGTTGAATGGAGCAATAACGACTATATACTCAAGGGCTCTTCAACCGAAAATGCGCTCATTCACATGGCCATTGGCGCCGAAGTCGACATCCTAGCCTTACGTCGAGAGTATGCCCTGCAAACCATGCGCCTGCGCTCCGAGAATCTAAACTTTATGAGCACGCTCCATCGCTCGCTCAATGCTGACTCGAAGGACGGAACATCGCCACTTTTGCTCACTGTCAAAGGCAGCCCCAGTGAAGTGTTGGCGATGTGCTCCTGGATTCTCAAAGACGGTGAGCGCACCCTCCTCACCGATAGTGATCGGTTTCTCATCGAAACGGAAAACGAACGGATGGCCGGTGAAGCCTTGCGGATTCTCGGTTGTGCGTATTGCCATGTCACCGATGGCGCTGAACATCCAGCATCGCCCAGCGATCTGACCTGGGTAGGATTAGTCGGCATGGCGGACCCTGTACGCTCGGGGGTCAAAGAAGTCATTCAGGGTTTTCACCGCGCGGGCATCGAAACGGTGATGATTACCGGCGATCAGAGCCCAACGGCGTATGCGATCGGCAAGGAATTAGCCCTGAGCCGCAATGGGCATTTAGAGATCCTCGATTCAACACATTTGGCGAATCTCGATCCTGAAGTGATGAAAGCCTTGGCTGAAAAAGTAGACGTGTTTGCGCGCGTGAGCCCGGCTCATAAGTTACAAATCGTCCAGGCGCTGCAACGGGCGAACAGAGTCGTGGCCATGACGGGAGACGGCATCAATGACGGCCCTGCTCTGAAAGCCGCGAATATCGGCATTGCGATGGGCCACACGGGCACGGACGTGGCGCGTGAAGTGGCGGACGTGGTGCTCGAAGACGACAACCTTGAGACCATGATCGTGGCGGTGAGTCAGGGGCGCACGATCTACAACAACATTCGCAAGTCGGTCCATTTTCTTTTGGCGACAAATTTAAGCGAGATTATCGTCACGGCGGCGGCCATTTCCACTGGGCTTGGCCATCCGCTCACCGCCATGCAGCTCTTGTGGATCAACTTGATTTCTGACATTGCTCCGGGCCTTGCGCTTGCGTTAGAAGAGCCAGAGCCGGATGTGATGAATCAACCGCCACGGAGTCCCGAGGAGCCGATCATCAAGTCGACTGATTTCCGCACGATCGCTCTTGAATCTGCCGCACTCTCGGCCGGCGCTCTCGGCGCGTATGGATATGGCCTGGCGCGTTACGGGATTGGTCCGCAAGCCAGCACCTTGGCGTTCACCAGTCTCACCACGGGACAACTCTTGCACGCCATTACTTCCCGGTCGGAAACGCATAGTATGTTTGATGCAAGTCCTCTTCCGTCGAACCTATATCTGAACATCGCGCTGCTGGGTTCCTTTGGATTACAAGCCCTTGCCTTTGTTATTCCAGGGTTGCGCAGCTTCTTGGGATTAACACCAATTTCGCTCTTAGACGGCCTGATCATTGGCGGTAGCGCTGTAGCGCCATTTGTGGTGAACGAAGTCGCCAAAAAGAATCGGCAGAGTGCAAGCCGACAGAGCGCGCTGCCTGAGCAAGCACAGCCGTCAAGCATCATTCACAATGCTTCCGCACTGGTGGCGTGAAGCCGGACTTTTTGTTATATAAAGTAAACAGATATGCAAAACGATTTCATGTTCACTTCTGAGTCCGTGACGGAAGGGCATCCTGACAAGTTGTGCGACCAGATCAGCGACGCCATTCTCGATCGCTTCCTCCAACAAGACCCGTATTCCGCGCTCATCGCCGAATGCGCCGTCTCTACGGGCATTGTTTTCATTGCCGCACGTTTTGCCTCGGAGGCCATTGTTGATATTCCCAATGTCGCGCGTCAGGTTATCACCCAGGTGGGCTATGACCAACCGACCTTTAATCCGAAGACCTGTAGTATCGTGACTAGTTTGACAGAATTGCCTGCTGACGAACGTCGCGCTTTCAATGAAAAAGAACTTTCGGATGAGGACATTGAGCGAGTGACCGTAAAAAATCAGGTCACCACCTTTGGGTTTGCTTGCAATCAGACACCGGCCTTGATGCCGCTGCCTATTTGGCTGGCGCACCGTTTGGCGCGGCGACTGACCTCGGTACGGCTGCAAAAGCTATTGCCCTATCTGACGCCGGACGGCAAAACGCAGGTCGGCATCGAGTATGAAAACCGGAGGCCCTCGCGAATTTACAGCGTCACCGTGGTTGGCAGCCAGGATAAAACAACAGCGGCTGGCGGCCCGGACGGGAAACGCCTCGTCCAAGATTTACGCGAAGCGGTAATCGAACCGATTTTTCGTGACGAAGAGCTGCGTCCTGACAATAAGACAAAAATCTTCATCAACCCCGATGGACCGTTTCCCGTGGGTGGCCCATCGGTCCACTCGGGCCTCACCGGCAGGAAGAACGCAATCGACACGTATGGAGAATACTCCCGTCACAGCGGGGCGGCCCTGAGCGGCAAAGATCCTACCCGTATCGACCGCATCGGCGCCTATGTCGCTCGCTATGCCGCCAAAAATGTGGTGGCTGCCGGATTAGCGTCGGACTGTGAAGTGCAGCTCAGTTACTCCATCGGCGCCGCGCGGCCCGTGAGCATTCAAGTAGAAACCTTCGGCACTGGCGTGGTCCCAGACGAGAAGATTCGCCTGCTGCTGACGCAACACTTTGATTTTCGCATCGCGGCGATTCTTCGGCAGTTCAATCTGCGCTTTCTGCCCTCGATGGTCAAAGGCGGCTTCTATCGGAAGCTCGCCGCCTACGGACATGTAGGGCGCATGGATCTTGGGCTGCCGTGGGAAGTGACGGACAAAGCAGCCGCGCTGCAAGAAGCGGCCCCGGCGTCACACAAATCTCGTCAATTGGCAGTAGGGCTCTCTTGAGCGTGTTGCAGCACGTTGAGTTTGACGAACGCATCAAAGCCCAGCCAAACCAGAAGCCAACCGGGAATCATCTCAAACATCAGCCCATGCTTACTGATCTGCCAAATCCCTACGCCGACGAGCCCCAAGGGAAAGAGAACCCGAAGGTCGAGGGTATGTCCGGTCAACTCTGACAATCGGCGATCAAGATCATCGAGCGCCCCGGCCATTGTTAATGCCGCTTTACTGTGTCCGCTGTTGTCCTCCTCTTCCTCTTCCAGATGAGGAGCCTCCATCACCGTGCCGACTAAGACGTCGAAATCTTGCAGAAGATCGAAAATGCCTGCTGACGTGCGCTGTTGCGCATCGTATTTGACCGTCACACTTCCAGCCGCCTCGTTCACTTCGACTCCGTGAACGCCAGGCTGTCCATCCAGATCAGTTTTCAATTTTTGCAAAATGTGGGGATGGCGACTCTCCTTGTGGATCCGGATGCGTACCCGTCCCGGGATATGATGAGCAACTTTGGCGTGGTGCTGCTTTCCATGGCTCGGCTCTTTCATGGCTATTTCCTCCGTGACGATGATGCTGAATCGAACAAAGGAAAGAGTCAATTGTAGTGGCGTTTGACGGTGAGAGGGGATTGTGTGGTCGAAGAGTCGGTCAACTACATGTTATGTTGCGGCACAAACGGCGCGCGATACACGCCCTCCTCCACTGCCGGGGCACACTTATGGAGACGTGATTGCAAGACCTGACTCCTTACCCCGCCTTGATGTTGCATCAGGACGGAGGCTCACCCCAGAAGAGAGGCGGCTCTTCAGGAGAAGAGCCCGCCGCCCCCTTTTTCTCTCCCGCTTCGAGAGAGAGTCAGAGCAGCTCAGCCACAAGGAGCGTGGGATTTTCTCTACGCTCCTGTGACTTGATGACTCTGTGACTGCGATCTTTCGCGTGACGCTCTGCCGTCAGCGGTCTCTGCTTAGGAGCCGACCTCCTTGCTTTTGTCACTCGGATGTTCATCCAGGTGGGGCGTCGTGGGATATCGTTGCTCCATATCGCGTCGATCTGCTTCGGGATTACGGGTCGTAGCAGCCTTATCGTGAGTGTGTTGGTCTGCCGCCGCATTGGGCTGTTCCGTGTTGTGCTGCGTTTCTGTGGAAGGAGGTGGTGTCCGCTCGGCTTGCGCCTCAGCTGCCTCTGGATTGATCTGCATCCGGTCGGCCGCAGTCACGAAGGACACTGGGGTAAAGGCGAAGAAACCTGCCGTGAGCAATAGGTGTTGATAGCGAGAGATACTACGCATAATCATCTCCTTTCTGTCTGCTTTAGCAGCTCACAAAGCCGCAAGAAGCTTGCCACCCCTGCCCCAGTACGTGAGAAGCGGGGCAGGAGCGCAGCCCTGCGTGCTGCTCCTATGGACTTTCCGTTTGTGTTCGATTCGGACCACGGTGCCTGAGGGCGTCGATTACTTCTGGTCTTTTCCTGATTCCTGGGAAGCAGGCTCCTTTTCGAGCAGGTCCAAGGCTGTGTGAAATTCCTTGGCAGACACCCCAAAGCGATACATGAGTTGACTGATATCGCGCCCATCCTCCGGGTGCTGTTGCGCGTGCTTGATGTAGCCACCTGACCCAAGCGCGAAATGAGCATTCCTTGTCTACCGGACAACGGGCTCCGCCCAAGTCCAAGTCCGTTTGGTCGTGGGAATTTCATGTCTCGTTCATTAGCTTTTCATTTTCTCCTGTTACCTCTGGGACAAATCCACAACAAGAGGTTGTATTACTGGGGTCCTTTTCCATCAGACAGAGACGTAACCGAACTGTCATCATTTTTTCATCATTATTTCATTATCAACAGTTCAACTGACGTAGTTTCTGATTCGTTTCTACGTTGACAACTCGCCAAGGGAGCATGAATTGATGCGCGCGAAGTCGGTGGTGGCCACCCCCGGACTCTCATCTCAGCAAAACATCTCACATCTCAGAGGAGGAGGATAACAACATGCGATACACGATTGCTGGCGCTGCCCTGGCGTTAGCTGTGCTTCCGCTTCCACTCCAGACAGCAGCGCATGGGCCTGTTACTTGGACCCTCAAAGAGACCGCCAGCGAAGCCTACATTACTGGCGGTCCTTGGACCCTAGAACAAGGGCCTGCCAGCCCCGATAGACGGGCCGCTGGCTATTGCGACACGTATCCGAATGGGACCCAGCAACCCAACCCTGGCACTGAACGGATGCAACCGTACTACTTTCCGTTTGTGATTGGTTCCGGCAACAATCTGCAAGGCGTCTTTGATTATCGCCCCCGCAACATCGATGAAGCGACCGTGGCGGCAGTGTCCACGGATGGGGGCAGGAGTTGGCAGTTTCAACAAGAGGTACTGGAACTCACTGATCAGTGCCCACCGTCAGACACCAAAGATCTCAACAACGATAACGGCCTCGGCCATCCGTTTGTGTTGACTCTCAAAGGCGCCACCCTTTTGTACAATCTCGACCGACGAGATGGTCATATCGACAGCGACGGACTGGCCGTCACCATGCTGCATCCTCAGTCCGGTTCTCCGCTGAACGGCGCCTCGGAAGAGGATCCGGGAGGAGATGATCTCGTCACGCCAGGAGCGATTGAGAACCCCGGCGTCTACACGAAAACCACCGGGCTGCTCAACCCCGATGCGATTATCGGAGAAGTGAAGGGCAGCTTCCCGCGCGAGATTCTCTATGTGCAAAAGCAGCACAAGGCGGACTTGGGGTTCCTTGCGGCGCAACTATGCCTCAACAATCCCGCGTACACTCCCCCACTTACCGATACGAATGATGACATCACGACTCCCCGTTTGGCGCAGACCACGGACGGCGTTAACTTCACCGACCTGGGGCCAGTGACGGGGTTGAACGATTCGATCACGGTCTCTCCGATCGCAACCCGTTGGATCGGCAGCGGCTCTTTGCTGCAGTTGAAAGACGGACGCTACGGCTTGTTCTTTTCCGGGGGCACCTGCGTAGACGCGGACTCCGATTCCTTTCATTTTATCGGCTACGCGGAATCAGATGATCTCATACACTGGACCGTGATTAACGGCATCAACAATCCCATTGCTTCGGTCGCGCCATTTACGGTGACCTATCAGGGACACTCCGTCACCGTGCCCTCAACACCACCGGTCATCGGCAATACGCAAGGTTGGTTTGAAGGGCGCGTGTACGGCCCGAATGCGATCCGCAACGGAGGCGATCCTTCTCTCACTCTCGTGTTCGCCGGCTATCACACTCCCAAGCCGAAGAATGACCTCGGCGATTATCGGACCATCGGACGAGTTAGCCTCACCGCATCCTCGGATGGTGGCGAAGAATAGACTCCCTTTAACAAATATCATGGTAGAGAACCTTCTGTGGATGTCTTCTTGAAGGGCCATGCCTGCGAAGGTTCATTGTCATTTGTGAGCTCAGGAGAATTTATGATGCAACATGGATACAAGGTAGCAGCTTTGACTTTTTCTTTCGCTCTCCTCGCAGCCCCACTGTTGTCCGTTGCGCATGGTGACGAACACCACGACATCGACCACGTCTTGTTGTTGAGCATCGATGGGTTGCACGCGCAGGATGTCGCCCGGTATGTCCGACTCAACCCGAACTCGGCACTCGCGCAGTTAACAAATATGGGCCTCACTTATACGAATGCATCGACCAGCAGACCATCCGATTCATTCCCAGGTTTGCTCTCGATGGTTACAGGTGGCAGTCCTCGCTCAACCGGCGTTTTCTATGACGATAGCTATGATCGCAACCTTTCGGCTCCTGGCTCAAACTGTGCAATCAAAGGGACCGAGGTCGTCTATGATGAATCCATTGATATCAACCCAACCGCCATCGATGGCGGCGGCGGTATTGATCCCACCAAATTACCACTTGACGGCGATAACGGTTGCAAACCCGTCTACCCCCATACCTTTCTGCGCGTTAACACCATTTTTGAAGTCGCCCGGGAAGCAGGATTGTACACCGCGTGGTCCGATAAGCACCCTGCCTACGATATCGTGAAGGCCCCTCAGGCAAAGGCGTCATCGATCTGTATACACCGGAAATTGCCGCGACCGATGGCACGCTCGTGGGCACAGAAGCCTACGACGACCTGAAAGTGACTGCCGTTCTCAACGAGATCGCGGGCAAAGATCATACTGGTACAAAAAAAGCGCCTGTCCCGGCCATCTTCGGTATGAACTTCCAGGCTGTCAGTGTGACACAAAAACTGACTGGTGATGGTTATCTCGATTCAATTGGAACACCAAGCCCTGAGCTGCAAGCAGCGCTTGACCATACCGATCAATCACTCGGTAAAATGTTGGCGGCATTGGGCCAGCAAAAATTGCTCTCGAAGACAATCATCATTCTCACAGCCAAACATGGCCAGTCCCCAATCGATCCGAACAAGTACTTAAAAGTGAGCGCTTCGACAATCACGAATGTAGTGAATAGTGTCCAGCCTGGCTTATTGGCCCAGGCAACGACGGATGATGTGGCGTTGATCTGGCTCCAAGATCAAAGCAAAGTCGGTGCTGTCGTTGCTGCGTTGAGCACCAAGGCTAACGAAGCAGCGGCTCATATCCAAGAGATCTTATCAGGCGACGCTCTTAAACTCTTGTACAATGACCCAACCACAGACTCACGCACCCCTGACATCGTCGTTCTGCCAGAGCAAGGCGTCATCTATACAGGGTCGACAAAAAAAATTGCTGAGCATGGCGGTTTCAGCAACGACGACACACACGTCGCCCTTGTCATTGCTAACCCTCACTTGCACAAGGGCGGTATCTTTACCTCTGTACAAACAACACAAATTGCTCCGAGCATTTTGCATTTACTAGACTTGGATCCCGAGGGTCTGCAAGCTGTAGATATAGAACACACACAAATCTTGCCAGGTCTTGAGGAAGATGAAGAATAAGGGCCTGATATCTTAACGCGGCACAGAAGCGAATTCTCAACGCAAGAGATGTTTGCATAAGACATCGTTGGCTGGGACAGGGCCCATCGCGTCCCAGCTCATTTCTCTTCCCCTTCACTATGTTGTAATCTTCAGGTCATCTGCTCTCAATCAAACTAGGTCAGACTGACGGAACCTCACAATCTTTTTCTTAAGGAGGTCCGTCATGTCTCAAAACCCATTCCGACAGCGGTGGAGCGCCGCCGTCGCCTTGACCGCGCTGCTGACTGGTCAGCTCGGCGCTCCGCTTATCGCTGCCGCCCGCAACGGCAAAGAGGACGGTGGCAGAAGAGCTCGCACCGCCACGCCTATCAAGCACGTCATCGTCCTGATCGGTGAGAACCGTACATTCGACAACGTGTACGGAGCCTACGTCCCAAAATCTGATCAACAAGTGTCGAATCTACTATCCAAGGGAATTATCAACTCTGACGGCTCACCTGGGCCCAATAAAGATGTCGCTAAGCAATTTCTTCTAAGCACGATCAATCCCCTTTCCTACTTCATCAACACGAACACCTTGATCAATCCCAATAAAACTGACTACGCTCTTCTGCCTACTCCCGAGGCAGGCGGGGCGCCGCCGCAGACCGAAACACTGAGCCAGTTTCAGAATGATCCCGTCAGCTCTGCTACACCATTTGATCCGAATACCTTTTTCCCCAGTCTGCTCGGAACATTTACCCAGGGGCTTGAGCAAAAAGATCTACACCTGCTGACCACCGGAGCTACCGGGCTGAAGAATTGTCAGGTTGACCCAACCAAAACGCCGCTCGCCTGCGCAGAGCCCGACACGCGGATTCCCAATTATGCGAGCCTGCCCAACACGGTCTTCGAGATCGGAGGGCCGAAGCTGCCGTATGACAGTTACACAGGGGACATGGTCCATCGCTTCTTCCACATGTGGCAGCAGTCAGATTGCGATGTGAACAATGCCACAGCGAGTGATCCTGCCGGCTGCAAGAATGACCTCTATCCCTATGTAGGCATTGCCCGTGACGATTCCGGCAGTAATGCAATGGGATTTTACAACGTGCAGCAAGGTGATGCTCCGCTGTTCAAGTGGCTCGCTGACAAATACACCATGAGCGACAATTTCCATCAGTCGGTCATGGGCGGCACTGGCGTGCAGCATACCATGCTCGGCACTGGTGACTCGATCTACTGGGAGCAAGTCGGCAGTTTTCCGGCGCAACCGCCAACCGGGCAAGTTGCGGACCCGACTCCGAAGAGCGCAACCAACGTCGCATTCGTGCAGGACCGCCGCTGGACCAAGTGCGGAGATCAGACGCAACCCGGCGTGAAACCGATCACGGATTATTTGAAGTCGCTGCCATGGCGACCAGATCAGACAGCGTCCAATTGCGAAGCTGAGCGTTTCTACATGATTAACAACACCCGTCCAGGTTTCCTTTCGAATGGTGTTGTCGACACAGCGGGAATCAACGCTGGCTCTTCCGTTCCACCATCAACGTTACGCACGATTGGTGATGCGTTGAATGAAAAGCACATCAGTTGGGCCTACTACGGCGGCGGTTACAACGCTGCCGTGCGCTTTGACAACGGCTCCACCGATCCGATCGACGTCATGATCGGGACGGGCGGAGACTGGTATTGCGACATTTGCAACCCGTTTCAATACGCGACCTCAATCATGGCGACTCGGTGCAACGCCAGAAACATATCAAGGATGTGATCGATTTCTTCGACGATCTTAATCATGGTTACTTGCCCGCCGTTGCGTATGTCAAGCCTGACAGTTTCGTCGACGGTCATCCCGGGTACTCCAAGCTCGATCTCTTCGAAGGGATGATCAAGAAAATTCTCGACAAGTTGCACGCGCAGCCGGAGCTGTTCGAGGAAACGGCCTTTTTGATCACTTTTGACGAAGGCGGCGGCTATTGGGACTCAGGCTTCTTCCAGCCGATCGATTTCTTTGGTGACGGACCGCGCATTCCGCTCATCGCCGTCTCACCCTACTCGCGTGGCGGTAAGATCGTCCACAGCTATACTGACCATGCGTCCATCCTCAAGTTCATCGAACGGAACTGGCTCTTACAACCATTAACCAAACGCAGCCGCGATAACCTGCCTAATCCGGTAGCGACGCAGAGCAATCCCTACGTACCGCTAAACATGCCAGCCCTTGGAGATCTCTTTGACATGTTCGACTTCGAGCACGACGAAGGGTAAACACGATCAGCCCCGCCTCTCTGTGAGGGGCGGCGTGATTCTCGACACAGGTGGAAGAGGCGCTGATTTCCGACCCGGCTATCGTCCTCTTTCCACAACGAGCGGCAAGAACAGTCGAAACGTCGTACCGTGATTGAGCTGGCTTTCGATATGGAGAAAGCCGCCGTGGGCTTGGACGATGTGCTTGACAATCGCAAGACCCAACCCCGTGCCGCCGAGTTCTCGGGAGCGCGCCTTGTCAACGCGGTAGAACCGTTGCGTCAATTTGGGAATTTCTGAGACGGGGATGCCAGCGCCCGTGTCCGCAACAGCGATATCCAGCCAGTCGCCTGAAAGCTCTACTTCTTGCTCTTGCCCGTTTGCTCCCTGTATAGTGGATTTCGGCTTGGACACGGCTTTTGCGGACACTGTCACCGTCCCGCCAGTGGGCGTGTATTTGATGGCGTTATCCACCAGGTTCAGCACCACTTGATGCAGTCGGTCATTATCGGCCACAAGCGCGGGCAGCTCTGGTGAAAATTCATGAAGTAACTGCACCCCGCCGCGCGCTGCTTTCTCGTGCACGACTTCAAACACATCATCAGTCAATTCAGGAAGCAGGACCGTTTCACGTCGTAGCTCAGTTTTCCCAAGTTCAAGATCGGACAATGTTAACAAATCTTCGATGAGGCGGCTGAGTCGCTCGGAGTGACGATCGATGATCGTCAGAAAACGTGCCGCGGTCTCAGGCTCTTTAAGTGCGCCATTCAAGAGGGTTTCCGCATACCCTTTGATCGCGGTCAGCGGAGTGCGCAATTCGTGCGACACATTCGCTACAAAGTCCGAACGCACCACCTCCAGCCGTTTGAGTTGTGTTAAATCGTGAAACACGAGGACATAACCCGTTACCGTAACGCCGTCACCATGCACGGGCATGGCGCTGGCCGAGAGGAAGCGATGTGTTTTTCCTTCGATCTCAATTTCGCGGGACACCGGCGCATCGCCAGGACGTCGGGTCGCCACTTCCCGCAAGAGTTCCGGCAGCACAAAGTGGCGAGAAAAAGCCTGGACGGGTTTGCCCCGCCAATCGTGGGTTGACGACAGGCCAAACAGGTCCTGCGCAGCGCGGTTACACAACATGACACTGCCGGTCGGATCAATTACGAGCACGCCTTCAGCCATACTTTGTAAGACCGCCTCCAGCTTTTTTTCTTCGCTTTGCAGGGTCCGTATTTCTTCATGGAAACGACTCACGAGCCGCTGAAATCCTCGTTCCAGAGCCCCCACTTCATCTTCATCCCACACCGGCAAGGAAGACGGGAATTCACGTAGTGGGGCTGCGTCGAGAAAATGCAGCAACCGTTGTAACCGCTTCCGCAAGTGCGCTCCAGAGAAAACCGCCAGCACGAGAGCCGCCATGCTCAACAGAGCGAGACTGGCTCCGGTCAGAAAAGAAGGAGAAGTGAGTGAGACGGAGACGAGGAGGAGATAGACGGCAAGCGCGCCGAGGACGAGACTGGGAAAAAAGAGAACAGAGAAGAGGATGCTATTGCTCCAGCGCATCGGGATTGCACTTGTACCCTACGCCACGAACGGTCAAGATGAAGGTCGGATTAGCGTCATCCTGCTCCAGTCGTTGACGCAAACGGCGAATATGCACGTCTACTGTGCGTGGCTCCACATATACATCTTGACCCCAGACTAAATCAAGGATTTGTCCACGGCTAAACACACGGTTGGGATACTGCAAGAAAAATTTGAGCAACTCAAATTCGCGCAGCCCTAGCCCTAGCGGCTGACCATCTAAGAACACTTCATACGTATCAAAATCGATGTGGAGCCGCCCTTTTTCATACACTTCGTGCGGTTTATCCAGCACCGCGCCATACGCGCGCCGCAACACGGCTTTGACCCGCGCCACCAATTCACGCGGACTGAACGGCTTGGTGACATAGTCGTCCGCGCCCATCTCAAGACCGAGGACTTTATCGATCTCGGAGGCGCGCGCCGTAAGAATTAAGATCGGCACTCGCGAGGTCTCGTCGCGCTCGCGCAGCTTGCGACAGACTTCGAGTCCCGACAAACCGGGCAACATCAGATCAAGCACGACCAGCGCAGGGCGTTCCCGCGCCGCGAGTGATAAGCCGATTTCACCATCGCTGGCTTCGACAACGGAAAAACCTTCAGTCTCTAAATTGTAGCGGACAAGTGCGCGAATATCAGTTTCATCCTCAACCACCAGCACTTTCCGCTTGGGTTCGTTGAAGGTTGCTCGTCCTACATTTATTTGTTCCATGTTCTCCTTACTGTTGTATAGATGAATTACACCGATGCCGGCGGAGGGGAGACATGGCGAATACTTTTCCCCTTGACCATGTAAATGACCATCTCGCCGATGTTAGTGGCGTGGTCGGCGATGCGCTCTAGATATTTCGCCAAGAACAAGATCCGCACCGCTCGGCTCACGTTCTGCGGGTCTTGTGTCATGTGGGAGAGCATTTCACGAAAAATTTGCGCGGTTAAGTCGTCAACAAAATCATCTCGCTGACACACTTGTAAAGCCAGCTCGGTATCTTCACGGACAAACGCGTCGAGGCTGTCCCGCAACATCGCTCGCGTCCATTCGGCCATGCGGGGCAAATCGACATACGGTTTTAAGGGCGGCTCTTGATTCAGCTCGATGGCGCGCTCGCAAATGTTTTGCGCGATGTCGCCGATCCGTTCCAAATCCGTCGAAATGCGAATGCTGGTCATGATGAACCGCAGGTCACGCCCCGCCGGCTGGTGCAGCGCCAATAGCTTCGTGCTCGCTTCATCCACCGCTACATCGAGATAATTGATGGTATGGTCACGCCCGATGACCTCCTGAGCGATGGTGGAGTTGCGGTCTACCAGAGAGGTCATCGCGTCACTGATCTGCTGCTCCACCAAGCCACCCATTTCGAGCACGCGGGCGCGCAGTTGTTGGAGTTCGTCTTCGTATTGTCGGTCCGTATGTAAAGGCATGCGCGACCTCTCGTTCAGCCAAACCGGCCGGTAATGTAGTCTTCGGTTTCTTGCTTTTCGGGCGCCGTAAACAGCTTGTCTGTTTTACCAAATTCGATCAAGCGTCCCATGTACATAAAGGCGGTGTAATCAGACACCCGCGCTGCTTGCTGCATATTGTGCGTGACTATGACGATAGTGTACTGCTCTTTCAATTGATGAATCAGTTCTTCGATTTTGGTGGTCGCAATCGGGTCCAGGGCGGAGCAGGGTTCATCCATCAGTACGACTTGCGGCTCGACCGCGATGGTGCGCGCGATGCAGAGGCGCTGGTGTTGTCCACCCGAGAGCCCCAGGGCGTTATCATGGAGTCGATCTTTCACTTCCTCCCACAACGCCGCACCTCGTAAACTCCGCTCAACAATCTCGTCGAGCCGCGCCTTGGTGCCAATGCCGAGGATACGCGGCCCATACGCCACATTCTCATAAATGGTTTTCGGGAACGGATTCGGTTTCTGAAACACCATGCCTACTCGTTTCCGTAAATCGGTCACGTCGAGGCTGGGATCAAGAATTTCTAACTTGTCAACTAAGATGCTGCCAGTCACGCGTACGTTATCCACGAGATCGTTGAGACGGTTCAAACAGCGGAGCAACGTAGATTTTCCGCACCCGGAGGGCCCAATGAACGCGGTTACTTTATTCCTGCCAATATCCATATTGACGCTGTGAAGCGCCTGTTTACTACCGTAGAACAAACACAGGTCACGAATCTCAGTGCTCGTCTCGTTCTGGAGGACAGCAGCGTTGAGATCTTTGCCGTTTGTTGTATGCGGGACGGCAGGGGGACGTGAGCGGGTGTCGGTTGCCATAGGCTCTACTTTCTAGAAAACGCCAAAGCGTAGGCGACTACGCAGGCGATTGCGCACGGCGATCGCCGTTAAGTTTAAGAGTAGAATAATAGCAATTAACAAGAGGGTCGTCGTGAACACCATCGGTTTCGCCGCCTCAACGTTGGGTGATTGGAATCCGACATCATAAATATGAAACCCGAGGTGCATAAATTTCCGTTCGAGATGGAAAAAGGGTGGATGCCCGTCCAACGGCAGCGTGGGCGCAAGTTTAACGACCCCCGTAATCATCAACGGCGCTACTTCTCCGGCGCCGCGCGCCATGGCGAGGATCATCCCGGTGAGGATACCCGGCAGTGCGCCGGGGAGGACGATTTTTCGGATAGTCTCCCACTTGGTCGCCCCAAGCGCGAGCGAGCCTTCTCGCCATTCGCGCGGGATCGCCGCCAATGATTCTTCCGTCGCCACAATGACCACGGGCACCGTCATCAACGCCAGCGTCAACGAGGCCCAGATGATACCGCCAGTGCCGTACGTTGGCGTGGGTAATGCGTCTGCATAAAAGAGCTGGTCAATACTGCCGCCTAGCAGGTACACGAAAAAACCTAATCCAAATACGCCAAAGACAATAGATGGCACTCCAGCCAGGTTATTCACCGCGATGCGTACGACCCGCACCATCGGGCCCTGTTTGGCGTATTCACGTAAATAGAGCGCCCCGATCACGCCAAACGGCGCCACCACGACACTCATGAGCAGCACCATCATCACTGTCCCAAAGATCGCCGGAAACACGCCGCCTTCGGTGTTGGATTCTCGCGGGTCATCCCACACAAAATTCCACAAGCGGGTGACATACAAACGCGCTCGTTCAGACCCTGACATTTGGTTCGGGAGAAAGGCGCGGACGACCGCAGCGACGGGGAGATCCTTTTCTCGTCCACCCGCAGCCTGCACGACCAGATGATAGCGTCCGTTGTTTTGGTATAGTGCTTTCAGCTCTTGCGCTTTCGTTTCGTATTGTTGCTGAAATTGGGCTATCTCTCGATCCAGAGCGGCGAGACGTTGGGCTCCTTCAGGAGTAGCGGAGCCACGAGCCGCGGTTTTCTTTGCTAGCCGTAGTCGTTCTAAGTTGTAGTTAATAGCGCCAATCTCGTTTTTTTCGACGGCGTGGATTTTCTCCAGCGTTGTTTGAGTCTGCGGGTGGATATCTTGCAACTTTTGCCACACCGCTTCATGACCCTCAGCAACAACCTGCCCATCCAACTTGAGTTCTTTGAGAAAACCAAACAACGCCCCCCATTCCCAGCGTTCAAAATACACAGCCTTGTCAGGCATGTCCCGAGACAAGAGCTTTTCGTCCTCGACCCAGCGAAAATCAGCCCCATAAAGATCGCGGTTTGCTATCTGGAACTCGGTCCGAGACCGTGGTTTCCCGTCTGCCCCCTTGGAGCCGGGAATTTCTTCATGCGCGACGATTTGGCCCAGCAGCTCTTCTCCTCCCTGGAGTTTGACATGGATCAACTGGCCAGGCCAGAAGAAGCCGAGCGCGTTCGCGGCAACGATCGCGATCAACGACACAATCATGAGCAAACAAAATGCTAAAGCGCCGCCGGTCAGCCATACGAAAGGATCACCGCTTTTCCAGAAACCTTTGTTCATGCGTTAGTCTTGCCTCAAATTCTGCTGTAGCGTTCCCGTAATCGTTGTCGCACCAGTTCTGCTACTGTGTTGACAATAAAAGTTAAGACGAAGAGCAGCAACGCCGCTAGAAACAGCACGCGATACAACGTGCCGCCATAAGGTGCTTCGGGAATCTCCACAGCGATGTTCGCGGATAATGCGCGGAATCCGCTGAACGGTAGGAAGTCCATCACGGGCGTATTGCCGGTCGCCATGAGCACGATCATGGTTTCTCCTACAGCACGGCCGAACCCGATCATCACGGCGGAGAACAAGCCAGGGCTGGCCGTAGGCAACACGACGCGAATGGCGGTTTGCCAACGCGTGGCGCCGAGGGCGAGCGAACCAGAGATCAAATGCTGCGGCACGTTTGACAAGGCGTCCTCACAAATGGTGTAGATAATGGGAATGACGGCGAACCCCATCGCAAAGCCAACCACCAGCGAGTTACGGGGGTCATAACGCATACCCACCGTCTCATAGAGCCACTGCGGGAAGTTGCCGTGAAAGAGTGCGGCCTCGAGCCAACTGTTGAGGCTGATACAGCCATAGAGCGCTGCAAGCAGAGCAGGCCCAAGCAGGATTAGCTCGACCCCGGGTTTGAGGCGACTGCGGGTCGCCAGCGGAAGCAAACGCCACAAGAAGGCTGTGACAAGACTGACTAACGGCAACACGATCAGCATTAAGAGCACTGCAGGGACGAGTTTTTCGATGCGCGGGGCCAGCCACAGACCAGCAAAAAATCCTAAGACGACGCTGGGCAGCGCCGCCATGACTTCCACGGTCGGCTTCACCATATTGCGCAAACTCGGGTGCATGAATTGCGAAGTGTAGAGCGCAGCGCAGATACTGATTGGTATCGCCAACAAGAGCGCGTAGAAAGTGCCTTTCAACGTACCGTATGCCAACGGCGTCAAGCTGAACTTCGGCTCAAAATCGTCCGTGCCGCTGGTCGATTGCCAAGTGAAATCGGGGCGTGGATAGCCTTCGTACCAGACTTTGCCAAACAGGGTCCGCAATGTAATCTCGGGATGCGGATTGCGGATCGTCCAACGATACAGTTGCCCATCGGTATCAACGGCCACAGCGCCATCAGCTTTTGGGGTGAAAGCAAGCAAGGGGAGAGGTTTTCCTGCAGTTTTCAGTTCCAGTAAGGTCTGTTCAGAAGTTGAGTGATGCAAGCATATGACGCCGGTCGCATCAGCAGTGACGAAGCCTTTGTCACGCGGAGAGGGCGCAATCGCCGTGATTGGGGCGTGATGCGGACGGAATGTATGAATCTGATGAAACGGCGCATCCTGCTGATTTTGCGGGTTGCGAACTTGAAACCACACGCTTACGCCGCCGAGCGTATCGCCGACAATGATCGCGCGATCCCCAAACAGCCAGTTGAGTGCGCTGACACCGGCTTTCGTGGCCTGGCCAGGCATAAACTTATCAATAAAGTTTATACTATCAGACTCGTCGACTTGCCAATGGAGTACTTCGCCGGCAGCAGTGCCCACGAGAAGATTGGACTGGAAACGGTCTAGCGCCAGGGTCGTCGCGTCCGCTTGCAACTGCGAAGAGAGATCCGTACGAAATTCTTCCACTTCGCCGGAACTCAAGAGCGAGGTCTGCTCTCGCTGCGCATAATAGAGAAGGGTGCGTGGACCGGCGAGCGCGGCCACCGTGATTTTTCCTTCCTCTTCGTGGTAGACAAATGAGGTAAGTGCGCGCCCCTCAGAGTCAACCCGCAGCGGTTTTCCCTCTCTCACTTCTGGTGAGATGGTGCGTACTCCATCCGTAAACTGAGCGGTAAAATTCAATTTAAGAGGGATCACGAGGCCGCCTGGGGCAGCCACCGCAATCATGTGGTGCAAGCCATCACGGTACGCGGCGGTTGGCCGCTGGCCGTTGAGCCCGCGAATTTCGTACTGCTGAATGAGTTGCTGCTTGTCCAGCGACAGAAACACAACTGAGCCGGTCGCGGTCAGCACATAGCCAATTTCCTGATACTCTTCGGTTCCCAGCACGAGGGGGGTGGCGCTGTTGCCGGTGATTGCGCTCAAATCAAGAGGTTTTCGCGCGCCAGCGGTGGGGGTTTTCCACAACGGCAACGTTTCGGCAACGATGACAAAGAGGATTGCCAGAATGCTGAGAATAATGGCGACGCCACCAGCCGTAATACACACGCCCGCCGCTTTGTCGATCAGCTTTTTACGCTGTACCCGAGTTTTTCCCTCGGCAGCGTACAAACGAACATCCACTTGCGCGGCGGTTGCGGCTTTGTCTCCGATGCTTTGCTGATGTACGTTTGGCATGAGTGGTCACCTTCGTGTGATGAGCAGTGAAGTCGTGGGGCAAGTTCATTTCTCATTTGCCCCATGGAGAAAATGATCCGGCGACCTGGGAATATGGCAGCCTTGACTACTGAAGTTTTGCTACCTCTTCTTTCACAGTCGAAGCAGGGAGGGGATAGTAACCATCTTTGATAACAATCTCTTGCCCTTCCTTACTGAAAACAAATTTACAAAATTCCCGGACCAGCGGATCAAGCGGCTTGTCCGGGGCCCGATTGATATAGATGAAAAGGAAGCGGCTTAACGGATAGCTGCCGTTTACCACGTTCTGATAGTTCGCTTCGTGAAAAGAATCGCCCTGTTTCCCCGCCAATGGCACGGCGCGCACGCCAGAGGTAGCGTAGCCGATGCCGCTGTAGCCCGCACCGTTGCGGTCTTCGCTGACGCCTTGCACCACAGAGGCGGAGCCAGGTTGTTCTTTCACAGTATCCTTATAGTCGCCGTTGCATAGGGCATGTTCCTTGAAGAAACCATACGTGCCCGAGGCCGAATTACGACCATAGAGGCTGATCGGCGAACCCGTCCACGCGCCGTCGGCACCAACTTCTCCCCACGTTTTCGCCTCCGTTCCTTTGCAGCGATAAGTTTTGGAGAAGATATTATCCACTTGTGTAAGAGTGAGACCTTTAACTGGGTTGTCTTTGTGAACAAATACCGCCAGCGAGTCGAGCGAAGTACGGATGGCTGTGGGTTTGTACCCATATTTCGCTTCGAAAGCGTCTACTTCATTCCCTTTCATGGACCGGGACATGGGACCGAGTTGCGCCGTGCCTTCGATCAAAGCAGGCGGGGCCGTACTGGAGCCTTTCCCTTCGATCTGAATGTTGACGTTGGGATAGATTTTCTTGAAACCTTCCGCCCAGAAAGTCATCAAGTTGTTAAGAGTGTCAGAGCCTATACTACTGAGGTTTCCAGAAATACCACCCACCGGCTGGTAGGAAGGAATAGAAGGGTCCACTTGCACGGCGTTCTGCGCAGCGACGGGCCCTGCCCACGCGATGACGCTAACAGCAATACAGGTGACGAGTGCACTTCGCCAGGACATAGCATTTTTCATATCATTCATATGGTCTTCCTTAATGAAGAAATGTTACAAGCATGTTACAGCGCAATGACAAGGTGATGACGAAGAGTTCACCCGGCGATTTATCGCCGGGCTCTGGGGCAGCGCCCTATGAATGGAGCTTGAAGCTAGCTTCAACCAGCGTTGCTGCGTAGCCCGGACATTTCATGTCCGGGCGGAGTGCGCCAATCTTTTGCATCTCAGTTTAGAACGCCAACACTGCGTCGAGTTGGAAGCGGTTGACCATAGAATTCGACTGCCCGTGGGGGCGGTTGATGTACGAGACAAAATGATTCTTCGCGGTCAGCGTCAATCGCGGCAACAACAAGTAATCGATGCGTGCGATCGGCCCCGTGACATTCGTTCCTCCATCGCGGCCATAGTCGCTGTAGCTGAACATCGACAGCACAGATTCTGTCTCGACCCGGCCCCACAAGGCGGAGAACATCCAATCCCCAGGGTTCTTCAACACACCAACTGAGGCGCCAGCCCAGATCGCCATATCATCATTATTGTACGCTTCCACGTTCTGCGCGTAATCAAAGAACAACCCCACCGGCCATTGTGGATGTCCCGTGTTGATATCCAATTGCCCGTTCGCATTGAAGATGTTCCAGCCACTGGCAAAGTTCCTGAGCGTAAAGCCAGGCAGCGTCCCCGTCTGGTTGAAACCACCAGGAACGATCCTTTCCACGCCTTTCGCATTTCTGAACAGCAAGGCGTTCGTATATTTGAGTGAGGAATTCGCGGTGACTTGTTGGGCAAGCAATCGCGGCTTTATGAAGTTATAGTCGGCCACGGCTAACGTGAGATTCATCTGCGGCGAGAGGGCAAAATTCCCCACCAGTTGTCCACCCATCATCCAGGAATCCGCCCGGTTCGAGACTTCCTTTAGCGCCCACTCCGCTACGTGCAGTTGCAGCTTACGCAAAATCCCTTCGCTGGCGCTATAGAAGGTAAAGGTTTCATTCGCTCCTTCGGGGTTGAGGTCGTCATCCCATATCATCTCAGAATTCATGCCAGCGCGGGGTCGAAACAACGGATTGGCAAATTTCCCCGCCGTCATCGAAAACGGAGCCCACTCCATATCTTTTAACAAGCTAAAGCTGTTTTTGGGCGTGAACGTGATATACGCTTGATCAAGGTTGATGGGCTTCTTGGTAAACAAGTTATCCATCGTCTGGTTAGCCGAGATGGGATCGTTGGGATCGCCGCTGGCGAGCCGCAGGCCTCCTTCGATCTCATCGCTAATCTTATATTTGACACCAAACCGGAGGCGAATCCGCTCACGATTGCGCGCATGCGAATTGATGCCCCGGCCATTTTCCTGATAGATGCCTTCCCAGCGAGCGCGCATATCGCCCGAAAACGAGAGGCGGTTGAGCCAGTCCTGGTCGGATTTGACTGCTTTGACGGGGTCACGGCGATACGCTTCCACGCCGGCCTCACGCGCTTCGTTTTCTACTTTTGCTCGTTGGCGCAATTCGTCGGCTTTGCTCTTACTGATTTTCCCATCGGCTTCAAGGACTTCAATCAATTCCTCGGCGACACTTTTGCTCTGGGCGTAGGCCCGCGTTGCCCCGATAAGGCCCATGACCATTCCTCCCGCGCACAGCAGCGAGAGGCTTTTTCTCCCTAATTGCATAGATTGCCTTCTCCTTCTTCCTTGCCAAGATGTTTTTGAGACGGTTCAGCAGGAACTGGTGTTGAGGCTTTCGTCTTTACCATGTGGACAAAGCGCACCACCTCCTTCTCCCCAATAGGTATGAGAGGAGAGTAGCGGCCCCGTGTTACAGCATTGTGACCCGGTGGTTACTTGTTTGTGACAGGCCACGACCGAGGAGAGGGAAAAGAGTGAAGCGGGAACTTGCGAAAAGCAAATTTCACAAAGGATGGCTCCAGGTGGCGTCCGTGTACTCTCCCACGGTAGCTTCCACCAACATACAGAGCTCGGTCACGGAGAACGGTTTTCCCAAACAGTGACGAACCCCGTTACGCAGGAGTTCGTGGTGGAGTTGCACGGAATTGAGCGCACTCAAAACGATGACGGGCAGGGCAGCGATCTGTCTCCGTGGATGGCGGCGAATCGCGTCAAGCACTTGCCAACCGCTTTGCAGAGGAAGGAGTAAATCCAACGTCACGAGATGGGGACAAAACTCTTCAATCAAGTGAAGGGCTTCGACTCCATCGTAAGCGGCGGCGACCCGATATCCAGCCTGTTCGAGGTTATACGTAATTAAATTTGAAATGCTCAGTTCATCTTCAACAACCAGAATGCGTTTCACGCGGTGATCCTCCTACTGATTTAGTATCGCACCGCTTCTTTGCAGGACTATGACAGCGCGATGAACAACCCGTGAAACTGGGGCGCGAGCGCACGTTTTCTTGCCATGCCGCGTGGAAAGGCATATAAGCCAGCCATGCGTGCTCAAAAGGTGGGACGTAAAACAATAAGGAGGAACTGACCATGATCGTGATTGCTGGAACAATTCCGGTCAAACCTGAATGCCGCGAGCAAGCGTACAAGCTCGCGAGTCTGCTGGAGCAGGAGACTCGCAAAGAACCTGGCTGCTTCATGTACACGTTTTATGCGGATCGGAACGACCCAAGTACGTTCTTTATTTTTGAAGAATGGGAATCCGACGAAGCGTTAGCGAAGCATTTTCAGACTGAGCACATGAAACAGTTCATGCAGCAGGCTCCGCAAATTTTGGCGGGTCCGCCGGTCGCGAAAAAGTACACGGTCACTTCAGCGGCGCCGCTGTCGGTCTGATGAGCGAACGAGGAAATTATGAACAACCTCACGACGATGGGGCAGACCGTCGGTGCGCTGCTCAAAGAGCGTCAGCACACGATCTCTGTTGCCGAATCGTCTGCTGGCGGGTTGATCTCCGCTGTGCTGGTGGCGGTGCCAGGCGCGTCCGCGTTCTTCTTAGGCGGCAGCGTGATCTACACGCTTGAAGCGCGGCGTTTGTTGCTCAATCTCAAAGACGAAGAGTTCGCTGGAGTGCGGGCGAGCACGGAGGAGTATGCGCTACGCATGGCGCGGGCAGTCCGGCAATTGTTCGGCACGACCTGGGGGGTGAGCGAAACTGGCGCCACCGGTCCGACCGGCAATCGTTACGGCGACGCCGCAGGCCACGCCTGCGTCGCGGTCGCTGGTCCGGTTGAACGCGTGCTCACGATCGAGACGCGCCACTCGGGGCGCGAAATGAACATGTGGATGTTTACCGCCACCGCGATCGAGCTACTCGAAACCTGCATTCGCCAAAATAATGCCTCGCCCCAAGGAGCATGAGGAGTCATTCTGAGCCGAAGCGAAGGCGAAGAATCTCGCAAAGGTAAGACCGCTATGAGATTCTTCGGCCTCCGGCCTCAGAATGACAACCCCATTTTTTGCTACAGATCAATCGGCAGTTCGAGATACTGCTGGTAAATAAAATCGCGATGCTCAAAGAGTAGCGGATGCGACGCCGCTTGGATGGTCGGGTCAGTATTAGTGTACATCGTGCGAAACGATTTCGGCATGGGGCATTGCTCGTGCGGCAGCGGCTGAAGCAACGCGGCGAACGCCGCCCAGTAAATATCCAAGGCGGATAACTGGTTGCCAATGAAGAAACGGCTACCCTTTGAGCGCTGTTGTTCGAGGCGAGCGGTTAACGTCCGCAGAATTTCCGCGCACCGTGCTGGCGCTGCTTGCGCCTCTGACGTGTTGTAGCCGTACTTGTTGCCTAGGTACTGAGAAAACCCCAAACTTTTCGGGTCTGCGTTTGGGTTGGAGAGGGCAGGGTGCAAGAGCAGAAGACGCTTTGACCAGCCAAGCCCATGTTCGCCACAGAGCTCGTTACAGTAGCCAAACATCGCCATGCGCTCGTCAATGCTCTCGGGGATCAATGCGGGAGCAGGTTGCAACCGTTCGGCGAGATACAATTGTTGAATCCAGGTTGAACGCGGCGGCTCATCATTCCAGGCGAACACCGGCGCGGTTGCCTGCGCCGACCATTCATACAGCGCGCGGTTTTCCCCGCCAATCTCTTGGCGCACCCGCACATAGGGAATCTTCTTGATATGCAAAATCCCCTTGGCTGCTTCGCTCCACGGACCCGGGACGCCGGGCGACAGGACAACTCTGAGCCCCGACATGGGGCGCGCTTCTTCTACACTAAGATATTCCGCCATTTGCTTGCTCCTCGCTTAACGCATGCCTTCTTCGCCTTTTCCTGGCGAGTAGTGATACAAAACCGAAATGGTGCGGTCCTTAAAAAACCACTGTCCTTGCTCTTTGACGAGTACGTCGTCGTAACGACCAGCCAGGATACAGACGTCGCCATCGGGATCGAGAAAATCAGAGTCGAAATAGGTGGAAGCCGTGGCCGTGTCGCCGCTCATGACGAGGTAAGGTTCAAAGAGCTTGTGCCTCGGGTGGCGGTACGCCCCCGGTCGCGCCTGGTAGAATTGCCCATACCACGCCTCAATCGTATCACGACCAGCATGTTTCTTACCGCTTTCAAACGAGACGGCGAACGCCGCATCACGATGAAACAGCAAGCTCAGCGCCTCGAGCTGACCACGATCAAGCGCGTAGCAGTATTTGCTCAAAAGCTGCCGAGCGCTTTCGTAGTCGTTTCCAGTTGCGGATGCTGAAGTCGTGCGGCGCACACTAGCAGTACGGCGCGCCGATTGCGCACGGCGCGCGGGTTTCTTGACGACTTTTGTTGGCTTTCGTGCTGCCTTTGCTTTTTTTGCCGCGCGCGCTGTCGCCATACTTCTCTCCTTCCTTCGACCGTACAGTTACGAACTTTTTGTGAGCTGACCGTCATGAGCGTTTCTTGTGTTGACACTCGTGAGGCTTTCGTGAACAGTGGTCTTTTCAGATTTTGCGACGACACGCCTGCTATTGTCAAGCGAAACGTCTTCTCTCTCAGGATTTTTTTCATGTATCGACCGTCGCGGGAGGGACTCCGTGAGATTTCCCGGCTCGCTTTTCCCATTATTGCCTCCATGGCATCGGCAACCGTAGCCGGTTTTGTCGACACGTGGATGGTCGCACTGATCGGTACGGCTGAAGTAGCCGCCGCCATGCCGGCAGGCATCACTGCGTATACGCTCACCGCCTTTCCGTTGGGCATCACCCAATGTGTCAGCACGTTTGCGGCGCAGGCGCTCGGTCGCGGCAATCCCCGCGCAGGCGCCGCGTACGCCTGGCAAGGGCTGTATCTCAGTCTTGTGGTGGGAGTGTGTAGCTTTTTGTTGTGGCCGACCGCACCGTGGTTCTTTTCGTTGTTCGGGCATGAACCGGAAATTGTCGCCCTAGAGGTGATGTATTTTCGCGTGCGTTTATGGGGGGTCGGTCTATCCGTAGCCGTGGGAGCGCTGAACGGGTTCTTCTATGGCGTGCATCGCCCCCGAGTCCCGTTGTGGGCCATGATCGTTGATAACATTGCGAATGTGGCGTTGTGTTACATTCTCATCTTTGGCAAGTGGGGCGCACCCGCCCTTGGCCTCAAAGGGGCGGCGCTCGCGTTCGTGCTAAGTTTTGTCGCCCAACTGACCGTACTGTTTGGCGCCTTCATTTCTTCGCTCAGTCACAAGGAGTTTTCTACCCGCACGGTATGGCGACCAGCGTGGAGGCATCTCCGGCAGTTGTTCCATATCGGTTGGCCGGCAGGGATGCAGTCCGCTATCGACGTCCTAGGCTGGGGCGTGTTGATCATCCTGCTGGTGGGACGTTTCGGGAAAGAACAACTAGCCGCGAGCAACATCGCCATGCAGTATATGACCATTTCCTTCATGCCGGGCATTGGTCTGGCGCAAGCGCTGACGGCATTAGTAGGGCGCTACATCGGCGAGGGCAAGAGCGAGGTGGCAATCCAACGCGCGTATGAAGGGATGATGCTCGCGCTCGGGTATATGACGCTTATGGGCATCATGTACCTCACCTTCGGAGGACCGTTTATTGCTTTTTTCAATACAGACCTCAAGGTAATTCAGGCTGGCAAGAACATTCTGATCTGCGCAGCTATTTTCCAACTGTTTGATGCGATGAATTTCACCTTCGCCGGAGCGTTGCGAGGGGCAGGCGATACGCATTGGACCGCCGGCCTCATTGTCGTGCTGTCCGTGTTTCTGTTCGCTCCACTCAGCCTTGGGGCCGTGATGTATACAGATTTACAATCGCTCGGACCGTGGCTGGCTGGGACGGTGTATTCCATCTGTTTGGGCTTAGCGTTTTGGTGGCGCTTTGCGCATGGCGAGTGGCGGAAGATAAATATCTTTGCGGCTGGAGAGAAGAAAGCACAGGTAGTGCTTTCTCAAGAAGCGACGGGATAAGGGAGGAAAAAGGAAACGAAAAGGGAAAGAAGATCCGGCTTGTTTTCCGTTCTACCCTTTTCGTTTTTCTTCTTTTTCCTCTTATAACTTTAGGCGGCGGCTTGCTGTGGCGCGACGATACCCATCGCACTCAACCGTTCGACGGCGCGGTCGCTCATCAACCCACACCGCGCCATGTTATTCCACAACGACGAGTGAAAGTCTTTTTTGAAGTATTTTCGGAAGAACGTGTACTCATTCTTCTGGGCGATTTCGTGCCGCATGTTTTTGATGTCGTCAATATCCGCTTTGCTGAAACCAACCGCCTCATACGCTTCGCGAGGGAATTGACCGCCGAGTAAACCCGCCGCAGCTTCGCAAGCAAAATCTTCCACCTCTTCCCGTTCTTTTGACGAGAGTTCCGTCATTTGCTCTGGCAGGCTCAGCATCCCGAATCCCATGTGGCGGGACTCGTCAGCAAGAATACGTTTACAAATTGAACTAATTAACGGGTCCGGACTGTGTTGTTCAAACATACGAAAGAGCGACACGGCCAGCGTTTCAGCGACGAGCTGCGTGCCCACGGTCTTAAAATACCATTGCGGCATTTCCAGAATGCGGTCGAACAGATTCTTGAGGCTTGCGGTTAACGGATACGACACCCCGAGTTTCTCTAACGCGTACCGAGAGAGCACCTCAGAGTGTCGGGCTTCATCGACCACTTGCGTCGCCATGAAAAACTTCGAGTCGATCGTCGGTAAAATGTTAACCAATTGGCTGCAGACGAGCATGGCGAACTGCTCACCATACATTAATTGGCTGATGCGCCACGCAGAAAAATGTCGGTTGAGTTCCACCTGTTGAGCACGGCTGAGGCGTTCCCAATACTTGGTGCCATAGACATCAATTAACCCATCTGGGAGGACGCCACTTTCAGGATTGAAGTCGTTTTCCCAATCGATGTCGACTGACGCGTTCCACTGGTCCCGTTTCGCTTTCTCGTAGAGGGACCGCATGTCTTGATCATGGACAGAAAAATCGTTGTTGAAGATGGCAGGAACCGTAGCGACGATAGTATTGGTCTGCGGGCGCGGCATAACGCAGCTCCTTATTTTGTTACGTGAGAGTTCCAATAATGAACGTCTTTGTTTCTACTTGATTGGAACGGTCGAGTCAAGAGCTTAGTGGCCTTCAACTTTCGGCTTGTTTTTTTCAAGGCATTTTCGATAGTAATCGCTTCAATAATTTCTCGCATCGTCCAATTGTGTCCCCCAGATCCATAGGCATCCGCTAGCAGTTTCGTTGCATCTCAGTCAAAATCTCTCCAGAATTTTGCGTTGCTGCTGAGTAGTGAGACGAGAGAAGCTCTACACCAGTCCCTATCGCACTCGGACCTCACCAACGTCAAGATGATGCTCCCTTGAGCAAAAAGGAAAAGGAGGAGAGCTATGCCGTTGCCATTGGAGTCTATTCGAGTGATTGATTTGACGCGCGCGCGTTCAGGACCAACGTGCGTCCGTCAGCTTGCTGACATGGGGGCTCAGGTCATTAAGGTCGAGCAAGTTGATGATGAGGAAGGCGTCAGCCGTCACAATTCTGATTTTCAAAATTTACATCGGAACAAACGCAGCCTGGTGCTCAATCTGAAAGACCCACGTGGGGCCGCGATCTTAAAACAATTGGCGACGGAAGCGGACGTGTTAGTAGAAAATTACCGACCCGATGTGAAAAAGCGGCTGGGTATTGATTACGAAAGTTTGCGCTCGCTGAATCCACGCTTGATTTACGCCAGTATCGCGGGGTTTGGTCAAACCGGGCCCTATCAAGGTCGGCCTGGCTACGATCAAATCGCTCAAGGGATGGGTGGATTGATGAGCATCACCGGCCCTCCTGGCGGAGGACCGTGGCGTGTTGGTATTCCGGTGGCGGACCTGAGCGCTGGACTCCTTGCCGCACAGGGAATTTTGGTGGCTTTGTTTGAACGTGAACGGTCCGGGGAGGGGCAATGGGTGCACACCTCATTACTTGAAGCGATGATTTCGATGCTGGATTTTCAGGCTACCCGTTGGCTGATGGACAAAGAAATTCCACCACAGGCAGGCAACGATCACCCCACCGGCATTCCCACCGGAGCGTTCAAAACACGCGACGGTTACATGAATATCGCCGCGAGCGGCCAGCATATGTGGCGGAGACTCTGCGAAGCGATCGGCGCGATGGAGTTATTTGATGATTCGCGTTTTTCGTCGCCAGGACGAAGATCTAAAAATCGCCATGCGCTGAACCCTCTGCTGGAAGAAAAGCTCCAGACGCGAACCACTGCGGAGTGGGTTGAGGCATTAAATACAGCCGGCGTCCCGAGCGGTCCAATTTTGACTATTGATCAAGTGTTCGCCAACGAACAAGTGCGACATTTGGGTTTGGCCCGCTCCATTCAACATCCGCAACTTGGCAGGATTGAAGTTTTGGGACTGCCTGTGACCCTTAGCCGGACTCCCGGCGATGTGCGCACCCCGACACCAGAGAAAGGCGAACATACGGAAGAAATTCTTCGGGAATTGGGAATCAGTGTTCTTGAGATTCAACAATTGAGAAAAGAAAAGGTGATCTAAAATTTTCCACTCACACATTCGCCTAAAGGCCGTTGCGCGGTGCGAGCATCCGGGAACATTCGCACTTCTCTAGGCGGTTGCTTGGAGGGCGCGGTCAGGTTCCTCTGACGCGGCGCGCGGCGATTTGCCTTTGAGGAAATCAATAAATTCCTGGGCAGCCGGGGTAAACCGTCGGCCCCGCTTGGAAATAATACCAAGCGGGCGCATGAGCACTTCGTCCGCGAATTGAATCGCTTTGAGTGTGGAATTTTTTACTTCTTGCGCAATGGAGGGTTCGGGCACGATCGACACGCCCGAGCCGATCTCAACGACTCGTTTAATCGTTTCTATATTGTCGACTTCCATCGCGTAGTGGACTTTGACGCCATGTTTACGGAAAGTGCGGTCAAGCGCTCGACGCGTTGCGACATCACGCTCAAACCCAACAAATTTTTCCCCTTGCAGTTTCTTGATGGCCACCCGAGACAACTGGGCAAAGGGATGCTGCGGTGAACAGATGAAGACAAGTCGATCCTCGCGGAATGGCGTCACTAAGATCTGCGGACGTTTACTAGGATAGGCGACAATACCGATATCGACATCGCTGCGACTGACTTCTTCATAGATTTTATTGGCTCTCGTGTATTCGAGGTGTACAGTCACATCGGGGAAGGTTTGTAAATACCGCTTAAGCGGCGCCGACAATTCATAAAGCCCGACACTGTAGACGGTTGCGACTCGAACCGTACCGGTCACTGTGCGAGAGAGTGTTTGTAAAGAATCTTCTATTTCCCTGTATTTTTGGACGATATCCTTCCCAGCTTGATAAAGAACTTGCCCAGCCTGGGTAAGGCGAATATGCCCTTTTGAGCGCTCCACCAGCTCGCGCCCATAGCGGTCCTCCAAACTGCGCACTTGCTGGCTCACCGCCGATTGAGTGATGAAGTTTTTCGATGCCGCAAGCGAAAAACTGCCGGTTTCCGCTAGATCACAGAAGACTTTGAGCGTTTCTACGTGCATATTCCCTAATAATATATTCAAGGATTTTTTTCTTTACTTATAACTAATCTTTCGCTATTCTGCCACCTCAATCCACGACGCTGTAATTTCATTCTTAGAGGAGAGCTACTATGTTCGAGCCCGACACCCTCTTGCCGGAGCAGTTTTTTACCTTGATGGGAAGGAAACCTCTTCAAGGAGAAAAGCGCTTACTCTTGGCTATGCTAGAGGATGCCGTCCATTGTTTCCAGACCTATCTCGCAGCCCGTAAGCCCCATGAACGTCGCCTTTTTCAAGAGGCGGAAGAATGGATCGATTCCACGGATGCGCAATGGTATTTCTCGTTTGAGAATATCAGCGACATCCTCGGCATTCATCCTGGCCGCTTGCGGACGGCGTTGAAGCACTGGAAAGAGCAACAACTCCTCCAGCAAACCAACAAGCCGCTGGTCAGCGTCTTGCAAAGCAGTAAAGATTTTGACCGAATGTCGGCGTAGTCATTTTTCACTTCTTTCGTTTTCGCCACGTTCAGTCTTTGGGGGCGCGCCCGCGCCCCAGCCTCAGAAAAACTCAGCCTTCACAATTTCTCTCTGAACTTCTTTGGAGCAGCTCAATGCTCTCTGCCGAGTCTCGCCTGCACCTTCGCGTGTGTCAGCCTTGCCGCCTTGAAGCAGTGCTACTCCTTCTTGCAAAGAAGAAATTTCTTTTTGTCACAAGCACGGAGAAGAAAAAGCTCAAAAGACAAGGCAGTCCGCAAGTATGGGAAAAATGAGAGACACGGTGAAGATTAAGCAAACTAATTCAGAAATGCAAGGAAATTCAACGCGGGTTATATTGCTTCCTGAGAATTCTATTGCTATATTGCGGCGCAATAAGAATTGAAACAAAAAGGCTCATGGAGAGCCCCTTTTGCATCAAAGAGAATTTCTAATTCACCGCTAGGCCCTCCCCAGCCAAGCGGTGCTCCAAGGCCTACAGGTTTCCCCTCCTTTACCCTGTAGGCCTTTCCTTTTCTCCTACAGGGTAAAAATATGCACGGACGCCACGGCGTTCTCGTCGCCGAGCACCCCGCCGCCATTTTCGGTCAACCCGACACGCGCGTCTTGGACTTGACGCTTGCCGGCTTCACCGCGGAGCTGCCAAAAAATCTCGGCGATTTGGGCCACCCCGGTAGCGCCAACCGGATGCCCCTTCGCCAGCAGTCCACCGCTGGGGTTCACGGGCACGCGCCCACCGAGCGCTGTTACGCCATCGTCGATAAGCTTCCCGCCTTCGCCAGCCTGACACAGGCCGAGTTCTTCATACACGATCAATTCAGCAGGAGCCGTCGCATCGTGGACCTCAACAACCTGCACGTCTCGCGGTCCAATGCTCGCCATCGCATACGCTTTTTGCGCCACTTTCGTCACAATGCCTGGCTCGCCTGGATTGTGCTGATCGCTTGATCCTAGAGCTGACGCGCGTACGAACACCGGTTTTGCCGTCAATTGGCGGGCTTTCTCCGCGCTCGCCACCAGCACGGCGGCGGCGCCATCACCGATCGGTGAGCACATCATGCGCGTGAGCGGCTCGGCAATCAGCGGTGTGGCTAACACTTCTTCCATCGTGCGCGGGGTTTGATATTGCGCATGCGGATTCAAGCTGCCGTTCGAGTGATTCTTCGCAGCAATGCGGGCAAACTGTTCTTTCGTTGTGCCATACCGCGCCATGTGTTGACGCGCCAGATTCGCATAATAATCCATGAACACACTGCGCGATTCGCCCGCGCCGGCGCTCTGTTCTCCGCTCATCTGCCGGGCAAACTCGTCGGCAATCTCCAGATCAATGGCGCTGCCAATGGCCTCGAAAGTTTTTTTCTTGTCAGGATGGAAGAGTTTTTCCATGCCGACTGCGAGCACCATGTCGTACATGCCGGATGCTACGTACAACCACGCCAAATGAAAGGCGGTCGAGGCGCTCGCGCAAGCATTCTCCGTGTTGATGACCGGAATACCGCCAATACCCATGTCGCGCAAAACTACTTGACCACGAATACATTCTTGACCGGTGATCAATCCCGCCACGGCATTCCCCACCGCAGCAGCCTCCACGGCGTCTTTCTCAACACCGGCGGAACGAAGCGCCGCCTCAACCGCTTCGCGCGCAAGGTCTTTCATGCTGCGATCGATATGTTTGCCAAAGCGGGTCATGCCCGCGCCCACAACTGCTACTTGTCGCATACTGTCCTCCTTCTGCATCCATGATAGGGTGACGCACTGATAGAAAAAGTGCGATGTCTCCGTTTCCCTGACTGTGGAACGGGGGGCAGTGTAGCAGCTAAGAACAAGAACGGGAAAGAGAGGGAAGAGCATGGAAGATGCGTTAGCGGTTATCGGCCAGTGGATCGGCCTCATCAAATCAGCAAAATTTGCGATCGGCGAAGTCATTCGTGATTGCGAAGAACGCGTTGCCGCGGGAACCGTCACCATGGAAGAAGAGTTCCGAGAGGCGGCGGAGTCAGTCTTTGAGGCGTTGAGCACTCTGGTCGTTCGTCTAGAAGAACAAGAAGAAGCGTTGGAGGAGGACCTCGAAGAAGAAGAGGAAGAGTAAGGTGGTAGCCAGAACAAGGTGAAGCAGCATTGCGACAGCTTCTCACGCTTTGCGTGGGAGTGGGGCGTTCATACCAACATCGAGGCTCCATCTCCGCTTCCTTCGTTTTTCCTATTTTTGCGGCGGCGGCGCTCCAATCCCTTCGTATCTATCTTGCCACCGGAGGAAGCGGAATCCATTCACCCCCTGCCGTTGCACGACGGCGGAAACCCTGCGCGTGATACCGCCCCAACCAAGATAGCCAATACTATCGACAGTCATGACGGTCGGGAAACTCAAGTTCAGGCCACGCGCATTCCCGCCGTTCGAGAAAAGTCCGGGCAACTCCGTGGCGCTGGTGTCTACCCGCTTACGCACGAGATCGTCAGCCATATCAGGGTCAACTCCTAAAATGGCGCGGATTACCAACGCATTCGCCGTGAATAAGTTCGGGGCGTTGCCTGCTCCTCCTGCGGAATACACACTAAAGAGATCACGTAACGCCGGGGAGCCGTCTAGTCCATAAAAAAGCGCGGGCGTGACGCCACGCACGAGTAGCAGTTCATCAAGCGTATCAAAGGGACCATCCTTGGCGGGATAGGGAATCCTGCGGGCGAGATAGTCATCGGTTTCGGCGCCGTGCATCCGCACCAACGAATCCGGATCTCGCCAATCAAGAATAGCGTCGGTTAATTCTTCCGAGAGTTTGACGTCGAATTTCAGATTGACAAAAGCTTGCCGTAACGTCGCCTCATCGACGTGATTCAGATTGATCTTGCCGCTTTCATCCACCACACGCACCCAGTAGCCGCCGCCGCCAAATTCTTCATTCTGCCAACGGCCATCGCCGCGCGCCCAGATGTCTTGTTTTTCGTGCTGCACCTCCTTTTGTTGATTCTCACTCGTGAGCCCGCGTTGCAGCCCAGCCGTGCGCCCCGGTCCGTTGAAAATGGATTGTCCTTGCTGCTGGGCCTGCAAGATTTCATAGAGGGCGCGGTGGAGACCGGCTAAGGCGAGGTAATAGGTTTCCACTTCCTCGTGGTAGGTTTCCGCAGTCAGCCCCTCGACCCGCATGGTGCGCGCCAATTCAATGGCCAACACCATCAGCACGGTTAACGCCCAGATCACCATAATAAGGACGACGCCGCGCTCATTCTTCATCGTCTTTGTCCTTCTCCACGCAAACTTCGAGTCCTGCGCGCCCCTGCTCCTCCCCCTTCCGCTACTCCGAGTAAATCAAGCGGTGGACTCAGCACATAGAGCGGTACTTCAATATGCCATTCATAAGGCAATTCTCCGAGTCGCGCCTTCCAAGAAAAGCGCACAGCCGTTGGTAAAGATTGTTCCTTCGTACCGTCCCAATGGTCTGTCCACTCAGCTTTGGTTTGAGATTTGACGTTCCCCGGCAGCGGCCTATTCCCTCCCTGCGGCATATTGCCTGGCTGGGGCACGACTGGTTGCGGCAGGTCGCCGGGTGGTGGAGCCCCACCCCGATATTCCCACGCGATCTCCTCAACGTTTGGAAGGACTTCAGACTCTTGACGAAGCTCTCCTTCCCGTTTGTTCAATAAATCCTTTGGAAGAGTCGGGGCTGACGTGCGCACCCACAAACTTCGCCGGCCCTCATGCTCCTTGAGAAAATAAGTAATCTTCTCCAGGCCCCCAACTTCAGGCCGACCTGCTCCTGAGATAAAGCTGAGTTCCGTGGGCTCGCCGAAAAAGTACACAAACGCGCCCTCTTCACCCTGAAGCGAAAGAGGGTAGGCCGATTTGAGATGACGGGTAATTAACGCCAGCGCCGCCCGCGCGCGCTGATTTTCATTGCTCCGCGCCTCGCCGTGGGCCGCCGCCCGTGCGCCAATGTTGAGGGCGGTATAAATCATAACCGACACCGCTCCGACGATGGTCAGACTGATGATGAGTTCAAGCAGTGTGAACCCGCGCGCACTATTGAAAATTCTGGCCATTGTTCGCTTGCTCGGCTTGGGTACGCAGGGACTTAAGGACAAAGGTTTTTGGTCCGTTGTCTTCTTCCCAACGAAGCTGGACTTCAATTTCCTTCAAGTGAAACAGATCGGTCTGGTTCGCACGATTCGGCTGCAGGCGGGAACGGTCATCATCCGGGTGAAGTTCTTGAATCCGCGCACGCCACATATAGCCGCCGGGAAACTCTCCGTTAGTCTCCCCGTCCTCTAACGTGGATTGGGCAAACACGCGGTCCATGACGTTTTGCGCATAGATCGCCGCTTGCGTTTGTCGAGAGGATTTCACGCCGATGCGTAAACTGCCGGCAAAAAGTTCCAGCACGGTCACCAAACCCAAAGCGAGAATAGCGAGGGCCACCATGACTTCAAGCAAAGTAAAACCAGCGGAGCACATTCGACCAGTTTTTATTGATTCGTCTATGCGACTATTCATCTATTCGTCTTGAGCAATCGACGCGAGGCCCAGCAGCGGGTCAAGCACCACCACGTATGCCGTCGCTGTCGCACCCCGCTCCTGCGCGACTCGAATCACGCCGCCAGAGTTTGTCCCATCTGGATAAAAATGAAATTCGACTTGCCCGTTTTCGCGCACCAAGTGGCTCCGCGCCGAGAGGAATCCACTCTCAGTCGCGACTTCGACCACTCCTCCGCCTCCTTCTCGCCAGTACGTATTTTCTTGAGGATCAACAATCATCACCCCTTCTTGGCCGGACTGGACGGCTCGCACGCGCATCACATCCGCGGCGGCGCGTAGCTGGACGGCGATGCGGCGGGCATCCGCCCGCAACAAGCGGCTACTGATAGCCGGCCCCACTAGGGCCGTGGCCACCGCCATAATGAGAAGGACAAGGACGAGTTCGAGAAGGGTGAAGCCTCTTTTTCCTAAACCGAGATGCAAGAGCTTGACGCCCTCCGCCCGGACCTGAAATGTCCGAGCTACGAAGTCACGCTGGCTAAAGCCAGCGTGCAAGCCCCCAAGCCCCATTTGATGGGGCGCCGCGCCATAGCCCGGCGATTTATTGCCGGGTGAACTCAATCGAAACACGTACTTTTTCACTGCTCGATTGCCGCTTTTCGCAACGCTTTAATTTTCAACATAATAACCAACACCGCGATACCAATGGACAACGCGTAGCGATATACATCCGGGGAGGTTGGCTCTTGCCACACTTGTTGTACGCCAAAGAGGATGACCACGCCCATCAGCATAATCATGAAACGATCCCACAGTCCTCGCATCATCATACCGCTTTCTAGCGAATCAAATCCATGCGCCGCGTCAGATCTTTCGTGATGTTTTTTTGATGGGCCTCAAGCGTGCCCCCGCCGATTTCCAGGAGTTTGGCGTCGCGCCATAAACGCTCAACCACGTACTCTCCCAAATAGCCATACCCGCCCAAAACTTGCATCGCATTATCTGCGACTTGCTTCGCCATCATCGTCGCCACGAGTTTGACGCCGTCGGAATCAACCCGCTGACCAGGTTTATGGAGATCCATGCGCGCTGCCGTGTGGTACAGATAGGTGCGCGCCGCCATATACTGCGCGTAGGAATCCGCAATGTATCGCTGGATTTGGCCGAACGCATTTAAAGTCTGACCGAACGCCGTGCGCTCGCTGGCATAGCGCGTCATGACCTCGACACAGCGTCCGGCAATACCAGTGGACATAGCCGCCAGCGTCACCCGCTCGATCTCCAGGTTGCGCATCATGTGGAGCAGGCTGTCTCCTTCTTCGCCCAAGCGGTTCGCTACCGGCACGGCGCAATCGTCAAAGACCAACTCCGCGGTCATCGACGCCCGCATACCGGCTTTGCCATGCAGACGTTGGCCGAGAGCAAACCCAGGAAACCCGTTTTCCACCACGAAGGAACTGATACCCTTCTCCGTGCGCGCGTACACCAAAAAAATGTTTCCCAAGGTGACATCGTCCAGCGCGCCGTTGGTGATAAACATCTTGCGTCCGTTAAGATAATAATGGTCTCCTCGACGCACGGCTTGTGTTTTCATGCCTAACACATCAGTGCCCGCCGCCGGTTCAGTCATGCACATACCGCCGACCCACTCACCAGAGATCACCTTATCGAGATAACGCCCGCGCTGCTCGTCATTCGCATTGTGGCAGAAATTGTTGACAAACAGCATGGCGTGCGCCAGATACGCAAGACAAAAGCCGGGATCAGAGGCCGACAATTCCTCGTGCACGATCGCCGCCGCCACGGCGTCCATGCTCGCGCCGCCGTACTCCGCCGGGACGGTTATGCCCAACAAGCCCAGCGCCCCAAGTTGACGAAATAGAGACAAATTGAAACGCTCTTGCCGATCATGCTCCAGCGCTTGCGGCTCTACTTGCTCACGGACGAACTCTCGGACGGTCTTCCGCAGTAAGGCGTGTTCTTCGGTGGGGTTGAAAAGGTCAAAGTCTAAAGTTGGCATACGCATCCCCCTTCATGCACTAGAGAGATGCTTGAATCCTGCGCGAGCGGGCCTGAGGTGTCAACCGAGGGCAGGCTGCTCAAAGCGCTGCTTTAGACACAACCCACGCAGGGTGCGAGAATGCGTCGTCTTGCGTTGCGTTCGTGAGGTGGGTGCGGTACGCTCCTGCCCAGATCGCCGACATCAATAATCAAAGGAGTCTCAGACTGCATGAAAATTCTCGTGCTGGTAAAGCAAGTGCCGGTCGTTTCGGCCATGAAACTCGATCCTGAAACGAAAACCCTCAGGCGTGAAGGCGTGCCCTCCGAGGTGAGCTCGTTCGATGTGCGCGCCCTCCTGAAAGCCATTGAGCTGCGCAATACGCACGGTGGCGAAGTAGTCGCCTTGACGATGGGTCCGCCGCAAGCGCGGGCCGCGCTCGAACATTGTCTGGCGCTTGGCGCTGATCGCGGACTCCATCTTGTCGACCGGGCTTTTGCCGGGGCGGATACCCTCGCGACGGCGCGAGCGCTGGCGTGCGCGCTCAAAAAAGAAGGGTATGATCTCATTTTCTGTGGCCGGTACAGCACGGATGCGGAAACTGGACAAGTTGGTCCGGAAGTCGCCGAGTTGCTCAACCTTCCCCAAGTGACCGCTGCCCGCACGCTGACCATACATGGGCAAACGATCACGGTCGAACGAGAGACCGACAGTGGCTTTGAGACGGTAGAATGCGCGTTGCCGGCGTTGCTCTCAGCAACCGAAGACCTCGCCCCGGAAAAATTTCCCAACAAAGCGGACCGGGAAAAGGCGAAAGAAAAGCCCGTCCAAGAAATAACGGCGAGTGAGCTTTCTGGTGATCTGACCCAGTTCGGCGCGGTGGGCTCGCCGACGTGGGTCGAGTCGGTCCAGACGGTTGAGGTTGCTCGTGCCAAGAAGATTCTTGAAGGAGACCTCTCCGCCCAAGTAGATATCCTCGTGCAACGGCTGTTGGACCACGGCCTGTTTGGAAAATGGAAAGGGGACGATGCCGCCGCAGAAGGAGGACAGGTTGTAAGAAAACCGGCTGGCGGAAAGGCAGTTTGGGTGGTGGCGGAAACTGCAGGGGAGATGTTGTTGCCAGTTACGCTCGAACTGCTCGGCAAGGCGAACGAACTGGCGACAAAATATAACGGCGAAGTCGGCGTGCTCCTGCTGGGCTGGGGCATTGATCAACACGTTGCGACTCTTGCCCTTCATGGCGCCGATGTGGTTTATCTCGCGCAAGATCGCCGTCTTGAGCAATACTCCACGGACGTTTTTACCGCACTCCTCACCAAAGCGATTCAGGAGCAGAAGCCGGGCGTGGTGCTGTTTGGCTCAACCACATTGGGTCGTGATCTTGCCCCTCGTATTGCGGCGCGTCTCGGACTGGGGCTCACGGGAGATTGCGTCGATCTGGAGGTCAACGACAAAGGACAATTGCTGCAGTACAAACCGGCCTTTGGCGGCAACGTCGTTGCTCCAGTGCTCTCGCGCACCACGCCGGAGATGGCGACCGTGCGTCCAGGCATGCTGAAAAAGGCGCAGCCCAATCCGGCGCGGCAAGCGCGCATCGAAATGGTGTGGCCGGATGATGCGGTAACTAGCCGAGTGAAAATCCTCTCCCAAAGCGGAAGTGATGCTGGCAAAGCTGCTGCTCTTGATTCAGCGGAAATTACCATTGGCATTGGCAAAGGAATTGGAGGAACGGTCAACCTCCCGGTTATTGAGCAACTGGCCGCGGTCTTAGGCGGAGCGCCTCTCGCGGCGACACGCGATATTGTCGATCTTGGCTGGCTGCCGCGACAGCATCAAGTGGGTCTCACTGGGCGAGCCATCGCCCCGAAGCTGTACTTCGCCATCGGCATTCGGGGCGCGTTTGAGCACACGGTCGGCATTCGCCGAGCTGATCTTGTGGTCGCGATCAATAAGAATCAGAAGGCGCTCATCTTTCAAAATGCTGACGTTGGCATTGTTGGTGATTACGCCGAGGTCGTGCCTCTGTTGACGGCGAAGTTGCAGACGGCAAAAGAGGCGCGGCTGGGTCGATAACAGAGAGGCGCCCCTTGCACGACATTCATTTATCGTATACAGAAAATTTCTCCGAGCACTTCAAAAGAAATAGAGGAAGGAGAAATTACCATGCCCGCTTTGGAGAAAGCGGGATATTCCCTCGTTGAACTCCTGGTGGCGATGTCCTTGTTCGCTGTCGCGGTGCTCGGGCTATCGGCTGGAGTTGTGATGGTGTCACGCTCCAGCGTGCTCAGCGATGACCTCACGCGCGCTACGCTCCTGGCGCAAGAGAAGATCGAAGAGCTTGCTAATCAGAACGACGCATTAGAGGGAGGGACGGACAATCCCCAGTCGCGCTTTACCCGCGTCTGGTTGGTTGCTCCAGATGTACCAGAAGCCGGGGTGACGAAAATTACTGTGACAGTGTCGTGGGTAGGGAACGACGCGCAAGCGGTTTCCCTAGTGACCGTGCGGAATGAGTAACCATCCCTTTGGAGTCGAGATGCGGACCGCGCTTCGTCATTCCCGAGGTTTTACTCTCGTGGAAATTTTTGTCACGCTGGGATTGGCGGGCGTTTTCTGCCTTGCTTTGTATGGATTCTATCAACTCCACCTCGGAGTGTTGAAAGTGGAAGAGACAAAGCTGGGCTTACGTGAAAGCAGTCGGCTGGCCATTGATTTCCTCGTGCGAGAGTTGCGTATGGCCGGGGCGCGGCCCGTGCGTGGGAGTGCTTGCGAAGGTTTTGAACGGCTCACGGAAGCAGAATCCCAACGCGTGGCCATGCAGTATGACTTCCGTGGCAATAGCAGTGCGACCACTGCCGCTGACGGCTGTCCCGATGATCCTAGTGAACGCATCACGTATCTCTATGACAGCACGGAGCGTGTGCTAAAGCGGGCAACAAGCGGCGGCTCTCCACAACCGTTCATCAACGATGTCCCACCCGATGGTTTCATGCTGCACTATTTCAACCGACACGGAGAGGAACTGACTCCGCCGTTAACGACGCTAGAACGAGCAGATGTTTACAATATTAAAATCACAGTCGCAACCAGCAGCGCTTCTCCTGACCCGGCCCATCCAGAGCCGCTCGCATCGCAGTTTTCCACAACCATCTTCCTGACCAATCCACCGCAATAACGCCATGACTCACGAACATCCATGGAAATCCGAAAAGGGCGTGGTCCTCATCACGACGCTTCTTTTGATCATTTTACTCATGGTCGTGGGCATGAGCAGCCTCGGACTCAGTCACTCGGATCTGCTGGTCTCGCGCAACTTATGGACAGGAACCCAGGCGCTGTGGTTGGCAAGAGCTGGCGTCGCCATAGGAAAGAATTGGATCGAAAGCCATCTTCCCGGCGCAGCGTTTCCTGTTTCTCTCGGACCTACGACCCTGGGAAGCGGCTCGTATGCCGTGACAATCCAGTCGCTGGGCAGCGGCGCGTATCGTGTAACCGCAACTGGCTCTGGTCCAGATGACTCTCGCCGCGTGGTGGAAGAAACGATTCGTCTTCCTGATTTGGCCCCCAGCGGAGTGATTTCTATCGATGGGGATGGATTGCACCCAGACTTCGACGACGGCGGTGGCGGGACTGGTCGGCGGATTCCTGACTTTAGCGTAGACGGTAGAAACCATGCCCTGGATGGAACCCTTTCCACAACATGCTCAACGATTTCCCCTTTTGCCGTCGTACAAACCGCCGCCCAAAATGATCTGACCAATACCGCCAATATTCTCAAGCGAGAGATCGTGACGCGCGCCAATAGTTTTTGTCAGTCAAATGGCGGCAACGCCGCCGGGCCTTGTACCCCGGGCTTATTCTGGGTGCGCGGCAGCGCCACAGCGTCACGTTTTCAGACTGACGCTTGCACGACTTCAACTGCTAGCTGCTTTTTGAATCTGGATTTGTCCGCTGCTTCTCTTCGCGCTACTGGGTTACCGATCTCAACCCACTTACCGACGGCGCCGGATAACCGAGGTCCTTTCGTCCCAACCACAAGCGCGACCCCGTTTGCTCGACTGCTCACTACCACTGAACAAACTCGCCTGCAAACCGCGCTCAGCGACCTGCTGCAACGAGTCGGAGAGATGCCGGATACCAAGTTGTCGCACATCTCATCTAGTCTCCATGCTGGCGCGTACACCTATGGCAGCACGAGCGAACCTGCTGTTGTCCAGGTTGATAGCGAAGCAAGTGCTCTCGACATTGATAGTGGAGCCGTCATCAATGGGATAGGCGTGCTCTTGATCCCCCGTACCGTGCGGCTAGGTAACGCGACCCTGAACTGGAAAGGGTTGGTCGTCATCTCCGGGGCCGGAGATTTACGCGTGGAAGACGAAGCGGCTTGTGGACAGGTGCTCGGCGCCGTCCTGGTCCACGATGACGTCGCGCTTGACCGCAAACTTGATCTTGACAAGGTAAAAAAGACTGGCTTCTGTTCTCCTTTCACTATCAACTATAGCTGTGAAGCGGTCACGCGCGCACTGACCACGCTGATGCGCACGGTCTCGTGGGTCGAAAAGTATGGATCGTGACTGCCTTATAAGGGGAAAAACTGACCACTCCGTCCGCACGCAGGACACGGCGACTCGCGGATTCACGGTTCTTGAGCTGGCCGTTGTGCTTGGACTGTTCGGTGTCCTCAGCGGCATGGCTCTTTTACAAGTAAAACCGCTCGTCGCTCAAGTTCGTCTCAGCAGCGGCGCACGGCAACTCGCCACGGATTTGCAGGTGGTGCGCATGAAAGCGATTGCTCAAAATCGGCGCTTCCGGGTGACGTTTCGTCCAACCACCAGAGACTATGTCGTCGATAAGGAAGATGACTTGTCCTGGGTGCGTTTCGTCCTCCATAGTTACGCTTCTACAAACTCAGCCACGGCCTTGATTCCACTGCCCACGGGAGTCACGATTCCTTCGGTCAACTCTGGCGGAGACGTTATGTTTCTTCCGCGGGGTCACGTGGATGGCGGCATTACCATCACCCTTGGCTCGACGACCATCAGCGATACGAAAAAGGTCGTTGTCAATCTTGCCGGTCGCGTTCGAGTTGAATAGAGTGGAAATGAGACTAAAAATTTGGTTACACTAAAAATATGGTGGAAAGTCTCCCTTTTTCCTTTGTGGCGTCGTTCACGTTTCTGTTTGGCGCCGTGATTGGCAGCTTCTTGAACGTGTGCATTTATCGTTTGCCAGACCATGAGTCTGTGGTGTTTCCGGCCTCGCATTGCCGCGCCTGTTCACGGGTGCTCTCCTGGTACGAGAATGTACCGCTGTTGAGCTATCTGTTGCAGCGCGGCAAGTGTCGCACTTGTGGGGCACAGTTTTCTTCCCGTTACTTCTGGGTCGAACTGCTGACGGCAATTTTGGCCATCGCATTGGTCATGCACTCTGGCCTGACAACGGTCAGTATTGGCTACTTCCTCTTTGTCGCCGCGCTGGTAACGATTACGTTCATCGACTTGGACCATCAGATTATTCCTGACGTAATTAGCCTTCCTGGTGTTGTTGTCGGGCTGCTGTTTTCGTTTCTGGTCTCTCACTTGGGCTTTTGGAATTCTTTCATCGGTGTCATCATTGGCGGAGGCGTCTTATTAGCCGTGGCGCTAGGCTACAAGGCTATCACCGGACGCGAAGGCATGGGCGGTGGAGATATTAAGCTGCTCGCCATGATCGGCGCGTTTCTCGGCTGGCAGTCCGTGCCGTTCACGCTCTTTGTCGCTTCGTGTTTCGGTTCGATCATTGGGATAGTCGTAATGATCCGTCGTCATGCCGATAGTCAGCTTCCCCTGCCATTCGGGCCGTTCCTCGCTCTCGGGGCCGTGAGTTACTTGTTCTTCGGCGAGCGGGTGATCAACTGGTATCTGGGGCTCTTCTAAGCAGTATCACGCCTTTTGCATCCTCAGGCTGACCATGCTAGCTACAAGCCATGAGGGAAACTCTATGGCTGCATCGAGATGGCTGACCGTTCATGGGACACAACTTGAACTCGTCGAGCGTGGACAAGGCCGACCACTGCTCGTTCTCCACGGTGAAGATGGCCTCGACCCCACAGCTCCTTTTCTCGATCAACTCGCGGCTCTGGGGCGTGTGCTCGCTCCTTCTCATCCTGGGTATGGCCACTCACTATTCGCCGAGTCAATCGACACTGTCGATGATCTCTCCTATCTGTACCTCGAGCTGCTCGCTGAACAAAATCTGCGTGATGTTCTAGTCATCGGTTTTTCTTTAGGCGGCTGGTTGGCCGCCGAGATGGCGGTGAAATCGACCGAGCGCATCGCGAAGCTCATTCTCGTCGCGCCGCTTGGCATCAAAGTCGGCGATCGAGAAACTCGGGACATCCCCGATATTTTCGCGCTGCCGCAAGAGGAAGTGACGCGCCTGAAATTTCACGATCCATCTCTTGCGAGTGTTGACTACTCATCGTTATCAGAGGATGAATTGACGGTCCTTGCCCGCAATCGTGAAGCGACGGCGCTGTACGCCTGGGAACCCTATTTTCACAATCCCAAGTTGAGGCGACGATTGCATCGCATCACCGTTCCAACCCTGCTGGTGTGGGGCGCGAGCGATCGTTTCGTCACTTCAGGATATTACGGAGCCGCGTATCGAGAGGCTATTCCTGGAGCGCGACTGGAACTGATAGCGAATGCTGGTCACCTACCGCACGTTGAACAACCAAAGGCTTTCGTCAATAGTGTTCGTGCTTTTCTGAACGAGTAGGAGGGAGACTCACCATGCGCGCCTGGCATTTTAGTGAAAACGCTTATCACCTCCTGCCCGATGCGAAAGAGTATGATTCGATCCGCGTGACGCTGCCGAACCGCTACTACGATCCGCAATCGGGCGCGGATCTCTATCATCGTTATATCGACGAGTGGGTGATCGCTGAAGATCTGGGTCTCGAAATCATGGTCAACGAGCATCACCAGACCGCGACCAATTTGAACCCCGCTGCCCCGATCATCATGGGCATCCTCGCACGCGAAACCAAGAAAGCGCGGCTGCTGCTCCTCGGCAATCCCATTGCGAATCGGCGCGACCCGGTGCGCGTGGCTGAAGAAATGGCGATGGTGGACGTCTACTCACGAGGCCGCTTGGAATGTGGGTTCGTGCGCGGGGTGCCATACGAACTGTCCGCTGGGAATCATCGACCGACGAACATGATGGAGCGTTTCTGGGAAGCGCACGACCTCATTATGAAAGCGTGGACCAGCCACGATGGGCCGTTCAACTGGGAAGGGAAATATTTTCATCACCGGCAAGTCAATATCTGGCCGCGCCCCTATCAGCAGCCGCATCCGCCGGTGTGGATCACCGCCCTCAGTCCAGAGAGCGCCAAACAAGTCGCGGAGAAAGGCTACGTTGTCGCCTGCTTCCTGACCGGGCTTCAGGGAACGAAGGCGGTGTTCGATTCGTATCGAGGGCGGCGCGCAGAGCTGGGCCTGTCTCCGGCCAACTTGGATCGCTTCGCCTACGCGGCGTTGGTGTACACGGGAGAGACTGACGAAGAAGGGCTGGCCGGGGCGCGCAAATTGATGTGGTACGTCGAGGCCAATAAAGTGCCGCTGCAATTCACCAACCCACCCGGCTATCATCCCACGACGGCGACGGTGAACGCCATGAAAGGCGGCGCCTCGGGCTCAGGTATCTTCAGGCTCTTCCAGAACCCGTCGCTTGAAGCATTCATGGAGCACGGCCTGGTCTTTGCCGGCAACCCGGACTCGGTGTATCACCAGATCATGAAGATGCATCAGCACGTCGGCGGCTTCGGTCACCTGCTCATCATGGGACAGGCCGGATTTCTCGACCACGCCGAGACGGTCAAAGGGATGAAACTGTTTGCGAAAGAAGTCTACCCACGCTTGAAAGAACTGAGAATGCAAGAATAATCTTCTTCGCAAAAGGAGCGTATGAACCAATGAACTGCTCGTCATGCGGCGCTGAGAATCGCGTTGGTCGCAAGTTCTGCGCCGCCTGTGGTGCGCCCCTCGCTGTGGCCTGTCCAGCCTGTAACGCCCTGAACGAACCTGGTGAGAAGTTCTGTGGCGAGTGCGGTGCGTCCTTGGGCGGGCAAGTTCCAAGTTCAAAGATCCGGGTTCCAAGTCCTCCCCAACCCCCAACACCTAACATCCAACCCCCAATTTCTTACACACCCAAACATCTCGCCGAGAAAATTCTCCAGTCCAAGTCTGCACTCGAAGGCGAACGCAAACAGGTGACTGTGCTGTTTGCTGATGTGAAAGGCTCAATGGAGCTGGCCGAGCAGCTCGATCCCGAGGAGTGGCATCAAATCCTCGATCGCTTCTTTGCGATTCTCGCTGACGGCGTGCATCGCTTCGAGGGCACGGTGAACCAGTATACCGGTGACGGGATCATGGCGTTGTTCGGCGCGCCCATTGCCCATGAGGATCACGCCCAGCGCGCCTGTTACGCCGCGCTGCACCTGCGCGAGGAGATCACCCGCTACGCCACCGAGGTCAAACGGCGGCACGGCGTCAGCTTCGCCGCCCGCATGGGGCTCAATTCCGGCGAGGTGATCGTTGGCAAGATCGGCGATGACCTGCGCATGGACTACACCGCGCAGGGGCATACGGTGGGCCTGGCCCAGCGCATGGAGAGTCTGGCTGAACCCAACACCTGTTACCTGAGTGCGGCCACGGCGCATTTAGTGACAGGTTTTTTCGCCCTCGACGACTTGGGTGCGTTCCAAGTGAAAGGCGTGTCCGAATCAGTCGATGTTTTCGTGTTGCGTGGTGTCGGAGCACTGCGGACACACTTCGACGCAGCACGGGCCCGTGGATTGAGTCGATTCGTGGGCCGGGAGGCGGACATGCAAGCGTTGGAAGATGCCTTGGCGCAAGCGCAAGCCGGGAATGGGCAGGTGGTGGGCGTCGTCGCCCCGCCGGGCATAGGCAAGAGTCGTCTGGGGTTCGAGTTCCTTGAACGCTGTCGGGCGCGGGGACTGACAGTCAACGTGGGCCACGCCGTAGCGCATGGCAAAAACATCCCTCTCTTGCCGATGTTGGAAGTGTTCCGCAGTTACTATGGCATCACCGAAAGTGATCCTGACCGCGTAGTGCGCGAGAAGATCGCCGGACGCTTGTTGTTAATCGATGAGAGTTTCCGTGAGCTGCTGCCGGTGGTATTCGAGTTCTTCGGCGTGAGTGATCCACAACGACCCGTGCCGCGCATGGACCCCGAAGCCAAGCAGCGCCAGTTGTTTGCCGTACTCCGTAAGGTGGTGCGGACTAGCACGATGGAGCATCCCCTGATCACCCTGCTCGAAGACCTCCATTGGATCGATGCGGGCAGTGAAACTTTCTTGGAGCAGTGGATCGAGGCCACAGCGGGCAGCCGCAGTCTATTACTGGTGAATTTTCGCCCCGAGTATCATGCGGCCTGGATGAGCAAGTCATACTACCGACAGATTCCTTTAGCGCCGTTGGGAGAAGAAGCGGTACGGGCCTTGCTCGATGACCTGCTGGGCCACGATGCGAGTATTGAGGGGTTGGCCACGCTGATTCACGAACGTACCGGCGGCAATCCCTTCTTCACCGAGGAAGTGGTGCAATCGCTGATCGGGTCTGGCGCGGTCCAAGGGACGCAAGGCAGCTACCGGTTGGTGATGCCGATCACGCAGCTCCAAGTACCGCCCACGGTACAGGCGCTACTGTCTTCTCGTATTGATCGACTTGGGGAACGTGAGAAGCACGTGTTGCAAACGGCGGCGGTGATCGGTAAGGAGTTTTCTGAACCGTTGTTAGCCGGAGTATTATTCCCCCCCCTTTGAAAAAGGGGGGCCAGGGGGGATTTCTTCCGACGCACGACAAATCCCCCTCAATCCCCCTTTGCTAAGGGGAGAAGCTAACCTGCAAGCGGCGTTGCACGTCCTGAAAGACGCCGAGTTCCTCATCGAGCAGTCATTGTATCCTGTCGCGGAGTATACCTTCAAGCATCCACTCACCCAGGAGGTGGCCTATCGCTCGCAGTTGCAGGAGCGCAAACGCCGCACGCATGCTGCAGTGGCGCGAGCGATCGAGCAGCACGACGCCGAGCATCTCGACGAACGCGCTGCGTTGCTGGCCCATCACTACGAAGAAGCCGGGGATCTCGCTGCCGCCGCGCGCTGGCATCGCCGCGCTGCGGAGTGGGTGGGGCTCAACGACATCAAGGCAGCGCTGCAACACTGGCAGCGGGTGCGGGAACTGGCCCGGAACGGAGGCGACACTCCGGAAGCAACGGCGCTTACGATCGTGGCATGTTCTCAGGCGCTCCCCCACGGCTGGCGCTTGGGGGCATCGGCGATGGAATGGGCAGAGCTGTTCACGGAAGGCTGCGCCGCAGCGGAGTGGGCTGGAGATTTAGCGTCGTTGGCGACACTCAACGCTACCTACGGCATAGTACGTGGGCTCAACCTAGGACTTGTTCTTGACCTCGTGCGGTATGCTGGCAAGGCAGTCCGGGTCGCTGACAATTCGGGGGACGCCGCGCTGCGCTGCGGGACATCGTGCGTCCTTGCCTTTGCGCACGTGTACAATGGGCAGCTACGGGAGGCGGAACGTGTTGCCGACGAAGTCATCGCGTTAGCCCACGACGATGTTCACTTAGGCGTTCAAACCGTGGGTTTCAGTCCCTTGCTGGCGGCGCACCATATTCGTCAGCGTTGCATTGGATTCACACGTGGCCCAGCCGAGGCGCTGCGTGAACTTCCATGCTTGCGTCAGGTGGCGCTAGATAGTGGCTATCCAGAGCAGGCGCTTTGGATGTTATTGTGCGAAGGAGAACTGCACTACATCCTCGACAATCTTGGTGAAGGCCGGGGGCTGGTGCGCACAGCGGCGCGATTAGCCGAACCCCTTGGCATCGGTAACGAGATTAACGCGGCTCATGTCCTGTGCTCTACTTTTGCCTGTGAGAGCGAGTGGAAATCTCTACTGGACACAGCCGAGGACACGCTCCGTACGATGCGTGACCGGGGCGTCCAACGGCTCTATGAACCGACGCTCCTCGCGTACATAGGCATCGCCCAACTCGCACTCGGCAACCTGGAGGCGGGTCGCGCCGTAGCGGCAGAGGGAGTTATGTTTATGCGCGAGTCACAGAGCGCATGGAACCCGCACTGCTACGCAGTGCTCATTCGCGCCCAACTTGCGATGAACGAGCCAGCAAGTGACATCACCAGCACGCTCGATGAATACGCGGCGCTGCTGGAATGCACGGGGTTTCACCTGTACGAGGGCGAGCTGCATGAACTGCGCGCGCAACTGGCTGAACGTGAAGGTCACGTGGCTGAAAAGACCGCCGCCCTGCAACGCGCTCACGAGTGCTACACACGCTTCGGCATGACTGCCCAGGCTGCGCGGGTGACGACAGGAAAGGCAAGCAAGAAAAATCAAAAGGCAAAGGGCAAAAGTCAAAAAGCAAAAATGCGGAGGACGTGAGACGGAAGGCGTGAGCAGAACTAGAGACAAACCTCCTACGCCTGCTGCACGGCTTGAGCCAGTGTAGTTAAAGAGGTCTTGGCGTCACCGTAGAGCATGCCAGTATTCGCTTTGAAAAACAGTGGATTTTCTAAGCCCGAGAAGCCTTTTCCTTTGCCGCGTTTGAGCACGATCACCGAGTGCGCTCGATCGACTTCAAGAATAGGCATGCCGGCGATCGGGCTTTGCGGATTATCCCGCGCGTCAGGATTGACCACATCGTTTGCCCCAATCACCACCGCCACATCCGTGGTGGGAAAGTCCGGGTTGATTTGCTCCAGCTCGTACAATAATGAATAAGGCACGTTCGCTTCGGCCAGCAGTACGTTCATGTGCCCCGGCATGCGCCCCGCCACTGGATGAATGGCGTATTTGACCGTGACGCCGCGCGATTCAAGAAGGTCCGCTAGCTCCCGCACGGCATGCTGTGCTTGTGCGGTCGCCATGCCATAGCCGGGCACGAACACCACCTGCCGCGCATAGGCCATTTGCACCGCTACATCTTCAGCCGCCACTTCTCGCATCACTCCGTCGGTCTGCGCACTCACCACTGCGGCTTCAGAACCAAAGGCGCCGAACAAGACGTTGTTCACCGAACGATTCATGGCCTTACACATGAGGATCGAGAGAATGAAGCCGGAAAATCCGTCGAGCGTACCGGCGATAATCAGCACGTTGTTGCCAATAGCAAATCCAGTCGCTGCCGAGGCGAGGCCCGCGTAAGAGTTCATCAGCGACATTACCACTGGCATATCTGCGGCCCCAATCGGGAGGACCAGCAACACGCCAAACAGAAACGCGAGGCCGACCATGAAGTAAAAGAGCGGCCCGGCTCCGGGAAACACAATGAGCGAGAGAAACACGATCGCAGTAATCACAAAAAGCGAAATGTTAAAAACGTTTTGCCCCTTGTAGGTAATCGGGGCTCCTCGCACCAGTTCGCGCAGTTTTGCGAACGCCATGAGGCTGCCCGTCACCGTGATGCCGCCGAACATCACCTCAAAACCGATGGCGGTCATTTTGAAGGAGCCCAGCGCGGCCCCGTGCCGGTAGTATTCGGAGATCCCCACCAACGCCGCCGCCAGAGCGCCAAAGGCGTGAGACAGCGCAGTTCGCTCTGGCATAGCGGTCATGGGCATCCAAATCGACATGGAGGAGCCGATGAGAGACCCGAGAATGAGACCTGCAATAATCCAGTCGTAGCGAATGATCTCATGGCGCACGAGCGTGCCGATGATCGCCATCAGCATCCCCAATGCCGCGAGGTTCATTCCGCGTCGCGCCGTATCGGGATGACTCAGGGCTTTTAAGCCAAAAATAAACAGGATCGAAGCGGCGAGGTACGTAAATTCACTGAAATAGGCCATCCGTAATACTCCTCACTCCTCGTTTCACTAATGTTGAATCTGTTCTTTTCGGCGAAACATCTTCAACATGCGGTCCGTAATCATGAAGCCGCCGACCACGTTGATGGTCGCCGCCACCACGGCGATGAACCCGAGCGCCGTGCTTACAGGATTGTAATCCCCGCCTGCGGTTACCAGCGAACCGACCAGTGAGATCGCGGAAATGGCGTTGGTGGCGGACATCAACGGCGTGTGCAGGAGCGGCGGGACGCGGGAAATCACTTGATAGCCAAGAAACGCCGCCAGGGCGAACACATAGAGTGAGGCCATTAATACTTCTGGATTCACGAGCAGCTCTCTCCTTCTTCTCCTGACTTCATTGGCTTAATTGTTTACTTCTTCAAGAGCGGCGGCGACGCGAGGATTGAGGGCTTTGCCCGCATGAGCCACACAGGACGGACCAAGGATATCGTCTTCCAAGTTGACCCGCAGTTCTCCATTGTCAATCAGCAACGCCAAGAAAGCGGTCACATTCCGCGAGAACAACTGACTCGCGTGCACGGGCACGGTAGCGGCCAGGTTTAACGGCGCCAGGATAGTGACGCCCTCGTGATTGACCGCTTCGTCCGGTTTCGTGAACGCACAGTTGCCGCCTGACGCCCCCGCCAAATCTATGATAACCGAGCCCCGCTTCATCCCGGCAACGGCTTCTTCAGTCACCAAGAGCGGAGCGGCGCGGCCTGGGACTTGCGCGGAGGTAATAATGCAGTCAGCGGTGCGCGCCGTTTTGGCGATGAGGGCGCGACTTCGATCCATAACCTCCTCCCCAACTTCTTTGGCGTAACCACCGGCGTCTTCCGTTTGCAGACCGCCAAGGTCAACCTCAAGAAACGTCGCCCCGAGTGACCGCACCGCTTCTCCCGCAGCGGCGCGAATATCGAACCCTTCCACAACAGCCCCGAGCCGTCGAGCCGTGGCGATGGCTTGGAGTCCGGCAACTCCCGCGCCGAGCACCAGCACACGGGCTGGTGGCACCGTCCCAGCGGCGGTCATCAACATGGGGAACATGCGGGGCAGGCGCTCAGCCGCCATCAACACCGCTTTGTAGCCCACAATCGTCGCCATTGAAGAAAGTCCATCCATTGCTTGGGCCCGAGTAATACGAGGGACAAGCTCCACAGCAAACGCTGTCAGCCCACGCGCAACCACAGGGGCAAATGCAGCCGGTTCATCCAACGGTCGTAGAAATCCAAAAAGCACGGCTCCCGTTTTCAAATGGCGGAGATCTTCCTCAGACGGTCGATTGACGCTCACGAGCACATCTGCGGTCTCTAGCAGCCGTGCTCGATCCTGGGAAACAGCAGCGCCAACGGCTTTGTAATCCTGGTCGCTAGCGCCGGCGGCGATCCCCGCCTCACTTTCAATAGCGACGGCGGCTTTCAGCGCCACTAACTTCTTGACGGACTCAGGGACCAGCGCGACTCGGGTTTCACGCTCTGCCGTTTCTTTTAGTACCGCGATCTGCATTACTCCTCCTTCCTAGCTCCTCTGTCCACGAGACCTCATGAGGTAAATGGAGAATGCTTCTCTTTTTAAAATTGAAAGTGAAGCGAAGCGACAAAAAGTGCAAGGCCGGTCGATGTTCTTCTACTTTTCAACCGCCACCAATCGTCGGGCGGAGGAGGAGCAATCTAGAGATTTAGGGGTTGGCGCCGATGTCCTTTTTGGCGCCCAAACAGTCGGGGGCGTCTCTTCAGAGGAGGAACGATGAAGACTCGTGTCGCCGTTGCTGTTAAAAAGCCCGATCGTGACGCAACCAAAAAGCGATCACCTCAACCGCCACGGCTGAAAAAACTCGTCGCGCTCGGAGTGCTGTTGCCGTTCGTCGTCGGCATGGTCGTGCTGTGGTGGTGGAGCACAGGGCTCCAGCAGCAACAGCTTGAGGCAGCAGCCCTTGCACAGGCTCAAGCTTACGTCCAAGCCTTACGGGAAACAGGCAGCATCTACGCAGCCGACTCAGGAAACCACGCAAAAGCGAATTTTTCTGTTTTGTTAACGAAATCCGCGGATGGGGTAAAAACTCAGGAGACTGCGATTACCAGACGGTTGCACTTCAAAGAATCGGCTCCTGGGCAAGGAAAAAATAACGAAGCGGCCAGCGAATTCATACAAGGAGCATGGACCACCCTGTCAGCCAACCCCGGACAAGATTCGTGGCGCTTCGAGGACCGACACGGGCAACCTACGCTTCACTATGCCACAGAATGGAAAGAAGGCGAGACCAAAGGGATTATAGAGCTTCTCGTGCCGATGGATCGCCTGGAGTCTTCGTTCTCACAGTATCGCTTGATGCTCCTAGGCTTAGGTGGCGTCGTCGGGCTACTTAGCCTTGGCTGGCTGATGTTCTCGCAGCGCACCGTCCGGCAAGAGGCGTGGGAAGCAAAGTCACGCTTTTTGATTCTTGAACGCGATCACCTCGAACAGGAGAAGCGCCTGCTGACCTACGCGCGCGAACAGCAGGAAAGAAAGCAAGAAGAAACAATAGTCTACAGTATCACCGACATGCTCGCCACGGTCACGAGCGATCTCTTACAAGTGACCACCGAGCTCGCGTCCGGCGCTGCGGAAATGGCGGCTGGCGTCAATCAGACAACCGCTACTGGAGAAGAAGTCCAACGCACGGCGGCGCTCTCTCATCAAAAGGCGCAAGACGTCGCAGCGGCTGCTCAACATGCCGCCCAAGTAGCGCAAGCCGGAAAACAAGCTACTGAGGACACGACCAAAGAGATGCAGCGGATTCGTGATCAGATGCGGTCGATTACGGAAAGCACGGTGCAACTGAGCGAGCAGGGCCAGACCGTCCGTGAGATCATCGATACGGTGAATGATCTGGCCGAGCAGTCGAACGTGCTGGCCATTAACGCCGCCATCGAAGCGCAGAAAGCCGGGGTGCACGGCAACGGCTTTGTCATCGTGGCCCAAGAAGTACGCAGCCTCGCCCAACAGTCAAAAGACGCCACCGCGCAAGTGCGAGAGATTCTCAACGACATCGAGAACGCCACCAGTAGCGCCGTACAAATCACCACCCAAGGCGAGAAAGCTGCTGAAGCCGGCACGCAGCAGGCAATTGAAGCTGGAGAAGCGATTCGCTTATTGTTCCAGAGCGCGCAAGAGTCGGCGCAAAGCGCCGCGCAGATTGCTGCGTCCAGTCAACAGCAAATGCTTGGCATCGAGCAACTCGTTCGCGCCATGCACTCCATGCAGGACAGTAGTGCTCAGACGATGACCAACGCGCAACAAGTCGAGCACTGCGTCCAGCGCTTGCAAGAATTAGATCAGCGCCTTAGGGCATTAAGCGAACAGCTCGGCGGAGACGCGTCGGTCCATGCGACGCCACCCGAGCAAGCAGAGTTGGCAAAAGCCGCGTAAAGACGCCCGTCACGTTGGTCTGGTGGGAGTCGTCTTAAACGTGCTCATGGAAACGCCGATACACAAAGCGGAAATCCCTGTCACCATGGAAACTGCGAATGCTCTTCTTGTTTGTACTCTGGATGCGCACCAGTGCGCCTTTCGTCTGGACATCGTACAACGGGTCGTCCGCGCCGCCGCGCTCACTCCGCTTCCTAAAGCCCCGAAGAGCGTCCTCGGCGTCGTGAATGTCGCCGGACAACTGGTTCCGGTTTTCAATCTTCGTCAACGCTTTGGTTTGCCCGCGCGAGAACTAGAGCCCACCGATTGCTTTGTGATCGTCCGCGCCGTGCGTTTTTCTCTGATCTTCGTGGTCGACACGGTTGTTGAAGTCCGCGAACACGAATCGGAGAAAAAAATGCCGCTCAAACACCTCTTGCCCAAGGCGAGTGTGAGCGCCGGCGTGGAATGTTTCGGGAGTGGACTGATTGTTATCAACACCGTTAATTCGTTTCTTTTAGCCGAAGAGGAACGCCTGTTGACCAAGACGCTGCCCGGCATTCAGGAGGTCCGGTAAATTGAGCGCCAGCCTCTCTCCTCAGGTGCTCGCGCAACTGAGCCAGCGCATCGAAGCGTGGATGGGCGTCTATTTTCCCCTGGAACGCTGGCCGGATCTTGAGCGCAAGCTGCACGAAGCCGCAGCCGACTTCGGCTGTGTTGATGTAGAGGAGTGCGCTCGCTTGCTCACGACTGCTCCAATTACAAAACACCAGCTTGATGTGTTGGCGACCACGCTCACCGTGGGAGAAACCTATTTCTTTCGTGAACCAAGCAGCCTGGAAATTGTCGAACGCGACCTCCTGCCAAAATTGTTGCAAGAGCGGCGCGCCGTTGACCAACGTCTCCGGGTCTGGAGCGCAGCGTGTTGCACGGGAGAAGAGCCCTATTCCATCGCGATCATGCTCCATCGCTTGTTGCCTGATCTGCCTTCTTGGAAGCTGACGTTGCTCGCCACGGACATTAACCCGAGATTTTTGCAGAAAGCAACTGAAGGCGCATATGGCCAGTGGTCGTTTCGCACCGTGTCCCCCACTTTACAAGAGCAGTATTTTTGCCGGACGCCAAGCGGACGCTACGCTATTCAGCCGGTGCTCAAACAGATGGTGAAGTTCGCCCGACTCAACCTGGCGGAAGACCAGTATCCTTCTCCCCTGAATGACACCACCGGCATGGATATCATCTTTTGCCGAAACGTCTTGATTTATTTTGCTGCGGAGCGGACCAAGCGCGTAATTGAGAATTTCTATCGCGCCCTCGCCGTCGGCGGCTGGTTCATCGTGAGCGCCGTGGAGACCGCGCTGGTGATGGACTCTCCCTTTACTCCGGTCCAGTTCCCTGGCGTGACTCTGTTCCGCAAAGATCCAGAGCGACTCTCGCTTTCTGTGCCAGCCGCCTCATTTCTCGGTGAGCCCACGCTTGAGCCGTCCGCGCCGCCAAGCCCGGCGCTCTCCGTCGCCGAGACGTTGGAAAAATTTTTCAACGTTGTCTCCGCGGCTTCTTTCGAGCACGACATTCATCAAGCCGAAACTGCTCCGTCAGAACTGCCACAAACGCTCACGCTTCAGACGTATGAAGAGGCCCAGTATCTGTACACAGGGGGCCGCTATGCGGAGGCCATCGAGAAACTGTCCGCCATTTGTTGGGATGGACCGGCGGAGACGTTCCCCTTTCCAGCGGCGCGCGAACAAGGCATGACGTTGCTTACTCGCGCGTATGCCAATCAAGGGCAACTCGCCGAAGCACAATTGTGGTGCGACCGGGCGCTCGCGGTGAACACGCTCGATCCTGTGCTTCACTATTTGCGCGCCACGATTGCGCTAGAGTACGGGCAGGAGACCGAAGCCCTGTCTTCGCTGACTCGCGCCGTGTCACTTGACCAACGCTTTGTCCTCGCCCATTTCGTCCTGGGCGTTCTAGCGCGCCAACGTCACAACCAGCAGGAAGCACGGGAGCATTTTTCCGCGGCGCTGACGCTTTTGCGCCAACATCATCCAGACGACGTTCTGCCGCATTCCGAAGGGATGTCGGCGGGCCGACTGGCTCACATCCTCGTGGAGATGAACAAGGAACAGTAACGGAAGTGACACGTATGAAAAGGGATAATCTTTCCGCCACCCTCGCACCTGAGCAAGCTGCCGCCGTTCCGGCTGCGACGCCGAGCGATACTGAATATATGTTGACACTGACTCCTCAACAAAAGCAATGCATTTTAGCAGAGCGCGCCGTTGCGCTCGCGCAAGGCAAGGAGAAAGACGCCGAACAAGGAGCAACGCTGCGCCTCGTCGAGTTTACACTCGCCCAACAGCGCTACGCCGTCGAGACTTGTTATGTCCGAGAAGTGCAGCATGTCACGAGCATTACCCCGATCCCTTGTACGCCGGTCTTTGTGTTAGGCGTGATCGGCGTCCGAGGACGCATTCTTTCGGTGATTGATCTGCTGGCGTTTTTCGATCATCCCCAGGCTCGCGTTTCAGAAGGCGGTACGGTGATCGTCTTCGGGACGGAAGAACTCGAAGTCGGAGTGCTTGTGGATGGTATTCTCGGCGCACACACCGTCTCCTTGCAGGACATCCGTTCCGCGCCTGCGGGTCTCTCCAGCATCCGCCGAGAATACTTACGGGGCGTCGGGAAGGAGCAACTGCTCTTGCTGGATATCGAGCGACTGTTCTCGGACGAGCGCATGCTCATCGGTGCCGACGAGACAGAGATCTGAAATGAATAAGTTTGCCGCCAGGCGGGACACCGCAACTTACGGAAAAGAGGAATCTCTCTATGCAACGTGCAATCGAACGAGCCGTTGAATATGCCATGAAATACCTGAAGGTCTGGCAGAAGCTCGGCTTTCTGGGCGTCGTGTTCCTCATCCCTTTGACCATCTTCATGTTCAAGACCATTGCCGCCATGCGCCTGACCGGCGTGGATTTGGCGAGACAAGAGGCGCTGGGCGTGGACTATCTCGTGTCTTTACAAAGTTTGCTGGAAAATGTGCAGCAACATCGAGAATTAGAAGCGGCGCTGCTCAGCGGTGATGCGAACGTTGGCGAGCAGGTCACGGCGAAACAAGCTGTGATTCAGGACGAGCTGAAAAAAGTCGATGCGGTAGACGAGAAAACAGGGGAAGCACTCCTGGCGACCAATCATTGGACGGCGTTGAGAAAACGGGTCGCGCGGCTTCTGGAGAGTAATCCAAAAGAAAAAGTGCAGGAAAACTTCGAACAGCACACCGCCGTCATCAAAGACTTGCTCGCTTTCATGGTGGTTATAGAAGACACCTCTAAATTAGCGTTGGACCCTCACCTTGCCAGCGCCAGTCTGGTCGATTTGTTCGCGCGGAAACTCCCGCAACTGAATGAAACACTGAGTCAAGCGCGAGGGATAGGAATGGGCGTCGCCGTCCGCAAAAACAAAACGGAGGAAGAACGAGTAAAGCTGAGCAAACTCGGCGCGTTGATCGAAGTGCGCCTGCAAGAAGCCCAGCAGGGGTTGGAAAAGGTTTTCGCCTATGACAATCGCCTGCGCAGCAAATTGGGGACGACCGGGGCGGAGTTGTTGAATGACGAGAACAGCACCATCGATCTGTTCAGTCGTCAACTCCTCACTGCGTCGGCAATCCCGGCGGCGGCTTCCGAGGCCGTGATTGCCGCAAGCGCAAATCCGCTGGTCGCAAGTTTTGCGTTGACCCGACAAACCGGGGCCGCACTCGCCGATGCGCTGCATACACGCGAGAAGACTCTCTCCTGGGAAATGTACACCATGCTCAGTTGGATTTTCGTGGGCGTGATTGTGGTGACGCTCATCGGCGTGGTCGTGGTCCGCGACATCACCGATCCGCTGCGGCGCGTGGTGCGAGTCGCCGAGCAAATCGCCCAAGGCGACCTTTCGGTTTCCGTGTCGACAGATGACCGGTCGGACGAATTCGGCGCGCTCCTCGCCTCTTTCCAACGCATGACCAAATCGCTGCAAGACATGGCGCTCGCGGCTGAGCGCATCGCTCGGGGCGATCTGAGCGTTAGCATCGAGCCGCAGTCGCCGAAAGATATGATGGGCAACGTCCTTTCGAGACTCGTCCACAGTTTGCGAGAGATGACCGAGCAGATTCAAACAGGGACCGATCTCTTGAGCTCTACAACGAACGAAATCCTTGCCGCCACCACGCAAGTGGCTGCTGGCGCCACGCAAACCGCTTCCGCCGTGACCGAAACGGCGGCCACTGTGGAGCAAGTGAAACAAACCTCTTTCATCGCCAGCCAAAAAGCGAAAAGCGTGGCCGAAAGCGCGCAAGTCACCGCGCAAGTCTCGCGCGCGGGAGAACAATCAGTGAGTTACGCTATCAGTCGCATGGAGCGGATTCGCGAGCAAATGGAATCCATTGCTGATAGCGTAATCAAACTTGGAGAGCAAAGTCGCGCGATTGGCGAGATCATTACTTCGGTGAATGACTTGGCGGACCAATCGAATTTGCTTTCTGTTAATGCGGCCATTGAAGCTGCGAATGCGGGTGAGCATGGCAAAGGCTTCACGGTCGTCGCACAAGAAGTGAAGAGCCTGGCCGAACAATCAAAGCAGGCCACTGCACAAGTGCGCACGATTCTCAGAGATATTCAAAAGGCTACGAATGTCGCGGTGATGGTGACTGAACAAGGAACCAAAGCCGTGGAAGCTGGCGTTTCTCAGTCGCTTGAAGCTGGTGGTTCGATTCGCATGCTCGCCAAGAGCATGGCGGAAGCGGCGCAAGCAGTTGCGCAAATTGCCGCCTCCAGCCAGCAGCAAGTTGTCGGTATGGACCAGGTCGTGATTGCGATCGAAAGCATCAAAGAAGCGAGCAACCAGAACGTGACCAGCGTGAATCAGGTGGAGAAGAGCATGCATCGCCTGCTCGATCTTGGTCAACAATTACAACAACTAGTCGGACGCTACAAATTGCACGGCGCCACGGCGCAAGCATAGGCAAACAAGGATCTTGGCATGGATACAAAAGACACTGCCTTGTTAGCGAAGTTACGGGGTCTGTTTGGAATGGAAGCGGAAGAGCGGCTGCAGGTCATCACCAGCAGTTTGCTGGCGCTGGAGCAACAGCCCTCCGCTCAGACCCACACCGAGCTGGTCGAGACGCTCTTTCGCGAAGTGCATACCCTCAAGGGCGCCGCGCGCGCGGTGAGCCTGAGCGACATTGAAGCCATCAGTCAGGCCGTGGAGAACGTCTGCGCCGGGCTCAAACGCAAGACGGTGACGGCGGGACCGGAGTTATTTGACACCTTTCATCGGGCAATGGATCTGGTGCGGCAGTTGAGTGCGGCGCCCGAGGGGGTCACGGCGCAGCAGATTGCGGACGTACTCGCGGCCATTACGCACGCCGAAGAACACGCCCAAGGACCGCAAGCCTGGCAGGCTCAACAAACTCAGTCTGCCCCGCCCACGCTGACCTTTCAACAAGATGACGACGTTCCGTCCGCTTCTCAACTCATGACCCAGGGGACTCCGTCTACGATCACAGGCGAAGCACAAGACTCTTTGTTAGCGAAGTTACGGGGTCTGTTTGGAATGGAAGCGGAAGAGCGGCTGCAGGTCATCACCAGCAGTTTGCTGGCGCTGGAGCAACAGCCCTCCGCTCAGACCCACACCGAGCTGGTCGAGACGCTCTTTCGCGAAGTGCATACCCTCAAGGGCGCCGCGCGCGCGGTGAGCCTGAGCGACATTGAAGCCATCAGTCAGGCCGTGGAGAACGTCTGCGCCGGGCTCAAACGCAAGACGGTGACGGCGGGACCGGAGTTATTTGACACCTTTCATCGGGCAATGGATCTGGTGCGGCAGTTGAGTGCGGCGCCCGAGGGGGTCACGGCGCAGCAGATTGCGGACGTACTCGCGGCCATTACGCACGCCGAAGAACACGCCCAGGCTCAGTCTGCTCTACCCACACCGGCCCTGACAAGCATCGAACAATTCACATCGGCCACACCGACCACACCGGAGCCTGCACAAACACAAATCGTAGAGGCGCTTCAGCCAGTCGAGATCCACGAGGACTCTGCCGCAAACGACGACGCACCCTCGCCAAAAGCAAAAAAGAAACGGCTGCCGCGCGCAGCCGCCGCTCCTCGCCAAACCGCGGCCCGGCAACCCCGAGCCGCGAAGAAAAAGGCTACGATTGAACCGTCCGTTGCCCTGAACGAAAGTGAAGCAGCAGCTTCAGGAAATACGGAGGACAACGTACAACTTGTTGACATAAATCCGCACGAGACGCTCGCCGCCAGTGAACCGGTGGAAGTCGCAGCGCCCGAGCCGACTCCAGTACAACCACCAGCGGCAATGCCGCAGCTCGAACGCCTGACGCCTCCGCTTGCGACCGCGCGCAAGCTGGAACCGCTCGTCGATTTCAGAGAAAAAGTAGACAAGAACAAGAAAAAGAAAAGCGGCGCCACGTCTACGGAGACGGTCCGCATCGAGGCGTCCAAGCTGGACGCGCTGTTTCTCCAAGCCGAGGAAATGCTGACCGTCAAACTCAAAACCAACGAACATGCCTCGGAGCTGCGCGAACTGGGGACCATGTTGGAAGCGTGGAAGCGAGAATGGGCGAAAGTCCACATGCACCTCCGCAAAGCGCAAGGGTTGGTGGAAAAAGAAGAGAACCGCACCTCTCCTGATCCGATCTACGCGCAAACCGCCAAACTTGTTGAATTTTTGAACTGGACGCAGGACCATTTTCGCATCGTGGACCGTACGCTGACGCGGATGGTGAAAGGCCTGGCGAAGGATCAACAGTCCTTAGGGAGCATGGTCGATATCCTTTTAGAAGACGCCAAAAAAATTCTTCTGATGCCGTTTGCGTCCGCACTCGAAGTGCTGCCTAGAATGGTGCGGGATCTTTCGCGCACCCAGGGTAAAGAGGTGGAGTTCATGCTCCAGGGAGAAGAGGTCGAAATAGACAAACGGATCCTGGAAGCCATCAAAGATCCGTTGATTCATCTGCTGCGCAATTGCATCGATCACGGGATCGAGCTGCCAGCGGAACGAGCGCAGTGGAGCAAAGCGCCACGCGGTTCCCTGTCGGTCGCCATCGCGCCAAGCGATGGCAACACAGTGGAAATCATTGTGTCAGACGACGGCGCTGGTATTGATGTGGAGAAAGTCAAAAAAGCGGCGGTGGCCTGCGATGCCCTTTCACAAGAAGCGGCGGCGTTGCTCTCGGATCAGGAAGCGATTGCCTTGATCTTTCAGTCCGAAGTCTCTACCAGTGACGCCGTGAGTGATATTTCGGGGCGCGGGCTGGGCATGGCCATCGTTCGGGAAAAAGTCGAAAAACTTGGTGGTTCCATCGCCGTGGAAACTCAGCTCCATCAGGGCACGACCTTCCGACTGCGCTTGCCGCTGACGTTGGCGACCTTTCGCGGCATTCTCGTACAGATCGCGGGACAAGCGTTCATCGCGCCCACGGCGAATGTTGAACGCATGGTGCGGGTCAAACGGGGCGTGGCGATACAGACCAGTGGAGGGAAAGAAACCCTCTCCCTTGCCGGCTACACGCTGCCTTTCACACAGCTTGACCGAGTGCTGGGCCTCGCCTCGCCAATGCCCACGGTTGCAAAAGAGCGATTTCAACTCGCGTTGGTCGTGGGGCAAGATGAGCGGCAAGTCGCTTTTGGCGTAGATGCTGTCATGGACGAACAAGAAGTACTGTTCAAAAGTCTCGGTCAACAACTCGTGCGGGTGCGGAATATCGCGGGTGCCACGGTTTTGGGCTCGGGGCAAATCGTCCCAATCCTCAATATCAACGATCTGTTGGCCGCCGTGAACACCGCAACGTTCTCGTCTACAAAAGTCATACACCAAACGCCCAAAGCGGACCTCCAGAAGAAAAAGATTTTGGTGGCGGAAGACTCGATCACCTCACGAATGTTGCTCAAAGAGATTCTCGAATCCGCAGGCTATGTGGTGTCAACGGCGATTGACGGAGAAGACGCGTTTACGACCTTGCAGAAGAACTCGTTCGACCTCGTGGTGTCCGATGTGGAAATGCCGCGCGTGGACGGGTTTTCTTTGACGGGGAAAATTCGTAGTGATGAACGTTATACCCAATTGCCGGTGGTCCTGGTGACTGGCTTGGAGTCGCAAGGAGATCGTGAGCGTGGCGTCGCGGTGGGCGCCAGCGCCTACGTGGTCAAGGGCAGTTTTGACCAAAGCAACTTATTGGAGACGATTCGTCGCTTAATCTAAGAAGGGGCTCACGGGTTGTCATATGTCTGTGGTTCGCGTGCTCATCGTTGAAGACTCGCTGGTGGAACGCACCTTGATGGTGAGTCTTCTCAGCGCTGACCCCGAAATCGAAGTCGTGGGGGCAGTGCCGAGCGGCGCAGCCGCGCTCTCGTTTCTCAAGCAGCAACGGCCCGATGTTATTACCATGGACATCACCATGCCGGACTTGAATGGGTACGAAACGACGCGGCGCATTATGGAAACGACGCCAGTGCCGATTATTATCGTTGGCGAAAGATGGAGTGTTGAGGAAGGGGACGCTTCCCCCGTGTTCGATACCGGAGCCGTCGCCGAGCTACAGAAACCTTCCGGCGTAGGCAGCCTCGACTATGAAGAAGAGGCAAAACGGTTTGTTCAGACGGTGAAAGCGATGGCGGAGGTCAAGGTAGTAAGGCGCTGGGCGCGTCATCGCCATCGACGGAACGAAGGGGACTCAAAACCAGAAGCTCTTGCCTTGGACGTTGCTCCTCCTCAAGAGCGAAAAGACCTGCATGTGGTGGCGGTTGGGTCTTCTACGGGCGGGCCAGCCGTATTGCAAACTGTTTTAGCACATTTACGCAAGGATTTTGCTTTGCCAGTCGTTATTGCTCAACATATTGCTCCAGGATTTCTCGACGGTCTCACGAAATGGTTGGGACAGACCACGGGGCACAAGGTGCAGATTGCCATGCAACGAGAACGACTGGCGCCGGGGCACATCTATCTGGCCCCAGATGGGTTACAGATGGGAGTCGAGCCGCCAGGCGTCATTGTCCTTCGAAAAGACGCCCTCGAACATGGCATGCGGCCCGCGGTGTCCTACCTGTTCCGGTCCGTGATGAGTGCGTTCGGCAAAAACGCCGTAGGGGTGTTGCTCACGGGCATGGGACGAGACGGCGCGGAGGAGCTCAAGCAAATGCGGGAGACGGGGTCTCTCACGATTGCCCAAGACCAAGCCACCTCCATTGTCTTTGGCATGCCAGGAGAAGCGGTCAAGCTGGGCGCGGCCATGTATGTGCTGCCGCCGGAAAAAATTGCAGCGCTTTTGAACGATATGATGGACTGTTCCACCACCGCCGGTCTCAGCGCTTCTTGAGGCGAGGTGCGGAACAGGAATGAGCGTATGAGTGCAAAAAAGACCATCCTCATTGTAGAAGGAAGCCGGACGCAAGCCGAGCGGTTGAGGCTTGTGTTGGAGGCATACGACTATGCCGTGAGCATGGCGACGGCCAGCAGTGAAGCGCTCGTCGCCGCACGCGCGCAACAACCTGCGCTCATCATCAGCGGCGTCGCCCTGGCAGGAACAGACGGCTTAGATGGGTATGAGATGTGTGCGGCGCTCAAGCGGGACAAGGAATTGCAGCAGATTCCAGTTGTTTTATTAACTGCGCTGTCGGATGTGGAAGACCTGCTGCGCTGTCTAAAATCGCGTGTCGACTATTGCATCGCGAAGCCCTATCAAGAAGAAGAATTACTCGCCAGGATTTCCGCGATCCTCACCGGTCTGGTGCGCACCATTGGGCAAACGGAACGAGAAAACCTTGAAGTGCTCCTGCGCGGAGAACGCGAAGTCATCGCCGCCGATCACCAGCAACTTGCACGCTTGCTCTTGTCAACTCACGAAAACTACAGCGTCTTGTTACGCCAGAATCGTGCGTTGTCCGCCACGCAACTTCAACTCAAAACGCAGAACCAGCATCTTCAAACAGAATGTGAGCGCCTGCAAACCGCGCTACGACAAGCGCAAGAAGGAGAGACGACGCTTTCGACATCGCATGCAGTCGCAGTGGGAGCAAAAGATGGGGTCCACGGAGACGAAGAGAATCTCGTCTTGCTCGCGGATGACACTGCCGTCGGTCAAGTGTTGTTAAGAAGATTTCTCGAAAAATTAGGCTACCAAGTTGACATAATGCACGATGGTCTTGACGTCGTCAAGGCATATAAAAAACGACGGTACGCGGCTGTGGTGATGGATGTTCAGTTGCCGACGCTGGACGGTTGTGAAGCCACGCGGCAGATTCGTCAACATGAATACTCCTGCGGACGACAGGTTCCCGTCATCGTGGTCGCGGCGTATGCGCAACCTCATGATGAGGAGCGCTGTTTGGCGGCAGGCGCCAACGAGTATTTGCTGAAGCCGGTAACGTTGGAAGCGTTGAAACGCATACTGACGTCACGGAGGTTACCCCTTTCATCATCAAATGGAAAAGACGCAGCGGGCGCACGCGGGTCCGCCACTCGGACGGAGAGCTTGTGAGGAAAACCGTCGCTGCAGAAAATCTATCGCCCCTCTCCATGGCGCTACCGTCGCGAGAAAAAGGAAAAGAGCTATACGCGATTGACTCGATACTGGCTCCGCCTCCTCGGGATCCCTACGAAATGGAGCGGGCCGAACTCGACGCGTATTTACAGAGCACCGAGTATTTCCCTACGAAGACCAGTCTCCTCGAATTCGCTCGCCGTTATAATGTCCCGGTGAATGCGCGAACCCAACGCGAAGAGATCGTTCGTCTCTGCCTGCGCATGATTCACGATATTCCCGCGAGTTTCGCCGGCCTCCGTGCGGCGGAACGGCCTCCGGCTTCCCCGTCAACCGGCGGAGGCCCTGCCCGGCAAGCTTTAACGGACTTCTTCGTCGGGTCAAAGGTGGAAAGTCGAACCGACGAGAGGGGCAGCAAAAAACTGTCAACTGACCTCTTGGATACTATTTTGCGTTGCCACGAAGTCGGGTTATTACTCGCCCAAGCGCGTGGCGCCGATATCGAAATGTTCCGGCAGATCTTAGAGACGTGCGAGAGCCCCATCCAAACGCACGTGCGCTTCCTGAGTAATCTTGTCGATTTTGCGCGGCTGGAAGCCGAGCAATATGAATTCGCTCGTACGCCGTTTCGTCTGCGTGACTGTATCGGTGAAGCGCTGAAGCGACTAGCCTTTTCCGCTCATGCGAAGCAGCTAGAACTGTGCTACGATGTAAAATCTGACGTCCCCGAGCGCGTGGTGGGCGACCCAACGCGACTCCAAGAGGTCATTCTCCACCTTGTTGACAATGCCCTCAAATTCACTGAACAAGGCGAAGTGGTGCTTGAGGTCAAAAAAGCGGAACAATCCAGTCAATCGCCTGTGACCGCCCCAACCAACTTCCAGGTTCAGGACTCGGACTCTTTTCTCTTGCACTTTTCCGTGCGCGACACTGGCGTAGGTATGCCGCTAGAACAACTCCAGTCCATAACCCAATTGTTCTTTTCGCAGGGTATGGACGCTCCGCCTCGGTTACGAGGCCTGGGGCTCACCATCGCGCACTGCTTGGTGAAGTCGATGGGGGGCGCGCTGGCGATGAGCAGTGAAGCGGCCAATGGGTCCATCTGCTCCTTTTCCGTGCGGCTCCACAATGAGAGAGCGCGTGGCAGTGGCGGGGCCATACACACGAGCGCCCTGGGTGATCGGCAAATTCTCGTGGTCGACGATAACGCCGCCTACCGACGTATTCTGCACGATTTGTTACTTTCTTGGGGCGCGCGCCCACATCTCGCCGCCAGTGGACGAGAAGCCTTGGCGATGTTGTATAAACAGCCAGAGGCTGAGCCTTTTGCCGCTATCGTGCTCGATGGTCATCTTGCGGATATGGAAGGATTTGCCTCAATAAGACGGCAACATCTCGCCGAGAACTCGCTCCTGGCTAGCCCCATGCTCATGATGTTGGCGTCAACCGACCCGAGAAAAGAGATCGAGCGTCGCCGCGAGTTGCAGGTCGCGGCGTTTCTGCACAAACCGATCTCTCCCGCTGAACTGCTCCACGCGCTGTTGGAAGCCTCGGTGTCTGGAACGGTGTTGCCGGAAGAGGAAGTGTTGGATCGTACTGCGTTGTGGGCGCTCGTCGCCGGAGATACGACGCTGCTACAGGAATTAATTGGCGTGTTCGAGCAGGATTGTGGACGCTTCTTCTTTGCCTTGCAGCACGCCGTGCTCATCGAGAACTATCGTGACGTTATGACCGCCGTTCATGCGCTCCAAGGGACGGCTAGTCACTTTGCCGCACGCGGAGTGCTGCGCATTTCGGCGGTGATCGAAAGTTTTAGTTGTCAGGGCGATTTTGCCCGCGTCCAAGAAGCCATGACCCAACTCGCCGCCGAACTCTCGCGGCTCAAAAGAGCGTTAGACGATTTGCAACGAGAATTGTCTAGTTCGTCAACTTCGAAAGACTTTTAAGTTTCACCACTTCTCCCCGATGGGTATCAATGCGGTGTCCCTCTAGCGACTCAGATCGCACGGGATACGGCATAGGAGGTTTACGTATGACTGGGTTTGACCCTGTCGTGATTATGATAGTCGTGCTGACTGCCGCCATTGTGGTGCTCCTCATCCGGATGGTGACGCAATCCAACGCACAGAAACCCGGGGCGGTGCTCAAGGCTGGAGCGGCGGCTAACGGCCCGCCTTTTATTGGACAGAGCCTTTCGGATATGTCGGGCAAGCAGCCTTCAGGACCGCGCCTCAGTACGCCACGCGTTGACCAATCTCCGCCTCTGCTCCCAACGTTAGCGCCCGTTAACGAACGGAAAAGCGCGCCGCAGGAGCCCGCCATTCTTGACCTAGCCAAACGCGACACCGCATCTGAGCCGTCTCCGCAGCCAGAGCCGAGCTTGCTCGTAACGGACAGTGACGCCAAGGAAAAAGAACCGGAGCCCACGCTCACTGCTGGAATCGCCTATGGACGGCGAAAATCAGATCTCTTGAAAGAGGAGAACGTGCAGACCTTATTTTCTGATCTCAAAGGAGAACGTAAAGCTCGCTTTATCAGTTTCATCAACTTCAAAGGAGGAGTGGGCAAAAGCACGACCGCGGTGGAAACCGCCGCGAGTCTAGCAAAAAATTACGGGAAACGGGTGCTGCTTATTGACCTCGACCCGCAAACGAACGCGACGTTCTATCTCATGGATCATGGCGAGTGGGAGAGTTGGCAAAAGACGAACGGTTCGCTCAAGACTCTTTTCGACGCGTACCTCGCCGGGCAGGGCGACAGTTTCGACGTGTCCCGAATCATCAAAAAGGATCTGCTGTGCCACGGCGGAGCCTCGCTCGCGCCTGGATTTGAACTCCTGCCCTCACATCTGGCGTTGGTGCAGATCGATATCCAACTCGCAGCCAAAGCTACGGTTGGCGAGTCGGTGTTCAGCAGTCAGGCTATTATTCGTCAAGCCTTGCAACGCGTGCAGGACCAATACGATTACGTTATTTTTGACTGTCCGCCGAACTTCAATTTGGTGACGCAGAACGGCTTATTCGCCAGTGACGGGTATGTCATTCCCGCGATTCCCGATTATCTCTCCACCCTCGGCATCAATTTGATCCAAGGAGAAGTCAATCGCTTCTCTGATCGCATCCGCCATGCCTTGGCCATGTTTGGCGGCACCTTCACCGGGCCCAAGCTGGAGGGCATTATTTTTACCCGGGTGCGGTTGCGCAGTCGCTCGCCGTTACGATTTATCGATTTACATGAGCGACGCATTCATGAAGTCGTGCGCACCAATCCCGATGTCGTGTTCAAAAATTTCATCAGTGAGGCTGTGCGATTCGCTGAAGCGCCGGAGCGACAATTACCCGTCAGTCTTTCGCCGCGGATTGAAGATCGCGACGCGCGGAATGAGTTTATCCGGCTTGCCGAAGAGTTTATCCAACGCGTAGATGGAAAGGAGCTGTCCGGTGACGTCAATGAGCACACATGGGCTGGCGCAGAGGTTGGAGACTATCAGCAAAGCTTTGCGCGAGCTTCCTGATCAGAGCCTTGTTTCTTTCCTTCGACAGCTCCGGGTCTTTTCCAAAGAGCCGTCGGCCAGGCAACGAACGAAAACAGCGGCGATCCTCCTTCCGCCTTCGCGCGACCCACGCCTTATGGATCGTGAAGAGCTCCAGGAGTATCTGTCCAGCAGTACGTCTTTTCCTCGGAAAGCTAATTTATTAACTTTTGCTCGGCGTTACAAGGTGCCGGTCAATATTCGCACCCCGCGTGAAGAAATCATCCGCCTCTGTTTACGAATGATTCATGATATTCCTCGCGGGCTCAATGTGTTGCGTTTTCTCGCGGAACAGCACGAACCTCTCGATCCTCCCTCTCGTTTGGTCTTGCACTAGTCTTCACTTGCTCTCTCCCGCTGCAAGGAAACAGGTCTATTTACAGGAAAGGATTTTTTCCTGGGTGTTTGACTTTTCCCGTAAAAGGACTCTATATTTCCTTATTACACATTCAGGGCAGCTTGGTGGCGCAATTGGCCATCAGCACAAGAGCCCGTTTGATGTTAGAAGGAGGGTAGAATATGGCCTATCGCATCATTTCCGCGGATTCGCACTTTGTCGAACCGCCCACCATGTGGGGCGAGCGCATGGAGAAGCAATTCCGCGATCGGGCGCCACATACGGTAAAAAACCTGGACGGCAAGCCGGGAGAATTTTTCGTTTGTGAAAATATCACGCCCGTGCCAGTGGCGGGGTTCTTTGGCTCAGGCAAGAGTGCTGAAGAGCTGCCGGAACACACGAAGAAGGGATTTGAGGTCGCACCCAAGAGCGTGTGGGATCCCGCGGAACGCCTGAAAGAACAGGATCGTGACGGAGTGGTCGCCGAAGCATTGTACACCTCAATGGGCATGTTATTGTTCGGCCTCCAAGATACGGCGCTGCGGGCGTCCGCGTTCCGTGCGTTTAATGATTGGGCTGCAGAGTATTGCTCCGCCCATCCAAAACGTCTCATCGGGTTAGGAGCGATCACACTAGAAGATATTCCTGCTGGCGTGGCAGAACTCAAACGCATTGCTAAAAAGGGGATTCGTGGCGCCTTGATTTGGGGGGCGCCGCCGGAAGATCGTCCGTATAGCAGCCGGGAATACGATCCGTTTTGGGCGGCTGCACAGGAAATGAATTTTCCGCTTTCCTTGCATATCCTGACCTCACGGCGTGGACATGGCATTGATTTCAGCAAGATTCTCCACTCCTACATGAGCCTGCCGCACGAGATCCAAATCACGCTCGCGGATCTGGTGTACGGCGGCGTGCTGGAACGCTTCCCGGGGCTGAAAATTGTGTCAGCGGAGAACGACGTGTCCTGGCTCCCGCATTTCATGTATCGCCTCGATCATGGGTACGATCGCTTACGACATTTTGAAAATGTCAAGCTCTCGATGATGCCAAGCGAGTATGTGAAGCGGCAAGTGTGGGCGACATTCCAGTTTGAAGATGTGTGGATTGACACCCGTAAGCGGTACGATATGACCAAAGTGATGTGGTCTTCCGATTATCCGCATACCGATTCGCCGTGGCCGCGCTCGAAGGAATACATCGAAGAGCACTTCATTGGAGCGCCGGAAGAAGAAATTCAGAGAGTTGTTGCCGGCAATGCCGCTGCTCTGTACGGCATTAGTCTGTAACAACTAGGTCTTTCAAGTGAGGGCTTGGGAAAAACGCCAAGTCCTTGTTTTTCAGGTCACGAAGTCTCGCTTGCCGTTGAGGAAGCGAGACCTCATTCATCCGCAATGACATGCACCGCTGTCGCTTTGAAAGCGGCAGCAACGTGTTTCCCTTCCCGCAAATCCAGCAATTCGATAGAAGGTCGCGTCACAAACGCCGCCAACGGAAAGCCGCAATCGAGATGAACCTTAAAGGCGGCTCCCCAAGGAACAATGCGCTGCACGATAGCAGGGAAATGATTGCGCGCGCTTGAAGAGACAGATTCGGCAGCGCTATCGAACAGTGTGACTTCTTCAAGCCGAAGGCAGAGAGTCACGGCAGTTCCCACGGCAAGCGAGGAGACTGTCAACACTAGCGCACTGGCGCCGACTCGCACCTCCGCCACCCCTTTGGACTGTGTCACAATCTGCCCACGCAATATCGTTTCAATTCCGACAAAACTCGCGACGGTTTCGTTGATCGGCTGACTGAAGACTTCTTCGAGAGAACCAATCTGGAGGATAGCGCCCCGATCCATGACGGCGACACGATCACCAAGACGCAAGGCTTCGAGACGATCATGCGTCACCAGGAGGGTCGTGACTCGCGTCTCTCTTTGCAGACGATGAAAGGTCTCAATCAGTGACTCACGCGTCACTGGATCAAGCGCAGCGAAGGGTTCATCAAGAAACAGCACGTCAGGCTCCAGCACGAACGCGCGCGCCAGGCTCGTGCGCTGCGCCTCGCCGCCCGAGAGGGTGCGCGCCTGACGTCGTGTCAAATGCGCGATCCCTAGGCGGTCCAGCCATAACGTAACGCGTTCACGAATGACAGCCTGAGCGACACCACGTAACTTGAGCCCGCTGGCAACGTTCTCATACACTGTCACGTCAAATAAAAGCGGCTCCTGAAACACAACTGCAAGACGACGCCGAAACGAGAGCCGTGGGTCATTCAGCAGAACGGTTTGCCCATCAAATTGGAACACTCCAGAAACTGGTTCACGGAGACAAGCCAAAGTTTGCAGCAATGTACTTTTCCCCGCGCCATTGGGACCGATAATGGTCAACACTTCATGGCGGTTGATCGTAAGGTCCGAGATCGCAAGAAGCGTCTGTCCGTTGGCTTCGACGCGCAGATGTTGAACGCTGAGAAGAGGGGACAAGGTCATGCGAGAGTCTTAGCGGATTCGAGACGGGTGTTACAACGGTCGTTGCCGCTGCTGCGTGTATGTCAGTACCGCATTGACGAGAAAAATCAACAGCAAGAGAATCACACTCAGAGCAATAGCGATGTCGAAATTCCCACGGCTCGTCTCCATCACCGTAGCTGTGGTCAACACACGCGTGTGACCCAGCATGTTGCCGCCCACCATCATCGACGCGCCGATCTCAGAGATGACGCCGCCGAACCCCGCCATGATGGCCGCAAGCAAAGGCAACCGAGCCTCACGTAACAAGAGCCAAATGAGCTGCATCCGCGATGCACCCAACGCTAGAATCTGCAACCGTAATTTCGGATTGAGCTGCTGAATCGCGGCAAGAGTAAGCCCCGCCACAATAGGTCCGGCAATAACCACTTGCGCCAACACCATCGCTGTCGGTGTATAGAGCAAATGTAGAAATCCTAACGGCCCACTGCGCCAGAGGAGAATAGTGACGAAGAGCCCCACCACCACCGGCGGCAGGCTCATGCCGGTGTTCACCAGACTAACTACGAATCGACGACCAGGAAACTCCTTGAGGGCCAGCAACACGCCAAAAGGAATCCCTAAGAGGAGGCTAATCAGCGTTGCAGAAAGGGAAATTTGTAAAGAAAGAAAAGTGATGCGCCACACTTCCGGGTCGCCGGAGAGGAGCAACCAGAGGGCTTGCTTTATGCCGGAGAGAAGAAGTTCCATAGTGAAGAGGCTTTTATAGTTATGTTCTTGCGTCCAGGAGAACCTCTCGGCAGAAGGAAAGAAAAGCGCGCACGGCTGCTGGAGGCTCTTCGGGCAGAAAACTCTCCATTACCGAATCTTCCCGTTCTCGATGGTAGTGCCGAGGAAAAGTAGCGATATGTGCCCATCGTCTATGAGGAGAGTTGTCGTGCCGATAGATGGTGCCATCTACCTGCTGTCGATTCCAGTGATGAGCAAACCGGCTTTCTTGCACCTCAGACCACCAAAAATCGATATAGCTTCCATCGATGACGAGCACTCGGAGCTTGGCGTCTATCCGATAGACATCGACTACGATGTCAGCAAATTCTTCTCTCGCAATCCGCCTTAGTTCAGTAAGGTCAACCATCACACTTGCTCGAGCAACGTAGCGAGCCGTTTTGCTTTTGCCGTCAGATGATCGACCCGCTGGAAGTCGTCGAGGATTTTTCCTTCTTCAAGCTCGTCCGTAATAATGAGTTCGTTCATTCCTTCCCATGAAGCTACCCCATACTTCTGACAGATGGAAAAAATTTCTGCTCGCAAGGAACGGAGTTCTTTCTCAAGCAAAGCAGCGAGACTTCTCCTCTTTAACTCCTTGACTGAAACTCCAAGCGCCTCGGCGGCTTCTCCTAAAATAATGGGCATAGCATCTGTCCTCTTCAGTACGGCGGCTGCAGACAATCCTGTCTCCCTTCATATAGGCAGTTTGCTCCATTTGTACAAGGAGAACAGGAGACTGGCGGTCACCTTGGTCTCCAACTGCCCGGGGTTTGTAAACCCTATGGACCTCTCGGACCCTTTAGCGCTAGAGTATCGCTAATGAACCTCATCAACGAATTGAAAGCGATTCAGGATCGCTACGGCTACTTGCCGGAAGAGGAGTTACGCGCCTTTTCGCAACACACGGCGACGCCGTTGTATAAGCTCCAGGCGGTCGCCAGCTTTTATCCACATTTCCGACTACGCCCGAGCCCACAAATCGAGATAAAAGTCTGCGCTGACCTTTCGTGTCATATCGCCGGGGCCCCACGAGCCCTTACCGCCGCGAAGCAATATCTCACAAATCACACAGGCTGTGAGATTGGCGTGACTTCATGCCTCGGACGTTGCGACCAAGCGCCGGCAGTCGCCATTAACGATACGATCTATGCCGGTGTCACTGAGCAACGGCTTGAGACCCTCATGCAAGCGTTTCTTCAAGGTACGGTCCCGGACGCTGCGTTTGTTCAACAAGGCTCAACGACTCACGCGATCGACCCGTACACGCAACCAGCAGAGTGCTTCTCAGTTCTTCGCGAACTCTTGGTGTCCCAAGACGTTGCCCGCGTCATCCAAACTCTGAAAGACAGCGGCTTGCGAGGGATGGGCGGCGCGGGATTTCCGACCGGACTGAAATGGGAAATCGTCCGCAATGCGACTGGTGAGCAAAAGTATGTTGTGGTCAACGCTGATGAGAGCGAACCTGGAACGTTCAAAGATCGCTTTTTAATGGAGCGTTTTCCTCATCTCCTCCTCGAAGGCGTCCTTCTTGCCGCCTATGTGGTTGGGGCCCGGCAAGCGTACATTTTTCTTCGTCATGAGTATCCACAGCAAGAGCATGTTCTAGAACACGCGATCGACGAGGCACGGAAAGCCGGATTCATCGGCGTCGCTATTGGCAACTCGGAATTCTCTTGCGACATAGAACTTTTTGTGAGTGCGGGCGGGTACATTTGTGGGGAAGAAACCGCCCTGTTAGAAGCGCTGGAAGGCAAGCGGGCAGAACCGCGCAATAAACCTCCTTTTCCTGGTACTCATGGGTTGTGGGGCAAACCAACGCTGATTAACAACGTTGAAACCTTGTGCATGGTTCCTGGCATTCTGAAACGTGGAGCCGCATGGTTTAAGAGCCAAGGGCGCAATGAGAATGGCCTGAAATACCTGGGACTCAGCGGCGACGTAGCACGGCCCGGCGTCTATGAAGTTCCTCTGGGTCTTACCGTGGCTGAACTCATTGAACAATACGGCGGCGGCGTGAGCGGTGGGAAAAAACTTAAAGCCTTTTCTCCTGGCGGAGCCTCGTCGGGCTTTTTGCCGGCCTCAATGAGTACGATTGCGCTCGACTTTCAGGCGCTAGCGCAAGTGGGCTCCATGCTCGGCTCCGGCGCCGTAGTCGCACTGGCGGAAGGAACCTGCATGCTTGATGCGGCGCTGAATGTGGTGACCTTCTTCCGCAATGAGTCGTGCGGGAAATGCGTGCCGTGTCGGGTAGGAAGCGACAAAATCGTGCAGATTCTTGACCGTGCAACGCACGGACAAGCAGAGACAGCAGAAATCGATCTCATCGGCGAGCTTGCTGAAACGATGCAGCTCACCTCCATCTGCGGCTTGGGACAAGCGGCTCCCCTCCCTATTACTTCAGTCCTCAAGCATTTCAAAGATGAGGTGATGCTTCATTTAACGCAGAAACGTTGCCCAGAGGGGGTCTGTTTCCGATAACAACGGAGACACCTTCTCATTTGTCTTTCCAACAACTGTCGATCGAGTTCTCCCATGAGTGCACGACCTCCCGCTTCCGCTATTATTCTCGTTGGTGGGAAAAGTTCGAGGATGGGACAGCCCAAGGCGCTCCTCCCTTTCGATGGAGAGCCACTACTCGTCCATAATGTGCGCGCGCTGCAAAAGCAGTTTGCCGATATTGTTGTCGTTGCCGCGCCTAGTCAGGAGTTGCCAATTCTGCCAGTTACGCTCGTCCATGACGCAATAGCCTATCAAGGACCTGTCGGCGGCATTTTGTACGGTCTGCAAGCAGCCTCCCATGACGTCTGCTTCGTCACTTCGTGTGATGCACCGTTTCTCAACCTCCGGCTGATTGACTACTTTCTCTCCTTGATTGAACACTACGATGTTGTGGTCCCGTTCTGGGAAGAACGTCTCCAGCCATTACAGGCCGTCTATCGTCGCAGCGTGGCGCCATTGCTCCAAGACCAGCTTCAGCGAGGCGAACTGCGTCCGGTGTTCCTCTACAAGAAGGTGCGCACCTATGAGGTTCCGGTGGAAGACACGCGTCGCTTTGACCCTGAGGGACTCAGCTTCCGCAATATGAATAGCCCGGAAGACTACCACGAAGCGCTCGCCCTCTGGCGACAATGTCGCAGTGAAATCTCGTGTGTCATCGAACTTTTTGGCGTGGCGCGCCTGAAGGCCAAAGTCGCCCAGATTCCGCTCACGCTGCCATCAGGAGCAACGATTGGTGATGCATTCAATGCTCTTGTAAACGTGGCTCCGGCACTCCTGAATACGGTCATTGCCTCTGATGGTCGCTCACTGACCGCCGGATTTTCGTGTAATCTAAACGGCGCGCAATTCCTCCCGAGCGACGTTCGCACTGAGTTGCACTCTGGAGACAGTCTGCTCATTCTCTCTAACGACGCTGGAGGATGAGTATGCAGGGATTTCATGGTCGTTTGCTTGCTATCAACCTCACCTCGCAAACCTCACAATGGATTGCTCTCGACACGGCTGTTCTTCGCGCATACCTTGGGGGCTCCGGACTCGGCACGAAGCTCCTTTACGATTACGCCCCAGCAGCAGTCGATCCGTTTGCTCCAGAAAATCCGTTGATCTTCACTACCGCCCCTCTGGTTGATACTGGCCTGACCACTACCGCGAAGTTTGCCGTCGTCACAACCTCGCCTCTGACGGGCTTTATCACTGATTCCCTATCGTCGAGCTTTTTCGCGCTTGAACTCAAGCGGTGTCAACTTGACGCCATGATCATTCTCGGACGAGCGACAAAACCAGTTTATATTGTCATTACCGAAAGTGGGGTTGAGTTTCGCGATGCTTCCGGCTTGCGTGGGAAAAGCGCTCAGGACACGGAAACCGCTATTCGATCAGAACTCCAGAATGACGACGTGCGCGTTGCCGCCATCGGTCTTGCTGGGGAACGGCTCGTGCGTTTTGCGACGATCAGCAACGAACGACGTCATGCAGGCCGAGGCGGCGCCGGCGCGGTGATGGGCGCAAAAAATCTGAAAGCCGTTGTCATTCATGGAACGCACCGCACGCGCGTGGCTGACGCTGCAGGAGTCGCAGTCATTGCCGACGCGTTACGAGTCAAAAGTCTAAGTTCGGTCACCGCCAAGTATCGCGAAATCGGGACAGTGGCAAACCTCGCGGTCTTCAATCGCCTTGGCGTGTTGCCTACCCGCAACTTTCAACAGTCCACCTTTGAACAGGCGGAGCAACTCAGTGGCGAGCACCTACTGACGGAAGCGCAGAACCGCGTCCAGGGCTGCGCCGCTTGCACGATTCGTTGTGAACGCCTCTTTCAGGCGCTGGATGGCAGATCGCAGCGGCTGGAATACGAAACGCTCTTTGCCCTCGGCCCGCTGTGCGGGATCGAAGATCCACAGGTGGTCCTCCACGCGGCGCAACTGTGTGACGATTATGGCCTCGATACGATCAGCACGGGCGGCACGATTGCATGGGCTATGGAATGCGCCGAGAAAAACTTGTTTCCTGACGCAAAACGATGTGGTTTACGTTTTGGTCAGGCGGACGCATTTCTGGCGACCATCGCGGCCATCGGTCAACGCAGCAGTCTCGGCGCTCTGCTCTCGGAAGGTTCCCGCGCCGCGGCGGCAACCATCGGTGGGGAGGCGGAACACCTGGCTATGCATGTCAAAGGAATGGAAATGCCAGGCTACGAGCCACGTAGTTTAAAGACGATGGCGTTAGGCCTTGCCGTCAGCTCGCGCGGCGCCTGCCACAATCGTTCAGGCGCCTACGAAGCGGACTTCTCCGGTCAGGTTGATCGCTTCAAAGCTGATCCTCAGCGAGGCGCAGTCGTCGCCGCGTCCGAAGATTTCGCCGCAGTCATGGACTCCCTCATTGTGTGTAAATTTCTTCGGAAATGTCTGACGGACTTCTACGCGGAAGGAGCGGAGATTCTCACAAAAGTGACAGGCTGGCCGTTTACCGATACCCAACTCCGACGTATCGGCGAGCGGATCAACGTGCTCAAGAAACTGTTCAACCTTCGTCAAGGGTGGCGACCACACGATGATTGGCTTCCCTCTCGCCTGCTCACCGAACCGTTACCCACGGGGGTCGGACAAGGGGTCGGGCTGACGGAGACCGATTTGCGTGCAATGATTAGTGGGTACTACAACGCTCGTGGATGGGATGAAAACGGACGTGTCCCGCTAGAGAAGCAGCGGGCCCTACAAATATGAGCGAACCTCCATGGAAGACACACCAAAACACAGAGTTGACAATGTTACCTAAGGGACGGGTGCTACTGCTGGCTTGTCCAGCAGTGCGACGGACGAACACGATTAGCAAGCTAACCGTGGCACACCGCAGTCCAAATCTTGGTGTGTTCCGCATATAGAGGGCTCATCCCTGACGCGCGCGACAGCCTCGGTGAAGGAAAAGGATACGATTATGGCGACAGTCGCCTCTGAGCAAACCACGATGATCACGCTCACCATTAACGGCCAGACCGTGAGCGTTCCTCCAGGAACAACCATTTGGGAGGCGGCGCGACAGCTTGGGATTTCGATCCCGGTCCTCTGTCACGATCCACGGCTTGATCCGGTGGCCGTTTGTCGCGTCTGCGCGGTCGATGTCAAAGGAGCGCGGGTCGCGCAAGCCGCTTGCATTCGTCAAGTCGAATCCGACATGGAAGTCCAGACCCACAGCGAGCGCATCGAACGTTCACGCAAGATGTTGGTCGAGTTGTTGCTGGCAGACCATCCCACTCCTTGTGCAAAACACCGAAAGAACGGCGACTGCGAACTCGAACTGCTTGGTGAGCGCTATGGACTGCTCAAAGTCCCGGTATCGCTGCGCGAGGAAGAGCAACCAGAAAAAGCTCTATCCGTACGTCTTCCCGCTCGCATGACAGAAAATGGCCACGACCCTTCTTCTCCAGTCATTGCCGTCGATCACAACGCGTGCATTCTGTGCGATCGTTGCATCCGCGGCTGCGATGACATCCAGAATAACGAGGTCATCGGCCGCACCGGCAAAGGCGCGCATGCGCATATCGGCTTTGATTTGAACCTCCCGATGGGAAAATCCACCTGTGTCTCGTGTGGCGAGTGCGCGGCAGTGTGTCCGACTGGGGCGTTGTTTAACAAGCCGTTGACGAGTGATGTTTCTTTACAAAATTCCAGAGCGGTCAATTCGGTGTGTCCGTATTGTGGCGTCGGCTGCGCGATTACCTATCACATCCAAGATAATAAGATCATTCAGGTCAGCGGTCGCGAGAGCCCTGTCAACCACGGACGCCTGTGCGTCAAAGGCCGCTACGGCTTCGATTACGCACTCCATCCGCAACGCCTGACCGTTCCGTTGATTCGCCGATTAGAGGCGTACCCCAAGGGGGCGCTCTCGGAAGATGTGCGTGGAGACGATGGCAAATGGAAACGAAAACCTGGTGGAATTGTTGATTACGCGGAAGTCCTGCCTGCCTTCCGAGAAGCGACCTGGGAAGAAGCACTGACGCTGGTGGCCAGCAAGTTGAAAGGAATTCGCGATCAACATGGCCCTGGAGCGCTCGCTGGCTTTGGATCAGCCAAATGTTCGAACGAAGAAGCGTATCTGTTTCAGAAGCTGATCCGTGCGGCGTTCGGCACCAACAACGTTGATCATTGCACTCGTTTGTGTCATGCCTCCTCAGTGGCCGCGTTACAAGAAACTATTGGCTCCGGGGCAGTCTCCAACGCCTTTGGCGACATTCAGTTTGCCGATGTCGCGATCGTGATCGGCTCGAATACCACGGAGAATCATCCCGTCGCGGCGACGTTCTTCAAGCAAGCCGCCGAGCGTGGGACAACACTAATTGTGATTGATCCTCGTCGCCCGCCTCTCGCTGATCATGCGCAACACTACATCAGATATAAGCCAGGGACAGATGTCGCATTTCTTAACGGCCTCATGCACGTTATCATCGACGAGGACATGATCGATCCCACATTTATTGAACTGAGGACGCAGAACTTCACCGCACTCGCTGAGACGGTCAAACAATACACGCCAGAGGTGGTCGAAAAACTGACTGGTGTCCCCGCCGAAGAGATTCGCACGATTGCTCGCGTTTATGGCAGGGCGCAGAACGCCATGATCTTTTGGGGCATGGGCATTTCCCAACATACGACAGGAACCGACAACGCGCGCTGTCTGATTTCGCTGTGCCTGATGACCGGTAATATCGGACGTCCTGGGACAGGACTGCATCCTTTGCGCGGACAGAATAATGTCCAAGGCGCGTCAGACTCCGGCCTGATCCCTATGGTCTACACTGACTATCAACGCGTCGATAGCCCCACAGTCCGCGAGAAGTTCGAGAAAGCTTGGAATGTGACGCTTGATCCCAAGCCCGGGCTCACCGTCGTGGAGATTGCCCACGGCGCATTGCACGGCACGATCAAGGGCATGTACATGATGGGAGAGAATCCATTCCTCAGTGACCCAAACATTAACAAAGTGCGCAAAGCGCTGGCAAACCTGGAGTTCCTGGTTGTCCAAGACATCTTCCTGACGGAAACGGCTGAGTTTGCCGACGTTATTCTTCCGGCGTCGAGCTTTCCCGAAAAAGATGGGACGTATACGAATACTGATCGACGAGTGCAACTAGGTCGTAGAGCAATTGATTCGCCAGGACAAGCTCGTCCGGATTGGCAAATCATTTGTGAGATCTCAACGCGCATGGGCTATCCTATGCACTATGATTCACCGGGAGAAGTCTTTACCGAACTGGCCGCGCTCTCACCGAATCTGGCTGGATTGAGCTATGACAGGCTGGGCGACACAGGAGAACTCTGGCCGTGCCCTGATCCGCACGAGCCTGGACAATCAGTGATTTTTACCGATAGCTTTCCCAGTGGCAAAGGCAAGTTTGTTCCTGCTGAATTTGCTCCAGCCGACGAACTGCCGGACAATGAATATCCGCTCGTGCTCAATACTGGACGTGTGTTGGAACATTGGCATACCGGCACTATGACACGCCGGTCCAAAGCGTTAGACGCCATCAAACCTGAACCTACTGTTGAAATTCACCCTGAAGACCTGTATGCGCTGGGCATACAAGACGGCGAGTTTGTGCGGGTCAGTTCACGACGTGGAACGATTTCCTTAAAAGCGTGCATCGGCGTACGCACGCAAAAAGGGAGCGTCTTCATTCCGTTTCACTTTCGTGAAGCAGCCGCGAACTTGCTCACGAACGACGCGCTTGATCCCTACGGCAAAATTCCAGAGTTTAAGTTTTGTGCGGTGAAAGTCGAACGTGCGCAGACCGCAAATGTGGAACCACGGAACGAACAGCGGGTATAGGGGCGCGGTCCGCTACATTCTCACAACGACTGAGGAACACAACAGTCTAAAGATTCCTTTCATGAAGAAGTGGTGGCCAGTTCGACCTTCATTTATTTGCCTGTTGCCTGACGGCGTCCTCGGTTTTTCCCGCATCCGGCGTGAACAGCGGCTCGCCAAACTTCTCCATGCCAAACGTCTTTACAATGTTTTGCACCTCGGAGGATAAAAGAAAATCCGCAAACGCCTTGCCGCCTTTGGTATTAACCTTAGGAAATTTCTCTGCGTTGACTTCCATGACATGGTAGACATTGAGAAACTGCGGGTCGCCTTCCAGCAAAATCGCCAGCCCCGTGGTTTTCTGAAAAGAGAGATAGGTCGCGCGGTCAGAAATCACGTACGCTTGTTTCTCACCGGCAATACCGAGGGTTTTTCCCATCCCTTGTCCAGCTTCGAGATACCAAGCGCCCGCGGGTTTGACGCCCGCTTGCTCCCATAACTTCTTCTCCAGCTTGTGGGTGCCGGAATCATCGCCGCGTGACACGAAGGTCGCTTTGGCCTCGGCAATCTTCTTCAACACGTCAACAGCTTTCGTTGTTCCACGAACTTTGGCGGGGTCCGCGCTTGGCCCGGCAAGCAAGAACCAGTTGTGCATCATCAACCGGCGCTGAACGAGTACGCCGTCGGCGACATATTTTTTCTCCGTATCCGGCGCGTGCGCTAGCACTACGTCGGCCTCACCTTTAGCGGCCAATGCTAGCGCCTGCCCCGTTCCTACCGCCACGGCTTTGACATGATAGCCATGTTGTTTTTCAAAAAGCGGGACAATAACGTCGAGAAGCCCGGTATCTTGTACACTCGTCGTCGTCGCAAAGATCAATTCCTCTTGCGCATGCACTGGCCAGACGAACACGCACGCCACACTCACCAGCACAGCTCCCATCATGCGCCACTTCATCGTGTGTCTCCTCTCTGATGAATGTGGCTACCATGCACGATCCTGCGAGTCAACGAGAAAGTAAGTTTTTTGACCTTTTGAGCTATTTTCAGATATATAGAGTTACTCTTTTCTTCCCAAGGCGCTATGTCGGAAACATTCTTCAATACTCGTGAGCTGGCTGATTATCTGCAGATCAACGAAAAGCAGGTCTACCGCTTGATCAAAAACGGCGGGCTGCCGAGTACGCGCGTCACCGGCAAGTGGCTGTTTCCCAAAAGCCTCGTGGAAGAATGGGTGCAACACAGCGCACGTACGCAGACGCTCAAAACCGTGCGGGCCGCAGCGGTCACGGAGCGGTTCGGCTTGGACCGCGGGCTGTTAATCGCGGGCAGCAACGATCTTCTGTTTGACGCCCTCATCGAGATGATGCGTCGGCAGCACCCTGAATATCTTGTCTACACTACCAATCTCGGAAGTTTCGGCGGCCTAGAAGCGCTCAAGAAAGGCAAAGCTCATATCGCGTTGGCGCACCTGCGTGACCCATCCACGGGCGACTACAACGCGCCATTTCTGCAACAAGATTTTCCTCCGGAGACGGTGGTGGGGGTGGCGTTATGGCGCCGCCGAGTAGGACTGCTCACACGTGCAGGGACGCCGTCCGTGGCCTCTTTTGCTGAAGTGCAGCAGAAAAAGTTGCGCTTCATCAATCGGCAACGCGGCTCTGGGATTCGTTGGCTTATTGAACAGCGCGTACAGGAAGAACGGATCAAACCCACGCACCTCTTGGGGTATGACACCGAGGTCTGGACTCATTGGGAGGTTGGGCTCGCCGTCCTGCGCCGACAGGCGGATGTGGGCGTCGCCTCCGCCTCAGTAGCGCATCTCCTGGGACTCGCATTCCGGGAAATTGCCAATGAGCGCTTCGATCTGGTCGTGCCGAAAGACTCGTATTTCACCAAGCCGGTGCAGGCGCTTTTGAAAGTGTTGACTTCACCCGAACTCAAAACCCGGGCTGAGCTGTTAGGGGGCTACGATTTGCAAGACACGGGCGCGATCGTATTTCCTGTCTCCTAAAGAGAAAGTCGCTCACAAACTCGCGATCCCTTACGCTTGCGTGGGCTCACGTGCTATGAGAGAAGGCCGTATGAAACACCGATTGACCTTCTTCAGCCTCTTCGGCGCTTATGCTTGAAGTCGTCGCACGCAAGCAGTTTGCGGGCTTTCACCTTGACGCCGCGTTTACGGTGGAGCACGCGCTAGGGGTCCTCTTTGGCCCCTCGGGCTCTGGGAAAAGTCTAACGCTGCAAGCGATCGCCGGTATCGTGGAGCCCGACGCGGGGCGCATTGTCCTAGACGCGCAGCCGCTGTACGACAATGCTCGGCGCCTGAATCTTCCCCCGCAAGCACGGCGCATCGGTTACGTGCCACAGCGGTACGCCTTATTTCCTCACCTGACAGTCGCAAAAAACATCGGCTTCGGCTTGCACGCACTTGCTCGGCAGGAACAGAGGCGTTGCATTGACGAGTTGATCGAAGTCTTCAGCTTGCAGGGCTTGGAGCACCGCCGACCAGCGGAACTGTCAGGCGGACAACAACAGCGGGTGGCGCTCGCGCGGGCGGTCGCCATGCAACCACGACTCCTGCTCCTCGACGAACCCTTTGCTGCGCTGGATGCGCCGCTACGCGCCGCGCTGCGGCAAGAGCTACTACAGATTCAGGGGCGCTTACAACTCAAGCTCCTGCTGGTCTCCCACGACCTCAATGACGCCTTCATCTTGGGTCAGCAAGTGATCGTCTATGACAACGGACGAGTGATCCAGCAGGGCGCACGTGATGATATTTTCTTTCGACCAGCCACGCGTCGGGTTGCGGAGCTGGTAGGCACAGGCAACCTGCTCCCAGCTCACGTCGAAGGCAGAGAACACGATACTCTCTGGCTCCGCTGGTGCAATCAACGGCTGGCGACAGCTCCGGCTCCATTTGCACCGGGAGCGCAGGTCTTTGCGTGCGTACGACCCACTCAGATTTTACTGGTGCGACCGGATCGTTTAAACGAGCGACCCAGAGAAAACGTTTTCGCTGGAGACATTGTCAGCGAACGACTGCAGGGCGACGCATATACCTTGTTGGTGCGCTTGGTGGGCAGCTCGGCGGTGTCCGATTTAGAAATCGCGTTGCCTGCATATGTGTACCACCGCTTGTCTTTGGAGACAGAGAAGCGGGTGACTGTCGAGCTACGTAGGCAGGTGATCCACGTCATGCCGCGAGACGGAGAGGCTTAGGACTACGGGACAAAACTCCTCCAGTCTGGCAAACCGTCAACGTGTCATTGCGAGGGGAGCGAAGCAATCTTTGCTTTAGGTTTTCGATTCTTGCGAGATTGCTTCGTCGTCTACGACTCCTCGCAATGACAGGCTCCTTGATTTCCGTTCGTGGGTTTTGTCTCAAAGTCCTTAACTCTCACTCTTAATACTCTAACGGCTGTGCAAATCCCCCGCTCGGCTACGCCTTCGCTGCCCCCTTTGTCAAAGGTAATAACATACTTGACTAACCTATGCTTTTGGTGTACAAAATAACCATGAGCACGGAACATCCTACACCGAAAACTCTTCAAGAAGCTATCACCTATTTTTCCGATGAAGACCGATGCATTGAACACATGGTCTTGAAGCGGTGGCCAAATGGGGTAACGTGCCCTACTTGCGGCGGTGATCGAGTCTCTTATCTCAAAATACAACGTCGGTGGAAATGTTACGCGGGACACAAAGACCGTCAGCAGTTCAGTGTAAAGAACGGGACCATCATGGAAGATTCCGCCATCCCGCTCAGCAAGTGGCTCCCCGCAATGTGGCTGATTGCGAATTGCAAGAACGGCATTTCCTCCTATGAGCTTCACAAGGCGTTAGGTGTCACGCAGAAAACCGCATGGTTCATGAATCACAGAATTCGTCTTGCTATGCATGGACAAGAAGAAGATATGCTCTCCGGTACGGTTGAAGCCGATGAAACTCTTGTTGGTGGAAAAGCCCGATTCATGCATAAAGACCGCAAAGAGAAAACCTTGCAAAAGGGGCGCGGGTCTGCTGGAAAGACTATTGTCATGGGTCTCCTTGAACGAGGAGAAAAGAGCGAGAAGAGCAAACAGAAAATTATTGACTCACTGGGCTACAACCCCAAGAAAGACAAAAAGCCTAGCCGTGTAAAGACAGCGGTGATTTCTAACACAAAGACCAAAACCCTTCACAGCGAAATAAGAGCAAACGTAGAAAAAGGAACCATACTGTATACGGATTCTCTAGATTCGTATAAAGGACTAGAGCCGGATTATATGCACCAATTCGTAAACCACGCTGAAACATACGTAAACGGCGCCGTCCACACGAATGGCATGGAAAACTTCTGGACGTTGTTAAAGCGGTCAATCAGGGGTACGTATGTCAGCGTTGAACCGTTTCATTTGTTTCGCTATTTAGATGAGCAATCCTTCCGATTCAACGAACGCGGCGGCAACGATGGTGACAGATTTTCTTTAGTGGCTTCTTCTGTGGCTAACAAACGGTTAACCTACAATCAACTTACTGGCAAAGAAACCCTCAACTGAGGGACAGTGAAAAGACAGCGACGCGGCAAGCGCCAGTAGGCGCCTCATTACGCACGGCGCCGGGAATACTCACTTAGGTTTTTTTACGATTCGCCTTGCGTGCGCGTTCCCACGCCTCATGGCGTCGCTTCAATTCGGCAGGTGTCACATGTAAAGCGTCTTGCACAACCTTATCGAAACGCTGAGCTGCTTCTTCACCTTCATAGTATTCTTTTGGATTTTGATGGAGCTTTGATTCACCCATAGCAATTTATTCTCTCAGGAAAGGCGCCGTACAATTTGATACAGCTCTCCAATATGCCTATGTACGTAATTCTCTACTTGCACCATTTCACTTTCGTCGCAGGGAATAAGAAAATGCGCCTCGTCAATTAAGCTTCGTTCAAGCTGCACAGCGTCAATCTTTTTTAAGAACGTTCGATCGGCGGCATTAAGAATTTCTAGAAGCGTTTCTCGAATATCGGATTCTATAGATTTATTGTCCTTAAAAATCTTTGCCATAAAACACCATTGTTTCTAGAAGAATCCTATAGCCCCCGTATAAGGCTTAGCCAGAGGATGCCCCACATTAACAAAACCTAGAACTTGGATCGGAATATATTGAAGGCCGGGGGCATACATCTCCATATATGCATACTGTGGAAGTTTATTAGGCAACGGTGCATCTTTTCTTGTTACATAAATATCTTCAACTTCAAACACTACTATTGGTTTCAATGCTTGATACGATGGGACCATGTTAATATAAAATCCAAAAACTGACATTCCCATCATTGAGCCATTAATAAGCAATCCCCGCGTTATTATCTGGGGAATTATTAACGAAGCTTGAGCATGATCTCCTTTGGCTATTACGTGGCAGCCTCTTGTCCATGCCACCCTCAGTCCTCTCTCTCATGTGATAGCATTGGAACACTTATTATGCTGTGTCTCAAGATCGGCATAACAATGATTATCATTAAGTATAATCAACAATAAAAATACCACACTAAAGAATCCGGCCCCTCACACTAGCCCACCTTATAAAAGGCTATTGGTTAATCTGGCTTAGGCATTCGCTCTTGCCGACTTCTTTCTTCTGCCTCATTTCGTCGAGCCATTAACTCGGGACGATTTATTATGTCAAGGATTTTGTCAGCAGGCACAACGACAGCAATTCCCATATTTATACCATGAAAGGTATTAGGGGCGGGATTGTTCTTATCTGATTCCTTGATATCCCAATGTCCATGCATTAACCCTAGCAAATAGGTGCGTCCTAGTCCGTGAAGTTCCCCAGGATTGCCGGAACCAATAGCGTCTCTTTCCCCAGCCAGCTTAATTGTTTCACGAACAAACACGGGCGACCCACTTACCCCACCTATAGACCGCGCCTCAATCAAATAAACGTCAGAATATCCTTCATCAAGCTGAATCGGTTCATCGGGGATCATAGCGATATTGCCATGTCGCACGATAGGCATGTGACGTTGCTGCCACGGGATAGGAGCAAAGAGTCCCGTCATGTAAACTTCGTCTCCAATACCAATTTTGCGAGATTGCAATTCTGGACGTTGAATAAAGTCCACTATGCTAATGGGGATAATATCAATACTTGGATCTTGATTGCATATTATAACCGCCACATCCGCCGAAGGATCTTTTTTATTGTACCAAACCCCATTATCCATAGTAGGAAGGACTATTACATTCCCGTCTTTACCGTTGACAAGAATACCAATTTTTCTATTTATAAGAGGTTGGATGACGTGTTTTGCTGTAACAAAACACAGAAAATAACCATTTTCTGTGGACGGAATTGAAATAAAAAATCCCGTTCCAAATGGATCATAGTATTCTTCACCTGAATCAACCTGTGTTAATTCAACCACAAAACCAACGCTTTTTAGGACATAATCGGACACTCGCATATCACTAGGCTTCCGTTTAATCCGAAATTTACCGCACCCCCCCTGCGCGTGGCGCAAGGGGGTGGAACGATTACCCATCTTATCCTCCTTTGACAAAGGTTAGTCAAGTATGTTATTACCTTTGTCAAAGGGGGCCGACAGACGCGCAGCGGCTGGCAGGGGGATTTCTTCACTTGGACACATCCCGAGAGAAGTTTTGCGACCAGTCACTTAAGGACTGTGAGACAAAACCTAAAAACGAAGGTCGAAGAGCCTGTCATTGCGAGGAGTCGCAGACGACGAAGCAATCTCGCAAGTGCCGAAATAACTGGGCCAAGATTGCTTCGCTGCGCTCGCAATGACCCCCTGCCCTTACGCCCAGTGTTGGAGTTTTGTCCCATAGTCCTAATGTTGCTCTCCGGTCAGGAATCGCGGTTTTCCAAATCCAACGCCGCCAGCAAGCGCCCGTAGCCGATAAAGATGCGGGTCAGCATGCCCAATTCAATGATTTCTGCGGCGCTGAATCTACGACGGAGTTCGTGGAAAAACTTGTTGTCAATTTGTTGAGGATCGAGCGCCATAGATTCAGCGAACTGCAGCGCAAGCTTCTCGCGCGCGGTGAATAAAGAAGAGTCCGCAAACTCCGGCAGCGCCGCCACGACTTCATCATTCACTCCCTCCTGCACAGCCTGTGCAGTGCGTGAACGTTGTCACGTGAAGCATGCGTTCAGTTGCGCGATCTTGAGGCGCACCAGCCCCTTCAGTTTGCTCTCCAACAAGCCGTTGAGGCGCGCTGGAATGTAGAACCGATAGAACGCGTTGGCGAGCGCGGGATTGTTGCCCATCGCTTGAAAGACAACGGGGTTAAAATCGGGGCACGCCTGTTCAAAGGCTTCCAGCGTGCCGCGCAGTTCCGCATCGAGCTGCTCGCGCGGCATCAAATCAAGACGAGCCATAGTTCCCCTTCCTTCGCGATTGCTACTCTTTCTGCATGCGAATATGCCGCTGGTAAATCTTGGGCAGCTCCAGGGGCAAGGACGTTGGGTCTTCAATAATCATGTAGCGCGAAGGGGCGCACATCTCTCTCAGGTAGTCGCGCCCGGCTTTGTCCACGGTTAAGCAGAATGACAGAATGCCGTGATGCTCGGCCTCGCGTAGCGCCATCATGGTGTCGCGGAGTCCGTAGGTAGGCGCATGGGCATTCGGTCCATAGTCCGCATCTTCCGGATGTCCATCGCTGAGCAAGATCAAGAACTTTGCCCGGCACGAGAGATCGCGCAACTTCCGCGCGGCGTGGCGCACAGCGGCTCCCATGCGGGTGCTCTTCTGGGGCTCAAGACCGCCGATGCGTCCCTTCACTTCCTGCGAGAGCGATTCAACAAAGCTCTTGACCGGATAAAGTTCCACATTGCGCCGCCCCTGGCTGGAAAACCCGTAGATGGAATACGAGTCGCCTATCGTGTCGAGCGCGGCGGATAACAGGACGACCGATTCCTTCATAATGTCGATGACCCGCACGCCCTCTCGCTCAGCCAACTGACTATCAGTGGACGCGCTGAGGTCCAATAAGAACAACGCCGCGACGTCTCGTTCCAAAGGTTGGCGAGCGATGTAAATCTTTGGTGAAGGCGAGACGCCGCTGCGGAGGTCCACGCGTGCGGAGATGGCGGCGTCGAGGTCGATATGCTCCCCGTCTTCGAGCCCTTTGACTTGACGATAGAGACGTGGGCGCAGACGTTTAAACTCGCGTCTAATCTCCTCGGTAATGTCGGTATACGTCGCTAACGTGCGGGAGAAAAAAGCGCCGTCATCACTGACGACCGGCAGTTCGCGGACCTGGCACCACTGCGAGCGATAGTCCTCGATGAGAAAATCCCACTCGTCATAAAAATAGGACAGACCGGTCGCCGTTTGCTGACGCCGTTGCCCTTTTTTCTTGCGTGGCTGAAAGATATCATCTTCCATCTCTTCATCATCGATCTCGTCATCCATACGCAGAATCGCCGTGGCTTTCTCTTGGTGCTGCTTGCGTTTCCTCGGCTGGCCATGCGTGCGAATGGCTTTGAGGATTTTGCGCATCATGTCTTGCTGTTCCGGCGAAAGGGCGGAACCGCTTGACGCAGTATCCTCGTCTCCACCAACCGCCGCCATACCAAGCTCAGGCTCTGCTTGCTCGATATTGCGTGCGTGCATGGCGGCGCGCGCCTCGACGATCCGTTGCAGATGTGGAGCCACCAGCCCCATGTGCAACTCCGTCGCTAACATGAGCGCATCAATCACCGTGGCGTCTGTTCCTAAATCGCGCCACGCAGACTGCGGTAAGCGCGGCAAAATGTCCGTCAACGTCGGCTGCAACAGTTCGGTCTGCGCCGCGACCCAGTCGAGATCACCGCGCAAACCGCGATAGGTTTCAGATAAATGCGCAGCGATGCGGCGGCTTTCAATCAGCAAAAACAGCGCTTCAAGTTGATCGGCTTGAGGAAACAGCTTGAAGTAAGCAGCAAAATCTTCCGGCGGCATCGCATCTTGTTCGGCTAATTGTCGCACCAACGGCGGCAGTAGGGACCAAAAATGGGCGACCGAATAATCGTAGGTGCCAAAGGCCACGCGCCCAGCTTGCTGCGCAGCCAGCACGCGATAGAGACGAAAATTCTCTTCGTAGGTCGGAAAAGATTCTACCGTGGTCGGAAGCGGCAGCGCTTCGCTATTGAGTTCCGCCAGGGGTGGAGGAAAAGAAAGATATGGCTCGCCGGCAATACTCATGGCGTCGCCGCACAGCATGTGCAGGTATTTGAGTAAGATCCCTTGCACGTCTTGCAAATGCACGGCTGGCGAGGTGCCGCGCAGCAGCAAGAGGCTGGTGCGCGATTCCAGCGAAAAGAAGGCTTCACCTGCCTGCGGGTTTTTCTCGGCGATAGATTCGCCGGCGGAGATCCAGGCTTTCACGCCTTCCTCTCCGACTTCCTCGTAGGCGCGCGCCAGCGAACGAAACAGCCGAGCCACACCAGCGGGAAACGTGAGCGAAAACTGCGCGATCCGATCCAGCAATGAAGTTTGTGTAGCCGCAGGTAAGGATCGTAGAGTAGGGATGAAGAGCTGCAAAGCGGTCGGCAACGGCTCTGGATCGAACGTCGCTGCTGCTTGCAAACAACGGAGCAACGGGCCGCGGGCCGTGTGAGCCAAGAGCTGGAGCCCATGCGGCAAGAAACGGTACAAAGCTGTGGCCGTGCGTGGTGAGTGATAGGCTGCGGAACGCACCACGCGATAGAGCCCTAATCGTTCCTCTCCGCCATTCTCGGCAAACCCCTCTGGTAATTGCGAGAACACGTGCGGGTCCGCTGAGGCGATGTCGCAGCCGACGCGCATCCACTCTCCGATCTCTCTGGATGTGAGTGTCAGCAGCATCCGCGGCGTTGAAGCGAGCAATGAGGTGAGCAGCCGCTCACCATCGGCTCGCCCCGCTACGAGACGGGCGCCTTGAGAGACCCACTCCCGCAACGCGCCCGTTTCCAACCAACCCCGCACGGTTGCTTGGTTAACATTGGCAAGCGATTGTTGGAGGGCTGTTTGATGAACGGCGGAAAGATCTTCCAATACAGTTGCAAGTTGGTGTTCCACAAAAGCACGTTATAGCAGGTCTTTGCGTGTTTGTGTCAATGGTTGGGCAGTACAGGCGCATATTCCTTTATGCCCCCTTGTCCGTTACATGAACCATGCGTTAGATAGACACAGTTCACAGTCACTCACGAATGAAGGCGGAACTATGGCAGAGTCGTTACGCATCTTGTTTATCGCCGCAGAGGTTGCTCCTTTCGCCAAGACCGGTGGGCTAGGTGATGTTACTGGTGCGCTACCCAAAGCGTTAGCCGCGCTTGGGCACGACGTTCGTGTCGTCATGCCATTGTATCAAACGGTCCGTGACGGCAACTTCGCCCGAGAAGAAGTCCTGACTGATGTGACTGTTCCCTTGGTGACCGGCATGAGGACTGCACGGGTCTGGCAAGGAGCGTTGCCCGACTTGGACGCCTCCACCCCACAAGTGCCAGTCTACTTCATAGAGCAAGATGACTTCTTTGCACGGCCTGGTTTATATGGCGATGACAATGGCGATTATCCCGATAATGCACTGCGGTTTATCTTTTTCTGTCGCGCCGCCTTGGCCTTGGCCGTGCGCCTTGGCGAACTTCCCAACGTCTTGCACTGCCATGACTGGCAAACCGCGTTGATCCCGGCGTATCTACGCGCGCTGCCGTGGCTCGATGCGAGGCTGTCCTCCGCCGCTCTCGTCTACACGGTGCACAACCTTGCCTACCAAGGCATTTTTCCGGCGTGGGCGTTTCAACTCACGGGCTTACCGGCCGTGCTCTTTCAGCCTGCCGGCGTCGAGTTTTTTGGCCTGACGAATTTCATGAAAGCCGGCTTGCAGTACGCGGATGTGTTGACCACAGTGAGTCCAACCTACGCTGAAGAGATTTGCACACAAGAGCTGGGAGCGGGGCTCAACAGCGTGCTCCAGACACGCCGCAACGCGCTGGTCGGCATCCTCAACGGGGTGGATTATTCGATCTGGAGCCCAGACGTCGATGCGCATATTGCCGCGCGCTACGACACGCACGACATTGCGGGTAAGGCAGAGTGCAAAAAGGCGTTGCTACGCATGTTTCACTTTCCTGAAGATGTGGACGTTCCACTCATCGGCATGATTTCACGCCTGGTCGACCAAAAGGGTTTCGATCTATTGGCGGCGGCGTTGGATCAGCTTTTAGCCTTGAATCTACGTCTAGTGATTTTAGGGGCCGGGGCGGAACCGTACGAGGAGTTGCTCTCTTCTCTGAGCAGGCGGTATCCGCAGAAGATTGCTGTGCGGGTGGGGTTCGATGACGTGTTAGCGCATCAAATTGAAGCTGGGAGCGATTGTTTTCTCATGCCTTCGCGCTATGAACCCTGTGGTCTCAATCAGATTTATAGTCTTCGCTACGGCGCCATCCCGATCGTGCGAGCGACGGGTGGACTGAAAGACACCGTGCTCCCTTTCAATGCCGCCACCGGAGAAGGGACGGGCTTTGTCTTCCAAGACGCGAGTGGGGCGGCGCTCTTCACTGCGGTTAACGAAGCCGTTACGGCCTTTGCTGACCAAATCGCATGGCGACAACTCATGCGCAACGCCATGGCGCAAGATTTCTCGTGGCGCGAATCGGCGACTCGCTACGTTGCTCTTTATGAACGCGCTGTCGCTAGTCAACGGCGCCCGTGAGCGTGTCGGTTCTGGTTTGTTCTGGGCTACGGTGAGATGGTGAGAGAAAGGTCGGGGCGAAGACATCATGGCTGAACCGGACGGAGCATTCGCTCTCGTGCTCCATTCTCATTTGCCGTATGTACTCGGCCATGACCGGCTGGAGGAAGAATGGTTGTTTGAAGCGGTGGTAGAATCCTATCTGCCGTTGCTCTCCGTGCTCAAGCGGCTCTCGCTGCAAGGAATAGCGCCAAAAGTCACGATTGGGCTGACGCCCGTGTTGTTGGAGCAACTCGCTTACCCTCACTTTACCTCGCATTTTCTCGCCTATTTGGAGCAAAAATCCGAGGCTGCGCGCCGGGACCGCCGGCTCTTCACTGATCGCAACGAACGCTACTTGGCGCGGTTGGCAAGCCTGTGGGAAGAGTTCTACCAACGCGCGGCGAGCGGCTTTGTCCATGATCTTTCCTCCAATATCGTGAAGGCTTTTCACCAACTGCAAAAAGCGGGGCAGGTGGAGATTCTCGCTTCCGCTGCAACCCATGCGTATCTTCCTTTGTTGGGTTTTGACGAGAGCGTACGGGCGCAGGTGGAGATTGGCGTCGCGTCGTATCGGCGGCACTTTAAAGCGAATCCCCAAGGCTTTTGGTTGCCTGAATGTGCGTACCGGCCGGCAACGCATTGGACGCCGCCAATAGAAAATGTGGATGGACTTGAATCCGGGGACCGCCAAGCCATCGATCACATCCTGGCGGATGCAGGCATTCGCTACTTCATCACCGATGCACGCCAACTGACGAGCAGTCCGCCGCACTATGCACGTCATTCTCCGTGCCGCATACATTGGGTGGACGGCATGGGGCCCGCGTTACCCCAGCCGGTCGCTGTTTTTGCGCGCGATTTTGAATCAACGGCTCACGTATGGCAACACGATGCGGGCTATCCCGGAGACTCCGTCTATCTCGAATTTCACAAAAAACAAGGGGATGGCGGACTACGGTATTGGCGCATCACGGACCGACGCGTCGACCTGGCGTATAAACAACCCTATATTCCCGAGTGGGCGGTTGCTCAAGTTCGCGCGCACGCCGCTCATTTTGTGGAGGTTGTTCGTGAACGCTTACGCCGCCATCGCCAGATGACCGGAGAGCAAGGAGTCGTGGTGGCGGCGTTCGACACCGAGTTGTTCGGGCACTGGTGGTTCGAAGGGCCGCAATGGCTGTATGAAGTGCTGCGGCAGCTCTCCAGCGGGGCCGATGTGACGCCCATCACTTGCGGTGAGTATTTGGGCGACTCCCCTCCTCAGCGCACCGTTCGACTCACGGAGTCCTCCTGGGGCCACGGCGGCGACCATCGGGTCTGGTGGCAAGCGAGTACGCGCGAGGTCTGGCTGGGCCTGTACCAAGCGGAGCAGGAGATGCGGCGCCTGGGCGCGCGGTTGCAAGGAAAGCAGATGGACCCCTTCCTCCTCCGCATCGTGCGGCAATGTGGTCGAGAGCTGTTGCTCCTTGAGTCGTCAGACTGGCCGTTCATGATCGGTGTCGATAGCACGCCTGACCATGCGCGGCAGCGCGCCACGTTACATGTCAACAATTTCCATCACTGCCGATCGATGGCCGAACACTATGCGGCGGGGGAAACACTGGGCGAAGAGGACTGGGCGCTGCTCGCGGAGATGGAGCAGCAAGATGCGCTCTTTCCTCGACTTGATCCGACACTCTTTTGGAGCAACCTCCACTCAGCTCTCAACAGTCAGGAGTCAGTCGAGCCAAGTTAGCCGCCACGGGCCAAAAACGAGAAGGACGCTGGGTCTTTCGCCTGTCGCCGTTCCTTTTTTCGTTTCGAGCTGATAGCTCACTCTATTATGTTTTTTCTCCGTTACGAATGGCGCGATTCCGAAGAAAGTGTCGAAACCGTCCTGTTGCACTGGACGACCACGCGACTCGATCAGGAGCCGAATTGGCAACGGTCCGCCAAGACGACGGTCATGCTGCCGCAACCGGGGCCCGCTCCAACGTTACGGGTTTGCCCAATCTGGGTGACTCCCCCGTTTTCGCGTCGGCAGCTTTTCATAACCGCCTCGCCAGAGAGCCCCAGCTTTTTTCTCCACTCCTTCTATCAAGTGATTCAGCGGGGTCGATTGTGGAGCACGGACGTCGCGCGGCAGGAGATACGCGCAACACCGGTCTCACATCGCGACGACGCGGGCGAACACACGCAGGCGTTTCTCTACTACAGTCTTGACGGTTTCGCCCATGTCAACTACCTGCCCATGCTGCTGGACGGCGTGCCGCTCAGGGACCAACCTTGTGTGTCGCTGCCAGAACACCGCCCCAGCCAAAGAGAGTATCGGACGTGGGCGAAGCGCGAGAAACTCGTGGCGCGTCTGCCACCACCGCATATTTTTCGCGGACAAATTTGGGGGCCTGTCGGCGCGCGCGCTTTCTATAGTGTCTACTTGCAACGCCAGGGGATGGAGAACCCCTTCAGCGAGGGAGGGTTCTGGTTGTTACGGAACGGACGGTTGTGGGAGGTGCAACTGTAGGAGAGAAGTCTGAAGGGAGTGCTCCCAGAAAGGGTGAGGGACGTAAGATAAACAATCGAAAGAGAAACTCAGCGCGAGAGCAAGTTGCAGATGAGTTTCCCTTTGCCCCTTTTTCCGATCTTATAGGGTATGGACGACGTAACCCCAGTAATCTTCCCAGCGCTCGGCCACATTGGGACTCCAGAGTCCCCCGACGTGCCACCGTTGATGGATCTCGGCTCCTTTGGGTCCATAAATCTTGCCCACGTAGCGTCGCGGCGTTGGCAACGCCCTTAACATCTCGGAGCGTGTGCGAGAGAAAGTTTCCTTATCTTCGGCGCCATAGAACTTGAAGGAGCGATACGGGCTATCTTCTCCGTACTTCTCAATGAACGTAGACTCCTCGGTCGGTTGATACTGGGGCGCATCCCAGTCATAGACGCTCCAGAAGATACACATGCCTCCAAGGTTACCAGTATAATCAATATACTCGACGTCTTTGCTCACGATCTCTTCGGTATAGACGGGGCTGACTTCCCGTTTGCCGTCGCGGAACACTTCATAGTAGTGATGGAAGGCATAGTTCTCGATGTACTGTCCCGTGGCGGGATCATGGACATCCTTAGGCAGACGAATCACTTTCCGTCGGACACCATCGTCGGGGAGTTCGACAGTCTCGGCGAGGGTCTGCACGTACTCGCCGGACTCCGCCACGGTCGTGCCGCCAAGGCCGCGGACCAGCGTGCCGCCGCGCGGCATGGCGCGTGTTTCCCGGTGTTTTTCCCAGTCGGGTTGCTGCCCCACCGGCGTCCACGTGTAGTGAATGTTGACCAGTTCGATCCCAGGTTGGGTATCGACATACGACCGCTTGATGTAAAACGACATGTACGGAGCTCCTTTCCGTTGGCGCTGTTAGAGAGTTGGGGAAATAGTAGACAGATTTGACCGTTGAGCGACCGCCTCGTTTTGGTGGCTTTGTTCACGGCAGTCTTCGCACAGACTGACGTGGCGGAGCGTCTCCCAAGGGAAATGACTGGAATCTCCATTCGGCCAGCGCACGACGACGCCACGCTGATCCCATACGACGATTCCCTCTGATACTGCTTTGCTAGGAAATGTTGATTGCTGTGCCATATCACACCTCAGAACGCGAAGCCTGCTTTCCGGACAAAGAGGAACTCCGCTCGACAAGCAAGGTCTCAAGAAGAGGTAACAACTCGGAGTCAAAATTCGCCTTGCAAATAAATCCATCCGCTCCCGCGGCGTGCGCAGCGGTGCGATACCGTTGTAAATCATATGAGGTTAAGACAATGACGCGCGGCGCTTGAGGTTGGGATTTGAGGTGGTGCGTCGCCTCCATCCCATTCATGCCAGGCATCGCGATATCCATCAACACTAAGTCGGGCTGTCTTTGACTCACCATCGCAATTCCCTCTTGGCCGGACACCGCACTGCCAACGACCTCAATGCGGGGGTCGGTGGTCAAGGCGTCAATGGCTGCATCCAGAAACATCTGGCTGTCATCGACTAGGAGGATGCGAAGAGGCGGTACTCTTGTCTGCATGTGTAATCTTATAAACGAAGCGCGGGCAAGACACCATTTCGGAAAACACCGTAAAATAGAGGGAGTAGATTCCCTATTCTCGATAGAGGGAAAACCCTTAGTGGGAAGAAAGACTTGCTTTGATCATGCCCAGGGCAAAAATCCCCCCGCCAGCCACGTAGTGGCTGGCGGCCCCCTTTGGCAAAGCCTGTCCTGAGCACAATCGAAGGAGGGGCGGCAAAGGCGCAGCCGAGCGGAGGATGTGGAGGCAACAGCAGAGGAAGCAGTGAGGTCAGAAGTCAACAAAAAAGACAAGTGGGGAGCTGGCTATTTTTCTGATGAGACCAAGCCGATCCGAATCGCATAACGTACGAGCCCGGCCACATCGTGAATGTCGAGTTCATTCATCAACCGCGAGCGGTGGGCTTCGATAGTCTTTTCACTTCTATGCAACAAGGAGGCGATCTCTCTCGTGGTCCGTCCTTCGGCTACAAGCTGGAGGATTTCGCGCTGACGGGGAGTTAACGGGTCAACAGGTGCTTCACGCGGCGGTTCTTCGGCGCCGCGACCGAGACGCCGTCGATAATCGACAATCACTTGTTGTGATACCGCGTGAGAAAGGTAGGAGCCGCCCCGAGCGACTGTTCGCAACGCCTGCTCAAGTTCCTCGGCGGCAGAGTCTTTTAGCAGATACCCCGCGGCCCCGGCGCGTAAGGCTTGAGTGACGTATTGCTCGTTCATGTGCATGGACAAGACAATGACCCGGACCTCACGATGATCCTGAGAGATTTGCGCTGTCGCCTCTAGCCCATTCAGGCCCGCCATAGAAATATCCATCAACACGACGTCGGGGCGGAGCTTCCGCAGGAGCTGGACGGCCTCGCGTCCGTCGGCTGCTTCTCCCACCACTTCCACCCCAGCCATGTGTTCCAGCAGCAGACGGAGTCCGGCGCGGAAGAGCGCATGATCGTCGACTAAGAGCACTCGAGTCGCTAGGTTTTTCATGATCAGTCCTCGCGCAATCGTACTCAGAACTTGTCCAACGTTTCCGCGTTGGAGGAAAAGGCTGCGGTCAGCGGGTGCACCAAGTCGTTTGAAGGGGGAATCAGGGGAAAGTGCACCTGAAGCTCGGCGCCCTGAGTCGGAGTCGAGGTAATATCGAGCCGCCCGCCCGCAAGTTCCACCCGTTCTCGCATTCCCAGTAAGCCAAAGCTCGCCCCTCGGGCGGCCCGCGTCTGCGCGGCTTGCGCATCAAACCCCACACCGTCGTCACGAACGATCAAGTGTGTTTCCACGTCGCCGTGTTGGTGCAGCTCGACCCACACGTTGCGCGCCTGGGCATGCCGAGTGATGTTCGTTAACGCTTCCTGCGCGACACGGAAACAGACGGTTTCGAGCGTGGGCGTGAGGCGCAGCGTGGGCGGGTCAGCCGTAAAATGTGTGGCTAGTCCTGTCCGTTGTTCGTGGCGCTCCAGATACCACTCCAACGCGGCCACTAGTCCTAAGTCATCTAAAAGTGAAGGGCGTAAATCGAGAGATAAATTTCGCACCTGTTGCAACGTCGTATTTACAATATCAACACTATCAGCGAGACGTTGAGTACTATCTCCAGGAAAGCGTTGGGCTGTCTGAAGGTTAATTTTAAGCGCTTGCAGTGCTTGCCCCAGCTCATCATGCAATTCCCGGGCGATCGTCCGCCGCTCGTTTTCCTGCGCTTCTAACAGGCGGAGGGACAAGCGGTGGAGCGTTTCTGCCGTCCGTTGCCTCTCAGTTTCTCGATGATCCAACGCTTCGGCCATATCGTTAAAAGCCACGACCAATTGGTCGAGTTCTTTCAACCCGTGCGACGTCCCGGTTCGCGCCCCCAAGTCGCCCGCGCGTAACTGCTGGGTCGCGTGCAGTAAAGCGTACACGGGGCGCAAAACCAAAAGGTCACTGCTCATCCAGGCAACGGCAAGCATAAACACCGTGATCGCGACCAAGAGCGTAAGATTACGGACGAGGCGTCGGTGGGCGTGGGCAAAAGCGACGTCGGTCGGGATACCGATACTGACAAATAACCCGAGATCTCCTACTCCATGCACCTGAGTGAACGCATACAGGCGTTGTACGCCGTCTACGCCTTGCGCTTCCGTCGTGCCTTCACCTTGGGTCAATATCTGTTTGATGATCGACGCGTCTGGTCGTACTACACCAATCCATTGTCCTGGGTCAGGATAACGGGCAACCACTGTTCCTGTCCGGTCCACGGCGGTCAAGGTGGCGCCCTGAGGAAGCCGGGCTTGTGCGGCAAGCTGACTCAATTGGCCTAAATCCAATGACGCGGCGACCGCTCCTGCAATCTGCTCTTCCATGTCAAAAATGGGATATCCCAGGACCAGAACGAACTGTTCGGAAACCGCGCTTTTTTGGTAGTCGCCAAGACTGAACTCTTGGCTTTGCATTACCCGCTGAAACCAAGCGGCATTGGCGACATTGATCGGTTGCGTCATGGGAGTCGCGCTGCAGAACACCCCTCCATCGGTGCGTGAGGCCCCCAGGTTGACGTAAATTGGATAGCGTTTCAGCAATGTAGAGAAGAGCTCTGAACACGCTTGTCCATCACCTCCGCGTACGGCGGGAAGTTGCGCCAGGGCAATCAGAAGCTGATGAGCGCCTTGGACAAGTTGCGCCTGCTCGGCGGCGGCGAGCTGCACTAAACGCAAGGCGTCCTCCTGCACCTGCGCGGCGGCGAACTGTCGCTGTTCAAAGTCGCCATACAGCGTTAAGCCCAGCGCCGGGAGTACGGTGAGTATAATGAGGAGGAAGAGACGAGTTTGCAGGCGGGAAAGAGACAATACTCCCATGAAACCCTCTTTCTGTGTCCACTGGGTGGCAACATTCTTATACACAAAAATCAAACCTGCAACAGAGCCTCAGCGTGCTTTCACTTCGCCCTCCTGTGGCGCACTGGATGTGAAAGGTGAATCCCGGGCGCTCGTGTTGGATGACTTCACTCTTTGTGATTCTCCCAGAGTGACTCGCCAGTACAACTCTGAGCCCGAAGAGAAAATTGCCTGGAGGACATGACTATGCTAGGCGAGAGCTGACGAGAACGCGACCCACGATGAAACAGTAAGGAGGACTTATGCACACGCGGCTGTTTTATGGAACCATTCAGTCGGGCAAGGAACAGGAAGCATTAGTAGCGTTGAATGAATTTGTCGATCGCGTGAAGCCGCTGCGAGGCTGTCTGCTGGCTCAGCTCCTGCAAAGCGGCAATGAGGTGGTGGGGATCAGCACCTGGAATACCAAAGAGGATCTTGCAGCCTACGCTGATGGAGAGATCGCACGCGCCCTCTTCACGCGCATAACGCCGCTCTTTATGGGCAGGCCGACCGTCCGCAGCTACGAGGTCAAACGGAGCCTTTCCGAACAAGCCATCCTCAAATCCTTTGCGGTCGATCAATTACCCGACGGCACGTTGCGTGAAGTGATCGATAGTTGAAAAAGCGGCGTTGTGGAGCCATCACAATGCCAGGAGGTGCAAGTGAATACCGATGCGACTCCCGCCGTAAGTCGACGCGATATTGACGCGCAGCGCTCGTGCTTGTAGATAGCGGTTGTGCCTCCGCTGGCGTTTATTCCGAGAGAAAGGTAGATTTTCGAGGACCGCTTTCGTGTGAGGCGCAAGATGGCGACCCCACCGAAGGGTAAGGAGAAAGAGCAATGAGTACAGAGGCGCGGGGAGACGCTTCCTCGACCACGCCGGAGACGTCGTCCCTCACGGCAATCTTGGATACGCACGCCAAGCTCGAAACACAGGTCGGCGAAATCTATGTGAATTTCGCCGCAGCCTTTGGCCAGCAGGCTGAGCTTCGCATGATGTGGAGTACGATGGCGCTTGAAGAAGGGGGGCACGCTGCTCTGATACGAGCGGTGAATAAGGGACTGCTCTCCGGGGTTTTTCAGGCCAAGTCATTTTTGTTGCCAATCGAGATTATCGACTCCTTGGTGACGCAGGTCGCAGACTATCATCGTCAAGCGCAGGAAGGAGCCTCTTTAGATCAAGCCCTGCGTATTACCTGGGAGTTGGAGTGTTCGGAGCTGGATTTTATGCGTGAGCTGCTGGTCGCCTCCAGCAATCTAGCGGAATTGGGATTTCCCACGAATGGCGACAGTAAAGAGAAACACTTGGGCCGCCTGCGAGAACTGATTCAGCAGTATGCTACGGATGAAGGGCTGCGGCGCGAAGTGAAATTCCTTTCGGCGGAACGGTTCCCTCGGTAAGTCCCGGATTGCGATGGGGCGGAAAGAATATGTGAGACTATGGAAACCACGCGGGAAGAAGCGGCTCCGACTTTTCCGACTTGGCGGCGACGATTAGAGGAAGCGTCAAATGGGGCCTTACCGCAAGAGCGAGAGCGCTTCCTGCAAGTGCTCCGCGCCGTCGGCACGCCCATGATCGATGGCGCCGATGTGCATTTTATCTACTACGGACCCGACGCGCATCGGGTGCGGCTTGTTGGGGAATTCAATGAATGGAGCCGGCAAGGTATTCCCATGTCCCCTCTCGGCGATACGGGTTTCTTTTTCCACACCATGCAAGTGCGTGGACCGGCGCGCGTCGAGTATAAGTTCATCGTTGACGGTGAGTGGCTGACCGATCCATTTTGTCAAAATACGATCGACAACGGCATTGGGGAACAGAACTCGAGTTTTGTCGTGGGCGACTTCAAAGAGCCGCCCGAGTTGGAGGAGAATCCCGCGATCCCTCACGGTCGCGTCGAAGAATTCGATTTTGAAAGCCGACACCTCAGCAATACACGGCGCGTCTACATTTACTTGCCGCCGCACTATGGCGCCGACACCACGCAACGGTTCCCGACCTTGTACGTCCACGATGGGGGTGAATATCTCACCCGGGCGCGGCTGGCGACCGTGCTGGACAATCTGATTCACGGACAGGAAATCTCTCCGCTCATCGCTGTCATGGTGGACCCGGTGGATCGGATGCGCGAATACTGGGCGAATGAGAACTACGGCCGATTCACAGAGGAAGAACTACTTCCTTTCGTTGACAAAAAATATCGCACCCTTGCCCGACGCGAGGCGCGTGGCGTGATAGGGGCCTCGCTTGGGGGACTGATTTCAACCTATCTGGCGTTGTCGCGCCCGCACTTGTTCTCCAAGGTCGGCGGACAATCCAGCGCGCTGTTCCTCTTAGAGGAAGCGCGCCTCTCGGGGCTCGCCTCCGAGATCCGTAAACGATTCACGGTGTTACCCCCAGGCTGGAGGGAGCCCAAACCGCTCTCCGCCTTGGTGGAAGAGCTGCGGGCTCCGATCGCCTTTTACTTCGACGTAGGGAAGTACGAGCCCCAGTTCATACCGGCGCATCACCGGTTGGTGCCGCTCCTCGAAGCGAAGGGCTGCCCCTGTTTTTTCCAGGAACTCACCGGCGGGCATAACTGGACGAGCTGGCGAGCGCACCTCAAGGACATGTTCACGTTTCTGTGGAAGACTCCTCTTCCACAAGCGACTGACGCTGAGGTTTCCGAGGTCACGCCCCCCTCCGAACCGTCTGCTGCGCCCCAGAGGGAGCAGCCGGATTTCAATACCTTATTTGGTCGTTTCTTGACGCAGTGGGACCGCTTCTTCCCAGGGTGGTTACGACCCAGCGGCTGGGACCCGACCACAGAAATCGTCGCGGACGGTGAGACGTTAATCCTCAAGATCGCACTGCCAGGGTTCTCTCCGCGTGATATCGAAGTGCTGGTGATCGGCAAGCAAATCGTGATTAAAGGCGAGCACGCTACCCCGTTGCAGGAGGGCTTCAGGTTGTTTTCCTCCGCCGCCTCGCGGCGCTTTGAGCGCATCTTTCCCTTACCCGAGGGAGTCAACGCCGATCAACTGAGCGCGCGCGCTCACGACGGGGTGCTGGAAATCATCATGCCTACGCCCTGGGTGCCAAGACGAGTGCCGATCGAGGTGAAATGAGACGGACTCGCACAAATCCTTGAGACAATGCAACCCTGAATCGGGACCTTCCTGACGGTCCCGCACTATGATCGGGTGAAACAATGAGCACAGCGAACTGGCTCCCTGGTCCTCGTATCTATAACCTTTTTCCTTTGCTTGCTGGACCGTTGCCGCAATGGACTGCCCATCTAGAGCGAGCGCAACATCTGGGCTTTGACTGGGTGTTTATCAACGCCTTCCATTATGCGGGGTACTCTGGCAGTCTCTACTCCATCAAAGACTATTACACCATCGACCCCCGTCTGCTTGATCCCACCGCTGGTCCACCAATGGAGCAGCTTGCACAGATGACCCAGACTGCGAAACGGCTCGGCCTCAAGCTGATGATGGATCTCGTGATGAACCATACCGCCTTCGACTCGCCTCTGGTGACCGAGCATCCCCAGTGGTACAAACGGGGCGCGGATGGCAAGCCCGTGCGCCCCAGCGCCAAAGAGGGCGAGCAACGAGTGGTCTGGGGCGATTTGGCGGAGATTGATAACGCCGGTAGCCTCGACCGTGGGGAACTCTGGCGTTATTGGCTCAGGCTGGCCGAGTTCTACGCCTCTTTAGGGTTCAGTGGATTTCGTTGCGACGCCGCCTACAAAGTTCCGGTGGAGTTGTGGCGTTTTCTCTTTCATCACCTGAAGGAGACGCATCCTGAGGTGCTCTTTTTTGCAGAGTCTTTGGGTTGTCCTTTTGCCGAAATTCTGCAACTGGCTCGCTCCGGCTTTGATTTCATCTTTAACAGCTCAAAGTGGTGGGACCTCACCGAGCCCTGGTGTCTCGACCAGTATCGCCAGACGTCGCAGCTTGCTCCGTCAATCAGTTTTGCCGAATCGCACGACACGGATCGTTTGGCGGCGGAGCTGCAGGGCGACCAAGAGGCGGTGAGGCAGCGTTACGTCTTCTCGGCGCTGTTTTCCACCGGAGTGATGATGCCGATCGGCTTTGAGTATGGCTTTCAGCGGCGGCTTGATGTTGTCAACATGCGTCCGCAGGATTGGGAGCCCCTGCGCTGGGATCTCGTCAACTTTATCTCAACGGTCAATGCGCTGAAGGCGTCGCGTCGCGTCTTCAACGAAGAAGGGCCGATCGACCCGCTCGACGTCGGCAATCCGCGTATTTGCGCATTCGTGAAATGGTCGCGTGATCGGAGCGAGAGAGCGCTGATGCTTCTGAACAAAGATCGTCAACGCGCGCAATCCTGTAACTTAGCGCGAGTCGGACAGGTGATGAGCGGCGCGCAGCAGGTGCAAGATGTCTCGCCGGAGCCACAGCTCGAACATTCGGCGGATTTCCAGGTTTGCTCCCTCAAACCCGCGGGCATCAGCGTTTTCCACGCGAGGTAGCTATGAACGTCTGGCTGGGGCAGCCTTACCCGCTTGGAGCCACGTGGGACGGGCGTGGGGTGAATTTCGCTCTGTTCTCGGAGAACGCCAACGCCGTCGATCTGTGTTTGTTCGAGGAGCACGGTGAGCAACGAGAGCTGGCGCGCATCCGCATGCCGGAGCAAACGGACCACGTGTGGCACGCCTACTTACCTGGCCTCCGTCCCGGTCAACTATATGGGTATCGAGTCTATGGTCCCTACGAGCCCGCCGCCGGACATCGCTTTAACCCTGCTAAATTGCTGCTTGATCCCTATGCGCGCGCGCTAGCCGGAACGGTGCAATGGCAGGATGCGGTCTTCGGCTACACGATTGGACACCCGGACGCCGATCTGTCACGGGACGAGCGAGACAGCGCCCATCGGATGCCCAAGGGTGTGGTGACCGACCCGGCTTTCAATTGGGGCAGTGATGCGCTCCCGCGCACGCCGTGGCATAAAACGTTCATCTACGAACTGCACGTCAAGGGGTTTACCGCTCGCCATCCGAACATTCCTCGACCTTTGCGGGGCTCCTATGCGGGCTTAACGTGTCCGGAGGTCATTGATTATTTTCATTCACTGGGAGTGACGGCGCTCGAGCTCTTACCCGTGCAACAATGCGTAGTGGAAAGACATCTGTTGGAGCGCGGTCTCACCAATTACTGGGGTTACAACTCGATCGGCTTCTTCGCGCCGGATGTCCGCTACGCCAGCAGCGACGTGCACGGGCAACAAGTGACAGAGTTTAAGACGATGGTGAAAGCGCTCCACCGGGAAGGGATCGAGGTTATTTTAGACGTTGTTTACAACCACACTGGCGAAGGCAATCATCTCGGTCCGACCCTCTGTTTTCGCGGGATCGATAACGCAGCGTATTACCGCCTGGCCCCGGAGGACAAGCGCTACTACGTGGACTACACCGGCTGTGGCAACACGCTCGATGTGACGCACCCGCGCGCCCTGCAGCTCATTATGGATAGTTTGCGGTATTGGGTGCTGGAGATGCATGTCGATGGCTTTCGCTTCGATCTCGCGGCGGCACTCGCGCGCGAATTGCACGAAGTAGACAAGTTAGGCGCGTTTTTTGACATTATCCACCAAGACCCGGTGCTCTCTCAGGTGAAACTGATCGCGGAGCCGTGGGACTTGGGCGAAGGCGGCTATCAAGTGGGAAATTTCCCCGTGCTGTGGGCGGAATGGAACGCCGAATATCGGGACACCGTGCGGCGCTTCTGGAAAGGGGATGGTGGGTGCGCTGGAGGCTTGGCCTATCGACTCACGGGCAGTAGCGATTTGTACGAACGGAGCGGACGGCGACCACACGCCAGCATCAATTTCATCACGGCCCACGACGGTTTCACGCTGAATGATGTCGTGAGCTACAACGAGAAGCATAATGAGGCGAATGGCGAAGACAATCGCGATGGGCACAATCATAACCTCAGTTGGAACTGTGGAGTGGAAGGCCCAACTCACGATCCGGCCGTGCTCGCGTTGCGCGCGCGACAGCAGCGCAATTGCCTGGCGACCCTGCTGTTGGCGCAAGGCGTCCCGATGTTGCAGGCCGGTGATGAAATCGGACGCACACAATACGGCAACAATAATGCCTACTGTCAGGATGGGGCACTCTCGTGGGTGGACTGGAATCTGAGCCCGTCGCAAAACAAGTTGCTCGAGTTTACTCGTTTCTTAAGCCGTTTGTTTCATCAGCACCCGGTGCTGCGCCGCCGGAAATTTTTTCAGGGCCGTCGCATCCGCGGGTCCGAGGTCACGGATTTGACCTGGTTCCGACCAGACGGTCAGGAGATGACCGAGGAAGATTGGCGCAACTGGTACACTCGCTGTTTCGGGCTACGCCTAGCGGGCGACGCCATTGAAGAGTTAGATATGCGCGGCAACCGTATTATGGATCGTACCTTGTTAATGCTCCTCAATGCGCACCATGAATCGCTTCCTTTCGTATTGCCGTCCTACCAGGATGCAGCTCGCTGGGAAGCGATAGTCGACACCAAGGAAGTGACGGGGAGGCCACCGCGCTTGCTCTTATGGGGCGGAGAGGCGTATACCCTAGAGGCGCGGTCTTTGGTGCTCCTGCGGTTGTATAGAGAGAAGGAAGAACGCAAGGAATACCCGATGTCCGAGGAGTGAGACGGCAAGAGGAACTATCCTTCACTATTATCTTGCACAGCAAACGTATGAGGCACAGGAGGTGATATGTACACACGCTTATTTTACGGAACCATCCAAACGGGGAAGACGGACGAGGCGTTGCAGGTCTTGAAAGAGTTCGCCCAACGCGTGAGCCAACAGCATGGGTTCGTGCTCAATCAGGTGCTGCAGAATGGCAATGACATTGTGGGCATCTCTACGTGGGCGACGCAAGCAGACCTCGCCGCCTACGCGGACAGCGCTTTGGCGAAAGAGTTGTTCACTCGTATTACCCCGCTCTTTATGGGGATACCAACCGCCCGCAGCTACGAGGTCAAACTCAATCTGGGGAACTAGGCGGTCGCGAAATCCGTCTTGAGGAGGTGTGCAGTGTTTCAGTTAACCAAAATCTGGGTTGATCAAGATCCTGGGGTCGAGATGGTCGAGATCCGTTACCTCTGGGCTCCACTTGGCGAACCCGCGCGTTGGGACGGACAGGAAGAGACGGAGGTGCTGAGCGTGGTGTCGAACACTATGCCGCGGGTGCGTCAGGCTATTATCGAGATCCCACGTTATCTCAACCAAAAAGATTCGTACCAACTTCATTATCGTTTTGTCTACGTGCAAGGAGGGCGGGAAGAATTTTCCCCGATCTACACCGACGAGATTGTCGCTCGGGAAGTGCCCTACCTCGATCAAGAAGGGCGCATCACTGAAGTGCGGCTCTTGTGGGGAGTGAACGGCTGGAGCGCGCAAAACTGGACGCAGGCCAAACTCGAAGGGTTGAACCTCCAGACCAGCTCGACGGTTCCTGGGCACGACATCGAAGGCGAGGGCCTCGCTGACGACGCCATCTATGAATTGGTGCAAACCGTGCCGCTGCCGCGCCGCTACGTCGCCAAGGTGTGGGGGCCGCGCGGCGCACTGGTTGAGTACGTCTATCAATTGCTGCGGACGAACTCGCCCATTCCTGACGAAGATTTTGAGCGCTGGGATAACAACAACGTACAGAATTATCGCCTAGTCTTGGCGTAAAAAGGCCAATCTGTGGAAACATCCGACAAGAGTCAGTTAAGGGAGGAGGCTGTTTCAGTTCTGTACGAGAAACGCCTCCTCGCCTGTCGTGAATGTGGTTGGGTCCATTACGTGATGACTGTGGAGGAGAAGACGGCCAGCGACCGCTTTCTTGAACGCTATCAACTGAGCGAAACAGAGCGCCATCTCTATGAATCGGCGTTTCGCCAGTGTCTCCGTTGTGAATCGCCGGCGGATGCGTTCCGCGCGGCAAAGGAAGACGATGTCGCGCGGGCTGCAAACCACATCGTCACCCCCGTTTTTGTCGGGGTGGACGTTGGTACTAATTAGGCGGTGAGCTGTGGTCTAAAAGAGATATTCAAACGCGGAGCGTGTCCGCACCAAGGAGGAAAATTATGTCTATGGCTTTCTATATAAAGAGATCCTACTTCGATGCAGAACCTGGTATCGAGTTGGTGAATATTCACTATACGTGGACCCCTCTTGGGGAAATGCCCAACTGGGAGGCGCACCGCGAAACCCGTATGATGCCGCGCGGGGGCGTCCTGGTGCGCGGCATGGGTGGAACCACGGTTGATGAGACTGGCCAGTACGTGCAGACGTCGAGCGAACGCATCGAATTGCCTGATGATGGCGTACGCCGCAAGATTATCCGCCTGCCCAAAGACGTCCAAGATCCCGCCACGGGACAATACGTTGAGAACTATTCCTTCCACCACTACTTCGAGGTGTTTCGCAACGGGAAACGTGAGCAGAGCCCTTTGTACACGGAAGAGATTGTAAGCAAGGAAGTCGAATATGTCGATTTCCAAGGCAACCTGGGCGGCATGTGTATTTTCTGGAGCATCTACGATTGGGATGCGCCCCAGTACCAACCGACCGAAGAACATAACTTTGTCGCCCGCTTTGGAGAAGACAGTCCGTATCGTTCTCACAAATTTTACGGGACTGAAGATAAAGAAACCTTTTCACGTACGCGCTCTGAGATGTTGCAGTCCTTGCCGATGCCGCGCCGGTACGTGGGGAAGATTTACGGCCCCAAAGGCGCGCAAGTGCACCAACGGTGGCATGTGGGCGCGATGTGGACTCCTAACCGCGACGAGCGGTGGGAAGATTATTGGGGATATGTCGTTCATACGCTGTGAGGCTTCCACTCAATCACTTCATGACTCAATTGCCCTATGAATTGGTACTACCTCGAAAAGGAATTTTACGACTACGCTGAGAATATCGAAGGCGTAAACATTCACTATCTTTGGACGCCGCTGGAGAGCGTCGCGGACTGGGAGCATCAGCGAGTGACTCGTTTCATGCCGCTGGTGCATTCTTCTTTGCCGAAGCTGGATGGCGGTTCCGATTCCCTTGCCTCCAAAACCCCTAGCCCCCCTGTCATGCGGTTACGGAAGAAGATCTTAAAGCTGCCGCTGTGTATTCTTGATCCTCAAAACGGCGCGTCAACTGACCGTTATCTGTTGCATCACTATTTTGAGATATTTCAGGATGGTCACCGTCTTTACTCTCCCCTTTACACAGAAGCAATCTCAACCGGTGCAGGAATCCAACCTCATCTTCTTCACTCTGAAGCGGAAGAAAAAACGTCTTCTGCCCCTCTTCCTTGGCCGCAAGCGAGTGTGAAACAATCAAAAGAGTAAGACACTCGCTCACGTCGTCGAGCATCTGACTACAAAGGATACTGAGAAGAGTAGCGAGCGAAGGGGTAGAAAAGCGCAACATGAAACAACTACAGAGGCAAACGATCAGTTGGGTGAAAACTGGACGCAATGGTAGTGCGCAATTTCGCGTGGCCTATCATGGTCCACTCTCCGGTCCGGATTTACGGTTGCATTATGGATTCGACGGTTGGCAAGAACCCATTGACGAAGTCAAACTCGAACTGGTCGAACCTGGGCTGGCGGTGACCGCTCCTCTTTCCTGCGCCGGTCACCTTTCGCTCGATTGCGTGGTAACCGATGGGACGCGATGGGACAACAATCTTGACGCTGATTACCGGCTCTGGATCGATTGTGCACCGCTCGATGCGCACATGCATGTGAGCGGCCGCGGCTCTGGTGAATTGGGTATCCGGAGCCTCCGCACGGCGATGGCCTCGGCGGGCATCGAAACCGGCATTGTCTCCTGGATAGATAACACCGCGCTCGACCGCCTCAAAGGGCTTGCGGCCAATCTTTTCCCCTTGGTCTGGGTCAGACCGGGAGAGACTTCGCTGTCTGAGGTCGATACTCGCCTACGCGATGGCTTCATTGGCATTAAACTTCACCCGACGGCTGATGAGTACCGGCCAGACGACAGCGCTCTTGATCCTTATATGGAAATAGCAGCCGAAGTCGGGTGTCCAGTGGCCTGTCATAGTGCGCCCGGAGAAGCCGACCCAGACCACATTCGTCGTTTGGCGGAACGTTTTCCGACCGTGCCGGTCATCTTGTATCACACCTATCTGGGACCAACGGAAGGACGACGGCGGGCCTCACAACATGTGCGCGAACAAGCAAATTTGTATCTGGAAACGTCCTGGTGCAGTTGGCGCGAAGTGTTGCAATTGGTGGAAGAAACAGACGCCGAACGCGTGCTCTTCGGTTCCGACGCCTCAGTGGATGGCCCGCACCATTATTGTCGCCATCCACCAAATGTTGAGGGCCGCGAAACGTACAATGAAGGGCTCGTGCCGCTCGTCCGTGAGTTAGGTCCGGAAAAAGCGCGGAAAGTGCTCAGCAGCAATGCACGACGTCTCTTTGGCATCAATGAGAGCTAAGGCTTCTTTTGACAGTCAACGCTGATGCGCTGACCTGCATGGCCATTACGCCTTAGCCATGATCCGATGCGCCCGATCTACGATTTGTGGCACTTGCCATGCGAATTCGTTTGCCTTGGGGTTGGACGCGGTTCCCTCAAGGTAATGCCGATAGAGCCCCTCTAAGATGATTGCGAGCTTCCACGCCGCAAAGCAATGATAGAAGGGAAAATGTCGCATCGTGCGTCCGGTTTTTTCCTCGTAACGCGCGATCATCTCCTCAGGAGAGAGAAAGCCTGGCTGAGAGGTGATGTGGTTACTCCCTTTGGGCTCCGGCTCCGGCGGGTCGCCGGTCGGCCCCCAATAGTTGATGACCCAACCGAGGTCCGCCAGCGGATCTCCCAACGTCGCCATCTCCCAATCGAAAATCGCCACCAGCCGAGCAGGCTGTAGAGCGAACATGACATTGTCAAGTTTATAGTCGCCGTGCACGATGGTGGTTGTGCTCTGTTCAGGCAGGTGTTGCTGTAACCAGGCGGTCACTTCGTGAATGCCTGGAAGCGGTCGCGTCCGCGGAAGCGTCAGTTCTAATTGTCCCATCCAGCGCTTCAGTTGTCGTTCAAGAAACCCTTGTGGTCGGCCCAGATTGTGTAAAGGGGTCGATTGCCAATCAACGGCGTGCAGTTCTGCTAACGCATCAATGAGTTCTTCGCCAATGCGTTTACGATCATCCATTGCGTCAAACTCGGGCGGTAGTTGATCGCGGATGACGATGCCTTCCATCCGCTCCATGAGATAAAACGGGGCGCCGATGATGGACAGGTCTTCACAAGCGACTTCTGGCTGGGGCACACGCACCCCGGTGGGCTTGAGACCAGAAAGCACGCGAAACTCCCGCAGCATGTCATGAGCGGTGGGCAGGATATCGCCGCGCGGTGGACGCCGCATGACCCAGCGTTTTGGTCCCCACGACACGTAAAAAGTTTCGTTGGAAAATCCGGCCTCGTGTTTTTCCACAAACAAGTCGCCGTCCTGGGGCGACAAGTGTGAACGTAAAAAGGACCCCAACTTCGGGAGATCAACTAAGCCCTCAAGTGCATGCTCCATGTGGCCCCTCTCTCGAAGACTTTGTACCGGTTCCGCTTGTCCTCCGCTACTACTCTTTCATGTGCAGCAGGAATTCGCCCTTGAGACGATATAACTCGGCCTCCCACCACCGCTCGGCACTGGTCTGTACGCTGGCAATCGCTTCATCGAGTACCTGCAATCCCTCGCTCCACTCTCCCATTGTGGCGTAGCCTTGGGCCAGTAGCGAAAGATAATAAGGACGCATCAGTTCGGCGCCCAGCGTGCGCCAGGAAGCAAGTCCTTCAACAATCCGATCGATGCCCTCGACGCTCTGGCCTTGTTCCACCAACACCCAACCGTGCAGGGTGGCTTGCATCGTTGCATATTGCGCAAATCCTTGTCCTTGCGACAACGAGAAGACAGTTTCAACACGTTCTTGCACTGCTTCGACTTGGCGGAGCAACTGATGCAACACAGAGGTGAAACTCAAAGTGTGCACCGTACTGTAGGTGTGCGTCAGCTCTTCGAGGAGGGGGAACGCTTGCTGAATACCCAGCAACGCTTGCTCCGGATAGCCAAGATGCCAGAGCGCTAGTGCACGCCAGAGGAGTGAGGAAACTCCGAGGTCGTGTCCACCATAAAGAAAGGCAAGCGCGCGATGTTCTGATAAGGCATAGAGCGCAATGCCCTGTTCGGCGTGCTCTCGTGCACGGGCGAATTCCCCACACCACAAGAAGGTGTCGGCGAGCGCACCATGAGCGATCAACAACAAGGTCGAGTCGTGTTCCTCTTGCGCTAGCGCTAGAAGCTGTTCACCAAGCGCCCGGGCGGTGTGAAGCGCTCCGCGCACTTCGTGAAATTCCCACAAGCCGCGCAAGACCGGGAAAAGCAACGCGGCGTCATCGGATTGTTGGACCAGCGCGAGCGCACGCGTATACATGGCCCCCACTTCAGCGGCGGCGACGCCTTTGGTGATGACAAGTGGGACACCCAGATCGAGACGCAACAACAATTCGCGTCGCTCGCGATCGGAAGTCGCAGGGGTCGATTCGAGAGCGGTCAACGCGGCAGTGAAGTGTTCTATGGCTTCCGCATTCGCCGAGCGTTGCACGGCTTGTTCTCCAGCCAACTGGAGATACTCAATCGCTTTCTGAGTCTTGCCGCTCAGACTGTAATGATGAGCGAGTTCACCATAGTGCTCCTCAAGCTGGCCGGAGAACTCGGCTTCGATGGCTTGCGCCGTTTGTCCGTGGAGCAGCCGTCGTCGTTCGACCAACAAAGAGTTATAAGCAACCTCTTGCGTCAGCGCATGAGAGAAACTGTACTCTATGTCCGCAGTGGTCGGCTGTTGGTAGATGAACTCGGCGCGTTGCAGTTGATTCAGCAAGCCGTGGAGCACCTCCTCGGCTTGCGTGGTCACACGCCCGACGAGGCTGAAGGGAAACTGTTTGCCAATGACAGACAACGTCTGCAGCAATTCCTTGGCGGCAGGCGGTAAGCGATCGATACGGGCGGCGAGCACAGCGTGAATGGTAGGCGGCATGTGCAATTCGCGGAGCGCTCGCTCCCCGCGATCGGCAAACGCCAGCGCCAAGTGCACGCGCCCGGCGGGATCACGCACCAGGATCTCTTCTTCAAGCAGCGCCAGCACGATCTCTTCCATGAACAGCGGATTCCCTTGGGTTTTTTCCAGAATTTGTTGCTCAAGTTGACCAAGAGAGGAAGAGGGTTCCGCCGGTGCTGGCAGACCGAGCAGCGTCGTCAGCAGCTCCCGCGCGTCTTTCTGCCCCAAGGGCCCCAGTTGGATATGGGTATAATACGGCTTGCCCGTCCACTCGTGTTGATATTCGGGGCGATAGTTAACAAGTAAAAGAATGCTGGTCGTCGCAATTTGTTCCGTCTGCGACATGAGAAACGCCTGGGTTTCGCTATCAATCCAGTGCAAGTCCTCACAAATGAGAATCAAGGGTTGGTTTTGACTTTCGCGCACCAGGAGCCGAATAATGGCGCCAAAAGTGCGCCGCCGTCTGACCTGACGATCGAGCTGCCGAAGCGGCGAGTTAGGATCAGACACCCCGAGGAGCGAGAAGAAGTAAGGCAGCGTATCTTCTAGCCCACGATCCAGGGTCAACACCTTGCCGGTAATTTTCTCCCGACGCTTGCGCTCGTTATCCTGCACGGTGATATGAAAATAATTTTTCAAGAGGTCAATAAGCGGCAGATACGCATACGCTTTACCATGTGAAACAGAAAACGTTTCCAACACCAAGCATCCGCTCGCGGCGGTGAGTTTGAATTCGTGGAACAGGCGCGATTTTCCGACCCCCGGAGCCCCACGCACACCAACGATGCCGCCGTGTCCGCTTTTGGCGTGGCCCAGAGCAAGATGCAACAAGCGAGATTCTTCTTGTCTGCCAATGAAACGGGATAAGCCCCGGCGCGCCGCGACTTGTAAGCGGGTGCGCAGCGGCCCCACGCCGAGCACGGTATACAGGTGGATCGACGCGCTTACGCCTTTGACTCGAGCTGGTCCCAAGGATTCAAACTCGAAATAGCCTTCCGTCAAGCGATGGGTATGTTCGCTGACCACAATTGTTCCTGGACTGGCTAAACTCTCCATGCGCGCCGCGAGACTCGTGGAATGCCCGATTGGGACATAGTCGGTATGCAAGTCGTCTTTACGGATGGAGCGCACCACTACCTCGCCTGTGTTGACGCCCACGCGAATTTGTAAGTTGACGCCTTTTTCTCGCCGCAACATCTCCGCGTAGCGTTTGCCTTCCTCTTGCATCCGCAACGCGGCAAAGATGGCCCGTTGCGGGTGATCTTCGCAGGCAATCGGCGCGCCGAATAACGCGAAGATGCCGTCGCCCAGCGATTGCGAGACATATCCCTCATACCGATGCACCGCTTCCATCATGAGATGAAGCACGGGGTCAACAATTGCCTGCGCCTCTTCGGGATCGAGGTCCTCAATGAGGCCCATTGAGTTTTTGATATCCGCAAACAGCGCGGTGATGGTTTTGCGCTCCCCAGCAAGAGCCCCGCGCGCTTCCATCGCCGCCTGTTCAGCCAAAATTCTCTCAGCCAGATGCGACGGCGTATAGCTGACCGGGGGCGGCGCGTCTCGCGCCGGGGACTGAGAAAGAGCAGCCTTCGCATCCGCAATTCGCTCTCGTAGGGGCGTGGCGCATTCCTGACAGAATTTCGCCGTGGGACGATTGTCCGCCCCGCACACAGGACAGAGGCTCCGCAGCGGCCTGGCGCATTCGTCGCAAAATTTCGCTCCTGCCCGATTTTCGTTTCCACACTGAGGACAATTCATGATGCTCTTCTTTGGTAATCGTTCTCCGCCGTCAATCATCAGCGTCTTGTTAGCGTCGTTTCATCCTTGCAGCTATATGTTCAGCAATCATAATCGTGGTTAAGTTCGTATTAGCCCGCGGGACTTCCGGCATAATTGAAGCATCTACTACTCGTAGCCTTTCGACGCCGATGACGCGACACTCTGAGTCAACCACCGACATCGGATTTTGCGCTGCTCCCATGCGACAGGCGCCACATGCATGCCAGAGTGGAAAACATTCCGCGAGCAGGCACTGATCGAGGCGACTGTCCTCGGTAAGCTCAGCAGGCCCCAATCCACTAGCGCCAACCGTGACCATCTCAGTGATACCAGTAAAGGCCGGATGACGTGAGAGCACAAACAGTCGTCGCACTCCATCTCGCAGGCGAACGAGATCCCGCTCGTCTGACAACAAACGGAAATTTACCTCGGGCTCAGCTTCAGGATCCAGAGTGACGAGCCGGATGTTACCAGTGGAAAAAGACCGATAGACCGATGCATGTAGCGCACCAAATGCAAGACCGGGCTCCATCAGACCAGACAGTAAATTTAACGGGAAGGCTATCATGTCATTAGCCTCTCCATCAATAAGGTCAGAAGTGTACCGCAAACAAACATTGATTATGCGCTCATCAGCAGACTGTGCTTGGGCTGTTGGACGCAAAATTAGGGGAAGAGATATCGTAGGATGATCACAAAGATTTTGGCCCACGCCGGGTACGTGCGCCACCACATTGCGGCCAAGAGCACGAAGCTCTTCTGCTGGACCAATACCAGAACGTAATAAAATAGCAGGAGAATGGATCGCGCCTGCGCAGATGATGACCTCACGAGCGCGCAGGTGTTCCCAGCCCGCTTCAGAGTGTACCAGTACCCCAACCACGCGCTTGCCCGCGAATTCGACTTGGTCAACAAGCGTCTGGCCGCGAATCGTCAGATTGGGACGACTACGGGCGGGTTCCAGATATGCATCGTTGGTGGATACTCTTGCGCCATTGCTGCGATTCATCGCCCAGGGCGAGACGCCAATGCTCCCAGGAGCGTTGTGGTCATCCGCCCACCCATAACCGAGATCGAGGGCTGCGGCGCGAAAGGCGCGGTCCACCGCTCCCCAGTGCTCAAGCGGAGCCCGGTAGACAGGAATAGGACCGCCCTGTCCATGATAAGGCGAGGCCCCGAAATTATTGTCATCTTCAAGACGAATAAAGGCGGGCAGCACATCGCGACTGGACCAACCCGCACAGCCAAGCGCGGCCCATCGGTCAAAGTCTTCAGGCAGGCCACGAATAGCGACCTGCGCATTAATAGCCGAGCCGCCGCCGACTCCTCTCCCTTGCTGGTAGAGTTGTAGCGGTTGTGTTTCCGTACGTCGGACCAAGAGGTGCGGCCAGATATAGCGCTCGTTGGTAAACAACGGCAAGGGATTCGCACTACGAATCGCTGCTGGCGTCTCCCGTGAACGGTAATTGAGGCCCGCTTCCAAAAGGAGAACCGATGTCGTTGAATCTTCAGAAAGACGAGCCGCAAGCACAGCTCCGGCAGAGCCTGCACCGACGATGATGAAGTCGTAGGTAATACTTGTCACGGTGCTACCATCCTCCCTTCTCCTTGTGATTGGTTTGCGCGAACGCCTCCCATGAAGGACTCAGGAACAATAACACGATCCCCAGTACGACGAACATGCGCAGCGCCGCATCTTGCCCATTCCATGTGGGCGATTGCCACATCACGAACCATTCCCCGCCCACAGTAAGAAACGCGAACAACCACTGCAACATGCTAAGCACCAGTCCGTAGACCGCCACACTTTTCGCTCGCTGAAACACTCCAGCCTCACTCTTGAGCGCACGACTCAGATGGAAGGCTCCGACCCAACAGAGCCCCGCACTGGTTGCTTCCCACAGAATCAAGGTGCAGTAAAAAAGATGATGAAAAATAGGATTGGTGAGCGCCCGCCACTTGAGGTGATTATCGGGAAAAGTCGTGTCCATCGAGAGGACGTGGGAGACGTACTGAAAGTTCGAACCGTAGTCGGTGAGGTTATTGAGGGGCAACAACGTCAGCAACAAGGCAACGGCAATGACGAGAACGGTCTGCGAAAGGCGAAAGGCTAGCATTGGGAGTGTCTTTTTCTTTTCTTAACTCATTCCTTCACCCGCATTCCCCTAACGCCGCGCGTCCACTTCGATCTGCGGCGGCATCTCTGGGAATTTGGGTAACGCTGGGTTCATCGCATCCCACGGCTGGGCGCGGGACGTAAAAATATCCATTTCGGGGCGATACCGGCTCGGATCATCCAAACTTCCTACCGCAATGCTAGAGAAAGGCAGATCCCCGATAAGAATGAGCACTGGAGAGCCGCATTCGGGACAGAACCCTCGCTTGAGGATAGTCCCGCTATTCGCCTTGACAGCGTAATATTTAGGGTCGCCTTTGGTCAGTCTGAGTGATGCTTTGGGTACGAGCACCTCAGGATAATAGCCACTGCCGGTCGCTTTTTGACAATCGAAACAATGACAATTCACGGAGCGAAGCGGTTCGGCTGAGCATTCGTAGCGAATCGCGCCACAGGCGCAGCCGCCAGTGAAAGGTGTAGACATAACGATTCCCCCTTTTGCGCATCCTTTCGGTCTCTCCTCCGTTACCTCTTCTTCCAATCACCAGCCTGTTCAAACGCATACGCGGCGCGATACATGGTCGGCTCATCAAAATGTTTTCCGACCAACATCATGCTGATTGGCAGGCCCTCGCTCATCCCGCAGGGAATGGCCATTGCCGGATGATGCGAAATGTCGAATGGGGCGGTGTTGGGGAGCATTTCCAATGCGCGCGCCACGATGTCTTCACGAGGCGCTCCCGGCGGTGGCAGCGGTTGGGCTTTCATCGGGGTTGTCGGCATGAGCAGCAGATCATATTCAGCCAGAACGGCGTCGTACGCGGCGCGCAGTTGTCTGGCGATGTTTATGGCTTTCCCGTAATAACGGCTGCCGTAGTGCTCGCGGATATAGGAGCCGAAGAGCGTGAACAGTTTGACCGTCTCTGACAATTCGTTGGCCCGGTGACGCCAGCCGTGATGAAAGTCCATCAGACTTGTCACATACAGGTCTGAGCGGCTAACGCCATACCCATCACCCCACATCATGGTTTGTGTAGCCCCTTCAGTAACAATAGGGAGGAGGATCGCCACCCCTAAGCGGTGCCACGGGATCGATACTTCGGTGACGATGGCGCCGAGCTTGCCCAGGAGCGCGGCGGCCTCGCGCACCTTTGCGTCAACATCCGGCTCTGACTGCGGGTGGCCGAATCCTTCTTTCACCAGACCAATCTTGAGCCCTTGCACCCCGCCTTCCAACATTTGGGTATAGGGATGGACCTGCGGTGCGTATTGGCGCGGGTCGTAGCCGTCCGGTCCAGCAATGACTTCTAACAAGAGGGCATTATCTTTAACTGTGGCGGTCATTGGCCCTGTATGATCCACGGTAATCTCGATGGGCATGATGCCGGTGTAGGGCACGAGCCCGTGCGTGGCTTTCATGCCATAGACGCCAGAGAAGGAAGACGGCATACGAATGGAGCCGCCTTGGTCTCCGCCGATCGCCATATCGACTTCGCCGAGGGCGACTAACACTGCGCTGCCGGACGAGGAGCCCCCAGCCGAGTAGCCCATCTTGTAAGGGTTATGCACTGGGCCGGTGGCGTTCGTATGGCTACCACCAGATACGCAAAAGTATTCACAATGCGCTTTGCCGACGATTGTACCGCCAGCATCAAGAATGCGGGTGACAATAGTCGCATCAATCTCAGGCACGTAGCCTTCGAGCGTAGAGGCTCCGTTCATCATGGGAACGCCGGCGAGCATGACGTTGTCTTTGAGAACCACGGTCTTCCCCTTGAGCTTCCCGTCGCTGGCGCCTTCGATGCGAGTCTTGTAATACCAGGCGTTATGCTTGTTTTCCTCCGGAACTGGCCGATAGCCCGGCGTACGCGGATACTTGACCTGCGGCAAATAGTTCGGCAGACGATCGACGACATTGTAGGCGTCGACGTTTGCTTTCATCAAGTCGATAAACGAGGCGATATCGTTATCCGTCAATGATAGCCCCATTTGCTCGGCGATCGCTTGTAATTGTTTCGGTGTGGGATTACTGACGTAAGGTAGGGGCGGAGCGCGTTACCGTTTCCGGCACGTTTCGAGCCACCCCCCCTTCCGAACCGGACGTGCAAGATTTCCCTGCATCCGGCTCTCCAGAGTTCAGCGTTCCTTTCATGAGTTACCTCCATGATTGTCAGTTCCGTTCGATTTTGACTTTATTACTGCGCTAGGCAGAATACGCCGGAGATTCCTCCGACTCCGTGTACTTTCTACTGGGAAAATGTTGAACTCCTGGCCCCCTTCGCCATGTGGACGGCTTTCCCGTCCTCGGACTACTATGGAGCCTCCGACGCTCATATCAGACATCGGCAGACTGCTTGCCTTAGCATCCTGGTATGAGCCTCCCACGTTCACAGAAATGGACTCTACGACATACCGTAGGTGGCGATTATCCATGCAACCAATCCCGCTCTTCGCGGTATCCCGAATGTCAGCAGGGTAAGTCAGGTAACCCGCTGAAACCTTTGGACTGGTATGTTCTACTAACCAGTCTCGGTAACCCTTGATAATGTCTGTTAATCTTGGGTTCATTCGTCCTCCCGTGATGTCACTTTCTTAAGGTGACTATGTAGAATATTACGTGAGGAGGGGGAGTTTTCCCGTAGGTTGAAACTCGCTTTGTTTGAACTCACCATAGTATGTCTCAGTCAAGCCTGGCATCTTGGCGGTCTACATCGCGCCTCACCAGTACCTTTCAGGGCCAGCTTTTTCACCTCCGGCTTGCATCCACCGGACGCTACGGCCCAACGACTTAGTGCCTACCTGTATAGGCTCCAGAGCTTTCCGCTCATTCCATCTCTGCGCTTCGTGGCGCACAGACATGTTCTCCTCCTTATCTAGTCTTCTCCGAAAAACCGCCGGCGGACCGTTTCGTCGGCGGGAAGGTCTGGCCCACTAGAGACATGATCTGGCACGCGGGTTTCATCCTGCGTGATGAATGGCAAGGCTCTCGCTCGGATCGCTTCAGCTTCAGGCCCAATCGCGAGAAACATTTGGGACAGCCAATTATCTACGGTATGGATGGCTCCGTAATGACGGTCATGGGCTGTCGCATACGCATGTCCTGCAACGTCCCAATCTTTATGCGTCAGCAATTGATCGCGGAGCACACGCACATCTCGCAACGTAAGTGAGAGGCCTTGGCCCCAGGAAGGATCGCTGGCGGCGGCGGCATCCCCGATTAACGCGACTCCCGGGCTGTATGGATGGTCGACCCACGTATCGGCGCCATCAAAAGTCGCGAGCGGCCCTGCCACCCGTACTCCCTCATACCACTCGGATGGGGCGCCACTACGGACCGATTCGGCAACGAAGCGAGGAAAATCCCCTTCTCCCTGTAGTCTACTACTCGTCGCTTTTGTATGGACCAAGTATGCTCGAACACGGCCGTTGCCCTGAGGAAAGAGCGGGACGCCCTGTCCAATCGTGGGATTGATGATGTAGTAAGAAGTATCTTCTTGAGGAAGAGGCATGTTTTCCAGCAGCACGCCAGTGATCAGTAACCGCTCAGGATCTTGATGAACAGTGAATCCTGTCCACTTCCGCACGAGAGAACCTCGACCATCAGCGCCGACAACGAGTCGCGTGGAGAATTCTTCACGCGTTCCCTCTTGTTCAACTATGACACTCGGCGTGGATCCTAGTTTGACATTGCGGACGTTTACCCCTCGACGCACTTCTGCCCCAGCTTTACTAGCGGCCTGGAGCAACACCTCTTGCATTGCTGGATGATACAAAGAGAAGTAGGGAGTCTGCTGAGGCGTTGTCGCTATCATGTCCCGGGGAACACCAAGGGAAGGACCCAGCGTCAAAGCAAACCAGCGCGTCTCCCGTCCACAGGTCGCACGGAGGAGATCGTAGATGTCTAGAGCTTTTGCTTCGGCGACTCCCCAAGACACCAAAATTTCTCCCCGCACGCGGTCTTTGAATTGGGTCTCTCGCTCTAACACGAGCACTCGCGCCCCATGCTCGGCCATTGCCTTGGCCAGACTGGCTCCGCCTAAGCCGCCGCCGACGGTAATGATGTCGTAGGTAGTGGTTGCCACAACGTCCTCCTCTTTGATGTAGTTGACAAGAAATTTTGCGGTTCTCTTCCTTGCCGTATCCGTATGGCACGCATACCAGACGACGAGCGTACCATGCAAGGCGTTGCTTAAGGCTGGAACAAAGAAACTAGAAGGGAATTTCTAGAGGGAAGAAATAGTCAGCGCGTAGTTTTTTCCGCTATGGCTTACCGTTTATTAATTGAGGAGCGCTAACACATCTTCGATCCTGATCGGCTCACTGGGGTGTACGTTGTCTTCTGCGCCATCATGAAGATGATGGGGAAAGGTTGCCAGTTCAGGATAGTGGGCGACATTGTCCCATCGTTTCCGTAGTTGTCCACCCGCGTCCTGCCAGTGAAGGCTGTATTTTGTCACCTGTACGTGTTCTTCTTGCACTTGAAAGCGCTCGAACAATTCTAAAAAGCTACCGTCTCTAAGTGTCAAGCGATACCGAAGGAGTCCCAGGTTCCCTTGAGCTTCTTCACGCACCACAGTGAACTGCATAACCTGAGGATGAGCGACAATTAGTGCTTTGGTGACAGAGAGGTACGCAGCGGCATCTTTCACTCAGCATGCTCCCACTGTTGGATCTTTTTCTGAAGATCACGGTACAACTCGTACAGACCTGCCCATTCGCAGAAATCTATCGCATCTCCTAAGTCTCCCGCTTCAAAGCGTTGATAGAAGGTGGCTGAATCCATGCCGTAACGCGTCTCAAAGTCGTGCAGGTCATCTTCGTACCGCTCTAATCTCCGCCTGTGCTGACTGAACGCCAAGTCTAATAGTTTCCCCAACACTTGGTCCAGTTCGGCATCATCAGCGTACGCCTCCTTAAGCAAGTCGATCTTTTGGGTGGTGTTCATCTTGGCGCTCTCCTATCGAAAAAGATCACAGACACTCTACTATAGTGCTTTGCGGAACACTATCTATTGCGCCATTTGTGAGAGGGAGGGCACGGGCAACGGAGCCCGTGCGAATTGTAGGAAGGGAAAGTTTTACAAGACGACTCTCTAGCCTTTTGTCTTAACTGGCAAGGGCGAGTTGCGGAGTTGCGGCGGACTGTTGTTTGGTGGTTGAGGGCAGCGTGAGCGCGAGGACCGCGGAGATCATCCCCGCCGTTGAACTTGTCATAAATGGAATGGCGTAGCTGCCAAAAAGGTTATACATGACGCCGCCCATCATTCCGCCTGATCCCATACCCAGCGCAGCGATCATGAAGAACATGCCTAAGATCGATCCGATGGCGCGAGTGCTGAAGTGTTCATGGAATAGCATGGCGTACACCGGCATCGGACCGCCAAAGCCAAGACCAAAGAGCACAGCCCAGGTGTAAAACGTCGGGACTTCGTGGGCGTTCACGAAAAGGGGGATGGTTGTAGCTTGGAGCGCGAGGAATCCCGCCATTGACCATTTCGCGCCGATCTTGTCGGCCAGTACTCCGTTCGCTACTTTGCCAATCATGCCGCAGATCGCCATGACGGCGACGACACGGGCTGCGGTGGTAGTTGTCAGTCCAACGTCAGTCATGTGATTAACACCATGCAAGAGTATACAGGAGTGACAGGTACAACAACCAATCACCATCACGTTGAGCGTCCAGAAGACCCGGGTGCGCATAGCCTCACCAAGCGTCATGCCGGCCTGCAGGGCGCGGGGTGTACCAGAGGCTAAGGCAGCGTGACTCGTGTGGTGATCGCGCATGAGCAGCGCTAAGGGAATAATAAGCAAACCAATAAGACCGAGTCCGACATACGCGCCCCGCCAGCCATATTGGGCAAGGAAGAATACGCTGAGCGGAGCAAATACGGCGGAGCCCACATTTTGTGACTGCGCCAGCGCCAAAGCCAAGCCCTGGTTCGTGGTGAACCATTTCGTTACCAGCGCAGTGAGCGGCACGGCTGCCGCCGAGCGGCCAATGGCGATGAGAACGCCGAAGAACAAATACAGATGCCACACCGAGTGAATTTGGCTCATCAATAAGGTGCCAATGACAAAAACAATCCCGCCCACAATCATGACGTAACGGGAGCCGAAGCGGTCAGTGAGAGTTCCGAATGTGAGGTTCCCGATCCCGAAGCTCAACCAATTGATCATCGACGAGAGCGAGATTGAGCCCCGATCCCAGTGAAACTCCTCCGCGAGCGGCTTAAACATAATACCGAAGGAATCAACCACTCCGTACATTATCAGGCTGAGTGCGAGTCCAGCGAAGACGATAACCCAGCCGTAGAAAAATTTACTTTGCTGCTCTTGCATTATCCCTCCTGACCGCATCCCTTCTCGATAACCCGCAAAGGCGACACAGCGGCAGTAGATATGGTTCGACGGGGAGAGTCAAGCAAAAACGAAAAGCGTGAGGAAAAGAGACCGGTCGTAGGTGCTCTGCGTTTCTTTAAGAATGATCGCTCATCGTTTGGGTAGACGCCCCTTCCCGCCAGCCATGAGCAACTCTCGCAGTAAGCTGTCGATAGTCTTCCGCCCCTGGCGAGTGAGGAGCGTATGCAAAGACGGTTTTTCCCACCCCTGCTGCTTGAGAAAGCTTGACGCTGTAACGAATTGGCGTACACACCTTATTTATTAGCTTACGTGGGGCCGCCTATGGCTGTCAATTTTCTCTCAACTGCGTATAGTAAAGAACCAATACAAAAGGAGGGCTGGTTATGACCCCAAGAAGTATGTCCCATGTGGCGCTCTGTGTGCGGGATTTCGATCGTTCCTTGCATTTCTATCGCGACTTGCTTGGGTTCCAGATAGCGCAAGAGGGAACGGAATCCGAAACGAATCATGCCCAACGCGGCATTTACGAACGCCAAGAGCACAAATTCCGCTTTGTGACCTTGCGCTATGGCAAGGCCAATGATTCGCCGTTTGGCATGAGCGAGGACGCCCCTATCGTCGTGCTCATTGCCCCACTCGACGTGCCGCCCAGCGGGCAGAGCATCAAAATCGACCAGATCGGCATCTCTCACGTCGGCTTTTGGGTCAAAGGACTGGACGCTATCTACGAAGACCTAAAGCAGAAAGGGGTGACATTTGCCGCAGCCCCACACGTGCTAGGCAAAACCAAAGCTGGCACGATCCGCAGCGCGTTTATCCAAGATCCCGATGGCATTCTTTTGCAAATCGATGAGTTGATTCCAGCGCAATAGCAAAGCCCCGGTGCGCTTCCAGACAGTACATCGTCCAAATAATTTTGTTGAGTTTAGGATTGTCATGCCAGCGTAAGCTGGCATCGAGTCGGTCAAGTTCAAACTGACAGACTACTAAGGGCAGCTTCAAGCCTCCAAAATTTTCTCCTTGACAAAGTCCGGATAGCTGCGCGCCAGTTTCTCTCGCACCACTGTGCGTAAGACGCGCAGCTCTTGCTCGGTCGGTGGCGGCGCAGGTTGGACAGTGAGGGAAACGCGCAGCGCAAAGCCGGTGTTTTTACGCACCTCGTCAACCGAAGAGCCCGGCTGCACGCGGTCCAGCAGCCACTCACCAGCGGTTTTATCCCACGCAAGAATTGCTTTCGGAGTGACCAGCAACGCCGGACCACCCTCTCGATGCACGCTCTCCGGCGTCACGCCTGCCCCGCTCACGAAATCGACCTGCTCCACAAAAATGCGCGGCGTGTGCTGATCGCGAAAAAGAATCACGCGGTGCGCCATGTAGTACAACATGCCCGAGCCGTATGCCCCGGCCATGCGCACCTTAGGGGCGTGATAATCGCCGATGACGTGCAAGTTGAAATTTCCGCGTCGGTCAAATTGAATGCCGCTGAGAAAGAACAAGTCTAACTCTCCCCGTTGCGCCATGAAGTGCAACTCGCTGCTGCCAGCGGGAAAAGGGTAATACTCCTCACAGTCGAGAATGATCAGCGTGATATGCGGCGCGTGGAGCTGCTCCGCCAAGACGCACCCTGCGGCGGGAATCGGCGAGACCGCGCCCACGCCGACAGTTTCATCCTCCCGCACTTCACGGGCAATGGTCACCGCCATGAGTTCTTCGGGAGTGTAGTTCATCATACGTGTCTCTTTTTGAGGAAGATCATTCATTTTTCGGTTGTCGCCGCTTCTTGGCTATTATAAACTTTCGCTGCAAAATACCGATCCCGCCCCTGAAGGAGAAAGGGACACTCATGGCAATGGACATCACCACCCTCCTCACGTTCGCTGTCCAATCCGGCGCTTCGGACGTGCACCTCAGCAGCGGCGAGCCTCCGCTGATGCGTATCCACGGCGACATGAAACGGCTTGAGCATCCACCACTTTCCCGCGATGAAGTGCACGCGCTGGTGTATGACATCATGGACGACGGCCAGCGCAAAACGTTTGAAGAACATCTCGAACTCGACTTTTCCTTTGACATGGGTGACGTTGGTCGCTTTCGCGTGAACGTCTTCATGCAACAACGCGGCGAAGGCGCGGTCTTTCGAACCATTCCAACGAAAATTCTCTCGGTCGAGCAGCTCGGGCTGCCGCCCATTTTGAAAAAACTCTGTGACCGTGAAAAGGGGTTGATCCTCGTGACGGGACCCACCGGCTCCGGTAAGTCTACCACGCTGGCGGCGATGGTTGATTATCTCAATGAGACTTTTCCTGGTCATATCATCACGATTGAAGACCCCATCGAATTTACCCATAAGTCGAAAAAATGTCTGGTCAACCAACGGGAGCTTGGGCCCCATACCCATTCGTTTGCGAATGCGTTGCGCGCTGTGCTGCGTGAAGATCCCGACATCATCCTCGTCGGTGAAATGCGCGACCTGGAAACGGTTCAGTTGGCTATCACCGCCGCCGAGACCGGACACTTGGTGTTTGGCACCTTACACTCGCCGGGCGCGCCGCAAACCGTCGATCGCGTCATCGACGTATTCCCTGCCGGTCAACAAGCGCAAATCCGCACGCAATTCGCCGATTCGATTGAAGCCATCGTGACGCAGACCCTGTGTAAAAAGAAAGCGGGCGGGCGCGTCGCCGCCTTGGAAATTTTGGTGGGGACCACCGCAGTCCGCAACCTCATCCGTGAGGGCAAGGTGCATCAGATTCCTTCCGCCATGCAGGTGGGCCAAAAGGACGGCATGCAAACAATGGATATGGCGCTCATGGACCTGGTTAATCGCGGAGTGATCACGCGCGAAGAAGCGCAAGTGAAGAGTATGACGCCGAATCTTTTCAATCAACCGACCACGGGCAATGCAGCGGGAGCGGGCAGAATGGCGATGGGACGATAAGCAAAAGAGGACGAAGTCATGGACATGCAAGATTTTCTCAAAGTCATGGTCGAGCGCAACGCTTCAGATATTTATTTTACGGCCAATAGTCCGGTGATGTACCGGCTTGAAGGCATCGTTCAACCTGTCGGCGACCATAAATTCACCCTGCAAGAACTGGATGCACTCTCGGCCTCCATTATGAACGAGCATCAACGGCGGGAATTCGCCGAGCAGTTAGAAATGAACCTGGCGCTCTCATATCCAGGACTCAGTCGTTTTCGTGTCAACATTTTTCGCCAGTCCGGCGCGGTGGGCATGGTGATTCGTAAGATCAACGTCGACATTGCTCCTCTCGACGAGTTGGGCCTGCCCCCTATTTTGAAAGATATCAGCATGACCAAGCGCGGGCTGGTGCTGATCGTCGGCGCGACGGGCTCCGGCAAATCGACTACGTTGGCGGGAATGATCGACCACCGCAATAGTCATGCCCCGGGGCATATTATCACGGTAGAAGATCCTATCGAATTTGTGCATCGGCACAAGCGCTCCATCGTCAACCAACGCGAGGTGGGGTTCGATACGCATTCCTTCCACGCCGCGCTCAAGAGCGCTATGCGCCAAGCGCCGGATGTCATCCTCATCGGTGAAATTCGCGACAGCGAAACGATGGAGGCCGCAATCACCTTTGCCGATACCGGTCACTTGTGCCTTGCGACTCTGCATTCGACGAATGCAAACCAAGCGTTTGAACGCATCATTAACTTTTTTCCCGAGTCTCGCCATGCGCAGCTCTTTTTGCAGATGTCTCTGAACCTCCGCGCCATTGTCTCCCAACGGTTGGTCTTGGGTATAGAGGGCAAACGCGTGGCCGCGCTCGAAATCCTGCTCGACACGCCGCGCATTAAAGAATTGATTAAGCGTGGAGAGGTCGACACCATCAAGGACGCAATGGTGCAAAGCGCGCAAGAAGGAGGGCAAACGTTTGATATGGCCCTCTACGATCTGTACGCGGCTGGGAAGATCGATATCGACCAGGCGCTCAGCAATGCGGACAGCGTGAATAACCTGCGTCTCAAGATCAAAGTGGACCACGCCAAAGATGCAGGTCTCGGCGCCAAGCCTGAAGCGAATGGGCTGCGTCTTGAGGGGCAAGTCCCGATCCGGCGCGTCGGGAGGATGTAGCACTCCGACGCGTTAAATATGGGGGATAGACAGTGACTACGTCATTCCGGGCGAGCAGCGCGAGGCCCGGAATCCAGGAGCCATAACCAAAAGCTAGTGTTAAATCTTCCTGGGTGCCAGCTTGCGCTGGCATGACGGAACTGAACTCTTCATACATTAACCTGATGAACTAGCGATCCCAGCCTCCACTCTTTAGCAGCGCCTCTGCGAGTTGCAAATCTTCCGGCGTCGTGATCTTAAAATTACGAATATCGCCGAGTACAGTTTTCACTTGCCCGCCTGCCCACTCCAGCAGCGCGGCGTCATCCGTGACATTCACTCCCTGGGAGTACGCGCGTGCGTGTGCCTCTCGGATCAGCGCCACACGAAACGTCTGCGGCGTTTGCGCAAGCCACAAGTCGTGGCGCGGCACGGTTTCAAGAACAATCTGCTCGTTACTCACTCGTTTGATGGTATCTTGAGCCGGAATCGCCGCCAGCGCGCCGCCATGTTCGACGGCAATGTGTACACTGCGTTCTATTACTTCTGCCGTGATAAACGGGCGAGCGGCGTCATGAATGACCACAATGTCACAATCAGGATCAAGTTGCGCGAGGCCGAGGCGCACCGAGTCTTGCCGTTCCGCCCCGCCATGCGTCAGTGTGACCGACGCGCGAAACGGATGGTGACGTTGCAGCAATTCCTGACAAAGAGCCTCGCGTTCGGCGGCGATAACCAAGATAATTTTTGTAACCAGCGGGGATCGGGTCAAGCTATGGAGTGTATGAACAAGCAAGGGAGTGCCCGCCAGCGGCAAGAACGGTTTGGGAAGATCGCTTCCCATCCGTTCTCCCTTGCCGGCGGCGACAACAACCGCATTAACTACCATAAAATGTTAACATATTTTGAGACGGACTCATGTCCTGACGGTGACTGGGACACGCGTGGCGTCCGCTATCAACATCGCGGATAAATCCGCCAGAATCTTTTCTTCGGGATGCTGACTGGCGATCGCCAGTTCCTTGACCAGCAAATTCCGGACGGTGTCGAGCATCGTCCGTTCCCCGAATGACAACTCCTTTTCGGCTTTGAGGGCAAGCAGATCGCGCAGAATCTTAGCGATCTCAAGCACGGAACCGGTTCTGATTTTCTCACTATACTCGCGATAACGGCGATTCCAGTTGGTCAGGTCTCCTGCCGGCTTTTTCGTCCGCAGGATGCGATAGACCTTACTGACCATCTCTTTACTAATGACGGGACGGAGACCAAGTGAGGCGACGTTGTCCGTCGGGATCATGATCGTCATGTTATTTTCTAGGATGCGAAGCATGAAAAACTCCCGAGAAAATCCCTGGATGCTTTTCTTTTCAATGCCTTCAATCTGACCAACGCCGTGGCCAGGATAGACGATCTTCGCCCCGATCCGAAACATATAGGCTTTCCTCCCGTGAGTTTACATGACCGAATCACCCTAGCTGATCTATTCTTCAGGATCAACGAAGCTGCCCAAAGGAAAAAATAAATCCCCCGGCGCTCATTCCGTAGTCCTGTTTTTCCGCTATATTTACAAACAGTTCGCCAGCAAAGCTATTCGTCAGTGGAGGAACTGCCCCATGTGTGGTCGCTTCACTTTGACCGCAGATTTGGAACAGCTCGCGGAACGGTTCTCTTTCCGCGCAGCCAATCTTTCTTTTCAGCCACACTACAATATCGCTCCGAGCCAGCCGGTTCTTGCCATTATCGGAGCAGAAGAGCGACGTGCGGGTTTCCTGCGTTGGGGACTCATTCCCTCATGGGCGAAAGATCTAACCATCGGTAATCGCATGATTAACGCTCGAGCGGAAACGCTCGCGGAAAAACCGAGCTTCCGCCGCGCCTTGCAGAAGCGCCGATGTGTCGTGCTTGCAGATGGGTTCTACGAATGGAAACAAGAGGGGAAAAAGAAAACCCCTATGTACATCACGCTCAAATCGCACGAGGTGTTCGGGTTCGCCGGGCTTTGGGAAACATGGAAATCTCCGGAAGCCGAAACGATTCATTCCTGTACCATTATTACCACGACGCCAAACTCCTTCATGGAGTCGATTCACACCCGTATGCCGGTTATTCTCCCACGTGGGGCCGAAACGCTCTGGCTGGACCACTCTCTCGAAGACCCCGCTCGCTTGCTGCCGATATTGGCTCCCTATGCCGAGGGCGCGATGGAAGCATACGCCGTTTCTCCCGCGGTCAACTCGCCCCGTAACGATTCACCCGTGTGCATCGAACCGATTAATTGAATCCCAGTCATCTTTAAACCCATCAGTCATGTCACTCTGAGCGCAGCGAAGGGTCTCAAAGCGAGATTCTTCACCGCGTTGTGGTTCAGAATGACAGCCTTGAGAGGTTTAGGGATGGTTCTCATTATGTTTCACCTCTCCTGTGACTACGAATGCGAGCGCGCCTCGGGCTCCAACTCAACCTGTGTCGCGCTGAGAAAGCGCACAACCATGTTGTAGAAACCAGTATTCATCGTCAATTCCACGATCTGTTCATTATCGAGGAAGGTGCGCAACGCGTCAAATGTTGAGTCTGCAATCTTCACATTCTGAGTTATCTCCGTGGCGTAACGAATGACGGCGCGTTCTTGTTCGTTAAACGCGGGATCAGTCTCCCAACTGGCGAGCCGCTCGACTTGCTCAGGGCGCACGCCGACGCGCTTGGCCAGAGCTTGATGATGCACGTATTCGTAGTCGCAGTTGGTCAAGCGTCCAACCGTCATAATCGCCAGCTCTCGCAAGCGAGGATCGAGCCGGGTGCGATTCCGCAGACCATCGCTGAAGTACAGCATGCGCCGCAACAGCAGCGGACTATGCGCCGCCATGCGAAAGACATGGCCGACCGAGCCTCGTTGTTTCATCAGGTCATCAAAAATATCGCGCTCGGGTTCGGGTAATTGTTCACGAGTCACATAAGGTAAACGAGCCATGAGAACCTCCTTTGATTGAGCCACACTAACAACCGACGATGCTCACCAGCTCCCGTACGCCATCCGGACCTAATTCGTCCAGTCCCTCCGCCAAGTGGATGCAGCGTTCGGTATGGGTCGGCGTCAACCGCATGCGGAAACAATCGCGCACCTTCGTCAGGTATTCATCGCGTGAAAGCGGCGGCAGGCCCCAGAATCCTCTCGGGCCATGACACCGCGCCGTGAAATGTTGTCCATTAACAAGATCAACCTCTACCTCGACCCACATTTTCTCCATTTCTCCAGGGATCGTGTCGGTTTGTACAATGGAGACAACGTCGAGCAACTTCTTCATATCCTCTCGCCTGCATCGTTCGTCTGTGAACGTGCGCACGGTGACAGCGCCGTCGAGCAATGCAGCGGCCCCGGTGTACTGAAAGCTGAATTTGCCATCCAAGCCCGTGCGCGGATGGGGCCGATCCACATAAGGCATGACTGGAGTAGTGATGCGCACCGCTTGAATCGCGGCGGGGTCGGCGATCTGCTTATGCAGCTCAAGTCCGGCAGCAATGCCAAAGTGCGTGGCATACTGACTCGGGAACATCTTGATGGCGAAGCCGGGCTCCACCATGCGATACGACTGACCAAAGGCGAGCAGCGCCGAGACATCGCACTGCTTGTCAAAGAAGACATCAACGTATCCATTCGGCGACTCGAAGATCTCGGTATTGCCGGTAAACCCGCGTCGCGCCAACAGGGCCGCGTCGAGCCCCGCTGCCGCAGCCCAACCGCAATGCGTTGCTTTGGTCATCGTGCCAACATTCGCCATCACGCCACCAGCGCGAGACGCGGCGATCCCCAGCGCATTTTGTAACTGTTCGCTCTTGAGACTCAACAGATGAGACGCAGCGACAGCGGAGCCTATCACCCCCACGACACCGGGTGGATGATATTTCAGCTTTCCTGGTTCATACTGATGCGATGCCAGCCGTAAGCGCCCCTGCACTTCGCACGCTTTCACAAAGGCAGTGATGACATCTTGTCCAGACGCACCCTCCTGCTCCGCCAGCGCCAATACGGTCGGCAGGGTTGGCGAGGTCGCATGCGTCGGCGGGCTCCACATCGGCTCGTAGTCCAACACGTGCATAGAAATGCCGTTCACGTAAGCAGCGGAGACCGGTGAGGTCTTGAACCCGTGCCCCACGACCGTAGCCACCGGTTTTCCGCCCAGGTCGCTGACGTGTTCAACGGCAATGCACGGCCCCTCCTCATGCGCCCCGGCAACCGCCACCGCGATACCGTCGAGAATGATGCGTTTTGCTACGGCGACCACTTGGGACGGCAACGCATCGAAAGATAGTTGGACAATTGTGTGACACAGCGCTTGTGTCACTTGCGTAACGTTTTCGGTCATACATCTCCCGTTCGTGTTTGCAATACAACTGAGAGACTGTGGGACTGAGAGACTGAAAGACTCATCGCGGCTCCAACGGCATGCCCTCTCGTTTTCGTACATCATTGAGGTAGGCAAGGATGCCGTCCTCCACCGTATACTTGGGAGTGAAGCCAAGTTCATTACGCAAGCGGTCCGTCTTGACGAGCGAAGTCATGGCGAACGGTTTATCGCTGATTGAGATTTGCGCCTGCGGCAGGATCTGGCGGAGGTAGGCGGTAATTTCGCCAGTCCGGCGTGGGGCTCCGCTCATGTTGAACACGCGGTGCTGAGGATTCTGCGCTCGATAAGCAAGCCGGAACACTTCAGCGGCGTCGCGGCAGTACATCCAGTCCGACACTTGCTCATCCGGCGGCATGGTCACAGTGTGCCCCAGCATCGCCAGTTCCGGCAACACCATGAAGTGGTCGGCGTCGGCCCCGCGTCGGTGGCCGCGCCCCTCGCCGAACACAGAGGTCGGGCGAATACCAATCGGGTCGAGCCCATACGCGCTGGCGTAGTAACCGGCGATGTGTTCGTTGAACAACTTGCACGCGCCGTAGACCGAGTCCGGCGCCGGGGGATCATCCTCGCTCAGTTCCGGACCGCCGAGCGTCCGACGCATGGGAAAGACGGCGACGGAACTCATGTAGACCACACGTTTAATGCCGGTGAGGCGCGCGGCTTCAAAGACGTTGGTGGTGCCGATGCAATTCACATTGATCGACGGCAACGGGTTGCGGATGCCGCCAGTGCCGAGCTGATAAGCCAGATGGATGATGCCTTCGACTTTATACTTGTTAATCGTGTCAATCAATGCGGTGACTTCCATCACATCGCCGGGAGCAAGTTTGATTTGCGCGGCGACATCAGCCAGCGCCCTAGTGTTTGGCGCCGCATCCAAGACAATCAAATCTTTCTCGCCGGATTCCAGTAGATGTCGCACTAGGTGCCGGCCCAGAAATCCCGTTCCGCCAGTAATGAGAATCGCCATAGTTCGCCTCCTTCTTTGTCTGGCCTCTTACCATAGGTTGACCAGGGCTGACCAGCGAGGTACTGGCAGAGTTGTGCAAAAGCAAAGCATTCTCATTTTAATGGGTGTCTCCGGGTCCGGGAAAACGACCATTGGGATGTTGCTAGCGCAAGACCTGGGCTGGCCATTTTACGATGGAGACGATTTTCATCCTGCGGCCAACGTCGCGAAGATGAGCCAAGGCATCGCATTGACCGATGACGATAGAGACGCATGGCTCGCAGCACTACGACAATTGATAGAGCGCTTGTTGCGTGAGCGTCAATCAGCCATTATCGCCTGTTCAGCGCTCAAACAGGCGTACCGTGTGCGTTTGCAAGGCTTCGAGAGTGCGGTGCAGTTCGTCTATCTCAAGGGTAACTATGATCTGATTCAAAGCCGTTTGCAAAAGAGACATGGACATTTCATGAAAGCCGACTTGCTCCAGAGCCAGTTCGAGACGTTAGAGGAGCCGGAAAACATCCTGACGGTAGATGTTGCGCAAGAGCCTGCGAAAATTACCCGGTTCATCAAGGTACAATTCGGTTTGTAGTCAGTGCTGTGAGGAACAGAGAGGCCAAACGTTTTCCTTGCCGAAGCGAACTCGAAGGAGTAAAGAGATCTCATGCACTGCCAGAGCTGTGGGGTTGAAAATCCCGAAGGGGTGAAGTTCTGTCATGAATGTGGAAGCGCGCTCAGGAACCGCTGCCCACAGTGCGGGAATGAGAATCCGCTATCAGCTAAATTCTGCGGAGAATGTGGAGCGGCGTTACTTGGAAAATCAAAAGGCAAAAGGCGCAAAACCAAAAACCAGGATGGTCTAGGGTCTAACGTCCAGCGTCTAGAGTCGAAAGAACGATCCCCCGCCTCCAGTTCTCGGACTCTAGACACTAGACTGAGAGACTCTAGACCGGATGCCGCCGAAAGGCGGCAGTTGACGGTAATGTTCTGTGACTTGGTGGGCTCCACGACGTTATCTGAACAACTGGACCCTGAAGAGTATCGCGAGGTTGTGCAGGCGTACCATGCGATGTGTGCCGAGGTGGTCACTCGCTATGCTGGATTCACGGCCCAGCATTTAGGCGATGGATTACTCGTCTACTTTGGCTATCCGTCGGCGTATGAAGACGAGGCGGCGCGTGCGGTGCGGACTAGCTTGGAGATTTTGGCGGGCCTCCAGTTCCTCAACGTTCAATTGAAGCCTGCGCTCAAAGCACGCTTACCGCATCCCATCCAAGCGCGGATCGGCATTCACACCGGGCTCGTTGTCATCGGTGAAATCGGCAGCAGCGAGAAACGGGAGCTGTTGGCGCTGGGCGAAACACCGAACCTGGCGGCGCGGCTCCAAGGGTTAGCGGAGCCCGATACCGTAGTGATCAGCGCCGCCACACAGCGGCTCGTGCAGGGCTTATTCGCCTGCCAGGATTTGGGGTCGCAGGAGCTCAAGGGCCTGACGACTCCGGTCGCCGTGCACCAAGTCCTTGGAGAGAGCGGCGTGCAGGGTCGCTTTGAAGCGGCGGTGCAAAAAGGGTTGACGCCGCTCGTGGGCCGCGAGGAAGAACTCGGGCTGCTGCAGCGGCGCTGGGAGCAGGCCAAAGAAGGCGCAGGTCAAGTAGTCTTGCTCGGTGGTGAGCCAGGCATTGGCAAATCTCGCTTGGTCCAGGAACTTAAAGAGCACGTCAATGTCGCCGGCGCAACCTGCATCGAGTTTCACTGCTCTCCTTATCACCAGAATAGTGCTCTCTATCCGATCATTGAGCACCTGCAGAGTTTGCTCCAGTTTAGTCGTGACGAGGCGCCCGTAACGAAATTGGGAAAACTCCAACAGGCGCTGGTTCGATATCGCTTTCCCCAGGCCGATACCGTGCCCCTGTTAGCCTCGCTGTTGTCGCTCCCACATCCAGAAGGGTATCCGCCTATTACCGTGAGTCCGCAGAAACAGAAAGAGAAAACGCAGGCTGTTTTAGTGGCATGGTTAGTCGAAGAGGCGGAACAGCGACCAGTCTGCACGGTCTGGGAAGATCTGCACTGGACCGATCCTTCGACGCTAGAGGTGCTCACGCTCCTTCTTGACCAGGCTCCCACAACGCGGCTGTTGGTGCTGTTGACTAGTCGCCCTGAGTTCACCTCGCCTTGGGGCTCACGTTCTTACTTCACGCAATTGACGCTCAATCGCTTGGGGCGCGCGCAAGTGCGGGAAATGGTGCGCCACGTTGCCGGACAAGCACTACGCCCTTCAATCCTTCGACAGGCTCAGGACTCAGAGCGAACGGAATCGGAATCAGACCGGGAGAGCTTACCCGTTCGTGCTGAGCCCGTCGAAGCACAAACCGCGCTATCCGATGACCTCATTGAGGCAGTCGCAACCAAAACTGATGGCGTGCCGCTATTTGTCGAAGAGTTGACGAAAAGCGTCGTTGAATCCGCAGGGGCGCAGCATGCTGCGCCCCTGCCTTTGGCCATTCCCGCAACACTACAAGACTCGTTGATGGCCCGGCTGGATCGACTCGGACCAGCCAAAGAAATCGCCCAACTGGGCGCGACTATCGGGCGAGAATTCAGCTACGAACTCCTTCACGCTGTCGCTAACCGAGACGAGGGCAGCTTACAGCGAGGGCTGCGGCGGCTAGTCGAGACCGAATTGATCTATCAGCGCGGACTGCCACCGCAGGCTACGTATCTCTTCAAGCATGCGCTGATTCAAGACACAGCCTATCAGTCGCTATTGAAGAGCAAACGTCAGCAGCTTCATCAGCAGATTGCCCGAGTACTGGAAGAGCAATTCCCAAGCACGAGGGAAACTCAGCCTGAACTCTTGGCTCATCACTACAGCGAAGCGGGGCTCGCAGAGCAGGCGATTCCTTATTGGCAGAAAGCAGGCCAGAGAGCGGTGGACCGTTCAGCCTATGCCGAAGCTATCAGTCATCTCAGCAAAGGGTTGGCATTACTTAAAACACTTCCGGAAACGGAGAAACGCCACTCCCAAGAACTGAACCTACAGACTCCTCTCGGCTTGGCGTTTATGGCCACCAAGAATTACGCTGCCGCAGAAGTGGGCCTAGCCTACACTCGAGCACGAGAGTTGTGCAGACAGGTGGGAGAGACGCCGCAACTTGCTACAGTGCTCGATGGGCTATGGATCTTTCATCTTGTGCGAGGCGAGTTACAGACAGCATACGAAGCGGCTAAGCAATTGCTTGCGTTAGGACTCAATACCCAAGAGCCAACTCTCATCATGGAGGGCCAGCATGGGCTAGGACAGATTTCCTATTTTATGGGAGAGTTTGCTACAGCCCGAAAACATATGGAGCAAGCCATTGTACACTATGATACGCTCCAGACCCTGTCCCCGCTCCTTCATCCACCACAAGACCCTGGAGTGATGAGTCGAGGTTATGCAGCTTGGAGTCTATGGCATCTGGGTTATCCTGCTCAGGCTCTCCAGAGAGTTCATGAGGCGTTCGCCCTAGCTCAGAAATTATCTCATCCATTTAGTATTGCATTCGCTCTGAATTTTGCCTTCACTCTTCATCAGTTTCGTAAGGAGCGACAACTCGCTCAAGCGCACCTAGAGAAGTTGATAGCGTTTTCATCCGAGCACGGCTTTCCACAATTGGCAGCACTCGGGACTTTCATGCAAGGAGCAGTGCTCGTTGCACGGGGACAAATTAAGGAGGGGCTAGCGCAGATGCATCAAGGCATGGATGCCTACCTCGCTGGAGGGGCAGAATTAGGACACCCGACCCTTCTTGGTGGACTAGCGACGATATATGGCGCTGTGGGACGCATCGAGGAAGCCTTAACATTGCTCACTGAGGCATGGACGAGCTTGAACAAAACGAATCAGCATGTCTACGCGGTAGGATTGCATCTGCAAAGGGGTACTCTACTGCTTAAGTCTGGAGGTCACATAAAAACTGAAGCGGAAGAGTGCTTTTGCCAAGCCCTTGAGGTTGCTCGTCGCCAAGGGGCGAAATCCTTGGAACTGCAAGCAGCCATAAGTCTTGCTCGCCTCTGGCAAAAGCAAGGCAATCTCGATGCCGCTCGCACCATGCTTGCTGATGTGTACAACTGGTTCACCGAAGGCTTTGACACGAAGGACTTGCAAGAGGCGAAGGCGCTGTTGGAAGAATTGAGTCATTGAGCGATTGAGTCATTAAGTGATTGCATCATTGAGTCATTGTAAGGATGGAGTGATAAGGAATTCCTGGTGTTGTCTTCCTTTTTCAGATCCGGTACTTCCTCATCAAGCGATACAACGTCGTGCGGTCCACGCCCAGGCGACGAGCGGCTTCGAGACGCGCCCCGTTCACCTCGGCAAGAACAGCGCGAATGCGCTCGGCGGCTGCTTGGTCAAGGAAGGATTGCAGATCACCAGACTCAGCAAAGCCGGTCGCTCCTTCCTTTGGGGTCTCTTCCGGTTCAACTTCAATGAGTAAATCTTCCAGCGTGATGCGTTCTCCGCGAGCGAGGACCACGCCCCGCTCGATGGTGTTTTCCAGCTCCCGCACGTTTCCCGGCCAGGAGTGTTTGCGTAGATATGTCTCGACCTCGGGAGTCCAACCTACGAGCTGGCGCGATAGTTCAGCGTTCCATTTCGCCAGGAAATGACGAGCCAGCGGCAATACATCTTCCGGTCGCTCGCGCAGCGGTGGTAGATGAATGGGGATCACCGCCAAGCGAAAATACAAATCTTCACGAAAACGTCCTGCCATAACTTCAGCACGCAGGTCGCGATTTGTGGCTGCAATCACGCGCACATCGACCGCGCGTTCTTCCACGCCGCCCACGCGTTGGCATTTGCGTTCCTGCAGCACGCGCAGCAGCTTTCCTTGAAAGTCCAGACTAATCTCGCCAATCTCATCAAGGAACACGGCGCCGCCGCTGGCGCGTTCAAAGAGCCCGGGCTTGGCGCGGTCCGCCCCAGTAAACGCGCCTTTCTCATGGCCAAACAGTTCTGACTCCAACACGCCTTCGGCAAACGCCTTACAGTTGACCGCGACAAAAGGTTTTCCCACTCGGTCACTGTGATAATGCACGGTGCGAGCGATCATTTCTTTTCCGGTTCCGCTCTCGCCGGTGATCAGTACCGTGCTGCGACCACGCGCCGCGCGTCGGGCCAGATCCAACACATCATGCATCGCCGGACTCTCCGCCACCAGCGCATCGAGCGCGTACCGTTGCTGCAACTCGGCGCGCAGGTAGCGATTCTCCCGCGCCAGGCGCGTCACATCGAGCGCCCGTTGCACGAGCACCTTTAGTTCATCATTATCAAAAGGTTTTTCAACGTAATCAAACGCGCCGTCGCGGATCGCCGCCACCGCCGTCGCCACCGTGGCGTGGGCAGTGAGCAGAATGATTGGCAGCTCCGCATCGATCGCTTTTGCCTGCCGCAGGATCATCAATCCGTCCATGTCCGGCATTTTGAGGTCGGTGATGAGTAAATCAAACGGCGTCGTTCGCAGGGCCTCCAAAGCCTCGCCGGGGCGTACGCACGGCTGCACCTCGTATCCTTCGCGGCGCAGCACCATCGCAAGGATGTCCACCATGCGTTGTTCATCATCGAGCACCAGGAGTCGTGGTTTCATGCGGCTTGCTCCTGCAACTCAACAGGTCCGGCGATGGGGAGATGGACTCGGAAGCACGCCCCAGCACCAGGTATCCGATCACCGAAGTTTGGCGTCACCTCGATAAATCCGCCATGCGCCCGCACGATGCGCGCTGCCATCGGCAAGCCCAGCCCCGTTCCTGTTGTCTTCGTCGTAAAGAACGGTTCAAAGATACGCTCCGCGTCAGCGGCGGAGATCCCCGGACCACTGTCAACGACCTCGACTTTGACCTCATGGTCATCACTTGTGGTGTTGATACGAATCGCTCCTCCCTGACCCATTGCCTCTGCTGCATTGACAAGCAGCCCGAAGACGACTTGCACGATGAGGTCGGGATCGCCGGTCACCGTCGGGGCATGATCATCACCTTCGCGCTCTACGGTGATACCACGGCGTTGCAGGTCATCGTTGGTGAGTTGCAACGCGCGATCGACCACCTGCTCAATCGTGACAGGCTGCAACCGCAGTTCGGCGGGGCGAGAAAAGGTCAAAAGAGAAGTGATCAGCCCGTTCAAACGATCAATCTCCTCGCGGATAAATTCGCAGGCGCGGTGCGCCTCTTCTTCCGGCGAGAAATGTTCACGCACCATTGAGGCCGAGGCGCGAATAACGCCGAGCGGGTTGCGCACCTCATGGGCGATGCCGGCGGCCAGGCGACCAATAGCCGCCAGCTTTTCATTTTGTAAAGCCGCGCGTTGCGAAGCTTCGAGCGCACGCAGTTGAGAAGCGATGGTGTGCGCATCCTCACGCGCCTTTGCGCGCGCCTCCATCAACTTGCCGATGACGAACCCGAGTACTCCGTAGGTCACCATAAAAAGGATCATGACCTCGGTCATGACGCTGCGCCCGTTCCAGCGCATTTCTAATCCCAGAGTGAGGAACGCCGTGAGATCACCCATTCCCATCAGCGCTCCGGCGACCAGTCCCCAGATGCTCCAGCGTCTTTTCGCATGCATAGTGTTGCTCATAGTAGCATTGTCGAGAGCAAAGAGAGTACCATCCTTTTACGTATTCTGAGTTATGTATTGCGTGTTACGTGTTGCAGCCACGCTACTCAGGTTGCACGCCTGCAACATCCTAGGCTCCGCTTGCTTCGTCGCCATTGTGCCCCCCGAGTGCACAAACAAGAAAAGATTCGCATTTCCTTACTCCCTCGAAACCGGCACGGCAGTTGCTCTATCGAGCAACCTCGCAATATCCACCGCCACACTCACCACACTTGGCGGATGAGAAAGGAGTCGAGCATGAACGTTAAACAATTTGGAGTGGAAGCCCTACTCATCGGGTTCGCCGCTTACTCAGGGTATGTGGTCTACCAATACGGTTACATTGGCCTCTTTGAACAGGGGCTGGCGAATGCCGCAACCATTCAAGTCTTCCTTGACCTGACGATCGCGTTGGGTCTCGTGATGCTGTGGATGTGGCGGGACGCCCGTACGCAGGGCATCGCACCCCTCCCGTATGTGTTACTCACCTTGACTCTCGGCAGTATCGGGCCGTTGCTGTACTTGGTCCGTCGCTTCAGCAAAGCGTCGTCTCCATTTGCACAGTCGCAAGCAGTGCAACTCTAGAGCGAAGCACATCACATTGGGTCACGCCGGCAGCGTGCGCCGTGCGCACGATTCTCTTGAAGAAAAAGGATGATAATCATGGATGCAACGACATTTCATCGACAGCGGCATTTCATCGAAGTCCCCTTTGGCCGTATTGCTTACATTGAGCTAGGCTCCGGCCCAGTTGCCTTGTTCCTCCACGGCCTTCCACTTTGCAGCTACCATTGGCGAAGCGTCATCGAAGACCTCGCTCCGATACGGCGCTGTATTGCTCTCGACGTGATGGGACTCGGCTATACCGAGGTCGTGGCGGGGCAGGATGTTTCGTTTGCCGAGCAGGCGCGGATGATTGCGGCTTTTCTCGACGCCGCCAACATTGAGCGCGTCGATTTAGTCGGGAACGACACCGGTGGCGGCATCAGCCAGATCTTCGCCGCAACCTACCCGACGAAGGTAAGGACGCTCACACTCACCAACTGTGAGGTTCATGATCTCTGGCCAAATACGTTGCTCACGGGATTTTATCAAGGAGTTGCAGAGGGGATTGTCCCCCAAACACTGAAGATGATGTTAAGTGATACCCTGCTGGCGCGCCAACAGCTCGGCGCTCTCGTTTATGAAAACGCCGATATATTCACGGCTGAGGCCATTCAAATTTACCTCGCGCCGATCGTTGCTTCGGACAACCGTCTCAAACAGTTTCAGCAGCTCTGCGACTGGAAGAAGAATCGTCTACAACTCATGGAGATGGCGCCAAAGTTGAAGACCTCAAAGATTCCCGCACAAATTATCTGGGGCGATGCTGATCCGGTCTTCGACGTACAAGCCTCGCTCGACTGGCTACAGGCGAATCTTAGCGGTCTCAAAAAGACGACGAGAGTGCCGCGGGCTAAGCTATTCTTTCCCGAAGAACATCCACGGCTCATGAGTGTATTGCTCACTGAGTTCTGGCGCTCTCTCGACTGATGGATGTCGGTTTGGAAAAGAGCGAACTGGGCGTTCGTGCGGATGATGCGACTCGGCGACTCAATCACGTCGCCCGTCTAGAACTATCACAAGCATTCTGGAAAGCTCACAGTTACAGTCAATAGCGGAGAAGGAGTTTCGTATGGATGTGGTTGCGGTTTTGCAAGAAAACACTAAAGGTCTGTTCCCCGAAGTGCTTGGTATCCGTTTTCTCGAAGCTGCCCCGGAACGAGTGAAAGCCAGCATGGTGGTGCGCCCCGAGCTGTGCACGACGAACCATGTGTTGCACGGGGGCGCGATCATGGCGTTTGCGGACACGTTAGGCGCGTATGTCACCTTTCTCAACCTCACTGGTGGCGCTGGAACCACCACCTTGGAATCAAAGACGAACTTTCTCGCGGCGGCTCAAGAAGGCGCCACGGTCTTCGGCGAATGCACGGCGCTCCATCGCGGCAAACGCACGATGGTCTGGCAAACCCGCGTCACTCGGGAAGACGGCGCTGTCGTGGCAATCGTGACGCAGACCCAAATGGTGCTCGAACCACGTCTGTCTCCGCAAGAGACAATGGTGAAACTCTTCGAAGGGAAATCATTGGCCGAGCAAAAGGCGCTGCTGGCGACCCTCGAACGTGGCGGGGCCTCCGTCTATCGCAGTTGGGCTGCGCAAGAGGCGCGGAAAGACGCTCAAGAGGCTCTGCTTGCTGCTGCAGTTCGAGAAGAAGAAAACGCCGAGACTCTAGAAAAACAGAACGTGTAGCCTCCGAATAACTTCGAGGAAAGGTGGACAGTGTATGGACACCTGCATCGTGCTTTCGTGCGGCACCGACGTTCTTCAGGCTGCAAGCGAGAATATCCCTGCCCTGGTTCTCATGGGGCTAGGAACACTGCTTCTGTTCTGGGGAACGCGACGGGGCGCGAGGGCCGCGCGACGCTCGCATGAAGACCCACCCAAGGCGCTCGGCATCGTGCGCGGGTATCGCATCGCCATCATCGGCGTTTGTCTCAGCGCCTACGGGGCAGGACAATGGTGGCGCATCGATTGGCTCATGACGGTGGCGATAGTCATCTGTCTCGAAGAAATCGCGGAGTCGTCTTTTTACATTGCCGCGCTCAAGCGAGAGCCCACGCCTATGTCGTTACTTAATATGAAAAGAAGTTGAGGATGCGATCCAAAATTTCACGGCGGATAGACTCTCCGCCCTCTGCCCGAGACTGGCCATTCACCAGCTCTTGTTGCATCAGCGAAGCCAACTGTTTATCTAAGTAATCCTGTCGGCTTGAAAGCACCTCACTCATATGCGCCGCTAACGTATCGTTCGCCTTGAGCATACAACGCATATCTTCTTTACAAATGACAAGCACTTCGGTTTCATCTAGCGCGGTGACCGTCGCACTGCGCGGCTCCCCAGTGAGCAAAGAGATCTCGCCAAAAAATTCTCCAGTCTCCATGGTCCTCACGAATGCCGTGTGTCCATGTTCGTCATGGGCCGTGACTTCGACGAGGCCTCGCTTGATAAGGTAGAATGTCTCCCCGCGCTCTCCTTGCCGACAGATCGTTTCTCCTTGTGTGAAAAGCTGCGTACTCAACCGCTGCGCGAGTGTTTTTTGTTGTTGTTCATCGAGTACGGAGAGAAACTCGATGCGTCGCAGCAAGCGCGTACGCTCCGCGACCACATCAACGGACACTTCAGTTGGGCGCAGATAGAACTCACGGGTAGGATAGGGAATCTCAATTTGCTCGCGCTTAAACTGGTACCATATGCGCGTCAACAGGTCGGACTCGATGTGGCGATGTTGTCCAAAATCGTCAATCCAGAAGTATACACCGTAAAGCACTGCAGAATCGTGATAGGACAAAAGAAGCGCAGTAGGCTGCGGGTCAGCATACACACCCACGGTCTCTTGGGCGCAACGGATGAGCAGGGCTTTCACCATGGCTGGGGGATGCCGGTAATGCACGCCAACCTGGACCTCACAGGCGTGCAAACGAGAAGGAAACGAGTAGTTATGGATCTCCATCTTGGCCAAAAAACTATGGGGAAATGATACTTGATCGCCGCGAAAGGTGCGAATAGTCATCGATCGCCAATCCGCGCGCTCGACCGTCCCTTCATAGGCGCCGATTTTCACCCAATGCCCCGTGAGATACGGACGAGACATCTGCATGGCGACGCCCGCGAAAAGGTTGCCCAACGTTTCTTGCAGCGCCAGGCCGAGGATGATTGAGACAATAGCGGAACTAGTGAGAAGACCCGCGACATCATGCCAGGAAAAGAGTCGAGGCAGGAGGAACAAAAAAAGCCCAATATAGATAATGCCCCGCAGCAGCGAACGCACGATCGACGGGATATCAGCGCGCTGACGCACCGCGAACACATAGTCGAATACCACCGCGCTGATCGCCTCGACTGCCCCCACTGCCAGGACGATTCCGACGGTGTAAGGGAAGACTGTCAATACACTCATGAGCGAGGGCGACATTTCTTGGAAGAACGGTGGCAAGCGTTGCGAAAGCCAGGCAAGCGGAACGAGAGGAACTAGGAGATACGCCCACAGGCGAACACGGACAGTCAGGGCCTGGAGGAGTGGTGAGCGCCAGCGGACAGTCTTAAAGACAAACCAGTACCCGCAGCTAAGACAAGCGAAGAGTCCTAGCGTTTTCACTACGGGCAACAGGTCCTGCGACCACATAGCCTCTTACTCCTTTCGGCGAAGGTGTTGTATCATTCTCCCTACTGTTCTCGTAGGGACCAGCAGTTTTGCCGCCCACGCCGCACGGAGGGGTTCAGTCCTTTTTCTCGCGCTCGCGATAATCGCCAAACTGCTTGTCACGGAGAGACAGCGCTTGGCGCACCCCTTTCTTGAACTCCTTGAGATACGTCAATGTTGATTCAGTTGTGAACGCCAAGGCCTGCATCTCCGTGCCGGCGCGAATAGCGGACCGGAGGCCCATAATCTCCATCGCACGATGCACGGACCGCTTGTTGATCTGCTGCAACTCGGTCGGAATCTTGGTGATGCGTTCCGCGATCTCCAACACTCGCGCTTCCAACTCGGCCGCAGGAAAAGCCTTGTTGGCGAACCCTTTCTGTGCGGCTTCGACGCCGCTGATCGAATCGCCAGTCAACATCATCTCCATCGCGTCCCGCATATTCATCAGCCACGGATGGAATTGCATGTCAGGCGGACTCATCAACCGCACCGGTGGATAGCCGATCTGCGCATCCTCGGCCACATACACAAGGTCGCAAGCCGTGGCCAGTTCGCTCCCTCCCGCCAGGCAATAGCCGTGCACTTGCGCGATCACGGGTTTGGCGAGATCCCAAATACGGAAAGAACCTTCGATCACGTGTCGAGCCCACTGCCCCGCTCCACCCGCCGTGTAATAGGGCTGACCTTGAGCGTTGTTGCTGCCCAAGTCATAGCCGGCGGAAAAGCACACACCAGCGCCACGCAAAATACTCACGCGGACATCGGCGTCGCGGTCTGCTTCTTCAAGAGCTTGGAGAGTATCGCTGCGCAGTTGATTGTTGAGGGCGTTGCGTTTCTCCGGACGATTCAGCGTCACGCGTCGCACGGCAGGTCGTGGATTATCAACCTGAATGCACTGATAGTTGGCCATGTCAGTTCTCCTCTTCTATTTTTCCACGAGGCGAAAACGTACGCCACAAATGTTGACGAGATCGTCAGAAACGCGTCGCCCGCGCCGCTCGGCGGCTGCGAGTAAACGGGCGCGGTCCGCAACCACGAGATCCACACCACCGAGCCCCTCGCCCCGACCGTCAGCATCTTTGACAAAACGGACCTGCGCATTCTCGAAGCGCAAACTTGATTGCCCTTGTGCGTTAGTTTCAACCGGCAGTTCTACAATCTGGCCCCAACGCGTGGCGAGGTCTGTAGGATCAGGAGTCTGAATCTCTGCTGCGGCGATACCGCGCACCACTTCGGTGCGGACCGCGGATTTCCAATTCGGTCCGGCAGGAACCCAGGGCCCATCCGGCGTCTTGTCGCCGAGCTGTTCATCGATTTCCAGAAAGCAGCCGCCGGTGTCGCGGGGGTGGAGCTGCATGATGCGAAATTCCGGCTCATCGTGCTCCAATGCTTTACGGATGCCGAGGTCCGCTGCGCGACGTTTGTGGGGCGCTTGATCGTCACACTGGCAGATGACCATGTAGCCGCCGTCGCCCTTGCGTCGATCGAGGTAGCGTCCACCAGCAGTGCCTTCACGAGTTGGCGCCACTACTTCAAGAAACTGATTGCCGACCGGGAACACCGCGTTCTCCAAGCCAAAGGTCGCCACTTGTGGGTCGCGATAGGCAACCTCAAGGCCGAACACGTTGCGAATGTCATCGACAACGGGAGCCAGCTCCCGCGCAATCAAGGCAATCTGTCGTACGCGTAACCACATAAAGAATCCTCCTTTTCGTTCATGCCTCTCGGGACTTACGTTTTTCCTTCTGCATAATTTCAGGGTGAAGAGAGGCTATCACGAGGCGCGCGAAAATCCTATGATCGCGCCATATTCAAAAAGGAGGTGAAGTATGGCTGCTCTGTTTTCTGGTGGATGCGCGTGTGGGGCCGTGCGTTATGAATGTTCAGCCGAGCCGATTGCGGCCGCCAATTGTCATTGTCGTGATTGTCAACAAGTGACAGGTGGACCCTTTGCCTCTGTGCTCCTGGTCCCCAGAGACGCCGTGCGCATCACAGGAGAAGTTAAATACCATGAAGTGCAAGGCGATAGTGGTCATCCGATCAGACGCGGTTTTTGCCCGAATTGCGGTTCTCGGTTGTTTGGCCAGCCATCGGGCATGCCGGTGGCGCTGACGGGCATCAGCCTCGGCAGCTTGGACAACCCGAGTTTGTACCGACCGACTATTGATATCTACACTTCGAGCGCCCAGCCGTGGGACTTCATGAACCCTGATCTGCCTAAGTTTCCAAAGATGCCGCCAATGTAGGCACAGCCGTTTATCCCGCGTTCTTTATTCGACGCCGGAGGTCACTCTTCGGCGTTCTGCGTAATCGTCAAACCACCGCAGGCACCGACTGGAAAGGCTTTGTGGTCTCGCCTACAGTGTTGAAAAAGGAATGTTTTATGACAATCCAGCGAGTGGTATATGCCTCATCTGTAGATGCACTAACCGCTTTGGTTCGCTCATTAGTGGAATATGAGAAGCGGCACGGTATGACGTCCGCCGATTTTTATGCACGCTATGAGAGCGGAGAATTTGGAGATGCGGCAGAGTTTATGGAGTGGGCAGGAGATTACCAGCATTACTTGCAACTCAAAGAAGAGTTGGAGTACAAGCTGGTAGCCGCTGGATGAACACCGTCGAAGAGTATCTCGATCACGTGCGCCAGCTGGTGCAAAGTGTTTCCACTACGCAGGTTGAGCGCTACGAAGAATCTATTTTGTCTCCGACACGAGGGAATCTTCGCGTCCGGTTGCGTTTTTCAGACGATGCACTTTTAGAGATCAGTAAAGCCTTTGTTTTCGCCGATGGAGAACTGCGCTGGCTCAGTTCTCGTTATCATTACCAAGATCCCCTGGGAGTTCTCGTGTTCCGTTACGACAATGCTCCTCATCACCCAGAGGTTGAGACGCACCCAGATCACAAACATCAGCACGAGCGGATTCTGGCAAGCACCCATCCTTCGATTGAGCGACTTTTACAAGAGATACAAACTCTTCGAACACCTGTCTCATAAGTTGAGTCGGAGGACGCTTCCTTTGAAACTTTGTGTCTATTGTGAAAAAGAGAATCGGGGGGCAGCCCTATGCTGCGGCTACTGTGGCCGATATTTTCGATTGGCGGACGTGAACAGTATGGATCCGCTTGATTTCGAACAGTATATTGGTCGCTTGCTCGAGCAACAAGGATACAAAGTAGAGATCACGGGAAAGTCTGGCGACCTGGGAGTTGACATTGTCGCAAAAAAGGGGCGCTTGCGTTGCGCAGTGCAAGTAAAGCTGCAGATAAAACCTGTCTCCAGACGGGCTGTCAGCGATGCGGTTGCGGGGAAACATTACTACGGTTGCAGTGCGGCTATGGTGGTAACTAATAATCTATTTGCTAAACAAGCTATAGATTTAGCACGATCAACGAAGTGTATCCTCATCGACAGAACAATCTTAGCCAGATGGATCGCTTCTTGTCAAAGAAAAAGATGTCCCTTTTGTCAAAGGCAGAATCGGGAGCAAGCGCAATTTTGTGGGTATTGCGGCAAATCTCTCTTAGCGAAGCCGGTAGAATGGCGACCTCGGTAGAGCGCAGCTGACAGTGGCTGTAGGAGGGCAACCGACTCAAGACGTCTCAATGGCAGTATAGGGAGCTGCCTCATCTACGGCTTAGTGGACGAGTAACCGATTGGTGCTCGGTGCCTCAGCCCGAGCGCAGGCATTGCAACGTTTCCTCGAACCGTCCCGCATAGAAAAGTTCGCCAATGCTAGCGATCCGGTATACCTCCGGACTCGGCAGTGTCTTTAAGGCCTCGCGGGCAGCCGTAAAGTATGCCGTTCGCGCTTGTTCATAGATCGCTGGCAATGGCGGACGTAAAGCCTCTCTGTCTGGCAACGCCGGAAAAGGCGCATGGGGCTCGGTCTGATACCAGTACGCCACCGATGCATACTCGTTGACAAAGTTGTTGGCGTGTCCGTGCTCAACAGTCCAGCGTAAAGCCTGCGTGAAACGGATGGGGTCGTGGACGAACCAGCGATACGCCCCGACGAGGCCGCTGTAGTCTGGTGATTCAATAAGATGGAACCCGTGATACGGACCGGCGTATTCGCGAGTGGGGCAGGCCCCGGCGCCGAAGATCTCTTCGGTGCCCGTGCCGTGAATCGAAGGAGGCCAGGCCTCGCCGTCAACAAAGACCATGTCATCTCCCTCCCCGTACCATCCGCCGGCGACATTGTTGATCTCGAGTAGCAACCCAACCATTTGGCCAGCGCCAACAGCATCGAGAGCAACGTAGTTGTGTACTCCGTCAAGGTTTACTCCCCTATGCAACTGGACATTCGGCTGTGGCCCAACTGCTATGGTCGGCTTCTCCTGCCGCCACTGCGCGTGGAACCGCAGCGCGTCATCAGGCAGCGGCCGGTCGTAGGTCTCGTAGTCGATGTGATACCACAGGGCGGGAAGCGCACCACCCAACGGCTGCTCGCCGCGATGCTCAAGGGTGATGCGTGCACCGGCAGCAAACGGCATAGGGAAATAAGCGTGCAGCCCATGTGACGAGCCAAAGCCTGGGTTCACCGCCGTCAATGCACTGCGCACTTGTCGGACGCGTGCATGCGCGAGGGTAAAAAAGTCGCCCAGAGGCGCTTCGACGGAAGGGGTCGCCTCACCGTCCCAGTAGCAACGCAGAATGGCGTCGCGGTAGTCTGTCAACTCTGGAAAAGCCAGAGCGCAATAGAGATGGGTAATACAACCTGGGCCCTGGTGCTCCAGTAGGATAGCGGTCTCGCCTGGACGAACGACGAAGAAGTCTCGATTACCGCCACGCCGATCCCACGAGGAAGCGCGTCGACTACGCGCCCCGGTGTACGTGAAGAGTGAATGCAGCGGATGGCGATGCAGGGGGTGTTGGTCCATCGCTAGCGTGGAATCCCATAGGCTTCGCCACGCGCTAAAAAGGTCGCGACATCATTGGCCATGAGCAAGATGTCATGGGTCTTGCCCGCTCGGTCTTTTACTTCGTCACGTAGTAACGCTTCCGGGCGAAAGCCGAGTTCCTCGAAGACGGTTCGTGCGCCCGTTTGATCGGGAGTCATGCGCGCCACGATTTTCTCGATGCCCAGCGTCAGCGCGACGTTAAACGCCTCGCGCGTGAGGAGACGGCCCAGTCCGAGATGGCGCGCCTGAGGGGCGACAAGGACACGCAATTCCGCTACATGCCGCGACCAGTCAAAGTCGTTGCGATACAAGCTGCTATACCCCTGGATCTGCATCTGGTCTTCGGCCAGGACGGTATACATTGTGCCGTCCTCAACATTGCGCACCCACCTATCAATAGCTGGTTGCTTGGTAATGTCACGTCGGAGGAACAGAAGATCGTGATCTGAGAGCTGTTGCGCAAACGTATGCAGGCGAGGGGCATCTTGCCCCGTCATCATGCGCACGGTGATCGAGCGTCCTTTGAGTGTTAGGGTTTTGGGAAAACCTTCCACGGTATCCTCCTATGTGTTAGTCACCGTCTGTGCTTAGAGCGAGCGGGCCGCAAGCCAGGCCTCGAGCTGTGGCCACAACCGATGCACGGCATTCGTCCCAGCCACCAGGCTCACGTGTCCACCTTTGAGCACGATTTCCGTTTTGTCTTTACTACCGACGATGGAGATCAAGTCCCGTGAGGCTGCTGAGGGCACGATATGATCATGCTCGGCGGCGACATGCAGAAACGGGACGCGGATCTGTCCAAAGTCTACCTTCCGGCCCGCCAACTCGAAGGCGTTGCGCACCAGCTTATTCTCGCGCATGAACCCCGAGACAAATTGGCGCGCGGTTTCCCCCGCGAACGGAATCTGATCCGCAGCCCACCGCTCAAAGCGCAGATGCGCTTTGACAAACGTCTCATCGTCGACGTTATCAAGCAGTTTCAGTCTCCCCGCCGTTTTCTGAAACGGACGCAGCATGTCGAACGACGCTTCGAGAAGTTCGGGAGGGAGATTCCCCAGGGTCGAGATCAGCCGGTCAAGATCAAAATGCGCCGGGTCCGTCCAGGTGCGAAACAGCGGCATGCCCTCTGCGTTCACTGGGGTCGTGAAGCACACCAAATTCTTGACCGGTCCGTCAGTCTGAAGCGCGGTATACATCGCTGCTAACTGGCCGCCCATGCAGTAACCGACCAGCGACACCTCAGGCTCCCCGGACTCCTCCCTGACTACGCGCAGACACGTAGGAATGAAATCCAACACGTAGTCTTCCAAACGCAGGGTAGCGTGCTCCGCGCGCGGGACCCCCCAGTCTATCAAGTAGACATCAAAGCCTTGTTGTAGGAGGAACTCGATAAAACTTTGCCCTTTGGTCAGGTCGAGGATATATGAACGACTGACCAGCGACATGACAAGCACAATGGGCACACGATAAATCTCATCGCACAGGGGGCGGTAACGATACAGCTTCAGGGTTCCTTGCGTGTGGATGACATCCTTTGGCGTCGCCCCGAGTTCCCCGATCAGATCATCAGGCCGACTCAGCCCAGGGATATGCCGTTGAATCGCACGTTCAACCGTCGCTCGCGCCTGAACCGCGATCTCTTCCGTCGAGAAGTGTTGCTCTTGCGGCATGGGCTACTCCTTCTGGGGAGACGTTTTCGGAGGTGTTTTCGTCCGTTTGGGCCGAACAAGATGCAGCTCCCCATTGGTCATTGGCGCCTGTCCGGCCAGGGCGCGGCGCAATTGACGGATCTCCACCTGCAGCCCAGCGAGAGCATCTTCCACTTTTCCTACCCGTTCACTGAGCGCCAGCACATCCGAGCGTGAGGGGAAATTGAGGTTAGCCAACCATTTGGCCATCGCTTCGCTGAACATTCGTTGTGTATGCAGCATCTCTTGGAGGTACTTGCCCGTGCTTTGGGCGACACGGTCGTCACCAAGGATTTGTGTCATGGCCTCGTTCCACGATTTCTCAGACTTTTGGTACCACTCGCGCCACAGCCGGACCGGATCGAGAGTCATTTTGGTGTTGCTTTTACTCATGCCTAGTCTCCCTCTTGAATTCCTTGTTCATCCAGGGACAGAAAACCGCCTCTGCTTCCAGATGCTCGCACTGAAAACACAAGAACAGTGTCATGCTCAGCATGGTTCTTCAAGGCCTCGTCGGTTGGCGAGGGCGGCGTTCATTGGGAGCACTTTGCTCAGTCAGCGTACGGATCTAATGAAACCACCAGTTGGGCCAGGCCGCAACCAACGCAGCCAGCCTAGCATAGCCTGCCGTGCCCGGATGGGCTCCATCACCGGCGCGCACTTCACTCATCCAGACTTCGTCCGTCGCTAACTGATCAAAGACGGATAAGAATGGCGCGTCTTCGTTTTGGGCTATTTTCGCAAACAGATGTGAGAGTCGACGCGTTCTTATGTTTTGTTCTGCGTCCGCGTTGGGCGGAGGCCCAATCATGAGGACGGAATAGCATTGCTTTGCCGTGTGCAGCAGGGTGCGTGCATTTGCAACACTCTGCGCCTCTGGGACGCGCGTTTGCTCTTCTTCGAGGGTGGTGTCATTCACGCCAAAGGAGAAAACTACAAACGGGGTGCAATTGCTCGGGAACCGAGGCTGCACTTCTTGTCGCCACCGCTTAACAATATCAACGCTGGTTTCTCGTCGGACGCCCAGGTTGTAATAGGTGAGGTTGTAGCCCTTCTGTCTGGCGGCCACTGCTAGCCTCCCTGCCCAGCCGAGACATGTAGGATCGCTCGTGCCGTTGGTGTAGGAGTCGCCGACAAAGCAGACGCGGAGGTCTCGGTCTTTCATAAATGTTGGCCTTCCTTGACAATCCCAGCATTTATAGTGTTCATCTTTCTCGCTCCTCGCAGATCTCAAACTCCCATCAACTACGGCGAAAGTTGAGCGCTAGATCCAGACGTCGTTTGCCGCCGTGAGTTCACCGCCAGCCTTACCAGTATTGACAACCCCGCGAGGCTCGATCACCAAAGCTTGACACTCCTCAGTCGCCTGCGTCCGATGTTCTATCCCTTTCGGTACGACAAACATTTCACCGACGCCAACATGGGCCACTCCATCGCGGAACTCGATGTTCATCTCGCCGCTGAGCACGATGAACACCTCGTCGGTGTGTTTGTGATCGTGCCACACGAACTCGCCTTGGAACTTCACGAGTTTGAATTGATAGTCGTTCAGCTCGGCAATGACCCTTGGAGACCAGTGATCAGAGAACTTCGCGAACTTGTCACGAAAGTTGATAGGCAGATACGGTTTCATTTCATTCTCCTTGAGCTTGAGCGTCGACGCCCGCCGGGACGTTTCCCATGCTCGAGAAATCCTTTTTCATGTGAAACGATCTGCCGCCGACCCGATTCGTCAGTTCCCCAATGACGACAAAGCCAAACCGCTCGTACAATCGTTTGGCCGGATTCGTCGCACGGACGCTGAGATATGCGGCAGGATAGGCCGAGGCGGCGGTGTTGAGGAGATACGCCAAGAGCCGAGCGCCGAGCCCCTGTCCTGTACACGAAGGGAGGACTGCAATGGCCAATTCTGGCGTGCCATCTTCAATGTCGTTGCAGTTTTTTTCCTCTCCAATAAATACTCGCAGCCAAGCGGCGCCGAGTGGTTGCAGGGTCCCAACTTGATAAGCGATCACTCCAAGATCCCCAGACTTGCCCCAGCGTGCGACATACTTGGCGAGGAACGGATTGTTCATGGCTTTTTCGATCGAACTGCCGGACTCTTCGTCTACATGCGCCGCATAATACAACATCTCCCACAAAAAAGGCTCATCAATGGGAAAAACCGGACGGAATCGGCAATCCATAGCATCCTCCTCTCCCAAACGAAAAAGGGCCGCGACTCTTGCCGCAGCCCTCTCTGAAACAAAAAGGCTGCGGGATAAGCTTCGCCCGCAGCCTCTGAACGTTGTCTGTTTGTACAGTATCTCGATCAGACGCTACGCAGCGAAGCACTCGTGCGCGCATGGCGACGCATACGAAGCGCTTTGCTTACGGAGAGTCCGGAGAAGACACTAAACATCATTGCGAATGTTCCTATTCCTGTTCTTGGTGAGAGTCAAGTCTCTTTTACGCATCCGTTGCTCGGCGAGGGTGTGAGGCTCCTTGAGAAGCTGTTGATAAATTCTCCAGAGACTCTTTCAACCGGTATACAGGTGCTTCAACAGAGCCTGTCCTAAGCTTGTCGAAGGGTGAACGGAGGGTTTCTCAAAAGCTTCTGAGACCGTCACAATCCCTGCTCACTCGACCGTGACGCTTTTCGCCAAGTTGCGTGGCTGGTCCACGTCCGTACCCCGATAGACCGCGATATGGTAGGCGAGAAGCTGCATGGGAATGGTCAGCAGAATCGGCATGAGTAAATGATTCGTCGCGGGCACGGAGAGGACTTCCCACGCGATATCCTCGAGCTCCTGGGACGGGGCGTCGGTGATGGCGATGATGCGCCCGCCTCGGGCTTCGACTTCCTTCATGTTGCTGAGCGTCTTGGCGTACACTGGGTCTTTGGGTAACAGGACGACGACCGGCATCTCTTCATCAATCAAGGCGATCGGCCCATGCTTCATTTCGCCGGCGGGGTAGCCCTCGGCATGAATGTAGGAAATTTCCTTGAGCTTGAGCGCGCCTTCAAGCGCGATGGGATAGTTTACGCCGCGACCGAGATAGAGGAAGTCTTTCGCTTGTCCATATTTCTTGGCTATTTTTTCAATAGCTTTTTCTCGGGAGAGAATTTCCCGCACTTGCGCCGGTAAGTTCACAAGATCGTCAATCAGTTTCCGCCCTTGTTCTTGATTGATCACGCCGCGCCGTCGACCCAAATACACGGACAGCAGATACAACGCCGTGAGCTGTGTCGTGAATGCCTTGGTGGAGGCGACGCTGATTTCCGGACCCGCATGGGTATACAGCACCACATCCGCCTTGCGAGGAATCGAGGCGTCGATCACATTGCAAATCGCTAACGCGGGCAAGCCGGCGTCTTTCCCCCATTCTAAAGCAGCAAGCGTGTCCGCGGTTTCACCAGACTGAGAGACCGCAAGGATCGCAGTGCCCGGTTCAAGCGGCGAGTTGCGGTAACGGAACTCGCTGCCGTAATCGACTTCCACAGGAATGCGAGCCAGTTCTTCAAGGTAGAATTTCCCTGCCAAGCACGCGTGCCACGCCGTACCGCAGGCGGCCAGAGTAATCCGCTTCAAGGAGTGTAAGACCGAGTCCTGTTCATCAAACTCACCTAAAGCAATATCGCTCTCTTCAGGCAGAATGCGCCCACGCATGGTGTCGATGATCGCCTGCGGTTGTTCGTGAATTTCTTTCAGCAGAAAGTGTTTATAACCGCCTTTCTGCGCGGTAATCGTGTCCCAGGTGATGACCCGAGGCTCCCGTTCAATCGGCTTCCCTTGAAAATCGGAAAGGGCCACCTTGTCGCGTGTGACCTCCGCCATTTCCCCGTCGTCCAGAAACGTGACTTTGCGGGTGTAATCGAGCAGGGCGGGAATGTCGGACGCCACAAAATTTTCTCCCTCTCCTAGTCCAATGACGATCGGAGTGGCGTTCTTGGCGGTCAGTATTTTCCCTGGCTCGTTCTCGCAGAGTACGACGATAGAGAAAGCGCCTTCCAAGCGCTGCAACGCCGCGCGAGTGGCTTGGGTGAAAGGCATCCCGTGTTGGATATATTCGTCGATCAGGTGAGAAATGACCTCGGTATCGGTTTCCGAGCTGAACGTCCGGCCCTGCGCCTGGAGTTCATGCCGCAGCTCCAAATAATTTTCGATAATGCCGTTATGGATAACCACCACTTTACCCGCGCGATGCGGATGCGCATTCGCCTCCGAGGGGCGTCCATGCGTGGCCCAACGGGTGTGCCCCATTCCGACTGAACCATGAACGGGATTGCCTTGCAGCAGTTGATCCAGATTCGTGAGCTTGCCCACGGAACGGCGCACGAGGATGCCATCGTTGGAACCGCCATTGGCAAAGACAGCGACGCCCGCCGAATCATACCCACGATATTCTAAACGCTTAAGGCCTTGGAGGAGGACCGGAGCCGCTTCTCGATAACCAATGTACCCAATAATACCGCACATGTTCTCAACCTCATGCAGAGTAGTCAGTAGTCAGTAGTGCAAGACAAATGAAGAATAGAGAATTAAAAATGAAGAATTGGAAACCGAGACGCGTTTTGTTCATTCTTCATTTTGCAGTCTTAATTCTCCATTAGATTCTCATGCTGGCTACTTTTTTGCCGCTTCCTTCGCCCGTTTGGCCGCCGTCCAGCCTTCACGCACTTGTTCTTCTCGCGTATTAAACACTAACGCTCCGGCTGGCACGTTCTGTCGCACGGTGGTGGCGGTCGCAATGTACACATCATCGTTGATGGTGATTGGCGCCACGAGCGTGGTGTCGGACCCAACTTGCACACGATCCCCAATCTTGGTCTTGTGTTTGCGGAAGCCGTCGTAATTACACGTAATCGTCCCTGCGCCGATGTTCGAGTCGCGGCCAACTTCCGTGTCGCCAATGTAGGCGAGATGTTTGGCCTTGCTGTGCTCGCCAATGCGCGACTTTTTTACTTCGACAAAATTACCGATCTCCGCCCTCGGGTCCAGCACGACTCCCCCGCGCAGATGCGCGAACGGGCCAACACTGGCGTGGTCGCCAAGCTCGCTCTCATTCAACACGACGGAGAAGCGCACGTGTACGTCGTTACCGAGCGTGCTGTCGATGATGTACGCGCTGCCGTCGATCTGGCATCGTTCACCGATAACGGTCTTGCCCTTGAGCTGTGTATTCGGACCAATGATGGTGTCTTGCCCAATCTTGACGTCTTCATCAATGTACACGGTGTCCGGGTCTTCGAATGTCACGCCCGCAGCCATCCACTGAGTGCGAAGTTGAGCCTGGCGAGTTTTTTCCATAATAGCGAGATCCTCTCGGGAATTGATGCCGCCAATTTCAAGCGGATCGTGGGCCACAATTGCGTAGGTTGACAGCCCTGCGGTCACCGCCATCGCGACGATGTCCGTCAGGTAGTATTCTTTTTGTGCGTTCGAGGGTTGCAGTCGCTCTAAGGCAGGAAACAAAAAATCGGCGCGCACGCAGTAAATGCCGCTATTGATTTCGCGCACAGTGCGCTCTTCCGGAGTCGCGTCGCGCGCTTCAACAATTTTACAGACGCTTCCTTCGGGAGTGCGAATCACCCGACCATAGTGAGCCGGGTCATCGAGACAGACGGTGAGTACGGACAGCACGGCGTGTTTTTCCTGATGCTGCCGGACAAATTGCGCCAGCGTACTCGTGGTAAGGAGCGGAGTATCGCCGCAGACAATCAAGATGTCGCCAACAAAATCACGGAAGTGTGGTTGCGCCGCGCGCACGGCGTCTCCCGTGCCCCATTGGTTATGTTGGAGGGCAAACTCGATGTGTATTCCACCGCAGCGGCGTTGCACCTCATCCGCCTGGTGACCAACCACCACCACAAGGCGATTCGGGTGCAGACGTTGCGTAGCATTGAGGACATGGGTCAAAAGAGGTTGGCCAGCGAGACAATGCAAGACCTTCGCGCAAGTCGAACGCATGCGTTTGCCGAGGCCGGCTGCGAGAATGACTACTCCGAATTGTTCCATAGCGTTTCTTTGCAATCAGGTTTTTCCAGGTCACAAGCAAAGTGGTTTGCTTACCGCCCTTACATATTCTAACAGAATCTGTAGGCGGAACAGCAACCCATGACGGCATTTGTTCTTTTACTCAGGCTTGCGTGTGGGAAGGCAACTGATCAAACCACGGCAGGACGAGCGTTTCGTTGATCGAGTACGTATAAGCATGCCCCCATTCCGGCAATTCTTTGTAGATGACATTGAACTCTGCTTGTTGGAGCAACGCATGAGTTCTCTGCGCCATCGCCACGGGGAAAATCGGGTCTATCACGCCGTGCACCATAAACACCGGCAAGGTTTTGCTTTTTTCAAGATCAAAGAGCGCAACCAATTCACCCGCTGCCGCAATCGGCGCAATGCCGGCAAAGAGCTTGGGACAACTCAGACCCAAGGCAAAACTGAATGTGCCGCCGTCGGATAAGCCAGTGGCGAAAAGACGCCCGGTATCAATCGCATACTCGTCGAGCAGCTCTTCCACCATCGACAGAATCGAGCGAATATCTACGCCCGGTTGCATCAGCGACCATGTTTGTCCGAGCGATTTGGGCGAGAGCACGATATACCCTTTACTTTTCGCCGGTCTCAGCCAGGTCAGCAAATAATCATCTCCGCGCCCGTGGCCGCCGTGTAGGGCGATGATCAGCGGCCAGCGACGGCTGGGATCATAATTTTCCGGCACGTAGAGTGAGTATTCCCCATGCTCCTTTGTCGCTGGACGATGCATGACGCCAGTGGCGGCGGCAGAGCCAGGGGTTGGCTTCTCTAAATCCGTCAAGCGGGACAACTCTTCCGGCAGCACCCAGTAGGATTGCAGGGTCGGCAGTTGCTGCCGTAATCCATACAACTGGTATTTCCCCGAAGAGAACGCGCGCCGACTCTGGAAGTATGAGGTGAAAAAATTGGACTCCGATCCGGTCAAAAAGGAGGTGTACGCATCTTCGAGTTGCGCCACTGCTTCGCGCCACTGTTCGTGAAAGGTCTGCAATTCGGCCGGAGGCGACAACGCATCGAGTTCGGCGTTGAGGGGCGGAAATAGGTCGCCCAAGGCATCATACAAATCTTGCTTATGTTGCCTGATTTGCATGAAATGTAAATTCTCTTGCAAGGATTCAAACGTACGCAAAAAGGGCAGAAGCTGTTCTTCTTGACGTTGGATAGTGGCGCGGTATTGTTCTGCTGGCGTTGACATTTTGCTCCTCCTCACACTGAGTAAGGCTACAACCCCCCTCTTGGAGTTGCAAGAGGCGAGATGCTATGCCAAGGTGCTGCGCTATGAGTTCCACGATGGAGACAACAACAACTGACTTATTACGTGCACTGCCGTCCGTGGAAAAGCTCCTGCAAACGTCCGCGTTAGCGCTGCTGCTGTCGCGCTATCGTCACGCCTATCTAGTTGACGCCGCGCGGTCCGTGCTCGCACAAACGCGGCAGGCGATGCTCAATGGGAAAATCAAAAAACCCATTGACGAAAATGAATTATCTCGGCGGGTCGCGGAGCGAATCGCACAGACGGATCGCTCGCCTCTGCGCACCGTGGTGAACGCAACTGGCACCGTGCTCCATACCAACTTGGGACGAGCGCTGTTAGCCAAAGCAGCGATCGATGAAGTGGTGCGTGCAGCGACTTCTCCGGTGACTGTGGAATATGACCTGGGCGAAGGCGCTCGCGGGGACCGCGATCGGATCGTAGAAAACGACTTGCTGGCGTTGACAGGAGCCGAAGCGGCGACAGTGGTTAATAACAACGCGGCGGCTGTGCTCATTGCCTTGAATACGATTGCGGAGGGAAAAGAAGGAATCGTCTCGCGCGGGGAACTCGTCGAAATTGGCGGCTCCTTTCGTATTCCTGACGTGATGCGCAAAAGTGGAGTGCTCTTGCGCGAAGTCGGCACGACCAATCGTACGCACCTGGCCGATTATGCGGCGGCGCTTTCCAACCATACTGGCGTCCTCTTAAAAGTGCATCCCAGCAACTATCGTATTATCGGGTTCGCCAGCAGCGTCGGCTTGCCCGAGCTGGTCGCGCTGGGTCGACAACACCGCGTCCCTGTGATGGAAGATTTAGGCGCCGGCGCTTTGATTGACTTGGCTGTGTATGGCCTACCACAAGAACCGATCGTCGCCGAACGCATCACGGCGGGAGCGGACATCGTGACTTTCAGTGGCGACAAATTACTTGGTGGACCACAGGCGGGGATTATTGTCGGACGCAAAGAATGGATTGATCGCGTCAAGGAGAATCCACTCAAACGCGCGCTGCGTCCCGACAAGTTAACGCTTGCAGCACTGCAAGGAACCTTGAGTCTCTATCAGCGTTCCCCGAACCTCGTAGCGGAGTTACCCACGCTCCGCTGGTTGACGCGTCCACGAGAGGAAATGGACGCCATTGCGACGACTGCCGTTCCGCTGCTGCAAGCGCATTTGGGAGGCGAATTCTCGGTGACGATTGAAGATGCGGCGGCGCAGATCGGGAGCGGGTCCTTGCCCGAGGAGGAGCTACCCAGCCGCGCCATCGTCATTCGACACCCTCAGGTCACGGGAGAAAAAATAGCTGCGCGTTTTCGATCGGCCGAGCCACCGATTCTTGGGCGCGTGCGAGAAAACGCTTTTCTTTTAGACCTGAGGGGGATCTTTGCCGCTGAGGACCTCGTGCTTCATAAAGAAGAATAACAGTGTGGCGGAGAAGGGATGGAGTCGAACCATCCGCGCAGCGTTACGCCACGCAACTCGGTTTTGAAGACCGGTGGGGCCACCGGGCCCCATCCTCCTCCACAGGGGCGAACTTACACGGCGTTCTTCACTTCCGAAAGAGGGGAGAAAACAGGGGTGTCGTGAAAGTTCGCGGGACTTTTTGTTGAAAACCGGTTTTTCGGCGCTTGGATTGCCTTCCGCTTATGTGGTTGGTTTTGCGGGCCAGCTTGGAGATGAGGCGGTGTTGAGGAAGAGGAAATGATACCCGTGTGCGCAGCATAATGATCCATTGTATCACCGTGATTCATATTGAAGACACACTTCTCGCGGAACCACAAGGCTCTCTTCAACCTTCCTTCTGTCAATTTCTGTTTCTAGTCGAGAGGAGCAGAATTTTCTCAAGAGCATTACCAAGAGCATTACTTGGATCGTACCACCCGCACGAGCGCGCCGCTGAGTAGAGAGTCAGGTGGATTGACAATGACCGCATCATCGGGTGCGAGCCCTGACACGATCTCTACGGTGCTGCCGTAATCGCGACCGATTGTCACTGGGATCAGCTCCGCTCGATCATTGCGCACCACACTAACCCGTGGTCCCTCCGATCGGAACAGTAGTGTGTTAGCGGGAACCGTGACCGAACGCATCTCATGCGGCGCCTTCAGGTGAACAAACCCATACGTGCCCGGTAAGAGCGCGCCACGAGGATTCTCAATATCCACTTCCACCAACAACGTGCGCGAGGCGGGATCAATCGCGTTGGCCGTGTGGACGAGTGTCCCGAGAAAGACCTGGCCGGGAAATGTGTCGAGCGTCAAAGATGCTGTCGCTCCAAGCTGTGCCGCGCGTGCGTAGACTTCGGGCACTGCAACATAGACCCGGAGCTTGTCGGTCGCCGCGAGGTGGAAGAGTTCTTTGCCCGGCGCCGTGGCTCCCGCATCAATCAACGCCCCGATGTCAGTATTGCGCACCGTGAGCACCCCAGCAAAAGGAGCATAAACCTTCTGGAAGCCTTGTAGTTCTTCAAGTCGACGGACATTAGCGGCCTTGGCCTCCACCGTGGCTTTCTGGGCATTGAAATTGCTGACCGCTTGGTCGGTTTCCTGCTTAGACACTGCATCCGCTTGCAAAAGGAGTTGCCAACGGGTCGCGGTCGTTTTGGCGAGGTCTAGGTTCACCTGCGCCGCCTGGAGATCTGCCCGCGCTTGCCGCAACTGCTGATTGATTTCCGGCGTCTCGATTTCCGCCAGCACTTGCCCTTGTTGCACGTGCGCGCCGATATCGAAATACCAATGCTTCAGATAGCCATTCGTGCGTGCATAGATCGGCGCGTCGGTGAACGCTTGCGTATTGCCAGGCAACACCAGTTCTTCATCAGGGGCAGCGCCAGTTGGAGAGACGACGCTGACGGCGGGAATCGCGGCCTGCTCTGTGGTCCGTTTGAGCTTGGAGGCGGCCGCCACACGGACATGGATGCCATAGGCAATCACACCACCGAGCACGATCATAGAGAAGGTCAGCAGGAAGATAGCTACGCGACTGATGCTCCGTTGTTGGCGTTCGCCTACAGCGGGTTCTCGGAAGAGCATTGCCGGCTCTTGTGTTTCAATAACGGTCGTTGGTGTGTCGTTGCTTGTCATTCTCTCTATTGCTCCCTTTTTCATATTAAAAATCACTGATCCTCGCTGTTGGCTCGTGGATGGAGACGAGCCGGAACACGGCTGCCGTGCAGTAGACTGAAGACCGCAGGAACGAAGACGAGGGTGGCGATCGTGGCGCACAGCAAACCGCCAATGACGGCCCGCCCGAGCGGCGCGTTCTGCTCACCGCCTTCACCCAATCCGAGCGCCATAGGCGCCATGCCGATGATCATGGCAAGGGCAGTCATCAACACGGGACGCACACGCGTGAAGCTCGCCTCAAGAGCTGCCTGCAGTGCGTTACCATGAGCCAGCAGCCGCTCCTTGGCGAACGCCACGACCAGAATACTGTTGGCGGTGGCGACTCCCATACACATGATCGCACCCATGAGGGCGGGGACACTGAGCGTCGTGTGCGTGAGAAACAGAAAAAGGATGATGCCGGCCAGGGCGGCGGGCAGCGCAGTGATGATGATGAAGGGATCGAGCCACGACTGAAAATTGATGACGATGAGCAGATACACCAAAATGACGGAGAAGGCGAGTCCAGCCAGTAAGCCGCCGTACGAACTCCGCATCGTCTCCAGCTGTCCTCGCACCGTAAAAAAGCTGCCGCGTGGCAAAGATGAACGATGGGCCTCGACAATGCGCTGGATGTCCCGGCCCACGGCGCCGAGGTCGCGGTCTTGGACGGAGCCGTAAATGTCGACAACACGTCGGATATTATAATGGGAGATCGCCTGCACCTCATTCGATCGTGTGATCGAGGCGATATCGGCTAGGATTTCTAACCGCTTCATGGCCGAGGCGCTGATAGGGATGTTCTGTAGATCCTGCAGGGACTGAATTTTGTACTGTGGGGTTTGGGTGACGAGGCTATAGTTGACGCCGTTCTGCCAGTTTAAGAAGAAGGTCGGCGTGGTTTGGAAGCTGCCGCTCAAGGAGACTAACAAACTGCTAGCGACGTCCCGCGGGGTGAAGCCGCCTTGGGCTGCCTTCGTGCGATCAACATCGATGTGAAATTTGGGATAATCGAAGGTCTGCTGGATGCGGAGATCAACCAGCCCGGGCACTTGACGCAAATCGTTCAGTAGCTGATCCGCCACCTGATGGTTGCTTTGCATGTCCGCCCCTTCGAGTTGAATATCAATCGGGGCTGGCAGACCGAAGTTTAAGATCTGCGTGATGATATCGGAGGGTAAGAAATAGAAGATGGTCCCAGGGAACTCCTCTGGTAGATGCGTCCGCAGTGTCCGGACATACTTCGCCGTAGGACGGTGAGTGGCTGAAAGAGAGACCAAGATGTCCGCGTCGGCCGCGCCGATGACCCCAGACGTACTGTGCGTAAAATTAATAGTGCTATAGGGCAGGCCAATGTTGTCAAGAATGTTATTCAGTTCCTCCTGCGGAATCGTGCGGCGAATTGAGTCCTCCACGAGGTCGCAGAGCCGCGCGGTTTCTTCAATGCGCGTACCAGTTTTCGTGCGGAGGTGGAGGAGAAACTGGCCGCTATCAGTAGTCGGGAAGAAATCCTGCCCTAGCCACGGCGCGAGGAGGAAGGCGGAAAGACAGAGCAGAAAAAAAACGGGGACAAAGACGAACCGCCGGGCGATCAGGGTGGTAAGGAGCAGCTGATAGGCGCTACGAAAACGTTCAAATCCCCGCTCAAACGCCTGTTGGAAGCGAGTGAAAGGATTCCGTGAGTGCACAACCTCGTGTTGTTTCGCTTTCAGCAGGTACATTGCTAGTGTCGGCACGAGCGTGCGGGACAAGACGTACGACGCGAGCATGGCGAAGACGACTGCTTCGGCCAAAGGTACGAAGAGGTAGCGGGCGACGCCGCTCAAAAAGAACATCGGCAGGAATACGATGCAAATGCACAAGGTGGAGACCAGGGCGGGGACGGCGATTTGCGCCGCACCGTCCAAGATAGCTTCATGCAGGTGATATCCCTCCTCTAAGTGGCGCGCGATGTTTTCAATGGTGATAGTGGCGTCATCTACGAGGATGCCGACCGCGAGGGCAAGTCCACCCAGCGTCATAATATTGATAGTTTCTCCTAGAAAGCTGAGGATCATGACGGATGTGAGGATGGACAGCGGAATGGACACCGCAATAATAAGCGTACTGCGCCAACTTCCCAGGAAAATGAGGATCATTACGCCCGTGAGGCACGCGGCAATAACAGCTTCGCGAATGACGCCATTGATGGCTGCACGGACGAAGATGGACTGATCAGCCAAAGGCTCAATTTTCAGTTCCGGCGGCAGTGTCTGCGCCACACGCGGCAGAAGGTTGCGAATGCCTTGGACGACATCGAGAGTAGAAGCATTCCCCGTTTTCAGTACGACCGCCAGGGTGCTGCGTTGACCATTGTGACGAACGATATTGGTCTGTGGAGCAAAGCCGTCGCTCACTTGGGCAACGTCCCGCAGATATATCGTCGTACTGCCCACCTGCTTGATTGGCAGGTTATTCAGTTCCGCCACCGTCTTTGGGCTACCGTTGAGATCAACGTCATATTCGAATTGACCAATCTTGACAGTGCCGGAGGGTAGGACCAGGTTTTGTTGGCCCACGGCAGCGATAATGTCTGCTGCGGAAAGCCCTTTCGATTGCAGCAACGCAGGATTCAAATTGACCATGATTTGGGCTTGCTTTCCGCCATACGGATACGGAAGCGCGGTGCCAGGCACCGTCACGAGCTGGGGTCGCAAGAAATTGAAACTGAGGTTATTCAGCTGCTGCTCAGAGAGCCCCTGTCCGGAGAGGGCGAGTTGAAGAATCGGCACACTGGAAGCACTATAGTTGAGAACTAGCGGGGGTGTTATCCCGGGCGGCAAAAACCGCAGATTAGACTGGGCTGCGGAGGTCACCTGCGCGTTAGCGGTATCGAGGCTCGCGTGCGGCTGCAGAAAGATCTTGATGATTGCTTGCCCGTTAATAGTGGTTGATTCAGTGTGTTCGATATTATCGACCATGGTCGTGAGGCTTCTCTCATAGGCGCTAGTCAATCGGCCTTCCAACTCTTCAGGGTTGAGGCCGGTATACTGCCAAGCCACAGCTATCACCGGAATGTTGATATTCGGAAAGATATCCGTCGGGGTGCGTAAAATAAGGACTGGACTGCTAATAAGAATCAGCAGCGCCAGAACAATAAAGGTATAGGGGCGGGTAAGCGCGACTCTGACTATCCACATAATACGATCTCTCGAGTAGTAATGCACATAGGAAATGCCGCTCGTGTGAGCTAGATAAAGCTAAATGCTACCTGACGCATCATCAAGCGGCAATTACTAATTTTATTAGTCAGAATGGTTCAGCCAATCAGCTTTTATACTCTAGTGCCTACTGAAAGAGCGGTAATTCCCAACGGCGCGGTAACGCGACTTTCAACAGAACTCTAACAAACACGTCTCCCTCCTAAAAGCGGCGTCTCTCGGCGCCCGCCTGCACACGAGCATCAGCATCGAAACAAAAACGGGTTTACAAGTGCTCCTTGTTGTGAAAATTCGCGGGACTCTGATGGGAAAAAGGGAGAAATGGAGAGAACTGAGGAGAGGGGGAAATGCGACTTTTCTTCAGTAAGAATAGGGATTTACTAGCAATCACAATGAGTTACTAAACTAGTTGTGAACGAATTTGAAGACCGGTGGGGCCACAGGGTCCCATCCTCCTCCGTCGAGGGGAACGTACGGAGCTTTTTTCGTTCCCGAAAGAGGGGTCAAGAAACGTAGAATAAGGGAGATGGTGATTTTTCATTTTTAGCGGTGGAGACTACACTCGAAATAAGGAGATCATTGGGGCAAGCCGGTTGCGCAGGAAAAGGTGCACGGTGATCGAACCTGCGACAGCGGGGGGCAGCAGCTCTCAGTTTTTCACTGGGTGCTTTATTACCCTTGCCCAGGGGCACTGAAAACGATAGAACCAACAACAGCCTAGCGGCAAAAAAAGTCCGGGCGGAAGGTTGCTCATGCGCATTACGGTTCTTGGCGCTGGTGACGCGTTCTGTAGTGGCGGCCGACGCCACAGCGGCTATCTTGTTGAGACTGACAACACGGGGTTCCTCCTCGACTGCGGACCGACCACGTTATTGGCGCTCAAGACTCTTAATATTCCAGCGGATCGTATTGACTTTGTGGCCATCAGCCATCTCCACGGCGACCATTTTGGCGGGCTGCCCTTTTTGTTTCTTGAATATCTGTTTGAACATCCGCGTAGTCGTCCGTTGCACATCGCAGGCCCTCCCGGCACAAAAGATCGCGTGTGGGCGTTGCACCGCGCGATGTATCGCGAGCTGTCTGAGCGTCCGATGTGCTTTCCGCTTGAATTTTATGAAATGCCGCCCGGGCAACCGCAAACACTGTACGGCGTTGAACTGTTTCCTTTTCGCGTGCCCCACCAGGAGAAAGACATCTCCCTCGGCTTTCGCGTCGCCGTCGATGGAAAGGCGCTCCTCTATTCCGGAGATTGTGGGTGGAATGAAGATCTGGTTCGGTACTCCCAGGGCACGAACCTCTTTATTTGCGAATGTTGCTATTTTCAGTCCCAAACAACCTTCCACATTAGTTACCCTCAACTTGCCTCACAAAATCATCGCTTTGGTTGCAAACGGCTCCTCTTGAGCCACATCGGTCGCGAAGTGCTTGAACGCATCGACGAGGTTACGCTTGAGTGCGCGCATGATGGGCTCGTCGTGGAAGTGTAAGAATGTCAGCGTAGACAAACGCGCTGGAGCAGGGTGCGTCTTCCTTTACGTACGACTTGAGCCCCTATGGAGCTGACGCTTGCCTTTGTCCAGGACGGCCTGAAACACTGCCGCTATATCACCACGGCGAAGGTGGAAACCGCCGTGTACCTTGCTCTCATGTTAGAGAAGCCACTGCTCATTGAAGGACCCGCCGGAGTCGGAAAAACGGAAATTGCTAAAGTCCTTGCAGAATTGCTCCACACTGAACTCGTGCGGCTGCAATGTTATGAAGGATTGGACGAGGCGCGCGCGCTCTTTGAATGGAACTATCAAAAACAATTGCTGCGCATCCAAGCCGACGCTGCCCAGCAACACGGTTGGGAGGACATATCCAGTCATGTCTTCTCGCGGGACTATTTGCTCGAACGACCTTTGTTACGGGCCATTAGCGCCCCGCGACGCGTCGTGCTCCTTATTGATGAAATTGACAAAGCTGATGAAGAATTTGAGGCCTTTCTCCTCGAAGTTCTCAGTGACTTTCAAGTCAGCGTGCCCGAGCTAGGGACGTTGCGCGCGATGCAGAAACCGATAGTGATCCTCACCTCCAATCGCGCTCGCGAACTGTCGGAAGCCTTGAAGCGACGTTGTTTGCATTTGTACATTGACTTCCCTAGCGCCGAGGACGAAGCACAGATTATTGCTCTCAAAGTGCCGGAATTAGCTGAACGGTTGCAACGACAGGTCGCCCGCTTCATTGGCGGGCTTCGTAAACTCGATATCAAAAAAGCGCCGAGTATTGCAGAAACCCTCGACTGGGCGCGAGCATTGGTGGCTCTGGGGGTGAAAGAACTGGACGCTCCGACCATACGCCGCACGTTGAATGTCGTGCTCAAGTACGAAGAAGATATTCGTAAAGCTGAAGGTCGGGTCGGGGATTTGCTGCGAGCCGCCGGATAGAGCATCTGCCCGGTTGTTCTGGCGTAGACAACAACTGGCGTCTCCTTGAGGCTTCTCGTTCCGTTACGGACAGAAAAAGGCGGTGAGTCATGGAGCACTACCCTGTCTTGTCAATGCATGGTTTCGATTAGTATACTAGCAGTTTGTGTTTTCGCCTGAGAGCAATGCTTTGTTTATGTTCCTGGTTGCAACGAGCCAAAATAGAGGGCTCATCAGCGCCCACGTGTTCGCTTAATAATGTTATCGACGGAATGAACTTGACGATACCGAGATGACCGAGAGACATCATATTCAACTTAATCCTGTGCTCTACCGATACCTGAACTGGAGGAACCCCCATGTCTCCGAAGAGCAAAATTCTCATTGTCGACAGCGAAGAATTCTTTCTTCGCACAACCTCAGCCGTGCTGGAACGCGAAGGCTACCAATGTACGTGTGTTACGAATGTAACCGCGGCGGAAGAACTGATTGAGCAGAAGGCCTATGATCTGGTTATTGCCGATGCGCACCTCCCAGGAAATACTCAGTTAGAGCTCGTCCAGCGGCTGCGAGAGACGAACAGCTCTCTCCCAGTTATTCTTGTGACCGGTTCTCCCAATTTGGATTCTGCACTGCGCGCGATTTCTTTACAGGTATCTGCATACTTAGTAAAGCCGTTTGAGACCCGCCGCCTTTTAACCATCGTGCAGGACCTTGTGGCACGGACCAAAAGGCAGAAAACGGTTTTCGATTTACAACGACGCTGGCAGTCATGGGGCAAAGAATTACACGATTTCGCAGCAGCAACGCCGCTCGATGCGATCATGACAGAACAGAGGCTGGAGGCCATGTTACGGTTCTCCTTGTGCAATCTCTCCCGCTGCATCGCGGATTTACAAGACTTCTGCATGGCGCTAACTGCTAACTTCGACCAAAACGCAACGCCTAGACTTGCTGAAAAGTCGGATATGTCGCTTGAAGTTGCGAGTCAAGTCGTCTTGCCCCCGTCTCAAAACGACTTGACGGAAACAAAACTGAACTCGAAAGGACTTCCAGATGAGTTGCTCGCAAGCTTACAACAGCTCTCTCGACGCGAGCGTGAAGTCCTGCGGTTGTTATTGAGCAATCATCGTCCACAGAAGATTGCTCAAACCCTTTTTATCAGCCTTTATACAGTCCGGAATCACTTGCGCTCGATTTTTGAGAAGTTCTCCGTACATTCTCAAGCTGAACTCTTGACCCTGCTTGGACAATACGCGACGTATGACGACCTGCAAGAGGCGGTGTGAGTTGGGCGAGCAGAGAGCTTGTCTATTGTCCTTCCTTAACAACGAGTGTTCAGCAGGAGATGGGAAGCTCCTACTGAACAGCCTTGGTTTCTCCTTTCCACGCTACCCGCTCACCGTAATCGTGCTCGATCGACTGCCTTTCCGCACTTCGATGCGCATGGGCATAGCGGCGGCGACTTCTTCAACGTGGGTAATGATGCCGACCACACGGCCTTCTTCGCCACGGAGTTCTTGCAACGTCTCGGTCACTAACTGTACGCCTTCGCGGTCGAGGGTGCCAAAGCCTTCATCAAGAATAAGACACTCGGTTGAAGTTTTTGCAGCTCTGCCGGTAGCGATCTCCCGAAAACTTTGGGACAACGCCAAGGCAATAGCAAGCGAAGCCAGAAACGTTTCCCCACCAGAAAGGGAGTGCGTGGGGCGCGCGCGCTGCTGGTCTTCATGATCCACAATGAGCAGCTCAATGGTCCTGCGCTTATATTCGATAGTGAAGGAATAGCGCCCGTGCGTCAGTCTTTGTAGATGCACACTCGCATCCTGCATGAGCGCCTTCACGGCGCCTTCTGACAAATAGTCGGTGAATTCCGCCCCCAGCAGCTTGCGCAAATCCGCCGAGAGGCGATTCTCGATCTCAGCTTCTTGTAGTTTTTGTTCTGCTTGCTCCTTCTCCATGCAGCGCTGTTCCAGCTCATGCTTCTCGGCTTCGAGTCGGCTCCGGCGTTCGTGTAACGCGCGACTCTGCCCCTGCACTATTGTCAGCCGCTCTTTGACATCTTCGCCCCCGGGCTGAAGGTCGTGACTTTCGCTCTCCCGAATCGCGCGCTGGAGCGTCTGACGCGCGTGCGTCAGCTCTTGCGTCGTATCCCCAACTTTCCGGCGAGCATCTTGGAAAAAGCCTACACGTGCTTGCAAGTCGGCTTGCGCGGCGGTGAGGTTGCGCTCAGCTTCCTCTTTCTCCTTTCGTAGTGCTTCGAGACGCTGACCATAAGCGATATCTTGCTCTTGTTTCTGAGTAAGCGTCTCCAATTCACTCGTTATCACAGCGAGTGCGGGAAGCGGGCTTCCTTCAGGTAGTGCGAGATTTTCACGTCCGGCCTTAGCCGCTCGTTCGGCTCGATCCCTAGCGGCGTGCTGTTCGTACTGCAACTGCCGTTGCGTTCCTTCAGTGTAAATCTTTTTCGTGTTGAATTCGTCAAGCGACTCTTTTTCTTGTCGCAAAGTCTGATCCGCACTCTTCACCGCTTGTTCAGCGTGAAGCAGCATTTGCCGTTGTGCGAGAAGCACAGTCTCGGGATCTTGCCCTTGCGCGCAATAAGGCGTGAGCAGTGTATCCAGATCGGCAAGTAGGCGAGCGTCTTTTTCTAGCGAAGCGTCGATCCCTCGCAACGTTTCCTCTAACGTCGCTTCGCGCCGTTGCTGTTGCTCTCGTTGTTGAACCAATCGCTTTCTCTCCTGTTCCGCTGTTTGCGTTCTCTTTTTCACATCAGTCAACAGCATGGTGATCTCTTGTCGTCGTTCTTGCAGGGCAGTGAGGGCGTCTTTGAGAGAGGAGAATCCGGGAAACCGTGCGAGGAAGCGCGCCTGAGCCTCTTGGCGTTTCTGCTCACAACCGGTGAACTCTTGCTCGCTCGTCTCTTTTCTTATCTGCGCAGCGGCGACGGTTTTTTCTGCGTGCTGCAAGGCGTGTCGCGCATGGGTCAGTGACGTCTTCGCCTGTTCAAGTCTTTGTTGCAGCGCGAGTTGATCGCCATGCACGGCTGGAGAAACGGAGGGAATTTCACGGACGGCCGTCAGACATACGGGGCAGGGCTCTCCAGGGTGCAATGTGGTGCGCAGGTGAGCAATCTCGTTATTTTTACGATTCTCTTCAACGGCGTGGACAGTAATCTGTTCTTGCCGTTCCGCGTCGGCGACGACCTGCTGTCGCCTTTGCAACTCTTCTTCCGCTAGGTGCAGTGCGGCGCGAGACTGTTCGGTCTTTTGTGCGCTTTGCTTCTCTTCCTTTACAGCATCTTGGAGTTCTTTCGCGAGTCGTCCCGCTTCCTCTTCTTGTTGGCGTTTTTCTTGTTCTTCCGCCCGAGCCTGATCATGTTGCTGCTGGAGCGTTTGCAGCTCTACCTCCTTGGTTTTTTCTTGCGCGATCAGAGACGCTATCGTTTGTTGGATGCCCGCCAGCTCATCGGCGTGCAGTTGTCGTTGCTTGGTCAATTGTTCGTGTTCACGGTGCAGTTCTTTCCAGCGCCGAGCCGCGTTCACTTTATTCGTCAGCGCGACAGTATCACCATTTGTAGAGATGTGTGTACGGAGCGTCACGGTCAGCTCTTCATGTGAGCGGCGCGCTTGCTCGACGGTCTCCGTCTGAGCAGTTACCTGTGAGGTGAGCGTGTCCAGCTCTTGCTGCACTTGCTTCAACGACTCGGCTTTGTCTTCTCCTTCTTGACAGGCCGCTAGATGCTCGCGCAAATAGCCTTCCGCGCGTTGCACCGTTTCATGACGACGAGCATCGTAGCCCACCGCCTCCCGTTCGCGTTCAACTTCGGCAAGCAGTTGAGTGCGAGCATGCAGGTGCGCCTCCGCAGTTTTCAAGCGCTGCTGCGCGCGGTCGTGCTCTTCCGATAAATGCCGCTCTTCTTTTTGGAGGTCGATCAAGCGAGCCGCAAAAGTGAGCATCTTCTCAAGCTGAACCGCAAGCGTACGCAACTCTTCTTCCCGCGCGCTCGTCTGCGTAATCTCACCCGCAATGCGCTCAAGCTCTTCGCGGCGTTGTTCAACCAGCGTCCGAGTCACACCGACATAGTGAGGCCGCTGTAAGGTCTCACGAATGGTGTCCGCGCGGCCCTTGGAACGCGTCTCCAGCTCTTTGGCGCGGTCGACCACCCGCTTATACACACCCAGCTCAAGAATCTTCTCTAACAAGTCACGACGTTTACTGGGCTCGCTACTCAGAAACTCGGCATAACGTCCTTGCGGGAGAATCACGGTCTTCGTAAAGCTATCGAAATCGAGACCCAGTAATTCTTCGACGCGTTTTGTCAAACGCTCCGAGCCGGACTCATCTTGCGTCCATTCGCCGCCCTGGTGCTCACTGAGGCCGGAGTCCGTGGTCTTCCCCGTACGCCGCACGGCGCGAAATTGGCGGGCCCCGATCGTGAAGTCAAACGCCACTTCGCATGTGCTTTCGCCAGTCGAGATCACGCCTTTGGAGTCGGCCCCGTAGCGCGCTGTGCGTCCGTACAAACACCACACGATAGCGTCGATCAGAGAAGATTTGCCGCTCGCCATCGGGCCGGTAATGGCAAAGAGATCAAGGTTGGCGAAGTCCACGATTTGCCCTTGTCCCTCGGTGGCGCGAAAGGGCATGAAGTTTTTCAACATGAGTTTTTGTGGTCGCATATTTTTTAGTTCCCTCAAAAGGGGTCAGGTCTTGCAATCGTGCATTATCCTATCCTCTTGATCGCTGAGTTTCGAGAAGGAGCAAAAACCTCGCCCTAGTTGTTATTGTCCAGCTTCGAATTTCTCGTACGCCGCTATCACTGCTGCTGCAATCTCGTGCTCTTGTTCTCTGTGCTCAGCCTTTTCAGGGTCATAAGCGTACTCAAGAAAAACCTCGTACACTTTAATCGCAAGCATGGCCTGCTGAGTCGCATTGGTTGGTACAAACCCTGCCGGAAAGCACGCTGCGTGCTCCCGTAAAAACTTGGCTGCCGCTTGTAGCGCCGTGAGTTGGCGGCGTTCGCGCGGAGTGTCCACGTCAAATTTCCACCGCTGCGCTTGCCGAGCAATGAGGGCTTTATCCTCACCTACGGAAAGTCCTGTAGCGGGAAATATCCGGCAGTCATACTGCCGACACGTGCGTGGTCGATGCTCATAGATTGAACACTTGTTCGCGACGAACATCGGGCAGCGACCATATTCATCGTACCCTAATAAGACATGACCTTTCGGCAATCCGGGGGCGGCGAACAGTAAGGCTTCGGGTATCCGGTCGAGGGTTTGGGTCTCATCAGGTCTGATATGTATGAAATATGACGACTGACAACAAGCAGTACATGCCCCGCACGGCACGGAGATCTCGTCTGTCGCGCCTTGGGCTCTCCTTGTCAGACGAAGCCAAGAGGAAAGTTTGCCTGCTGGCAGGTCTTGCGCCTGAACTGGGTCTTCGCCCGGTGCTTGCTCCGTCTTGTTTTTCATACAGAAAAGGGGTCAGGTCTTGCAATCTCGCATTGTTCTCCTCTCCTGGTCACCGAAACTCGAAAAGGCGTGAATGCAAGACCTGACCCCATACCCTCATTCCATAGCAGAATCCCGAAGCCCCCAGAGAATCAGGATCAATGTAGCAATCAGCGAGACCGCCGCCGTCCTGAGCTCTAGCGTGATGATTCCCTCTTGCAACAGGCTTCCTCGCGCTTGTCCTGCGGCAATCGGCAGCATTGAGTTTCCCGCTCCCCAGACGCCAGCCACCACATTCGCTGTCCACGCGGCAAAGCAGCCATAGGCGGCCAACCAAAACAGGGTCCGAGACAGCGCTTGCGTCAGGTTGAGCTTTGGCCAAAGCAGCCCTAGGACAAGGAGAAAGAGCCCCTGCATGACGCCAAGCAAATGAGCCGATAACCCGAGGCGCGGCACGGCAAATCGGGGCACAACGATCCCCACGAGCAGCGCAAGCAGAAACAGGAGAGCGCCTAGCTGCTGCAAGCGGTGCGCTTGGCGTAACGAAGAATTCGGAATGTCCACTAGTTTCTCCGTTTTACGCCCCCAATTTACTTCTGCACGCGATGCAGTACTTCCAGCGTCGTGCCGGCGGCGTCTTTGATAAAGGCAAATTTAGCGAATCCCAGATCCGTGGGTTGTACGACGAACTCTACGCCTTTCGCCTTGAGGTCCGTGATCGCTGCTTCAAAGTCGTCTACTTCAAAACCAATATGATCACGCACGCCGGGCACAAGCTGACCAGAGACCGTCAGGGTGAGTCCGTTGAGATTGAGCCGCACGATCGGCACACCGCGCAGCTCCAGCGACTCAACCCTCTTGGCTCCAAGCGTGTCTTCGTAGAAGGCGGCGGTCTTTGCAACATCATCAACAATGAGATGTCGATGATCGAGCTTGTATTGGACAGGTGTTGTGGCCATGTTTCCCTCCTTATGTTTCAAATGGCGGAGTGAGTCCCCACCCACTCCGTTTCGTGCTCACATTTGCTATTTCGCGAGTAACTGTTTTTCTGAAAAGCCGTAGAGGCGTAGGCAATTGCCCCACATGATCTTTTTCTTGGATTCGAGGCTCACGCCTGGCAACTCCAAGAAGGTCGTGATGCCGTTCGGAAAGGGTCCGTCGGCGTGTGGATAATCCACTGACATGACAATGTTATCGTCACCGATCTCATCGACCACGATCTTGAGCAACTCTTCGTCCACGTCCGTGCCGATGAAGCACTGCCGTTTGAAATATTCGCTCGGCTTGGCCGCCAGCTTGATCGACTCACCGCCACCGTACTTCTTCCACTGATCATCGAGACGGTGCAGCCACCACGGCAGCCACCCACAGTTTCCTTCTAAGAAGCCGACTCGCATAGCGGGAAAACGTTCCAACACACCGCCGACAATCATCGCGCTCATGGCCAGCATCAATTCAAGGGGAAATGCTGCTGCATGATTCTGCGTACGGAAGTTCGGTTTCCCGCGAAAACGGTTGCTCACATAATCTTTTGAGGCGCCGCCACTGGTGCCATGAAACGCCAGCGGCACATTGAGGCGAGTGATTTCTTGCCAGAGCACATCGCATTCTGGAGAATTAAAGTAGCGGTCTTTCTGCGGCATCGGCAACAAGATAACGCCTACGTGGCCCTTTTTTTCTACCGCGCGCCGCGCTTCCGCCGCCGCCAGTTCGGGATCGTGCAAGGAAACGATCGCGGCCGGTTTCAGCCGCTTCGGATTCGTATTGCAATAGTCCGCCAACCAATCATTAAAAGCCGCACAAAAGGCCGTTGCATACGCAGGCTCGAGATCATCAATGGACACCACCATGTGGGCAAACGTGCGATAGACGATGCCGATATCAATTCCTTCCGCATCCATCGCTCTGAGCGTCGAGTCGGCGTCGTAACCGCGCTCGCGGACCGACTTGTACATGTGCTCAGTGGGAGCGTCGAGATATTGTTGGGCGCGCACGACATCATCGGATTTCGCCCAAGGAGGGATGAGTTGACCTTGCACATCCCAATGGGGAAAGTTGGTGGGACTGAGGCCCAGATATTTAGGCATTTTGTCGCGATACTTGTCATCAATGTATTTCTCATACACGTTGCCCATTTCGATGACATGGAGGTCGCTATCGATCACATGCAAGCCGTCCTTCATACGCTCTTCTCTCCTTGAGGTGCAAGCTCTTGTTCCTTTGTCACTACCTACCTGGCTCGTGGAAGGTTGTCCAGGGAAGTTACTCGTCAACCAGGAATGGTCGAGCCTCGATTTCGACAAGCTCGGCAGAAACGGCTATGCTTCCGGCACTTGTCGCTTTCCTACAGAAAGGGCGGCAGCACTATGGGAGATTTCACTCATCACTACGCTAACCTGAAAGATGTTCGCCTTCATTATGTCACGTCGGGCCAAGGTCAACCTGTCGTGCTGCTGCATGGCTGGCCTCAGACATGGTACGAGTGGCGCTTGCTCATGCCGCTCTTAGCTGACCGCTATGAGTTGATTGCGCCAGACCTGCGAGGCTTAGGCGAGTCCTCTCGTCCCCTCACTGGCTATGACAAAAAGACGGTTGCTCACGATATCTGGCAATTGATGCACGATCACGTAGGGCGCGAGCGTTTCGCCGTCATTGGACATGACGTTGGCGCCGTCGTGGCGTTTCGGGTCGCGGCGGATCACCCGGACGCTGTGACGCATCTCGCGCTGCTCGACGTTCCTGTGATTGGCATCCACACTGATAAACTCGGAGGACTTGCTCCTGCTGGACAATTACCGCGCTGGCATCACCTCTTCCATCTCGTGCCAGATTTACCAGAAGCCTTGACCTTTGGCCGGGAGCGTATTTACCTCGAATGGTTCTTCAACTGGGGCGTGGATCAAGCTGGGGCTTTCAGCGACGCGGATATCGGCGAATATGTTCGTGCTTACGCACAGGCTGGCGCGATGCGTGCTGGGTTCAATATGTATCGCGCTTTGCCGCAAGATATCGCCGACAATTATGCTACCCTCTCGACCGGTTTTAAGTTACCAATGCCAACGCTCGGACTCGGCGGTGGTGGTTCTCGCGGGCGAGGGGAACTGGTGGTGGAGTCCCTCCGACTGGTCGCTCTGCAGGTCGAGGGCGGCGCCATCTCGGACTGTGGACATTTTATTCCTGAAGAAAAGCCTCATGAATTGGCGGAGCGACTGCGATTGTTTTTGACGAAAGGTTAGAGCGGCCGCTTGTACACGAGCGAGGGCACCATGTAACTCAACACTAGCTCGCCGTGCTGATTGAACAGTTCGGTCTTATGACTGAGGAGTCCCAATCCTGGTCTGCTCTGCGACTCACGCTTGGCCACGACCATGACCTTGGCCTGCAACACATCATCGACGAAGACGGGCTTGGGGATGCGGATCTCCTCTAAACCTAAGCCTGCCGCCGGTAAGATCTCAAAGTATCCTGAGTCATGGGTCAACTTGAAACTAATACACATGGTCAACAGCGCAGGTGCAAACAATCGCCCCACTATCTTCTGCGCCTCAGCTTCATCGAGGTGATAGCGTTGCGGGTCCCATTGCGCAGCAAAGCTTTTGATTTCCTCTGCGGTGACTCGATAAGTGCTCTGGGAAACGAACGTATCGCCCACTGAGGCATCTTCAAAATATTTCATGGTTCTTCTCACTCTTTGATAGTGTCCTCGCGACAATCTGTGTGTGTTCAGGTGAGCCTCGCTGCTCGGTGGACGTGACCCAGATCCCAACACCAACCGCTGCCATACCGAGGATGAGACTGACGCCAATTGCTTCGCCAATCAAGAGAGTTGCAAGGAGCGAAGCGGTGATCGGATTAATGGTTATCGTATTGGCCACACGTGTCGGTGTCGTCCGCTCTAGTGCATACACCCAGAGGTAAAAAGCTGCGGCGCCGCCAAACACGCCGATCAGGAGCACCGCTAGCCACTGTTCTAGATTGAGAGTGGACATGGCGGCAAAGCCGCCCCTATGCCAGGCAACCAGTGCGCTTGCCATTGAGCCAAAACCCATACCCGCAGAGAGGAAACCCAACCGACTCGAACGCGCCATGAAAGGTTGGGACCACACGGTGTAGAGGGCCATGCAGAGCGTCCCGCCACTCATGAGGAGGTCGCCGCGCCATGCCTCTCCTGGAGCGACAGCCAGACTGGTTCCCAGCGCCATTGCGACTCCAGTGATCGCAATCAGCACGCCAGTCGTCTTCCGGGCGGTGAATGTTTCACGCCCACAGAGCGCTGCGACTAGCATCGTGACGAAGGGGAGTGTTGAGAGCGCGAGAGACCCGCGGGCGGCAGTCGTGTAGTGGAGCGCGGCGTTGTAGATCACAATAAAAATCCCAAAGAATAAAACGCCTAAGGCTGCAACCCCAAGCCAATCTCGCCCCTGCGGCCACTTGCTACGAGAGACAACGGCAAGCGGCAACACCAGCAGAAACCCAATACCAAAGCGGAAGGCCGCCAAAGTGACGGCATCAAGTGTTCCGTGTAGATACCGTGTGAGGGCGACTGCCGTACCGCCAAGAGCGCTGGAGACGATAGCAGCAAGAATTCCTGCGCGTTCGCTCACGACTCAAGCCCCATCACACACTGGATGCGCGAATAATCAGTAAGCGTCCTTCGCTGACGCTCGGTCACGGGAAATAGATTCACGTTCATAGCCTCCTCCTCCTTTGATTGTAATGTGCGTGACCCTAAGGGATTCGAAAACCCAATCCAATTACCTCAAAGGTAATGTTTTCATAGGTCAGCACAGGATAGAGTCTGAGCATGGCTTCTACGCAAAGAGCAATTCGTGCAAGAGAAGAACAGCCCCCAAGCGCGTTCGGGCAGTTGCTCCGACAATGGCGTGCACGTGGCTGCATGAGTCAATTGGACCTCGCAGTCGAGGCGGAGATTTCCTCGCGCCACCTCAGCTTTCTTGAAACCGGACGTGCGCAACCGAGTCGCGAGATGGTTGTACTCCTCGCCGAGGTGTTGCGTATTCCTTTACGCGATCGCAATGAGCTCCTTGTTGCTGCAGGTTACGCGCCGCTTTATCATGAGACCGGCCTTGATGCTCCGGCGATGGCCCATCTGCACAAAGCGCTCGATTTTATCCTTCGCCAGCAAGAGCCTTATCCAACGCTGGTGCTCGATCGACACTGGAACGTCCTCAAAGTGAACGAGGGTAGTGCACGTATTCAGGAGTATTTTCTTGATCCCGTCGCGGTTGCAGCACTGGGGCCGCCGAATGCGATGCGCCTCATGTTCCATCCGCAGGCATTCCGTCCTTACATCGTGAATTGGGAAGCGACCGCCGCATCGCTCATCCAGTGGTTGCACCGCGATGCACTCAACGGGTTCAGCAATGCGGCGACACGCGGTTTGTTGGAGGAGTTACTTTCCTATCCAGACGTGCCACGGCACTGGCGTATACGGGATCTTACAGCGTCCCTCGTCCCATTCCTCTCCATTCACTTTCGTAAACATGAGACGAATTTTCAATTTTTTACGACGTTAACAAGTTTGGGCACTCCTTATGACATCACCTTGCAGGAGATACGGATTGAGAGCTTTTTCCCGGCTGACGAAGCTACTGAAGCAAACATGCGGCGCCTCGCGAACGGCGCAGTTTCCTTGAAGAGCGCGTAACGAACGACGAAAGCGTCAACTATGCGGATTCTGGTGTGGAACCTCAACATGGCGGCGCACAAGAAGATTGCCTTGGTGCAGCAGCTTGCGCCGGATCTGGCTATCTTACCAGAGTGCGCAGCCCCAGAAGTGATCGTGGCGAAGTGTCCCGAGTTCACGTTCACCGATGCGCAATGGGCGGAGCGTTCACGTCACAAAGGCTTAGGTGTATTTAGCTTTGGCGACGTGCGACTCTCACGCTCCTCTTCGTTCGATCCCCGGTTTGAGGTCTTCCTCCCACTGCGCGTGAGTGGCCCCGTTTGCTTTCATCTGCTGGCGGTCTGGGCGCTCAACTTTCGTCCCGCGTCGGGCCTGAATATGCCTGATGCCCTCCGGTTCTATCGCCGCTTTCTCTCACGCCGTGATGCGGTGGTCGCCGGGGACTTTAACAATAACGTCTTTTGGGACCGCCCCGGCAAACGAACGAATTTTGTTAACGTCGCCCGTACCCTCTCCACTTTAGGGTTGACGAGCGCCTATCATGCGGTGACTGGGGACTCCTTTGGGCAGGAGCGACACGCGACCCTCTGGTTTTTGAAACGATGGCGCCAACCTTACCACATCGATTACTGCTTCATCCCGACAACTTGGGTGGCCCCTTCACTCTCAGTGATAGTCGGCCATCATAAAGAGTGGCTGAAGCACAGCGACCACGCCCCGTTATTGGTCACCATTGATGACAACCGTTCTACTTGACCAACGCTCTGACTTCGGCTGGACTCGGGCCGCCTGGTAGGAGAAGCACCACGGCGTCGTCAAACCCGGCGTCCGCGAAACGTTGCAGCAGGTCTTTCGTCTGTCCCATATCGTGATCGGCCGTCAACCGAATGGTCGAAACGATGGCGCGCTTCCCTCCTGCGGCGCGAAAGCGACCGAGCGCGTCGATGACCTGATCCGGGGTGCGATAATGGGCCGATGCTATCCATCCCGCAAAATCTTTCGCGGCCCGCTCCACCCCAGCGCCCCACGTGCCGAAAAGAAGCGGCGGACCTCCCGCCGTTGCAGTCCACGGGGTCAAATTCGCGCGCTCATCTTTGCCTTCAGCCAAGAGAATTCTCAAACGGGCAAGTGTCGAGTTGAACGTTTTAAAGCGCGTGGCATAATCCCGTTCAAAGGCGATGAAATCCGTTTCCGTCGAGCCGGCGCCAACGCCGAACAGCAAGCGATCGCCGCACTGGTGCATGAGCGAAAGGATACGATGCGCGAGATCCGTCGGTTGATAGAGAGCGATTTGCGCGACCGCAGTCCCAAGTTCGACCTCTTTCGTTGCCGTCGCCGCTACGGCCAACGCCACAAAGGGGTCCGGAATCATGAACCCTCTGCCAATGGCTTGGGGCGCCCACAAACTATCAAAGCCTTCACCGGCAAAGCGCCGAGCTTGTTCAGCCAGATCTGTCATTGGGGCCTGGGGGGGCAAAAAGCCGATGAGTGCGCCTAATCGCACGGCGGCCTCCTTTGAACCGTCAGGGTAACGAGGTAAATTGGTAAATTTGTTCTTGAATCAATTGCGTCTTTCAGTCCAGCAGGTTGTATTAGAAGAGAAGCTGTACTGTCAAATGTCAGGATGAAACTAATAAGCTATCGGGAAAGATTCGCAGGCCGAGATGAGCTGGGTCTTCACCACTGTTCAACTTCAAGCCCGTCAATCGCTTGAAAGTGTCCGTCGCGCGTCACCATCGTGAGCTGATGTTGCCTGGCAATAGCTGCAATCCAGATGTCATTTTCGGGAATTGGATTTCCTTTCGCACGAAGGTGGTTTTTGATCGCCCCGTAAAACTGGGCCGTCGCTGTGTCACAAACTAGGACTGCGTTGCCAGCAGCAAACGTGTTGATTCGAGCGATGTTTGCTTCTACTCGGGAAGATTTCTCTGCGCCATAATAGAGTTCGCCTAACACGATGCTGGAGATGAACACTTCGTCAGCTGCCGCTAATCGCTGTTGGACAACTACCTCTTGAGCAAACAGGGCAATCACAATGTTCGTGTCGAGCAGTACTCTACCATTCATTCGGCTGAACCTGTTCACAGTCTTCTTCGATCGCTTGTTTCATGAGGGTTAGATCGTCAGTCTCTACCAAGCCAGCAAAACGAACCAACGTTTTTCCAGGTACTCCTTTCAAGCGAGTGGTCACAAGCGCTCTGGCGAATTCCAACACCTGGCGCTGTTGTTCAAGAGGTAATTGTGAGACTTGTTCCTGTATTTCCTTCTCCAGCGTCGGAGTCATCATGTAGGAGCACCTCCCTTCCTGAAGAAACTTTTAATCTCCTTGACAACGTTTTTTTCTGCCATTGTCAGGGTTCACAGAATTTCTCTACTTCAGCTTCAAGCTCCTGGACAATACGTTTAAAATCGTCCCCCGATGGCATGTCACTCTTCAGATTCTGAAACCGCAAGACCCGCTCACGTGTCCACTCCCTGTCAGCCTTCGTGATTTCATCTAAGATCGTTTTCCCAGTAATTGGGATAAGTTCCGATAAATCTGCAGTCATTAGTGGAACTGCAAGGCGATTTGGTTGCATAGAATATACAACGTGAATCTTGCACAACTGAGCAACTTTTTGTAGGGCTCTGTCTCCAGTACACATATAGGCTACAGTTTTAATATCGTTTGGCTCACCGCACCCGAGAAGCTCTTCCGGCATACGCAACAGGAGGAGGTCCCATACAGCCGAACGCGCATACTTCTCTGAAACTTTCTGAAGCTGCTTCTTCGTTGCAGCGAAACAAAGCGGTCCATTTCCCCAGAAAAAAAACAAATCGCCAGAGTACTTTCTCGCACCAGGTTCAACTTCAATACATTTGTTGAAAATTCCCGAAGAAGAAAGTATTTTTCCTTGAGACTTGCTTTGGTAGTTCGGTGGATCAAGGCCATTTTGAGGAGCATGGCACGACTAGCGTTCATTAAATTTTGGAAGTAAAGAGAGGGCTCATCGTACAACATCTTGCCAATTTGCCGCGCGGCTATCTCGGAGATCGTTTCTGCATTGTACTGCTCCTGATATGGGGCAAGCAGCTTTTGATCTGTCCGTATTTCTCCAGTCGCCAAGAAATGCGGCTCATCCATCGTATGGAAATGCAGCATTGTCTGTGAAGACTTCCAAGCTGCTTCAGCAGTTTCAGTATCTGGAGTCCCTCCGATGCTTTCAAGAAAATAAAATAGAGGATTGTAATCAAAGCGACCTTGGATTAGGAAATTTACGAACTCCCTGATAGTACTTCTTTCACCATCCGTGATACGACTTTTTGGATCAAGGTAACGAGATAGGGTGCTTACTACATTTGAGTCTAGCAGGATCGTTGGGGCCAGGGGTGATGGGAGGATATTTCTAATGAGCGTATTGTAGGTAACTTCAATAGGATGGCAGTTATCAAATTGATCTACAACTGCGATCGATAATCCCGTCCCTTCAGAACGGCTAACATCCGAGAAGACTCGATGGCCCTGAATGAAAAGTGAGGGGCGTTCTTCGTCAAAGATCCAGACAGATTCTCCTCTATCCCCGGTAAGAGAGAGATGAACTCGGAAATAGTCGAGCATTTCTTTCAAAGACATACGACGTTACTTCTTATAAGTTGTTCTGCATAACAGTGAAGCAATGATCTCACATATATTAATTATTTCAATGTGAAATAATCAGCTGCACTGTGTCTAAAATATATACTGAGAGTGATTTATTTTGATAGTCCGCCATTTCTCTGTAATCTGAAAATTGTAGGGCCAAAGCAATAGTAAGGATCCCATCCGACTGGTGTTGACTTAAGCGGTAAGTGGTTCACCGCTACTCACGTCTCCAGCCTAATGCTAAAAGAGATCCCACATTTTCCAGCAGAAAAAATCGGAGGAGCATTCATGCATGATCTGTTAATCCGTGGTGGAACGATTGTTGATGGCACAGGCAAGCCGGCGTTTACCGGGGATGTGGCCATTCGTGAGGGGCGTATCGCAGCCGTGGGCAAAGACCTTGGCAACGCGACGCGCACTGTTAATGCTGATGGTTTGCTGGTCACGCCCGCGTGGGTCGATGTGCATACTCACTATGACGCGCAAGTGGCGTGGGACGAACAACTCACCCCGTCGCTCTGGCATGGCGTGGCGACGGTCGTCATGGGCAACTGCGGCGTGGGCTTTGCCCCTGCGGCGCCTGATCGACACGAGTGGCTCATTGGCCTCATGGAAGGTGTTGAGGATATTCCTGGCCCATCACTGGCCGCTGGTCTACCGTGGGGCTGGCAGAGCTTTCCGGAATACTATGACGTTCTGGAGAAAATGCCCCGGACTCTCGATGTCGCAGGGATGATCACGCACGGGGCGGTGCGCGCCTATGTCATGGGTGAACGCGGGGCGAAGAACCAACCAGCGACTGCGGATGATATCGCGCGGATGGCTGCCATAGTCAAAGAGGCCATGCTGGCTGGGGCGCTGGGATTCTCCAGCTCGCGTACGCCTGTTCACATTGCGAAGGACGGAGTCCCGGTGCCGGGCACTTTTGCCACAGAAGACGAACTCCTTGGTATTGTAAAAGGCATGCGCGAAACTGGTCGCGGCATCTTTGAAGTCGTGCCTGCGGGTGTTGTCGGTGAAGCGCCTGGCGCTCTCAAACCAGAAATTGAAATGATGATCCGCATTGCGCGGGCTTCAGGTTGTCCGCTGACCTTCTTGCTTGGCCAGGGAAATCGCGAACCGCAGGCGTGGCGAGAAGTATTGCACATGTGCACGGCGGCTGTGAATACCGGCGTGCCGATTACGCCCATGGTGTTTGCCCGTCCGGTAACGCTCCTCTTGAGTTGGCAAAGTGAAAATCCTTTCCGCTCGCTGCCGAGCTTCAAGCCGTTGCGCAACCTACCACTTGCTGAGAAACTCGCGGCCCTGCGGAATCCTGAAATCCGCCGCGTACTGTTGGCGGAACGGGAAGGCCGCACTTCACGCGCCGCGCTGATGTACAACGATATCTTCTGGGAAAAGACCTATCGTATGGGGCAGTCGTTGAACTACACGCCTGATCCAGATCAATCGATTGCGGCTATTGCCCAGCGTGAGGGACGCAACCTTCTCGACGTCGTGTATGACGCACTCCTTGAGCAGGATGGTCGCGCTTTCTTGATGAACACGGTGGCTGGCTATGCGGAAGGGAACGCCAAAGCTCTGCATGAAATGATTACACATCCGATCACAGCGTTGGGCGGCAGTGATGCTGGGGCGCATGTTAGCCAGATCATGGACGCCAGCATGCCGACCTACATGCTCACACATTGGGTGCGAGACATTCCTGCCAATCATCCCGACCATCTCCCGCTGGAAATGGTGGTGAAGAAACTGACGCATGACGGGGCGCGACTGTTTGGCATGAACGACCGGGGCACGCTGGAGCCAGGAGCCAAGGCCGATGTCAACTTGATTGACTACCAGAATCTGCACGTTAATCACCCGGAAGTAGTCCACGACCTCCCTGCCGGCATGCCGCGCTTAATGCAAACCGCAAACGGTTATGTTGCAACCTATGTGAGTGGACAAGCCGTCCAAGAAAATGGCTGTGACACTGGCGCACGACCGGGAAAAATCGTGCGCGCGGCGTAGATCCAAAATCCGCAGGAGACCCACCGAACGAGTGAACAAACCCGAAGCGCTCGTACAGAGCCAGCGCTTCAAGTTGCCGCTCCTAGCGAACCACTGGGAGCGGATCGCTCCAAACCTCACTCCTTAAGATCGACACTCATTTGAGCCCCGCCCGGCGGAGGGCGGCAAGGTCTCGCTCTAGTAGCGCAGGATCTTTGTAAGGCCATCTCCGTTGGACGAAATCTCCCAGAGAGTAGGACGGAGTCAGACGGAGAATTTGCTCTACTTCGGCTTGGGCCTCTTTGTCTTTTCCCATCATGCTGTAAGTTATCGCCAAGCCTGCATGAGCCCCTATGAATTCGGGATTACGAGCGAGGGCTTTTTTGTAAGTCGCGATTGCCTCTTCATACCGTTCGGTTAGACGATACGCCTGACCTAAGAAAACCAAGTAGACAGAGGGATAGTGAGGATCAAGACGCATGGCTTTTTCCACCAAGCCAAGAGTTTTTTCCGGCTGCCCTGCCCAGTTGAGGATGAAGCCAAGGTCCGCATGCCCAGCCGCGTTATTCGGGTCGAGCGCAATAGCGCGTTCTGTCTCAGCAATGGCTTGATCATGCTGTTTCTTCATAAGATACAACCTCCCGAGCGCGCTGTGGGCGAGAGCTGAGGTATCATCTAGAGCGACAGCTTTCTGCGCCCAATCGAAGGCATGGTCCAATAGCTGGGGATCTGGAGTCCAGAAATACCATAAAGACGCATTGACAAGGGAGGCAGCAGCATACGCTCCTGCATAGTGGGGGTCGAGTGCAAGCGCTCGCACGAACATCGACTGTGCTTGTTGGAATGCGTCTTTTGTGAAGCGAAGAAGCAATTCCTGCCCTCGCAAGAAGTAATCATAGGCTTCCAGACTATTCGTAGGAGCTCGTTTGAACCGTTCTTGCTCTTCCGGTGTTATCTTTACTGCCAACGCAAGCACGATCTTCTGGCGGATCTCATCCTGCAGAGTGAAGATGTTTGTCAGCGGGCGGTCGTAGCGCTCAGACCAGAGTTGCTCTCCTGTGGTGGCGTCAACGAGTTGTACCGTGACTCGTACTTGATTCTCAGCTTTGCGCACGCTGCCTTCCACGACATACTTCACGCCAAGTTCCTTGCTAATGTCTTGCACCTTGACCGCCTTCCCTTTGTAAGTGAAGGCCGAGTTGCGCGCGATGACGAAGAGGCCGGAGATCTTTGAGAGATCTGAAGTGATGTCTTCAGTAATACCGTCACTGAAGTATTCTTGTTCAGGATCGTTGCTCATGTTGACAAAGGGGATGATGGCGATGGAGGGTTTGTTGGGCAACTGAAGCGCCCCCGGAGCAGCTGGGGCGCCAGGAACTGGGGATTGGGTACTAGTAGATAGAAGAGAGAAATACCAGACGGCAATGAGAGCTGCCGCAGCCAGCATCAGCCCGGTCATTACCACTTGGTGCACGAGGCGCACCTTACGATTCCACCGGCCTTCAATTTTTACGTTTTGCCTTTCTGCTTCTTCCAGTCGTACTCGGTAGACGCGCACGGGTTCGGCGATGTTCTTGACCTGTTGCGCGCCGAGGTCGTCATAGATCAGCGCCAATTTACTTTTGACCTGGTCATACACAGCACCGGCAATGCAGACGCCGCCGGGGTCGGCGAGGCTTTCCAACCGCGCAGCGATATTGACTCCATCGCCGTAGATCTGCTCGCCATCAACCATGACATCGCCCAGGTTGATGCCGATGCGAAATTGCATCTGACGGTCGAGCGAAAATTGGTTGTTCCTGGACTTCAATTCATTCTGAATTTCGACTGCGCAACGCACGGCGTCAACGACGCTGAAAAATTCCGCGAGGACGCTATCGCCCGCCGAACCGACCACGCGCCCGCGATACTGCTGGATGAGAGAATCGATGAGCGCGCGGTGAGCCTGGAGTGTTTGCAGGGTGCCTTCTTCGTCGGCGCCCATCAGGCGGCTGTAGCCGTACATCGGCGTGGAGAATAGCGGCGAGCTTGCGCTCGACGTGGGAAGGTTCCATAGGATTATTGTTGTGACGCTCGCCACAGTCTCCACATCATGTAGACAAGGGAAAGAATAGTACCAGTGCCAACGATTGCGGCAAAGATTTCATAGGAACTCATCGCGCCTGTCCTATCGCCGCTGTTCCAGCAAAAGCCCTTCAGCTCGTAGCCGTGCTATCTCCTCCGGCGTGCGCCCTAAGTATTTTGTCAAAATCTCCTCGTTATGCTGGCCGATGGTCGGCGCTTGCAGCGGCTGTTCTTCAGGAAACTCGGAGAATTTAATGGGGAAACCAGGCACGTCGAGTTCGCCGTCATACACCGGATCGTAAATCGTCCGCACCGTGCCCCGGTCGCGGAGATGGGGGTGACTCAACGTTTCTTCAACGGATAGCACCGGCGCCACCGGCACGTCGAATTTTTCTAAATGAGCTACGGCGCTGGGTACATCTGGGAAGCATTGCAGCCAGGCTTCGATAATCTGGACGACTTCGTCGCGCCGTTCCAGCCGCGCCATATCCGTGCTGTAACGCGGATCGTCAATCATGTCGGTCCGGTCCATTGCTTTACAGATATCCGGCCAGTGATGGAAAAAGGACATGATCACCAGATAGCCGTTCGTGCCTTTGAACACACCGCCTGGCATCAAGTAGGTCATGTGGCGTCCCACGCGCGTCGGCTTAATCGCGCCCTCGCTTGCTCGCACTTGATGAACATTAATTTCGTGGAAATTGTAGTACACATCGAGCAGCGCCACGTCGAGGTGTTGTCCCTTGCCGGTCTGGTCCCGGTGACGCAACGCCGCAAGCACCGCCAACGCACCGTGCACGCCGGTACTCACATCACCGAGGCCCACGAGTGGAATGTACGGCGCTTCGTCCTTATCGCCGATCATCGAGGTCACGCCGGCATACGCTTGGGCAATGTAGTCGTAACCCGGTTTCTGCGCCAACGGCCCGCTCTGCCCTAATGCAGAAATCGAGCACAGGATGATATTCGGTTTCAACTCCTTCAAGCGGTCATAGCCCAGCCCCATGCTGGCCATGACTCCGGGACGAAAGTTCTCGACGATCACATCTACTTTCGGAATGAGTTCCACCAGCAACGCCATGCCGCGCGGATCACGGAGGTTCAAGCAAATACTCTTTTTCCCGCGGTTGTGCTGCACGAAGAAGAGACTGCGCTTGTTACGAAAGACGGACGCCCCACGGCTCAGGTCGCCGCCGGGAAAAGGCTCAATCTTAATTACCTCAGCCCCCATTTCCGCCAGCATGCGTGCGCAGGTTGGCCCCGCCAGCGCACGGGTGAAATCGAGCACGCGCAGCCCATTGAGACAATGAGTGAATCCTGCGGACATGTTCCCCTCCTTACGTTTTTTTTCAGCGTCCCTTTGCTAGATGTTCTTCTCGATCAACACGCCTGCTTCGCGCAGCTTCTGCACGTCTGCTTTCGAGCGACCAAGGTACATCGTCAACACTTCTTCGTTATGCTCCCCTAGCAGCGCGGCCTCTAACGGAAGATCGTTCGGGAATTTGGAAAATTTCAGCGGCATGCCTGGCATGTCGAAATCGCCGTGGAGACGATCGTGCACGGTGCGCACGGTGCCGCGCGCGCGGTGATGCGGATGATTGACCGTTTCAACGATGGACAGCACGGGAGCAACCGGCACGTGAAATTTTTCCAGGTGCGCGATTGCACTTGGGACATCGGGAAATGTTTGGAGCCAGTCTTCGATAATCTTGATAACTTCTGGTCGACGTTGCAGGCGCACCAGGTCGGTCGAGAAATCTGGATTGTCAACGAGGTCAAGACGATTCATCGCCTGACACAGATCCTTCCAATGATGCAAAAACGACATGATGACCAGATAGCCGCCCTTGCCACGGAACACGCCGCCGGGGCACGCATACGTCATGTGGCGCCCCGCGCGAGTAGGCTGTACCGCGCCGCCGCTGCCGCTGTACGCATGCACGTTGGCTTCATGGTAATGGTAATACACGTCGAGCAAGGCGATATCTAAATGCTGCCCTTCTCCGGTGCGGTCGCGATACCGTAACGCCGATACAATCGCCAGCGCTGCATGGACGCCCGTGCTCACGTCGCCCATCCCGACCAGCGGAATGTAGGGTGCATCATCTGGGTCTCCGATCATGGAAGTGACGCCCGAATACGCTTGCGCAATGTAATCGTACCCAGGTTTGTCGGAGAGAGGACCTTTCTGTCCCAGCGCGGAGATGGAACAGAGAATGATGTCAGAGTTCATCTCCCGCAAGCGATCGTAGCCCAGACCCATCTCGGCAATGACGCCCGGCTTAAAATTTTCGACAATGACATCGACCTTGGGAACGAGCTCCGTCACCAACGCCAGGCCGCGTGGATCGCGCAGATTCACGCAGACACTTTTCTTGCCCAGGTTCTGTTGGACATAGTAAAGACTGCGGTTGTCGCGGTAGTTCGAGAAGCGCCGCGCGAGTTCCCCATTCGGCGCCGGTTCAATTTTAATAACGTCGGCGCCCATCTCGGCCAGCATACGGGTGCAACTCGGACCAGCCAGGGCCCGACTCAGATCAAGCACTTTGAGGTCACTAAGGACATGGTCCATCTTCTGCGCCATAGTCGTGTCTCTCCTTTTTCTCCTGTACGGCCCCGAGCCATTGTTAGAACGTGGCTGACAATCCCGGGAGCGCCGCGAGCGTCTTCAAATCGTACACTGTCACGGCGCCGCCACGATTGGCCGCGAGTTCTAACACCGCCACAGTTCCTGGCTGCGCCGCATAATTGTGGGGAAACGTGGGACTCCCCGGGTTCACTACCAAGACGCCGTTGTACTGTTTGATGCTCTCGACATGGGTGTGGCCGCATACGATGAGGTCGGTGCGCTGTTTGAAATAAAATTCCATCGTGCGCTCGATCGGCCATTTGGGAAATTCTTCGGGATCAAGCACATCGTGCACCAAGCCCAGCGTATAGCCCGCCGCGGTGGTCACGGCGGCTTCACGGAGGCGCGGGTCTTCAGGAACCACTTCGCGCCCGCCTGAGCCATCGTCGCCGTTGCCGCGACAGGCGAGGACCGGGGCGATTTCTTCGAGCCAATTCAAAACATCGAGGCAATGTAAATCACCTGCATGGAGGATTAAATCGACGTTGCTAAACACCGTGCGCACTTGCTGGGGCAGCTCTGGCATGGCCTCGGGGATATGCGTGTCGGAAATCAGTCCAATCTTCATGAGCGTCACCTTTCGCTGCGCCTGACTATAGCGTCTGGACACATGGGGGGCAACGTGAAATGAATACATAATCTTATGATGACAGGGGGTGGCGTTATGCCTGAGATGCAGGAATCACGCATGCCGCTCACGACGCTCAGCGAGGACGAGCAACTCTTTCGGGATATGGTGCGGGGGTTTGCTGAGCAAAAGGTCAAACCGCACGTCATGGAGATGGATCGAGCGGGTCAACTGCCGCGCGAACTGATCAATGAACTGTTTACGCTCGGCGTCATGGGTATTGAGATTCCCGCGACGTATGGCGGCGCCGGCGCGAATTTTCTCATGGCCATTCTAGCGATTGAAGAACTTGCACGGGTTGATCCTGCGGTGGCGGTGTGTGTCGACGTGCAAAACACTCTGGTGAACAATGCCCTAGTCCGCTGGCTGACGCCTGCCCAGCAAAGCCGCATCTTGCCGCGCCTGGCGCACGACACCGTAGGCGCGTATGCACTGTCAGAGTCCGGATCAGGGAGCGATGCGTTCGCGATGGCGACCCAGGCCCGACTCGATGGCGATGCGTTTGTCCTCAATGGCCGGAAAATGTGGATCACCAACGGCGCCGAGGCGGAAATCTATTTGCTTTTTGCCAATGCCGATCCCCCTAAAGGCTATCGGGGCATCACGGGCTTCGTGGTTGAACGGGACTTTCCTGGTTTTAGCGTGGGCAAAAAAGAAGACAAGTTAGGGATTCGCGCGAGTTCGACGTGTGAACTCATTCTTGACGAGGTCCGCGTGCCCCGCGCCAATGTGGTGGGGGAAGTGGGGCAAGGCTACAAAGTGGCCATCGAAACGTTGGATGAAGGGCGCATCGGCATTGGCGCACAGATGCTCGGTCTCGCGCAAGGCGCTTTTGAAGCGGCGCTGACGTACTCGAAAGAACGCAAACAATTCGGAAAAGCGATCTCGGAATTTCAAGGCATTCAGTTTCAGCTTGCGGAAATGGCGATCGAAATCGAGGCTGCGCGCTTAATGGTCTACAACACCGCGCGCCTCAAGGAGAGCGGGGCTTCGTTTGTCCGCGAATCCGCCATGACGAAGTATTTCTGTTCGCAAGTCGGTGAACGCGTGGCGTCGCAGTCGCTGGAAATTTTTGGCGGTGTCGGCTTCACTAAAGATTTCCCCGCCGAGAAATTCTTCCGCGATTCCAAAATCGGCAAAATTTACGAAGGCACCTCGAACATTCAACTGCAAACCATCGCGCGTACTTTTTTGGGGAGATAAACATGGCGCAACCAACTCGTATCGTTAGCGACACCATGGCCGGGCTGCGCATGCCCGATTTCGATATCTGGAGCGACCGCGTCTCCACCGTACTCGGGAAGAATCCTGGTCCATTTACCGGCCCCGGCACGAACACGTACCTGGTTGGCAAAAGCAAGCGACCGCTTTTGCTTGATACTGGCATCGGCCTGGAGGTGTACGACCCGCTGCTGGAACAGGGACTATCCGAAACCAAGGGCGCGAACGAGTTGCAAGAGATTATTCTGACGCACGTGCATCAGGACCACATCGGCGGCGCTGCACGGGTGCGCGCGCGCTTTGGCGATCTGAAGGTGTCGAAGAAGGCGTGGCCCGGTAAGGATGAGGCCTATAACTTTTTGCCCTTGGCTTACCTCGAAGACGGCGCGCGCATCGAAACCGATGGAGCCACGCTGCGAGCAATCCACACCCCGGGACACGCGAAGGATCATCTCTGCTACTACCTGGAAGAAGAAAAGGCGTTGTTCACTGGTGATCTCGTGCTCGGCGCCGGGACGACAGTGGTGCCGGAAGAGGGCGGTGGCCTGATCGAGTATATGGCTTCACTGCGTAAACTTCTGCTGCTTGATCTGGCGGTCATTTATCCCGCGCATGGCCCGGCGATCCGCGATCCTTACAAGAAACTCAACGACTACATCGCTCACCGCGAGCTGCGCGAGCAGCAAATTCTCGACGCTATGAAAGCGGGGCTCAGTGAGATTCCGGTGATGGTAAAACGCATCTATACCGACGTACCGGAGTTCCTCCACGGCGCGGCGGGCAACTCGGTCCTGTCTCATCTCAATAAACTTTTGAAAGAAGGGACTGTACGGCAAGAAGGAGAGCGGTGGGTGTTAGTCTGAGGAGAAGAAAGTAGTCGCCATTTGGTAGGCAGCAGAAGTAGAGCTTCCGCTAGAGGACGCGGCACCGAGCATGCTGGAGATGGTTGAAGTATGCATCCCAAATTGAAAGAAGCGATCGCTTTGTTTAATCGTCGCGAATACTTCGCCTGCCACGAAGTGCTCGAACCGGTGTGGCAGACGGCGGAAGAAGCGGACAAAACGTTTTACGAGAGCCTCATCCGTTTCGCGACTGGATTGCATACTCGTTTTCATCGTCATAATCGCCAGGGCGCCATTAATCTGCTGACACAAGGACTGATGCGGATCGAAACGTATCGTCCCTCCTATCTCGGCGTTGACGTAGCGCGGCTGTACGATGATATCAATACTCACCTCACGACCTTGAAGGCAACGGAAGAAACCGAGCCCGGGTTCATGGAACGGTGGCGCGCGCCGCGCATTCGCACGGTGAGCTAACGACGGCGTAATTTTTTGGCGTGGATGATCCGGCCAGACGTCGTTTTCAGTGAGCCCCGCTGATGCGCGCCGTAAATAGGACCGTCCGAGGTACTGCACCGGGGCGCAGCCTCCCATGTAAACGAGCCGCCCACTGGCGTTATATAGTCTCCTTCGAAAGACGCCTCTTCACCAGCCATGATCAAATCCGAGCGCGCCGCCGTGGCGAAGTTCCCGTCTAAATTTCCTAATTCATCAAAGATCGCCACCTCAACCGCCGGCTCTTGGCATGGACTTGTTCCTCTCATGTGAATCACGCCAGAAAGGTGTAAGTGACCATTGGGAACCAGTCCTGCACGGGTGCGAGACAGACTGGGCAACCCATGCAACAGTCGAGGCTGTCGCTCGAAACGGATGTCACTTTTCTCCCCACGGCTACGCACGTTTCGCTCCTCTGCGGATTCTTTGGGCAAACTACCCGTGTGTGAGTAAGGAATGTCTGTGGTGTTCAAAGGCGCTGCCGTAGGAGCGGACGGTGTATTGCTGTAATGAACGACGCCATTCTTATCTTCCCACTTGTAAATTTCTTGGGCCGACAACAGCGACATGGGAGACGTGGACACAACCACGAGAACTAGGGAAACCCACCGAAGCATTTGCAGTCTCCTCCTCATTGTATTTTTGTGGAGCCTCTCTAAATTTATATAATCTGTTTTCGTCTTTCCGAGCAAGAGCAAATATCGCTACGGGAAAAGGGGGTGCTTCTTGCGCTCTGGTCTGGTACACTCGGCAACCTCACACTTTCACGCGAGGAGTATGTGTTGTTATGAAGCCCACGATCGCGGTCACCTTGACCGACAAGCCGAAGCCGAAGCCGCGCGACGAAGACCTCGTCTTTGGTCGCACCTTTACCGACCACATGTTTTTGCTGGACGGCGTGGCCGACCAAGGGTGGCAGAATCCTCGTGTAGTACCCTATGGACCGCTTTCGCTGGACCCATCGGCGGCGGTGTTACATTATAGTCAAGAAATTTTTGAAGGACTCAAAGCGTATCGCTCACCTCGGAACACTATTCTTCTGTTCCGACCCGATAAAAACGCCATGCGCATGCAGCGTTCAGCGGCGCGCATGTGCATGCCGTCGGTGGATGAAGAGTTATTTATTGAGGCGATCAAAAAACTGGTTGCTATCGACAAAGCGTGGGTGCCGCATGCGCCGGGCACGTCGCTCTACATCCGTCCGGCTATGATCGCCACCGAAGCGTTCCTCGGCGTGCGTCCCGCGAAAACGTACAGCTTTTTTATTATCCTATGCCCCGTCGGCGCGTATTATGCCGAGGGCTTCAACCCGGTCAAGATTTTGGTCGAAGACAAATATGTGCGCGCGGTGAAGGGCGGAACCGGTGACGCCAAAACCGGCGGCAACTACGCGGCGAGCCTAGCGGCTGGAGAAGACGCGCATCATCATGGATGCGCGCAGGTGTTGTATCTTGACGGTGTTGAACGGAAATATATCGAGGAAGTCGGTTCGATGAACATCGCCTTTGTCATTGACGGCAAGCTCGTGACGCCGTCGCTGAGCGGAAGTATCCTTGACGGCGTTACTCGCGATACCGTCCTCCAACTAGCCCATGACTGGAAGATTCCCGTCGAGGAGCGCCTGATTGCGGTTGATGAAGTAATCGCCGCAGCGGCCAATGGCCGCCTGAGTGAGGCCTTTGGCACAGGCACAGCGGCGGTCATTTCGCCGGTCAGCGCTTTTGTCTACAAAGGCGAAGAAATAAAAATCGGCGACGGTAACGTCGGCCCACTCGCGCATAGGCTTTTTAGCGAGATCTCTGACATCCAGCGCGGTCTCAAGCCCGATCCGCACGGCTGGGTGGTGGAGGTGGAGGCGTGAGCGGATCATGGCCAAGCTCCCGAACGGTGAGAAGGCGATCATTCCTGTGGAGAAGTTGGTGGATTATTGCTTGAATCCACAGCATGCGCGGGGAAAGGATAAAGCGCGAGTTTTTGCTTCTGCACTTGGCATTACCAGAAACAGCGCGAATCAGCTTCTTGTTCTTGTCAGGCAGGCCGCGATTGGCGGTGAGGTTACCAAGGAAACTATCACTGCCTTTGGCCGGTATTATCGTGTAGATTGGCGGATTCCTTTGCATGCTGGAGTGGTGTTACGGACAGTTTGGGAAATTGCTGTGGAGACAGAAATCCCTCGGCTCGTTTCCGCGTTTATTTTGTGAAGGAACCCTAAGAGTATGATTCAACCACAACTTCTTGATGTTGTTGCATTACTACTTCCCATACCTTCCGAAGCTTTACAAATGATCGACGAACAGTACGATCTTTCTTCCGGGCTTGAAGCAGGTTCGGTGGGTACTGTCGTGGAGATTATTAGTCGGGAGGCCGAGCCACCAATATTTCTCGTAGAATTCAGCGATTCAGCCGGTCGTGGATATGCTTTCGCAACCGTCCCTGCGGAAGCTCTCCTTGTTTTACACTATGAGCCGTCAGAATCGTTAACGGCTCCTCAAGCGTAAGGAATTACCCTTGAGGAGGAGCATCCTGCCTCGGAGCAAGTCCGGGATGAAATCCTCGGCGACCTTAGCGCTGCTGCGTTGCATTTATATGCAATGTCTGGGTTTTTGATTAGAGCGTTTGATGGGAAATCGTAGCGTTGCACGGCAGGCCTGTCCACTCTTCTTTGCGCTTGTGGCTCTCCTCCCTACTCGCCTATTCGCCGGGGAGCCATCGCCTGGCATGGAGCTGGAAACCACAGAACGCTCCCCGCAAGAAGATCTTCTCGTCGAACACTACATCAACCGCGCCACTTATCAACGTGAGGTGTGGCTGGTCCCGGCCAACCAGTCGTCTCATCGTGTGTTGCTCTACACGCATGACCGATCGGTGGAGGTCCTTTTCTCCCCGGATGAGCGGCGGCTGATCGTCAACGACTTTTTCGGAAGCGACATCGCCGCGCCTCACTTGTTCCGCCGAGGCCGGGGCTTTCAGTACGACGAGGTTAAGGCGGCTAAGATTACTGAGAAAACGTGGCGGTTTGTTGGAAGGCGCTACCCGCTGGTGTTGCAGCGCGACTTCGGCCACCGGTATGTCCAGGTCATGCGGTGGGCAAGCGACTCGCGGGCATTCTTGGTCGCCGCATTCGGTCATTTGGACCGCGCGAGGGTGCGCGCACTCGATCCATACCTGTGCGTCTTCCCACTACCCAAGCTGCGCCCCAGCCTGAATCTTAGCCTAATGAATCGTGGCCTGATGCATCGTGTCGCGCGCCATGCGCGTCATGGGGGAGAAGCGACTCCAAGTGGTCCTTGGAGATAAGGACTACGGGACAAAACTCCTCCAGTCTGGCAAACCGTCAACGTGTCATTGCGAGGGGAGCGAAGCAATCTTTGCTTTAGGTTTTCGATTCTTGCGAGATTGCTTCGTCGTCTACGACTCCTCGCAATGACAGGCTCCTTGATTTCCGTTCGTGGGTTTTGTCTCAAAGTCCTAAGAAACAAAGCCTCTTTGTTACGGTCTCACTGCCCTATAGAGAAGCTTTTGAGGTAGATTCGTTCTGTACCGCTCTGGAGCGCGGGCGATTCATGCCCACGCTCCAGTTACGGGAGAGGAAAGGACTATCCTCCGTATTTGGCGCCGATCTCTTTGAGGGTCAGGGCGTCGATATCAGCTTTGGGATTGGCTTCGACCGTCTTTTGTACGTCGTCTCGTAGACCGCCTTCAATCACTTCGCCGACAACGACGCTGTGGTCGCCATATTCATGAAAGCCCACGACTTTGCATTCCACCCATGCTGGGGCCTCGCTGACGATTGGGCAGCCAGTGTTCGGACCAGACTGATAAGCGAAGCCGCCCATCTTGCCGCCCTCGGGCTCTACATGTTTGAAGAAGGCAAAGGCGTGGCCCTTTTGGCCGGTCCCGAGAAAGCTTAGGGAGAATTGTTTGGTGTTCTTCACCATCCCGTGCGCGCCGGAGTCGCCTTTCACTCCGATCACCACCAGGGGCGGCTTAAAGGACGCTTGTGTGGTCCAGTTCACCGTCGCCAAAGTCTGTTTGTCGCCCTCTTTGGCGCCGAGCACTTGAAGACCGTAGGGAATCATCAAAAGGGCAGATTTTTTTGCCTGCTCGTTCATGCTTCGCACTCCTTTCTTCTGTGATTGAGCAGACGATAGCCGCCACTTGCCGTAGTTGTCAACTCACGTCCGATTAGGCTTTGCCGTAATCGTAGAAGCCTTTGCCGGCTTTTCTGCCCAAATAGCCAGCGGCCACATAGTTACGCAGCAGAGGACAGGGACGGTATTTGTCATCACCTAAGCCGTGATGCAGCCGTTCGAGCACTGCGAGGCAAGTATCAAGACCAATCAGATCCGCCAGTGCGAGCGGCCCCATTGGCTGGTTGGTGCCGAGTTTCATACCCTGATCGATGTCTGGAACACCGCCAACGCCTTCGTACAATGCATAGATGGCTTCATTAATCATCGGCAACAAGATCCTGTTGACAATGAAGCCAGCATAATCCTTGGCGAGAATGGTGATCTTGCCCATACGCTTGGCCAGCGCATCAACAATTTGTAAGGTGTCGTCCGCTGTGGCCAGCCCACGGACAATTTCTACCAGTTGCATAACGACTGGCGGATTCATGAAGTGCATGCCGATGACTTTTTCTGGTCGTTTCGTCACGGCGCCGAGCTGCGTTAACGAAATAGACGACGTGTTGCTGGCGAGGATGACGCCGGGGCGCGCGACCTGGTCCAGCTCCTGAAAAAGCGCCTTTTTGATTTCGTAGTCTTCCGGCGCGGCCTCGATAACCAGATCCACGTCGCGCATATCATGCATATTCGCGGTGCCGCGCATGCGGCCGATAATTGCTTGCTGTTCCGCTTCAGGCAATTTGCCCCGTTCAGTCAAGCGGATTAAGCCGCGTTGGATATTCTCTAGGGAGCGGTTCACGATTGCTTGGGTAACGTCGTACAGTACGACAGAAATTCCGGCTTGGGCTGCGACTTGACCAATCCCGGCGCCCATCTGGCCGGAGCCGACAATCCCGAGGGTTTGCACGTCATTCATACTTACGCCGCCGGCAGTAGATTTTGTTGTTCGAGTTCGTTGATGCGGCTGATGACTTGGTCCATCAACCAGCCTGGGGTCGAAGCGCCTGCTGTCACGCCGATGTCCTTGACGCCGGAGAACCACGCGGGGTCAACTTCGGTTGCTTCCTCGATATGGTACGTCATCGCGCCTTCTTGGCGACAGACCGTAGCCAAATGGCGCGTGTTCGAGCTGTTTTTCCCACCGACCACAATCATCACTTGTACCTCTTTTGCCAGGTCGCGCGCAGCGTCTTGCCGCTCAATCGTCGGGTTGCAGATCGTGTTGAACACTTTGAGTTCTTTACAACGTGGAGCTAAATACGAGAGAAACTCACTCAACCGTTCAGTTTCTTGCGTGGTCTGCACCACCACGCCGACCTTCTTATTCGCCAGCTTGGCCGTTCGTGCATCCTCGGGTTTTTCCACCACAGTGGCATGACCGCCAGCGTGCCCCAGCGTGCCAATCACTTCCGGGTGCTTCGGGTTTCCGAAGATCACTAAATGATACCCTTCGTTTACTAACTGTTTCGCTCGGTTTTGTACAAGGGTTACTAAGGGGCACGTTGCATCGACAACGGCGAGGTTTTTCTGCTCCGCTTCCTTGTACACCTCTGGGGCCACGCCATGCGTACGGATAATCACCGTGCCGCCGGCGGGCATCTCTTCGAGTGAGTCGATGGCGCTCGCTCCTTTGTCCGCCAGCGCCTGCACAACCTGGGGGTTATGAATGATGGGACCAAGGGTCCGGACTGGAACCTCCTGATGGGTTTCCGTAGTTTGCACCACCATGTCGATGGCGCGTTCAACACCCCAACAGTAACCTGCATGGACAGCCTTGCGAATATTCCTCATGCTCTTTCCTCCTCCGGGGCTCGCTGGAACGATCCGGTAGTTCCGGTCTGCGAGCCGATCCACAGCTCACCACCTTCGTAGAGTTCCTTTTTCCAGATCGGCACGGTTTCTTTGAGTTGATTAATGGCATAATGACACGCGTCAAACGCGGCGTGCCGGTGCCCCGAAGAGACCGCGATCGCCACACTGGCCTCGCCGATGTCTACGCGCCCGAGGCGATGGATCATCGCGATTTTTCTGACTGGCCAACGTGAGAGCACTTCTTCGGCGATTTTCACCATTTCTTTTTCCGCCATGCCAGGGTAGCACTCGTATTCCAGACGGATGACGAGCCGACCATCGTTAGTGTTCCGCGTCATCCCGACAAAAGTCGCCACTGCCCCAGCCGCCGGGTCCGCCACGAAGTCGGCCAACTCTTGCATATTGATGGTTTGCTCAGTGATTTTGCACAGCACGCGAGTTTGCATATCAGACATAGCATCCCCCACTGACGGGCGGGATAAAAGCGAGTTCGTCATTATCTTGGAGGGGATGCGCCTTGTCAACATATTCTTGCGCCACAGCAAAAGCGACTGAACGCTCCATGACCGCGAGTTCAGGATGAGCGGTTTTCAACATTGTCCACACCGTTTCCACAGTCGCTCCTACTGGCGCCTCGACAACCTCTTCACTACACCCTAAGCGTTCCCGTAGCGAGGCGAAATACCGCAATCTAATGCGCATGATGTTTCTTTTCTCCTCGCAAGACAAAAAGCATGTGCCCAAGTTCAGGAAGCACCAGCTTGGTCATGCCTAGCTCGACTGCTCCGGTTGATCCGGGCAGCGACACCACGATTTTCCCTTTTGCTACGCCTGCAGTCGCACGGGTCATCATAGCGGCGGAGCCAATATCCTGATAGCTCAGCATTCGGAAGAGTTCACCAAAACCAGGAATCTCTTTTTCTAAGATGCCTTGAACCGCCTCGAACGTTGTGTCCCGGGGCGCTATACCAGTCCCGCCATTGATGAGAATGGCGTCAACGTCAGATCGTTCAAGCAGAGCCCGCACGGCATCCCTAATCTGAGCAGGCTCGTCTTTGAGAATCTGATAGGACACCACGGAGTGGCTTTTTTCCATCAGCAAGTCTTTGATCTTCTTCCCGCTGGTGTCGGTTTCTTCCGTGCGAGTATCGCTCGCTGTGATAATAGCGCAGGATACGCTGCTATGGGCCTTGTCTTTGTGTTCAGTAACCGCCATAGCTTTCTCTATAGCACCTAATACGAGTAAAGATTAGGTGAGGATTGAAACTGTATATCCCCTTGCGACGAAATCGCAACCACGGAGGACTCCTTGTGGCCCAAAGCATAAAGAAGCTCGATCAACAGCGGCACGAACTGAAGGCGCTGCGTTACTTGCTGGAATTTTATCCCGAGAGTCTCAAAAACTCTGCTGATCTCCCCAACCGGGAAGATTTTCAAATTGAGGACACGCGCTTGATTTATGACGCCCTGATGTCAGCGAAGACGAAAGACGAAGCGACCAAGGCGATTGCTGATCTTGATCTTGAAGACACCGACGTAGAGTCGTTCCTGCGGCTTGGTGGGCAGTTCTACCATACGTACCCCAAGCTGGTGAAAGAGCGCGGACCAGAATTTCGCTCGGGCGCGGTGAAGGTTGTAATACCGGGGGAGTAGGGTGGGCTCGTAGCCTACTCATTTGTTGTACGGAAAATTTGATTTTCCGGACTCCAGTAACCCTTTCTTTTTTTGCCAATTTGTGATTCGGTCTCGGACTGAAATAACTGTAAGGATGGAAGCATTTTAATCCGTCTTAAAGCTAATCACTATGGCAAAGAAGCTTATCTTTGTAAGCTGCGGTCAGATCACAGAAGACGAGAAGTCTCTGGGGAAATTAGTAAAGGATGCTATCGAGGCAACACCGGGATTTGAGGCTTACTTCGCCGAGACCGTCCAAGACTTGGAGACATTGGGTCACCATGTCTTGGACGGTATTCAGCAGTGCGCCGGAGCCATTGTTGTGCTCCAGGATCGGGGGGTAGTCACCCACTCGGACGGAACCGAGTGGGGCCATAGATCATCTGTATGGGTCAACCAAGAGGTTGCTATTCTGGCGTACCGCCAACTCTCCGAATCAAAGAAGATTCCTATACTGGCCTTCGTCGACCCATCAGTAAAACTTGAAGGAGCAATGACGTCGCTGATCATCAACCCGAAGCCTCTCCCATCAAGGGCCGATGTTGCAGATTCGGTCGAAGCATGGCTTGCAACGACTGATTTCGCCAATGGATCTGCCGAAGCATTCAACGCGAAGTGGGATCAACTACCGGATAATGTAATAAAAGTTGTTGCCGCTTTACTTGATGAGGGTGGCGACAAGGTAAAGCAGTCAAACATTAAGCAAGCTTTTCGCAGGCTCTTTCCAGGCGAGGATGCCAGCCAAGCGCTTCAAGACGCGAAGGTCTGGTTTACGAAGACAGGCCTCGTCGAGCGCATCCGCACTCCAGACGGCGATGAGCTGTCTGTTCACCCCACATGGAAACACCAGCTACAGCAGCGGTGCAATCAATGGCGCGCACGGGCGAGGTAAAGTTATCTACAAGTGTAAGTCACGATATGATTTTGCCGTAGTGTAAGTCCAGGAATTCCAATTATTCGGTCGCAAGCCAGTTGCAACAAAAACAACCGCTTGCATGTCGGAGAAATCAATATGGAAAGGAAATGCTCCCACGTCGTGAGGATTTCCTTTGACATGTGTTACATGACACCTTACGCTGTGGCATGATCTGTCGATCCGCCACAAGGGAGTACGGCGTCTGTACGGCAATGACGACCCGCGCGGCGTGAGGGCGAAACACGTGGAGAAACTGCGGACGCGATTCCAGGTCAAATCATTTACATAAGCAAGGACTTATACAAAGAGTAGGCTCGTAAACAGTCCCGTAAGTGCATGGGGAGGGCGTATGCGGCCCGGTGGGTGATACGCACCGCCCCAAAAGCACATTTGAGAAAATCAAACAGTTCTTCCACTTGCTGCGCGAAGTCCTGCCCTTTGGCTTTGGCAAGGCTTCGCACAGCGTCCTCAATAGCGACAGGGAACGAAACCGCGCCCGCTAGAGCGTGATCCCATAAAACTCCGCCACGTTATCGTGAAGAATCCAGTCCTTCTGAGCCTCAGTCAGCGACTGTGCGTGCTTGTGGAGTAGCTCCTGCGAATTCGGCCAGGTCGAATCGCTGTGCGGGAAATCATTCGCCCACATCAGGCGGCGCGGATTCAACATGCCAGCGCTCTTGAACGCGACCCAATCATCCTGGAAGGTCATGTAGATATTCTCGGCGAAATACTCGCTCGGCATCTTCGACAGCTTGCCGGTTGTGAGCCAATAGCGATGGCGATCGTAGGCATGGTCCATGCGGTACATAAAATGCGGGACCCAGCCGGCGTCCGCTTCGACGCAGGCGATCCTCAGTTTGGGATGCCGCTCGAATACTCCCCCGAAGATGAACATCCCCATGATGTCCTGATTACCGCGGATGATCGACAGGAAGGAGTTGATCCTCGGCCCGCGGGAAGCGATGGCGATTCCTTCGCGCGACGTCAGGATATGGAAACTCAGCGGCATTTTCAGCGCAATGGCCGCCTCGAAGAACTCATCATAGATCGGGCTGTCGTAGTCTTCCTGGATCGGGAAGCCGGGCATCATCACACCGCGCAGGCCCATCGCCTTCATCTTTTCAAGGTCTTTAATCCCTTCCTCAGGAGTCCGCATGGCGGTCTGGCCGAGGCCTAACAGCCGATCGGGGTGGGCGCTGCAATACTCCGCAATCCACAGGTTGTAGGCGTCGAAGCAAGCCTTCTTGTAGTCGGCATCGGGATGGTTGCACAGGACCATCCCGACACTGGGATAAATGACCTCAGCGGCCACGCCGTCCCGATCCTGGTCGGCCATGCGCGCCTGGGGGTCCCATCCTCCGCGATGGAGGTCGGTGAACTTGGCAAAACGCGCTGAGGTTGCCAAGCCCTCGGCTGAAACGCCCGCTGCCGCCACGAGTCCCATCGGAATGGTCTGCGTCATCCCGTCAATCACGTACGAGTCGCCGCTTTTGTCTTTCCACTCCACGTGCGGCGCACTGTCCTTGTACTTTTTGTCGATCCGGGCCGTGTACGTGTCCGGCGGCTCCATAATGTGAGAATCCGAAGAGATGATGGGTTTGTTGATGATACTGTTTGCCATACTGCACTGCTCCTTTCTTCAACTGCTCAGCCGCCCAAAATACTTGACCAGGCTGGCCTGCATTATTTTATTTCGAATCTTCTCCAGATCGGGCTCGTTCGGGAGTACGAGGACTCCGGTACGCCGCACCGCTTTTCGCCGACCGCCGAAACCTTGTTAGTCCCATGGTTTGCCAACTCGCTCCGTCTCTTTGCACAACACACATTGCGGTCGGCTCAGGTATGTTGCTCCCGGGCGTCGTGCTCGAGCCTTACTGGAACTGGCGCTCGGTCTTCAGCTCCATGCAGCGGAGCCGGCATCGCCCTCGCGTGATGCGAACGGTAGCAGCCAATGAGGATGACTCGCGCTAAGCCGCGGCTGACGTTTCTCCAACGGTGGGGCGCGATACTCTTGTAGCGCACGCTGTCACCGACCCGCAGATCAAACACGCGGTCACCGATGACGAAGTCGATCCGGCCTTGGACACAAATGATCAGCTCTTCGCCACGGTGCGTGACGGTATCGGGCCCGCTGTCCTGCCCGGGCGGGATAAAGAATTCGTACGCGTCGAATTCGGGATCTTGCAGATCACCGGCGAGGGATTCGACACGCATACGGTTCCGCGCCTGCACCGTCCGCCGACCGCGCGCCGGACAATAGCTTATTTCCAGCTCACTCGTGTCCTCGCCGATCAGGAAGCTCACGCGCCTGCGCAGGCCATTCGCGACCTTGGACAGGACCGACAAGGATGGCACCATCTGACCAGCCTCGATCTTTTGGATCGTGCTGACCGCAACCCCACAACGCTGAGCGAGCTCCTGCAACGTCCAGCCCGCTTCCTGGCGAGCCGCGCGCACTCGTTCTGCAAGAACAGCTTCAGTGGAAGCTTGATGACCCGTCATAGTGAGCACTTTTGAGCGCAGTTCTTGTTTCCAATATGCATATAATTATGAGTGTATCGGATTTTCCAATCCACTTACGGACATAGGTGTATCAGAAAATAGGACCGTGTCAATGCAGAAGCCATACTCGTGCGCTCGGGGTGTCGCAATCCGGGTCTAGCCGAAGCACGTATGAATCCCGAGCTCGGGATTCATCGCCGCCAATTCAGTCTCGTTACTTTAAGACTGCATGTGGGGTAAGAGATTGATTGACCTTTGCCTTGCGCTGCGGCCACAATACTGAGGCGAGGACGGATCCGCCTAGCAACACGGCAATCACTGTCAAGGAGAGAGAGATCGGTAATTTATACAGGTCAATCAGCAACATCTTTACTCCGACAAATGCAAGGATTAAGGCCAAGCCGGTCTTGAGGTAATGAAACTGCTGGACCATACCGGCTAACAGAAAATACAGCGATCGCAGCCCAAGGATCGCAAAGATATTTGAGGTGTAGACAATAAAAGGGTCTGAAGTCACCGCGAAAATTGCTGGGATCGAGTCAACAGCGAAAACAAGATCGGTCGCTTCAATAGCTACCAGCACGAAGAAAAGCGGCGTAGCGTACCATCGTCCGGACTGGCGAATGAAAAATCGATCTCCATGATACCCCGGCACAGCAGCAATAAAACGAGTGCACAAGCAAAAAAGCAGACTTCGCTTAGGCTGAACGGTGGCATCTTTTTGTATGAACAACTTTATGCCCGTCAGCACCAAAAATGCCCCAAACAGATACAGCACCCAATGGAACTGCTGTAACAGGGCAGCGCCAAGGATGATGAACACGGCGCGCATGAGGAGTGCCCCGAGGATCCCCCAGAAGAGCACCTTGTGTTGCAAGGACGCAGGAACAGAGAAGGCGGCAAATAGCATGACGAAGATAAAGATGTTATCGACGGCCAACGCCTTCTCAATGAGGAACCCCGCCAAAAATTCCATCCCCCGTTCAGGACCGAACCACGTGCACACGCCGAGGTTAAAGAGCAGCGCAAGACCAATCCAAATGGCGCTCCACGTGAGCGCTTCTCGTGGTTTGACCTCGTGAGCGTGCCGGTGAAACACTCTCAAATCGAGCACCAAGAGGGCGACCACAAAGGCCGTAAACCCAATCCATAAACTTGGGGTTCCTATTGAGTTTAGTAACATGATTTCTCCGTAGTTGTCTTTCGTCAGGCGGCAATGCGCTGATAGAGTTTTGCGTAGGACCGGAGCCGCCGGATCCTTTCATCCATCGGTGGATGCGTTGAAAAAAGGTTCAGCATACTACTCCCGCCCGTCAGCGGATTCACAATGAATAGACTTGCGGTGGCAGGTTGGGAAACCTCTGCGGGAATAGCTGCGGCCCCGTACGCGAGTTTTTCTAGCGCGTGCGCTAGGGCTTCCGGGTCGCCTGAGATGGACGCACCTGTGTCGTCCGCCATATATTCACGCGCCCGCGAGATCCCGAGCTGCACCACGGTAGCGATCAGCGGGGCGATAAAGATGAAGAGAAAATTCCCGGCTCCCGAGCCTGCGCCTTCTTCGTCTTCTTGGTTCCCGCCAAAGAGGGAGGCAAAGCTGAGTGCATTGGCAATATACCCTACGGCAGCGGCGATGACGGCTGCAATAGAAGAAACCAAGATGTCGCGGTTCTTAATATGGGCGATCTCATGGGCAAGCACCCCACGTAACTCACGCTCGGTGAGGAGTCGTAAAATCCCTTGCGTCACAGCAACCACGCCATGTTTGGGATTGCGTCCAGTGGCGAACGCATTGGGCTGTTCCTCGGGTATAATGCAGACGCGAGGTTTAAGGATGAGCGCCTGTCGCGCTAGCGCATCTACCATGCCATGCAGCGCCGGCGCTTCTTCGGGCGTCACTTCTTGGGCGCCATGCATTTTCAGGATGATGCGGTCGGAAAAGAAATAGGCTCCGATATTCATCACCAGGGCGAGCCCAGTAAAAAGGTAAAATGGCCCAGTTCCAAGTATGCCGCCGAAGCTGATGAGGATGGCGGATAAGACGCCTAAGAGAAAGATCGTTTTCAGTTGGTTTTTCATCTTGATCTCCTTTCGCATCAGAGTGTCGTGTGGGCTTTCTCTTGTCTGTAAAATAAGGCTGTTTCCATATATAGACAAATAGATAATTTATTCGTGATTTATAGAGAAAAATGATGTATTATTTCCCACATGGAATGGCTCAATTATCATCACCTGTTGTACTTTTGGGCGGTGGCGCGAGAAGGTAGCGTGACGCGCGCGAGCGAACAACTCTATTTGTCTCAACCTACCATCAGCGCCCAGATTCGCGCCCTGGAGCATGCACTCGGGGAGAAATTGTTTACAAAATCAGGAAGGAATCTCGTGCTTACGGAGATCGGCCGCGTGGTCTTTCGATACGCGGAAGAAATCTTTTCGCTTGGACGTGAACTGACGGATACGCTCAAAGGGAAGGTCGGCGCACGCACTCTCAGTCGTCCCGTCCGTTTTCTGGTTGGCATCGCTGATGTGGTCCCCAAGTTGATCGCGCATCGCTTGCTCGAACCAGCGCTGCATCTGACTGACGCCATGTATATTGTGTGTAGAGAAGACAAGTCGGAGCGCCTGATCGCGGAGCTCGCCGTGCACGAACTGGACCTGGTGCTCACGGATGCCCCGATTCCTCCCGCCGTGAAAGTCAAAGCGTACAATCATCTGCTTGGGGAATGTGGTGTGACGGTGTTCGGTCACCGCAAGCAGGCTGCTGTCTATCGCAAAAACTTTCCGAGATCACTAGAGGGAGCCCCCTTCCTTATGCCCACGGACAATACCGTGCTCCGCCGTTCCTTGGAGCAATGGTTTGACGCTCAAGCGATTCGCCCCGTGGTGAAAGGGGAGTTTGAAGATAGTGCGCTGCTCAAAGTTTTTGGGCAATCGGGCATGGGATTGTTTGTTGTTCCTTCCACGATCGAAGAGGAGGTGCGGCGGCAATATGATGTCCAAGTCGTAGGCCGCACGGACGCCGTACGCGAACGCTTTTACGCTGTTTCTATCGAGCGCAAACTCAAACACCCGGCCGTGGTCGCGATTTCCGAAGCTGCACGGCAAGCGCTCTTCAAAATACAGGGTGAGAGCGGGAGAAAGCGGGGGTTAGGAAAGGACATCGCTTCACAGCACGAATCGCCTCGTAGGTCATGAATACACTTTGCGATACGATACTGAAGTTTTACCGCTTCTCCACAGAGCCTCTGCGCCGTGAGTGCGACGCGTGTGGTAGTGTAGGGTGACCGTGCCGTTACGTTGAGTTTGCGTGGCGCTCTCAAATTCAAAGCCTAATACACCAAGGCTTTGCCGCGTTGGAATTGCTACGCTGTAAACTCCACTACAAATCCATCAGCCAATTCTTGCCCGCCGCCAATATAATCGCCGTTCACGTCACAGACAATCAAGCGTGTACCGATGAAGCGTAACCCCATCGGCATGACGAACCCGCTCGCAAACTCGTGGAGTTTTCCTTGACGGTCGACACGATAAATCTTTCCTTCGCGCGGGAGCGCTCGATCTTTCGGCACTGGCATGGGCATCGCCGTCCCGATATCAGCAACAAACAAGTCTCCAGCATAGGGACCAAATCCAGCCGGCGCATAAGCGATGCCTGTCGGTGCGTGCAAGCCTTCGACCAGGAACTGGGGCAGCGCCTGTCCGTCCGGTGTAACCTGGGTCACAGTCGCGAATCCAGGAACCTGACGACGCGGTGAGAAGTTTCCATTCGCCGTTGTCACCAACATGCGATCTTCATCGTTCACTTTCGTAAAGGTCAAACACACAGGTTGTCGCGGACGGGCAGAATCCATCACCACGAATGGCCGCGCCTGGCCGTCAGGCGTAATCCGGTAAATCGCATTATTGAGCAGAGTGACAGCAAACAAGCCTCCAGCAAAGGCGGTGTGATCTGGACCAAACAACAAATCGATCCCTGCGCCGCTCACGCCTTCGTTGCGCGTCCCTGCTGATGGTAACTCAGCAAAGCGGTGTGCATCCCAGGTGTGGGGATCAGCTCGGAGAATAACATGATTTGCGGTTGCTCCAGCCCAACCTTTTTTTGCTTGTGCGAGAATGAAAATCTGCCCACTGTACGGCGCAAAGCTTTGTGGCGCCCGGTCGATCCCCGTCGGTGGAGGAATTTTGCCAACCGGGACAAGCGCTGATACTGCTCCATTCGATTTTACGCAATACAATCCGCCGCCGCCTTCGCCTTCTTCTCCACCGTCATCATTCAGCCAAATGTCGTCTCCTTCCCCGGCAATAGGAAAGAGTGGATCATAGAAGGTCCCTTGTGGAACCATTACTCGCGCCTGGTATCCTGACACGACAGTGATTTGTGGCGGGGCCATGTAGGACGCAGAAATTGGGTCGTGCGCTTGGGCCATATCTTCCTCCCCATGAGTAAGATCTTTTACGATTGTATACGTTGTGTGTGGCTGTGTGTGGTGTTGAGCCTACGCTACCTGAGACCACTCGTATTTGCCTTCCGAATGTGTCCGCTCAAGGTGTTCTAGTCGTGTCTGCAACCTCTGTACTTCAGCGGTCAAATTGACAAGGCGCCAACTCATCCACCCAACAATTCCACAGCCCACTGGAAGCCATAGCCAGATCAGTTCTTCAAGCCACATGGATTCCCTCCTCAAAAGAAACTCCTCGTAACATGCGTGAAGAGCCTCCTTCTTGCAAGCTGCTCAATCGAATCCAGGAGATTTGTCTGCTTTGTCACCTTATTTCTGAGCATACCTTGCGCAAGCGTTTGTAGATTGCATACTAGCTGCTCATGCTTGGAGTCCGGGAATAAAGATATTCTTTTCTTGTAACGCAAAAGCTAGGTCCGATGGCGGGATGACAAGGATGTCCAAAGGAAAAGGATGATCGACAGCCGCCGAAATATGAGCAGTAGCATACAATAGGGTTTCCTCCGTCTCCATGATGACTAACAAGTCCACATCTTATCCTCCGTCGGCTGGCCGTAAGCGTAGGAGCCGAAGAGAATCACTTTTTGTGGATGAAACTGCTGGACAATTTGCCTGGTGACTTTCCGCAATTCCTCACGGATAGTCGGGGAGATTACCGTGCCTTGAGTGCCTATGCAAGCGATTATGCGGTATACTTCCCTGCACTGCCAAATCATGCAGTAGTTCACCGCACTGATTTTGATTAGGTGCAGCGCCGTCGTTTTCAGGGCAATGACGTACCCACTGCCTTCCGTACACTTAGGACTAGGGGACAAAACCTTCCTGTACTTTCTACATTGTTCGTTTTGACAAGTACTTACAGAACTGTACTTGGGTTTTGTCTCATGGTCCTTAATACGATTTAGGCCGCATGCTGGGTAGGCGGGGCGAGCCAGTGGGAGAGAACGGTTTTCAAGGAGTCGGGCTTGATGGGTTTGGAGACATAATCATCCATGCCGGCGGCTAAGCAGCGTTCTTTATCCCCCTGCATGGCGTTGGCGGTCATGGCGATAATGGGCAGGTGGGTGCTGGTGCCGCGCTCGCGCTCGCGCAGGGCTTTGGTGGCGGCAAAGCCATCCATCTCCGGCATTTGACAGTCCATGAGGAGGGCGGCGTAGGTGATACGCTGCACGGCGGCCA
>CAYTVL010000007.1:0-181315 GCA_964441775.1 uncultured Enterobacteriaceae bacterium
TACAAACCTGTCGCTCTGCGTTCAAAGTCACCCCAAATGGATAAAGTCGAGCTTACATCTCATACCTTACGCTATATCCGCCCTTGTTCGCTTTCAGCGTATTCTTTACGCTAGAAACTTCTATGGCTATTCTCGAAGATGCTCTCAAAAAAGTCCCTCCCCAAAGCCTTGACGCCGAAGAGTCGGTGTTGGGTGGTATTTTGCTCGACCCTCACGCGCTTGATCGCGTGATCGAACTCATGAGCGAAGAGGATTTTTATCGTGAAGCCCATCGCAAGATTTTTCGCTCAATGGTGGCGTTGAGTGAACGTGGTGAACCGATCGACCTCATTACCCTCGCGGATACGCTCAAAGCCAAAGGCGACTTACAACAAATCGGCGGAGCCACCCATCTTGCCGAACTGCAAGAAAAGATCCCCAGCGCGGCGAATATCGCCCACTACGCCCGCATCGTCCGTGAGAAGGCGATTCTACGCGGACTGATCACCGTCTGCCAAGAAATTGCCGGTCGCTGCTACGGGAGCCCGGATGAGATCGACCAATTCCTCGACGAAGCCGAACGTTTGATCTACGACGTGTCCGAAAAACGCACCCGCCAGGCTTTCATCAAGCTCGGCGACATGATTATGGACACCATCAAGCTCGTGGAGCAGCTCTACGAACGCAAAGAGCTGGTCACCGGCGTCGCCACAGGCTTTCTCGATCTTGACTCCAAGACCGCCGGTTTGCAGCCCTCCGATCTCATCATCGTCGCGGCTCGGCCAAGCATGGGAAAGACGGCCTTCGTCCTCAATATTGCCCAGTATGCAGCGCTGCAGCACAACATCCCAGTCGCAATTTTCTCCTTGGAAATGTCCAAAGAACAACTGGTGATGCGCATGCTCTGCGCCGAGGCGCGGGTGGATAACGCCAAGGTGCGCACCGGCTATCTCGGCGATCGCGATTTTCCACGCTTGGCGATGGCGGCGAGTCGACTCTCGGATGCGCCGATTTACATTGACGACACGCCGGGGCAAAACGTGATGGAGATGCGCGCCAAAGCACGGCGTCTCAAACGAGAGGCCAACATTGGGCTTCTGATCATCGACTATTTACAGCTCATGCGCGGGTTTGCCCAAGAGAATCGCACGCAAGAATTGTCGGAAATCTCTCGCAGTCTCAAGTCACTCGCCAAAGAACTCAACATCCCTGTCATCGCCCTCTCCCAGCTCAATCGCCAGGTCGAGCTGCGCGCGGATAAACGACCGATCATGTCGGACATCAGGGAATCAGGAAGTATTGAGCAAGATGCAGACGTCATCATGTTCATCTACCGGGACGAAGTCTACAAACAAGACAGCCAAGATGAGGGCGTGGCGGAGATCATTATCGGCAAGCAGCGCAACGGTCCTACAGGCACCGTGCGCTTGACCTTCCGCAAAGAATATACGCGCTTTGAAAACTTTATTGACAATATGCCTGTTCCCGACAGCGCAGCCGAGGAAGGCTAGCATCCGTGTCCGAGCAAAAAGGAGAGGTAAACAATGGCAACTGGTTCGATTCCCTGCGGTACAGCGATTCCTCAGACATTCGCTAGCTCCCCGGTCGATGTCGCATTCATTCGCGCGTTTGTACAAAAGGCGGAGTCGCTGGGCTACGACAGCCTCTGGGTGCAGGAGCAGATTCTCAGCGACTCGATCATCTTAGAGCCCGTGGCGCTGCTCACCTACGTCGCGGCGCTCACCACCAAAGCACGGCTCGGCACCTCGGTCATGATCACAGTGGTCCGTAATCCCGTGCAACTGGCGAAAAGCCTGGCCACGCTGGACCAACTCAGCCAAGGACGACTGACAGTCGGCGTCGGCCTTGGCGGGCCGCACGTGCCGGAAGCGGTCTTCGGCGTCTCCGGCGAGCAGCGATCCCGCAAGTTTGTGGAGGGACTCCAAGTCATGAAAGCATTCTGGACCCAACAGAAAGCGACAATGGCGGGCTCCTTCTGGAAATTTGAGAACGCGCCAATGGAACCGAAGCCAATCCAGAAGCCGCATCCACCGCTGTGGTTTGGCGCGCGCACCGCCATTGGACTCAAACGCGCTGTGCGCCACGGCGACGGCTGGATGGGCGCGGGCTCGTCTTCATCGGGAGACTTCGTCGAGCATGTGGGGCTGCTGCGCGGTTTCTTGGACGCGGCGCAGCGAGACCCCGCCACATTTCCAATCTCTAAACGTGTCTACATTGCCATCGACAATGACCGGGACCGCGCCGAGCGGCGGCTGCGCGAGTGGTTCGCCGTGCGCTACAAAAACGCGGACATGGGCTCGCGCGTCTCAATCTGGGGCAGCCGCGCCGAATGTATCGACAAGTTGGGAGCGCTCGTCCGCGCCGGGGCGCAGCATCTCATGCTCAACCCGGTCTTCGATGAGATGGAACACGCGGAGATGCTGGCCTGGGAGATTATCCCTCACCTGTAACGGCTCATTACCGTGGGAGGCATTTACGGCGTCACCCGTTCTAGCATGCGCGGAAAGGGAATCGCCTCGCGCACATGATGAAGCCCGCAGAGCCATGTCACCATACGCTCAATGCCCATGCCGAAACCGGCGTGCGGCACTGAGCCGTAGCGCCGCAGGTCGAGATACCACGAGAACGCCTCCTCCGGCAGATCGTGCGCGCGAATCTTCGCTTGCAAAACAGCCAGATCATCTTCACGTTGTCCGCCGCCGATAATTTCTCCGTACCCTTCCGGGCCGAGCACGTCCATGCATAGGGCCACACGTGGATCGTCAGGATCAGCCTTCATGTAGAAGGCTTTGTTCTCGACCGGATAGCGGTGAATGATAACGGGGCGATCGAAGGATTCCGAAATCAGTGTTTCTTCGTCACCGCCGAAATCCGCGCCCCATTCGATCGCTACGCCTTTCTTTTGTAGCAGTTCAATCGCTTCGCCATAACTGATGCGCGGGAACGGTTTTTTAACATTTTCAAGTTTACTGAGATCGCGCTCCAACGACAGCAGCTCCGTCCGTCTTTTGGTGATGACCCGCTGGACGACATACTCGATGAAGTCTTCCGCCAGCGCCATGTCGCCGTTCAGGTCACAATACGCCACCTCGGGCTCGATCATCCAAAACTCGGTGAGATGTCGACGTGTTTTGGATTTCTCGGCGCGAAACGTCGGACCGAAGCAATAGACTTTCCCAAACGCCATCGCCCCGGCTTCCATATACAACTGCCCGCTTTGCGTGAGATAGACCGTGTCGCCAAAGTAATCCACGGGAAACAACGTGGTCGTCCCTTCGCAAGCGGCTGGCGTGAAGATGGGCGCGTCGAGCAATGTGAACTCCTGCTCATCAAAATAGTCGCGGCACGCTTTAATCACTTCACTCCGCACGCGCAGCAGCGCATGTTGGCGCGAGGAACGCAACCAGAGATGGCGGTGGTCAAGGAGAAAAGCAATCCCATGCTCCTTGGGGGTGATCGGATACTCATGGGCCTCTTGCAGCACCTGGAGATCTTTGACTGACAGCTCGAAGCCGATCGGCGAACGGGCATCCGCCCTCACAGTGCCTGTCACCCTCAAAGACGACTCCTGAGCAATATGATCCGCAGCTTGAAAAATCTCCGGCGACACGTCCCCCTTGAATATGACGCACTGAATGACGCCGGTTCCATCCCGCACCTGCAGGAAATGCAGCTTTCCGCTCGACCGCTTGTTATAGAGCCATCCTCGCAGAATGACTTCTTGACCCTCGTACCGAGCAATATCGCCAATATAAACGCATTCCGGCATGCGACCCCCTTCGCTAGGTTGTGTTCATTAGAGAGTCGTACTATAGCACAAATCAGAGAAGGAGATGATGATGAGATGTTGGATAGTAGGTTTGCTGCTCTGTGTCTGGCTTGCTCCCGCCTTTCCCCTGCGAGCCCAAGAACAAGACATTGACGACGCCCTGGAGCAGGTGCCGCCCCAAGCGCGTACGATGTACCGGCGGCAGCTCCTGCAACTGGACCGCGTTGCGCGTCGCCTGCTCCACGCGATTCCGGAACGGGAACGTCCGCAAGTGCAATTCTCGCTTGCTGCAAACGAAGGCTCGATTAATGCCGGCTCAACCTTCGGTCAGGTCATGGTCACCGAAGGCATGATGCAATTCGTGCGTTCGGATGATGAGCTAGCGATGATTCTTGGACATGAGCTGGCCCACATTACGCAAGGTCACGTGACTCGTGGCGCCATGAGTAACACGGTTCTCGGTATTGGCGCCGTGCTCGCCAACATCGTCATACCGAACAGCGGCCAACTCGCTGGCCTCGTTGGGCAGATGTTCTTAAACCATTTCAATCAGGATCAAGAACGCGAGGCGGACCACGTTGGCTTGCACTACGCTTTTGAGGCCGGCTTTGATCCCAATGCTGGTCCACAGGTCATGGAACGGATGGCCCGTGAAGTGCCGCAGACGGCGTCAGCAGGTTTCTTCTCTTCCCATCCAGGCTCTACTGAACGGGCCGAAGCCTTGCGCCGGGAGGCGGCGGAGTTGGGCGGAAGACAGGAAGAACATCGACTTGTCCGAGAAGAGACAACACGACAGTCGGGACTCCGGCGCGATGAAGAGGCATGCCAACAAGCAAAGACCTACTTTCATCGTGCGAAAGACGCGACGGTTCCCGACGAGAAAGTCTTCCTCTATCAACGCGGACTGCGCATCTGCCCGCAAAGTCCCCGCGCGCATGCCGAGTTGGCGGACGCCTACGCCGGGCTGGGCGAAACGCGAGAAGCCGTAGACGAGTTACGCGAAGCGCTGCACTACGATCCCGATTATCCCGGCGCCCGCGCACGTCTGCAAAAGTTGCAGAGTCGCTTGAGCAAACGCTAACGGCGATTCTGTATGTCTTGGTTCTGCTGGCGAACTCCCCTCTGTCTCCCCTTTTTCAAAGGGGAGGACCCAACGCCCCCTTTTATAAAAGGGGCCGTGCGGAGCGCGGGGAGATTTAGTCGAACTCCGGAGGAAAACATTCTCCAGCAGGATCACATGTTGTTGTCACCATTAGTTCTGCGCGCCGCAATCATTTGGCTGACCATTGCGGACAACGAAGGCGCTGGCGTCGCTCTTTCGACTTTGGCGGGCGAGGTGACGATGTAAAAAAGGCTCGACTCGCGTTGGAAGAATCCTTCGGTGTGGTAGGACTCTCGCAGATGCAGGTGGACGTAATCTAGATGGTGACACACTTCGTGCAGGAGGGTGCGAAGAAAAGTCCGGAAGGCAACCACCTGGCTGCGTTTGGCCGTGCGCATCCACACCTGAATGTGATCGTTCTGGCTGCCGCCGTTATATTGGGTGTAGAGGCCGTGGAGTTCTCCACGACGGTTCGAGGGCCTCACGCCTTCAACCTGCACGCGCACGGTGCGCACCCCGAGTCGCCCGCAAATGTGATTCACAATCGTCTGCGAGAGAGAAGCGACTTGTGGATGATCGTCTCCACGTAGCGCAGCCTCCAGCTGTCGAGTTGCGTCAAGCAGTTGCGGCGTGGGGATAAGCTGGATGGAAGAAATAGCGGCGCTCCGATCGTAGATTCGTTGTTGGAAAGGAGTTAAACGTGATCGCCAGTTTCGCATGAGGAGTCTCACTCGCCGCCTTATTGTGGCTGGAAACCGCCAAGACATCAAGACAGAAGACCTGCGGCGGCTTCTTTACTTCGCACCACTCCATCGCATAGACTGCGACGTAGCACGCGGAACAGAAAGGACACTTCCTCATGTTGAGATTACGACTCCGTACGGGAGGTTTCTGCTTACTGGCGTGCTTGCTGACCGGCGAGGGCTGGGCTGACGATTATGTCAACTTTCTCGCCAAACAGCGAGTGGGACAAGATATCACAGTGACAGGAAAGTTCCGCCGTGCTTTCGATAAGAAGCACTTTTTCCATCGCGATAACAAAACCGGCGAGGTGGAGAATTTTGATTTCTTCATTACGTCGTTGACGCCGACAATGATGATCGGCAACGGCGCCTTATCGCTACGCGCCAACGATATGAACTTCCTGTTGGTGCTTTATCCCGACGAAGCACTCGTCAAAGACCTGCCCGAGCGAGGCGCCGACTTATGGTTCACCGGCACGCTCATCGGCTTTCAGTACGGCGTCAGTGGAATCATCACTAGTCCTTTTAGCGGCGGAGGGCCATACCTGCTACTCAAGCGGGTCTCCACAGTCGCCCCGCCTGAAGCTCAACCGGAAGGGCAGAGCTTAACACCGCCTACTCAGTGAGATGACTTGCGATCCGCGAGTGCATAAATAACAACCGAGGGCTTGCCATTCTCGCCAAAGGACAAGCGCGAAACATTGCCTGAGGTAATCGCCACATACTGCGTCCCGCCAAGCATATAGGTAATCACGCCGCCAGCCAGCGCCCCGCCAGTCGCGGTTTTGAGCAAGACTTTGCCTGTAGTCGACTCAAACGCGAGCAAATTCCCGTTCATATCACCCGTAAACGTCACTCCGCCCGCAGTTGGGGTGATTCCAGCAACCACAGGCGCGTCGGCGTGATACTGCCAACGCAGGGCTCCTGAATCCGGATCGACGGCGCTCACCCAGCCGCTTTTTGCGTCATCCCACTGGATACTCCCGCCGAGCAACCACTGGCCAGGCTGGTATTCAACTTCGTCGGACTTGAAGAGTGCGCACCAGTCGACGGAGCCCACCACGATCTGTTTCGTCTTCTGATCATACGCTGGGCCATTCCATTCGACCCCACCTACAGGCCCCGGACAACCGTGCACGCCTTTTGTGTTTGGTGCGTGATCAGGCTTTTTGATCGTCGTCACCGGAGTCTTGAACACGCGCTCATGCGTTTCACGGTTGACGCCGTAAAGATGGCCGTCCTTGCTGCCCAACGCGACCATCGACTCCCCTCTGCTGTTCCAGTACAACATCGGCGACGCAGCCAAATCGAGATCGAGCCCGTCGTTGGAAAGCATCTGATGCCACCACTTGAGTGCACCGGTGCGCGCGTCGAGCACTACCATACTGTCAGTAAAGAGATTCGCCCCAGGTCGATGGGCAGGAACAAAGTCCGGCGCGGGATTGCCTACCGGGGCAAATACTTCGCCACTCGCCATGTCGAGCGTGTAAGAGGTCCAACTCCCGCCTCCGCCGTAGCGCGCGCTCTGCCAATTCTTCCACGTGTCTGCCCCAACCTCCCTGCCGCGTGGGATAGTATAAAAGCGCCACACCTCACGGCCCGTCTCCTGTTCGTAGGCCATGATGCGCCCACGCGTGCCCCAGTCGCTACCCGCCGCACCGGAAATCAGCAATCCTTGCCAAATCGCAGGCGCGGAGCTGAAGAATTCTCCTTGCGCTGGATCACCGACCTGCTGTCGCCAGAGCGTCTGCCCCGTGGCTGCATCGATCGCCAACATACGCGCATCGGGCGTGCCACGGAACAATCGACCATTCGCGAAGGCGACACCGCGATTCACCTGTAAGACCGCTTCATTCGACTGCTCGGGCTTGTAGACATGACGCCAGCGCTGTGTACAGTTTGTGGCGTCAACCGCCAGGGTGTCATTCACAGTGGTGAAATACAGCGTGCCGCCAATTTGCAGGAGCCCGGCCTGGAACGCGCCAGAGTCGTCAACTTTCAGACGGCAGACTTCGATCAGCGACGCGACGTTCTGCACGTTGATTTGCTCAAGTGACGAATACCGCTGACCATTCACCGTCCCGTTGTAGCTGGGCCAGTTCGTATCGGGTGGTCCGGCGGCTTGTCCTACGCTTGAGGCCAGCAACGTGGCCGAGATCACCAACATCCTCACCATGCGCCTCCGTCCCATTCCTATACCTGTCAACATTGCTCCTCCGTTGAATCATTCGTGCATTGCATCAGTGTCTGATCGAGTCATCGGGCCATTGATGAAAACAATTCTACAATCACCCAATGACTCACTCCCTCCATTTGCCCGCCTACATCAGCAGAAGTTCACCTTTTATCCGGTAGACTTCTGCCTCCCACCAACACTCTCCACTGACAGCGAGTCCCGCTAACGCTTTCGCGAATAAAGATATGCCTTCCTCTCTCCGTCCCTCCCGTTCATAGGCTTGGGCCAGTAATGTCAGAAAATGTGGTTGTCCCCATTTTGTCCCGACCTCCTGGATTGCTGTCAGTCCTTCATGCATCCGGTCAACTCCTGCATGCCACTGTCCCTGCTCTACCATGATCCACCCTTGCAAGATCACCGCTCGCGCAAAGAAAAAACCAAACCCCTGTTCCTGACAAAGCGCAATGGTTGCCTCTGTCTGCTGGTGGGTAGCCAGCGATTCTCTGCGGAAGAAATGGAACCAACTTGCATACGTTAATGCAAAAGCAAGACTATATGGATGGTCGAGTTCTTTCAGAAGGGCAAAAGCTTCAGCATTACTTTTCAGTGCACGATCAGAATAACCGAGCAACCAATCAACCCAAGCAAGGTGACAATGCAACACCATGCCAGGCTCCTGTCCATAGAGAAAGACGTGGGAACGATGTCGGTGAGGTTCATACAAAGCGAGCCCTTGCGCCAGATGGGTGCGCGCGTCGAGCAAGTCACCGCACCACAGCAAAATAATACCCAGCGACATATGAGCTTCTAATAAGAGAGCTGGATCTGATGCGTTTTGCGCTAAACGCAAGAGTTGTTCGGCCAACTCACGCGCCGTCGCGAGTTCGGCCCGGAGAATGTGAAAGACCGTAAGCCCAAAGAGGGAAATGAAAAGCTGAGAGGTATTCCCGACCTGGAGGCACAGCTCTCGAGCCCGGCGATAAACGTCGCCAACCTCAGGGGCAGTATATCCCTTTGTCGCAATGAGTGGCGAGCCTAGTGCAATGAGCACCGAAAGTTCCTGTTGGAGCCGATCGGAAGAGGGAGGAATCGTCTTGAGCAGGTCAAGAGCCGCCATGAACTGAACAATCGCTTCCGCATTCGCAGACCTCTGCACCGCCTGTTGTCCCGCCGACTGGAGATATGTGACGGCCTTCTCTGCGTTGGCGCTACGCTGATAATGGTGCGCCAATTCGCTGTAATGTTCATCCAGCTTGTCTTTGTATAGCAGTTCAATCGCTTGTCCCGTGCGCTCATGCAACACTTTACGCCGCTCGATCAGCATTGAGTTGTAGGCCACGTCCTGTGTCAGCGCATGCTTGAAAATGTAGTCACTCTCAGGAAAAGCGGGCTGCTCGTAAAGAAACTCCTTGCGCTGCAGCGAGGCCAGTAGTTGGTAGAGGTCGTTCTCTGGTTGGGTAATTACCTGACGAACCAAACTCAGTGGAAATTGTCGGCCAATCACGGCGAGCTGCTGGAGCAGGGCTTTCTCCTCTGGCGTGAGACGGTCGATGCGGGCTGCGAGCACGGCCTGTACGGTCGTGGGAATCTGCAGCGCCGTTGTAGGCTGGGTCACGATCCAGCCTACAGAAGCGTCTGGTCTCAGCACGTCTTGCTCACGTAACTCCTGCACGATCTCTTCCATGAAAAATGGCGTGCCTTGGGTCTTGTCGAGGATGAGCTGTTTCAGGGTTTGTAGGGGCGCATCGGCATCCTCAGCCGGGCGGTCACGGCGGACCGCCCCTACCAAAGGGCCGACACGGCGGTCGGCCCCTACCGCGATCCCTAGCAACACATCCAGAAATTCCTCCGCCTCCGCTTGTCCCAACGGCGCCAGGCGTAATTGTGTGTAATACGTCTTCTGCCCCCACTCATGCCGATACTCGGGACGGTAGTTGGTGAGCAGGAGGAGGCGTGCACTGGCCACACTTTCACTGAGGCCGTCCAAGAAGCCCTGCGTCTCCCCATCAATCCAGTGCAAGTCTTCAAAGATCAACACCACTGGTTGATTGAGACTCTCTCTCAGCAATAACTTCTTGAGCGCGTCAAATGTCCGCTGGCGTCGGATCTGTGGGTCCATCTGTTGCAATGGCGAGGGTTGTTCTTCAATGCCCAATAACGCAGACAGATACGGCAACGCGTCTTCCAGGCCGCGGTCCAGCGTGAGCACTTTGCCGGTGACCTTCTCCCGCCGCTTGCGTTCCTCGTCTAAGGCTTGGATGTCAAAGTAGTCCTTGAGCAGTTCAATCACCGGCAAATACGCCGTCGCTTTGCCGTGCGAGACGGAGTAGGCTTCCAACACCAAGCACCCACTGAGCAAGAGTAATTTGAACTCGTAGAATAGCCGTGATTTGCCCAGTCCCGGCTCGCCCATCGTTCCTACGATCTGCCCGTGCCCCGATTTTGTTTGCTCCAGCACCCGCTGCAACTGTTCCATCTCACTTTGGCGTCCCACAAACCGCGTGAGTCCCCGACGAGCGGACACTTGCAGTCGCGTGCGTAACGGCCCCACACCGAGTACTTCGTAGAGGTTCAGCGAGTCCGCCACCCCTTTGATCTGTGTCGGTCCTAAGTCCTTGAAGGCGAAGTAGCCGTCGGTCAGGTGCTGCGTGTACGCTGAGACGACAATGGAGCCCGGATTCGCCAACTGTTCCATACGCGCCGCGAGATTGGTGGAGTGTCCCACTGGCACGTAGTCCGCATGCAGGTCATCTTTGCGAATCGAGCGCAGCACCACTTCGCCGGTGTTGAGCCCCACCCGCATCAGCAAGGGCGGATAGCCTTTCATGCGCAGCGCATCCGCATAGCGACGCATCGTCTCCTGCATGCGCAGCGCCGCATAGAGCGCCCGTTGAGGATGATCTTCATGCGCTAGTGGGGCCCCGAACAAGGCGAAGACGCCATCGCCCAACGCCTGCGCCACATAGCCTTCATACTGATGCACGGCGTCCATCATCAGTTGCAGGGCGGGATCAATAATCGCTTGGGCTTCTTCGGGATCCAATCCTTCGATCAGCGCCGTCGAGCCTTTGAGATCGGCAAACAGCGCCGTAATTGTCTTGCGTTCCCCGTGGGTGACAGTGACTGCGCGAATGCGTTCGGCCAGATGGGCGGGGGTGTAGCTCACCGGGGGACGAGGAGCAGGACCTAGGGGTTGGGAGTTAGAGGTTAGAGGCTGGGAACTTGGAACGCGGAACTTGGAACTTGGAACTAGCGAAGCGCCCACCCAGACGAGCACCTTGCCATCTTCATCAACCGCGACCCGTTGCCCATCAATCAGCTCTGTCGCGAGGTCAGCGAGATAATCATCATCGAGCTGAAACTGCCGCTTCAACGCTCCATAAGTGAGCCGCCCGCGCCGCTGGAGCAATGCGATCGCCTGGTCAAGAATTGCCTCAAAGTCCATCGCTTTCTTCTCTTTTCTCTTTCAGGCGTGTTGCAAAAGCAGCCCTACCATACGGGTTTTGCGAAGCGCCGTCCAATAAAGCAAAGGTAACCACTCCGTTCCCGCGCTTGACAATTCTCCGTCGGCTCCCTATTAAACCGTTCATTACTCCGGTTGGGTCCCGCACGCGAGCGGGCCAAGAGGGAAGGAGGTGCAATTCCTCCGCTGCCCCGCAACTGTAAGAGGGGACGAAAGCCGCTTACGCCACTGGATTTTCCGGGAAGGCGCGGTGAGTAGAATGATCCTCAAGCCAGGAGACCTGCCCCACCGGCCAGAGCAGACAGCCTTCCGCGGGGGAGGTCGCAGCGCCACGCGTCATTTCCGCAGTCAGTTCGGTTGCGCTTGATATCCTCCGTTTCTGCCGGGGCGTGTGCAAGCGCGGGTCCTCATTCCTCGGTTTCTTCTTTGGCTGTCTTTTTGGTCTGTCGCACGAGCTCGGGGCATGGCTCGGCGACAACGTATTCATGATCCGCGCGGAAAAGGATCTCTGTTATGCGTCCGCGACGCCTGTCCTTGTTTCTGCTGGTCACTCTCGTTTACTTCGGGTTTCCTCTCTCCGTGTTGCTCGCGCAAGAAGTCCAGAATGCGGACGAGCAGGCAAATAAAACTATTCAACAACAGCCACAAAATGTTCCCCGGATGAAGCCGGTGGTGGTGACCGCCACGCGCACGGAAACGCCGCTGCAGGAAACTGCCGCGGCAGTGACGATCGTCAACGAAGAAGAAATCCATCAGCAGCAGGCGACGACCGTCGCCGAAGTACTTCGGAACGTCCCCGGTCTCGATATTACTCAGAATGGCTCGCGGGGCACGACCACAGGAGTCTTCACGCGCGGCGCGGAAACCGACCAGACCCTCGTCCTGCTCGATGGCGTCGAGATTAACAGCGTCACCCTGGGGGCGGCGGATTTCAGCAACCTCACCAGTGAAAACATTGATCGGATCGAAGTGTTGCGCGGCGGCGGTGGAACCCTGTATGGGTCCCAAGCCATAGGCGGCGTCATCAACGTCTTGAGTAAACGTGGAGAAGGACCACTGACCACGAGTATCGCCAGCGAAGGCGGCAATGGCGGGACGTCGAGAGAGGTGCTTTCTTTTTCAGGCTCGCAGGGCATCGTCGGAGTCTCTGGGGCTGTTGCGAATATAGACACCAATGGGTTTCGTGTTTTTAATGATGGGCACCGGAATTTCACCACGAACCTGCGCCTTGATATGAGCCTTCTTCCGCAAGGCGTCTTACGCGGTTTTTTTCGCTACGGAGATGCAAAAGTCGGACTGTTCAACAATAAAAACTATTTGGGGCTTCCCGATCCCAACGCGCGACAATTAGAGAATTTTGTCTTAGCCAAAGGAGAATGGGAGCACGCCATCGGGGACTCTTTCTCTTATCGCTTCGCTGGCGCGTATGTAAAAGATAACCAGCGATTCTTCGACGAACCGGATCAGTTCGACCCATTCGGTTCGGGGATTTCGCGTATCCCGGTGGAACTGAAGACCGGCGAGGCGCAAGCAAACTATTCGTGGCGGGATATCAGCATCACCACCGCAGGATTCGAGTTCAAGAACCGTTCGGCGGATGTCCGCTCGAATTTCGGCGGTTTCCGTTCTGCGTATCAGAAAAGCCAAAACAATTTTGCTTACTATCTTCAGGAGCGGTTGCGGCTCCTTGATGAACGGTTATTTCTGACCGCCGGGTTTCGAGTTGACGATAATGAGGACTTTGGTGCGCACGTCACCCCTTCGTGGTCGCTGGTCTACTTAATTCCATCGACGGGAACGAAACTCAAGGGTAGCTTCGCCGAGGGATTCCGCGCCCCGAATTTCAACGAGTTGTTTTACCCCAATTTTGGCAATCCGAACCTCGGTCCTGAGAAGAGCGCGGAATGGAATGTGGGGATCGAGCAGCGCCTGGGCGATCCGCGCTTCTCACTCGAAGTGACGTATTTCTCTCGTCGCGTCAAAGGGTTGATTGAAGGAGTATTGGTTGATCCGGTCAATTTCATTTTTCAAGCGCAGAATCAAGGACGCGTCGACGTCCAAGGCGTAGAAGTCATTCCGGTCTTTTGTCTCACCTCGCAATTGACCGTCAACGGCTTTTTCACTTTTCTTGACTTCAACACGAAAGATGGCCGACTCTTGCGCCGCCCCACCAAACATGGGGCCGTGCAACTCAACTATCAGACGCCGGTCATCACAAACTGGGACGATCAGCTCAACGTCAACCTCAGCGTCAAAGTCATTGGCGACCGCGACGATATTGATCCACGCAAGGGCGCACGCACCAATCCCATGTTTGCCCGCACCGACCTGGCGGTGTCATACACTCTCCCGGCTTTTGGATGGACCACTTCCCGTCTTTCGGTGTATGGGAAGATGGAAAATCTGCTGGATCGACGCTACCAAGAAGTCCTGGGCTTCCGCTCGCCACCCTTCACGTATCTGGCAGGACTACGCCTGACTTTTTAAAGGGCTTGTCACCCGCCTCAATGTACAGTCGGCCGCAACCCCATGCCGTCGCGAATGGCGCGGACGAGGGCGACATTCTCCGTATGCCCGGTGCGACAAGCGGTGACTTTCCCGCGCAAAGGCCGACCGAGCAGGTACAGATCACCGACGAGATCAAGGATTTTGTGCCGCACGAGTTCATCGGGAAAGCGGAGCGGCGGGTTGATCACGCCCTGATCGCCAATCAAGATGCAGTTGTTGAGACGCCCGCCGTTGGCCAGCCCCATCTCTTCCAGCGCCTGTACTTCCTTGAGAAATCCGAAGGTGCGCGCGGGAGCGATCTCCTCGCGATAACTGTCCGCGCCCCGATGAACGTAATGATATTCCTGGCGACCAACCGGCTCCGGATAAATAAGCGTATAGTGGATGGAAAACTCATCCGCAGGCTCAATCCGTAAAAATTTTCCGCTTTCCAGGTTGCCTACCGTGTAAACTCGGTCAACACGTATTTCCTTGATCTCCTCCGGTTGCTCCGTGAATCCAGCGTTCTCCAGCAACTGACAAAATTCAATCGCGGAGCCATCCATGATGGGGATTTCTCCCTGCATTTTCACCAGCAGATTCGTAATGCGATAGCCATGCAACGCAGACATAAGATGCTCGACTGTTTTAGCGACGACTCCCTCGCGCCGCAAACACGTCGCGTAGCCCGTGGATTCGACATAATCAACCGAAGCGGGAATGGCGATTTCCGTCGACAGAGGATTGAAGAGAATGCCGCTGCCCGGCGGCAAGGGCTGCAAGATCACGCCGGTGCGCGCCCCGGAGTGGAGCCCTTGGCCCTGCACCACCACACTCTGAGAAATCGTGCGCGCACGCACGCGAGAGCGCGTACGCGACCGCTTCTCGGCTTGAACCGACATCGTGAGCGGCGCCGCCAGGGTTTCAGCGTTGCCAGCCTCTTTCTGCATGGCTCTACGCACAGAGCGAAGCAGAGTATCGAGAGAAAACGGTTTCTCTAGAAAGTCGGAAGCCCCCAGCTTCGTCGCCCGTACTGCCGTCTCGATCGTGCCATGACCAGACACCACAATAATCGGCAGTTCCGGAGCAAAGGTTTTGAGTTGTTCAAGAAGTTCGATGCCATCCATGTACGGCATCCAAATGTCGAGAATCACCAACTGCGGACGCTGAGAGGTGATTAAGTCAAGCGCTTTCAGCGGATCTTCAGCATCAAGCACTCGATACCCTTCATCGCTGAGCACCCCACGGAGCGTAGTGCGAATCTGTGCTTCATCATCGACAATCAGGATGGTTTCTTCCATGTACTCCTCCTTACCCTTCTCCACCAACGCCATCCACGAGCTCGGCAGGCGCTTCCGTGTTTGACGAGACGCGCAACTCGCTGCGCCGCACGGGGAGTTCGATAATGAAACGACTCCCACGCGGCTGGTTCTCTCGCACCCGAATAAACGCCTGATGATCGGCAATCACCGTTGCTACAATAGCAAGCCCCAAGCCGGTTCCTTCTTTCTTGGTGGAAAAGTAGGGCTCGAACAGTCGATCCTTCACTTCCGGGGGAATGCCACAGCCATTATCCGCGACTTCGAGGCGTGCGATCCCCAGCGAGCGTAAGTAACGAATGGTGACTTCAATGCGACCTGGAACGCCATTGGCGACCTCCTGACACGCCGCCACCGCGTTATCGAGGAGATTACGAAGCACTCGCTTGATGCCTTCCCGGTCAAGCTCCAGAAGCGGCAGAGTGCGATCAGGCTGCCAGATAAATTCGATGTCCCGATGTGCGGTATCGAACAACGCCAACGTTTCTTGGACGAGCCCATTCAAATCCTCGGGCCGATGATCCGCCGCCGGCAAACGCGCAAAGGTGGAAAATTCATTCACCAGGCGTTTGATCGCTTCCACTTCGTGCGCCACGCTCTGCACGCATTCATCGAACACCTCACGATTGGCGAGAATTTGCGGGGCAAAGCGTCGGTGAAGGCGTTCAGCGGCCAATTGAATCGGGGTTAACGGGTTTTTAATTTCATGCGCGATGCGGCACGCCACCTCGCGCCACGCCTCCATGCGTTCGACCCGCACAATCTGCGTGACATCCTCAAAAAAGCACACCACCCCTTGGAGTTCTCCGCGATCACCCGTCAACGTGGTCCCCGTAATAAGCACGGACAGCCGTTGTCCTTCCCGATCCAAGCGGAGCTGCCCATGACTCTCGCCAGGAATCTCACTCGACTCTCCTCCGGGCGGTTGGGTAGGCAACAACTCGCGCGCGACTCGTCGCACCTCATTGAATTCCGCCGCCGCAAAGATTTCTCGATAATCGCGGCTGACGCTTGCGATGCTCTCGATGCCGAGCAAATGCTCGGCAGCTCGATTCACCGTCGTGATCATTCCGCTATGATCAAGCGCCACCACACCAGCGTTGATGTTCGCCAGCAAAATTTCCATGGACCGGCGGCGAGCTTCCAATTCTTGATGGCTCTGCTGCAAATCTTCAGTCATACGATTGAACGCCGCCACCAAGGTCCCCACCTCATCCTCGCCTTCTCCCTCAATACGGTGATGCCAATGGCCGCGAGCCACGGCGCGTGTGCCCACCGCCAGTTGTTGAAGGGGCACGGAAATTTTCTTGGCGAGAAACAACCCGATCCACACCGCTGAAAAGACGGCGACCAGCGTCACTAGCGACATCGTGATGATGTAATTCCCCTTGAGAGGCTGCTTGAGAATTTTCAGATGGCGGTATTCGCGAAACGCGTCGGCAACTTGTGTGCTCTGCCGCGCCACAGTTCCCGGGACATAGTAGGCAGCCATGACCGCGCCGAGCACTTGACTCTTGACCAGAACTGGCGCTCCGCCATAGACTAACTCGCCTTCTCCCACGGACAGAATTCGGCGCACCTCTTCCCCTTTGAGCACTTGTTCGATCACGGCGGTTTCTACTTTCGTCTCTTCGGCAACCGTGCTCTCCGGTCGCAGCGCCGTTAGCAACGACTCATGCGCCGAGTTCACGATGTCAATACGCTCAAGATCGAGTAAACGTCGTCGCTCATCCACTAATTGCTGGAGGTCTCGCAACTCCTGAGAGGAGCGCTTGTGTTTATGATCGAGCAAGCCGACGTCCGCCGTTTCAGCCGCGAGATCCTTACTCGAACGCAAAGCGGCGTCGGCTAAATGATCGTAGTAGGCGTTGACCACCGCGAGTGAGCTTTCCAGTGAGTCCTCGACTTGAGCGGCGAACCAATTCTCAATCGACTTGGTCATGAACCCGACGCCGATGAGAAACAACAACAATGCGGGGAAAAGCGAAATGGTGACAAAAGCAACTACGAGACGAAACCGCAAGTGGGAGCCCAGCACTTTGCGACGCCGTTCGTAAAAAAGTTTGATGAGGTTGCGACCGACTAAAAAGACCAACAGCACCAGAAGGATGATGTTGAGGTTAATCAAGAGGACAAACAAAACGTTGCTGGCGAGATCATGACTGTCGCTGACTTGCGGCAAGCGCGCTTGAAAAAACGCAAAGACCAACACCCCGATGGCCGCAGCCAGAATGAGCCCTACTTCCCACCGTTGGCGGAGCTTATGACTTTCCAGTACAGCTAAACGTCTGCGGTTCGGCATGCCTTCTCTCTCAACGACGGAACAGCAGCAACAGTAACGACAACACCACACTGACCACAATGGAGGTTACGACAGGAAAGTAAAAGGTGAAATGGTCGCGCTGAATGTAAATATCGCCAGGCAAACGCCCCAGCCACGGAATCTTCCCTCCCAACGATAGCAGCGCTCCGACAACAATCAGTACGCCGCCGAGTAGGATCAATGTTTTTCCGAGTTCCGCCATAACACTTCACCACGTAGTCAGAACAATTCGCCTTGGCCCTCTCCGCTCGGCTTTGTGAGGCCAAGATGACGATAGGCTTGCACGGTCGCTACGCGCCCACGTGGGGTCCGTTGCAGATAACCTTCCTGAATCAAATAGGGTTCGTACACCTCTTCTATTGTACTCTTCTCTTCACCAACGGCGGCCGCAATCGTCTCCACGCCCACCGGCCCGCCACTAAACTTCTCAATAATCGTCGCAAGAATCGCCCGGTCCATCGTGTCAAAACCAGCGGCGTCGACTTCGAGTAATAACAGCGCCTCATGCGCCACTTTTTGCGTCACCACGGAGGCCCCTTGCACTTGGGCAAAATCACGCACCCGACGCAGTAACCGGTTGGCAATGCGCGGGGTGCCGCGCGACCGGCGGGCGATTTCCTCGGTGCCGCTGGCGTCAATGTGGACGCCCAGAATCGCAGCGGACCGGCGAATAATCTTCTCTAAATCCGCAACTTGATAAAAATTCAAACGGAAAGTCGAGCCGAAGCGATCTCGTAACGGAGAAGTGAGTAACCCTTGTCGCGTGGTAGCGCCCACCAGGGTGAACCGCTTGAGCGCGAGTTTAATGGTGTGGGCCGAAGGACCTTGGCCAACCACGAGATCAAGTTGAAAATCTTCCATCGCCGGGTAGAGAAACTCTTCGATCAAGCGGTTGAGGCGATGAATCTCATCAATGAACAACACATCGCCTTCTTCGAGATTAGTCAGAATCGCCGCTAAGTCTCCGGGCCTTTCAATCACTGGGCCGGTAGTGGAGCGAATCTCCACCCCCATCTCGCGGGCAATGATGTACGCGAGCGACGTTTTCCCCAGACCAGGGGGGCCACAAAACAGCAAATGATCAAGCACATCGCCACGCTGCTGCGCCGCCGCAATCGCGATGCGCAGATTCTGTTTGATATTGTCCTGGCCAATATAGTCAGCCAAAGAACGAGGACGAAGCGAGCCTTCCAACGCCTGCTCTTCCGGCGGCACTTGCGATGTATCCGGCAACAACGCTTCGCTCTCCATGTCGGGAGCACTTGCGACGAATGTTTCCGACGAAGCAATAGCTTCGGTAGACGGTGTTTTCTTACGACTCATGCGCTCAGGCTCCGCAAGGCATCGCGGATCGAATCAGCAATACTCGCCGCGCCACGCCGCAAGGCGTCGCGGACGGCTTTTTCTGCTTCTGTACGACGATAGCCGAGATTGACCAAGGCGGAAACCGCCCCATCGGAGAGAGCCGAATGTTCATCAGGACCACCTGGTACACCACTTTCCAAGGAGCCAACTTTCTCGCGGAGTTCGATCACCAACCGTTCCGCAGTCTTTTTGCCGACACCGGGCACAGCAACAAGCCGGGTCACATCGCTGGCGCGCAACGCATTTTCAAGTTCGTCAACTGGAATTCCAGAGAGAATGTTCAACGCCAGACGCGGACCGATGCCCGTGACCCCTCTTAATAACAAAAAAGAGTCCTTCTCTTTCTCTTCTAGGAAACCATAGAGCAGCAGCGCATCCTCGCGCAGATGCGTATGAATATGCAAAGAGACACGCTCGTGCAGCGGCGGCAAACGATAAAACGTCTGGAGCGATACCAGCACCTGGTACCCGACGCCTTGCACATCAACGATCAACTGTTCCGGCGTTTTTTCGACGAGTACGCCACTTAAACGCGCAATCATAAGAGTGGTTGCTCCGCTCTAAGCAGTATGAAGAAGGCTGAGGGAGGCATGGCAATTTCTTGGCAAGGTGCGCAAAGATGGTCAGTGTAACCAAATCTGCAAATCCCCCTCGCGCTTTGCGCGTTCCCCCCCTTTGGCAAAGGGGGGAAGAGGGGATTTCGCTATCGGTAGCCAAGGCCGCCAATACTTTGATACACACTCGAAGCTGCGCATAATTTTTACTTGCCTCTCATCTCGCCTTGCTGCGTTGCTGCGACGCAGCCAACAGTTGTTCAACCATCTTCTTGGATAACACATTACGCAGCGAACGGGGGCGCGAACGCAGCAGACTAGTGAGCCCTTCCTTCGCTTGATCGAGCTCTCGTAGCCATCCCGAGAGGGGAGAAGACTGCGCGTGACAAATAGCCGCCGCCAAGGCGTCGGTCGCATCTTTACTCACTGGCAATCCCAATGCTTCAGGAGAACGCCCACCACTGAGCAGAGCAAACACGGCCTTTTGCACCTGGGCTTTCTCCGCGCGACCAAAGCCCACCAGCGCGGCTTTAATCTCCGTCGGATTATATTCGGCGATGCGCAGTCCCGCTTGGGCGGCGGCTAAGAGCGCCACGCCTCGCGCCTCTCCCAAACGAAGAGCGCTCTGTACATTATACGCCACGAAAGCTTTTTCCAGGCTTAACACCTGCGGAGCATGGGTCTGGATTACTTCGACAATGCCAGTGTGCATGAGTCGCAAGCGCTCGGGGAGAGAGTGAAAGCCTTTTGCCGTGAGCACTCCCGCCGCACGAAACGACAGCGTACGCCCTCGACGTTCAATCACTCCCCAACCGGTGCGGAGGGTGCCGGGATCAATGCCCAGCACTCGCAGAGACGGGGAGACCAGTCGCTCACCCACAATGACCCGCTTTCTCAGGCCGCGCTCAGGCGTTCCATCTCCTCCTGATCCATATCGAAATTCGCCGAGACGCTTTGCACATCATCGTGCTCTTGCAGAATTTCCAGCAGCTTGATGGTCTGCTCGGCTTCTTTTCCTGACAGCATGACCGTATTTTGCGGAATCATGCTGGCTTCGGCTGACGCAACGGTGATGCCTGCTTTTTCCAACTCTTCACGGACCGTATCCACATCTTCCGGAGCAGTCGTGATCTCAAACAATTCATCACCCGCTGTGACATCCTCGGCGCCGGCGTCGAGCGCCAGCTCCATGAGTCGATCCTCATCGGTCCGCGCTTTCTCGACGGTGATGGCGCCTTTTTTCGTAAACATCCAGGCCACGGAATTAGGAGACCCCAAACTGCCGCCATGTTTAGAAAAGAAGTGACGGATTTCCGAGACGGTCCGGTTCTTGTTATCGGTCAACACTTGCACCATGATCGCCACGCCGCCGGGTCCGTGCCCCTCGTATGTCACCTCTTCATACGAGACCCCTTCAAGTTCGCCCGCGCCCTTTTTAATGGCGCGATCAATTGTATCGTTGGGCATGCTCCCTCCCTTCGCCGCGGCGACGGCGGTCCGCAGACGAGGGTTCGAACTCAAATCGCTGCCGCCCATGCGCGCAGCGATCGTCAGATCCTTGATCAGTTTGGTAAACGCCTTGCCGCGACGGGCGTCTTTGAGCGCTTTTTTATGTTTGATCGTGCTCCATTTGGAATGGCCAGACATGGCGCTCTCCTCCTGGTAAGAGAATCAGTGGGACACAGCTATCACATTCCTGGGGGGGAGTAAACGCGGACTTACACGAGCATAGTGGGAGAGCAAAATGGGGAGAGCACTGAAGAAGCTGGGGGTTTTCTGCAATGGACTGGCGCTCTATTTTTTGAAGAAGGCAAAGAGAATGCCTGTCAACACACCGATTTGACCGATCCAAAAGAGAAACATCCACTGAATGAGGTTAGCGCGGAGGTCAGCCATATCTGTCCGCAGTTTTCCAATTTCCTCAGATAGCCGCCGTTCAAAACGCTCCTCTACGACTTCGATCACCGACTTTTTGTTATTTTCTCCAGCTTCGTTCAACAACGCCACCAAGGCGTCAGTTCCTTCTTCTCCCAATTTTTCCCGCAAAGGGCGAGCAACGGCAATCACAGCCATTTATTTTTCCTCCTGAGATCAGGTATAGCACGCTTGCTGCTTTCTGTAGCTTGCCTCTATAAAAACAATTCTTCAATTACTCAATGACCCGATCCCTCAGTGACCCGATGACTCAGTCTCTCAATTTGTCCGCCTGTATCAACAAGAGTTCACCTTTGAGGCGATATAATTCAGCCTCGTAAGAACGGTCTCCAGTTCTGTGCATAACCTCCAGCGCCTCAGCTAGCACGGACAACCCTGCTTCGGGCTGTCCTGCTTTCTCATGGGCTTCAGCTAGTAAGGTGAGATGATACGGTCGCCATAACAGTGCTCCCATGGCCCGTAGGATGTCCAACCCCTGACGGATCTGTTGGACCGCCTCTACTCCTTGTTCTTGTACGGCCAACGCCCAGCCCCGCCAGATATTCCCCAACGCCAACACCAACGTAAACCCCTGCTCGGTCGCAAGAGCGAGCAGATCCTCTGCTCGCTTCTGAGCTGCTTGCCCCTCCCGGCCGTATTGGTGAAGTTGGACAGTATGGCATAGGGCCACACCCAGGTTATAGGGATATGACAGCTCTTGGGCCCAAGCGAGTGCTTCATCCATCCTTTTCTGAGCCTGGTCCGGATAGCCCAGCAACCATAAAGTATGGGCAGCAAAGGAGAGGCAAGCCATCCCGGGGTCGTGTCCATAAAGAAAGGCCAGAGAACGGTGCTTCTGTCGATCGTAAAAGGCAATGCCTTGCTCGAAGTGCTCCCGAGCAAAAGTCAATTCTCCAAAAGCGAACCAGGCCACCCCTGGCATATAGTGAGCCTCCACGAGGTGGGCCGGGTCTTGTACACTTTGAGCCAGGCTGAGAAGTTGCCCTACTAGCTTGTGCGCCGTCTGCAACTCTCCCCGCACACCATAAAATGCTGCCAATCCTCTTAGTACCGGGAAGAGTTGAGGAGTTTCTCCCACTTGGCGGCTCAATTCCAGCGCCCGTGTGTAAGCGCCTTCCACTTCCGAAGCCGCAAAGCCCTTGGTGGCAATCAAAGCTTGGCCCAGGGTAATCTGTAGGTCCAGTTCTTGCCAGGCACGTTCAAGACTGTCCGGCAGGGCGTTAAGCAACTCCAGTCCTTTCGTAAAATGACTGATAGCTTCCACATAGGCCGAGCGTTGAGCAGCTTTTTGTCCGGCTTTTTGCCAGTAAGGAATTGCCTGCTCTTTGAGCCCCGCTTCGGTGTAGTGGTGAGCCAGAAGTTCGGGTTGGACCTCAGCGGTCTCGGGAAACTTATCCGTCAACACCTGAGCAATTTGCTGATGCAGTTGCTGACGTTTGCTCTTGAGTAACGATTGATAGGCCGCGTCTTGAATGAGCGCATGCTTGAAGAGGTACGTCGCGTGCGGCGGCAACCCACGCGGATACACCAGCTCCGCAGCAATCAACTGCTGGAGCCCGTGCTGCAAGCTTCCTTCTTCTTTATGAGAGACGGCGTAAAGTAGTTCGTAGCTGAACTCGCGACCGATGGTCGCACCAAGTTGAGCAATCTCTTTAGCTGGTCCCAATCGATCAAGCCGCGCCATCAACGAATCGTGCAACGTGGCGGGAATGGCCAGTTGTAAGGGCGACGCATGCCGCGCCCCTACAGACTCAATCACCGTCTTAGTCAGCTCCTCTTACAAATAGCGGCACGCCATCGGTCCTAAGCTGAATCTGCTCGACGATCCCGACAGGCAACGGCGTGCCTGCCGCTACCTGTGCAATCATGGTCTCGACCTGACTGCGTTCCAAGCGGCTCAGCGTCAACTGACTAACATGCGCTCGAGTCCCCCACGGTGGGGTAAACTCTGGACGAAAGGTCAATAGCGCCAGCAGTTGTGTCGTAGGAACTTGGTCCAAGAGAAGCGCGAGCACTTCCAACGTAGAGGAATCAGCCCAGTGCAGATCTTCCCACACACAAGATACGGCTGTCTTCTCCGCCTCCTCGACCAGCCATGCGACCAAAGCGGCTTGCGTCTTCTCTTTTTGCTTTTGTGGACTCATCGTCAATGGCGGATAGCCTTCGGGGTGAGGAAGCGACAACAGCGCAGCCAGAAGGGGCACGGTATCGGCTTGTGGAAAACAATAACGACTGAGCATGTTCTGGAGTTTGGCGAGCTTGGCTGTGGGCGTATCCTCACGCGTAAATTGCAGCAAGCGTTGCAGGTGCTCAATGATAGGGTACAACGCACTGTTCAGGTGATAAGGTGAGCAGTGAAACTCAATGCGAGCCGCGCCTTCGGCCAGGACATGTTCTTTCAGCGCCTGCACCAAGCGGGACTTGCCAATGCCCGGTTCGCCGCTTAGCAGCACTACTTGCCCGGAGCCGTTTTTGGCCTGGGCCCAACATCGTTGTAACAAGCTCAGTTCTTCTTCGCGCCCGATCAGCGGAGTTAAGCCAGCGCTCATCATCGCCTCGAAGCGGTTCTGCGCCGCACTTTCCCCGATCACTCGATAAAGCGACAGCGGCGTGGAGATACCTTTGAGCGTCTGCGGTCCCAACTCCTGACACTCAAATAAACCTCGCACCAGGCGCTGCGACACAGCACTCATGACGACCGTGTCGGGTTCGGCGAGCCCCTGGAGCCGGGCGGCAATGTTCGGCGTTTCTCCCAACGCCAGGATTTCTCTTTTTTCACTACTGCCGATCTCACCAATGACAACCAGCCAGTGTGAATACCGATGCGAACTTGCAAAGGTTTCGGCAACTGGATGGCTGGAAAAGAGAGCCGCTGAATGGCCGCGACGATATTGAGGGCAGTGCGCACAGCGCGCTGGGCTTCATCCTCATGCGCGGTGGGATAGCCAAAGTAGACGAGTATGCCGTCGCCCAAGTGTTGGGCCACATGCCCCTCGTAACGACGGATCACCTCGGTGCAGGCTTCTTGGTATGCGCGCACCACTTCGTGATAATCTTCAGGGTCAAGCTGCTCCGACAGCGCTGTCGAGCCCACCAAATCGCAGAACATCACCGTCAACTGCCGCCGCTCGGCCGCTAAGTACTGAGTCCTGAGTGCCGAGTCCTGAGAAGGTGGAAGAGGGTTGCTGGAGCTAGGAGGCGGAGTGGAACTTAGAACGTGGAATGTGGAACTGGCGAAGCCCCTGCCCAAACAAGCACCTTCCCGTCCTCATCAACGGCGAGTCGCCGAGCGTCAATGATCTCTGCTTTCAGATCTTCGATATAGTCATCGTCAAGCTCGAACTCGCGCTTGAGCGCTCGGTACGAGATGCGCGTCTGGCGTTGCAGCAGCTCCAACACTTGCTCGACGACGGCTGAAAATTTCATAAGCGTGCACGTTCGGCTTGAATAGACGGTCGTGTGGATTGTATGTCTGTCAGGTTGGGCCGTGCAAGGCCGACCTTATTTCTATTGGTCTTGACTTTCCCGGGCAAAATAAATAACTGACTAGTCAGTTATTTATGAAAAAAGACGCTCACTCGACTAAACCGTGCTCAACAGCTCGCGCTCCGCGCTGGCAACGACGCGCCGCCCACCGTCCAGAGGAAATCTCTGCCGCCGCGCTTCAGGTATTCGCGCGTCGGGGACTGCATCAAACTACGTTGGATGACGTCGCCAAAGAAGCCGGGGTCAGCAAAGGCACAATTTATCTCTATTTCAAAAATAAAGAAGATTTGTTCATTGCCGCCGCTCAGCAAGTGGTTCCAACTCCCGACGAGTTGGCAACCCTCCTACCCGCTTCCCTTGAATCTGCTGAAGAGCTTGCGCGTGCATTGCGCAAGCTCGCGCGGGCTTTGTATCGCCGTTTTCGTGCGCCGGCGTATCTCGCGTTTTTCAGTTTAATGGCGGCGGAAACGCTTCGTCATCCCGAGTGGGGCCAGTTGTATTTCCAACACATTGTCCTCGCTCTTACGCAGCGGATCGCCGCGCTTCTCCAACAGGCGGCGCATCATGGTCTTGCCCGTCAGTGCAATCCCCTCCTCGTCGCTCGGGCGTTCGCCGGCACGCTGCTGATTATGGCCGTCACTCAAGAACATCTCGGCGGGAAGCAGCTCACGCCGTTTTCCGAACAACATATTGTAAATGCTCTCACCGACCTCTTCCTTCACGGCATCAGCCCCCACAAGGAGCCGACCTTATGAAAAAAACGCTGCCTCTCCTTTTAGTGATCTTCATCGCCGCCGGTGCTGGAGCCTGGTGGTATCAGCACTCGCATCGTCCCACCCAGCTCTCCTTCACCGGCTTTGTGGAAGGAGAAGAAAAAGTAGTCAAAAGTGAAATTAACGGCAGAGTCATGAACGTCGCCTTCACCGACGGCTCCCGCATCAAACAAGGCGAGGTGCTGATCGAGATCGACGCACGGGATTATCACTCGCAAGTGATGCAACAAGAGCTGAATCTGACGCTGCTGACGGCAAAAATCAAACAAGCGGATACCCAACTCGCCTGGGCGCGCGACACCTACCCCACTCAACTGCGCGCGGCCAAAAGCAATCAGACCAAAGCGATCTCTGATCTCGATTTCGCCGAAAAAGAATTCCTGCGGCGGAAAGAATTGCTGGAAGCCGAACAACTGAGTCAACAACGGTTCGATCAAGCCAAGAACCAGCTCGATGTGGCGCGGGCCACACTGACGCATGAGCGAGAATCGATCTCGAGTGCTGAAGCCAATTTGCGCCAGATTCAAGTCGCGGAAGACGCGCTCGCGGTGTTGCAACGTCAACTCGCGGTCGAAACCGAACACCTCCAGCAAATGCGGATCATTCTGGAGAAATACACCGTGCGCTCCCCGTGTGATTGTACGGTGCAAACCCGCCTGATTCGCGCCGGTGAATATGTCACGTCGGGCACGGGCGTCGCCACGCTGCTTGATCCTTTAGACAAATATGTGCGCATCTACGTCCCCGTGCCCGATCTCGGCAAAGTGCGTGTCGGAGACCGCGTTAAGATCGAACCCGACGCCCTGCCCGGCGAGGTGTTTCCCGGCGAAGTGAGCTTTATCGAAGACGCCGCCCAATTCACCCCGAAGAATATCGAGGTCAGGAGCGATCGCATCACGCAAGTGTTCGCCACCAAAGTGCGTATTCTTGACCAAGTTGAACGCTTAAAGCCAGGCATGGAGGGCACGGTGTTTCTGGACGGACGCTCGGCGACAATGACAACAAACGGGGCGTCGACCTCAGCTTCGCCTTCGTAAATTGAGAATGTCATGGCGACGCCCATCATTTCTCTTGTCAATCTTCGCAAGCGCTTCGGCGCCGTCACCGCACTCGACGGCATCACTCTGGCGATCGAGCAGCCGGGCATCTTCGGCGTTGTCGGGCCGGATGGCGCCGGGAAAACGACGTTGCTGCGCATCCTGGTTGGGCTGCTAGAGTTCGAGGCGGAGCACGCTTCAGTCTTGGGCTACAACATCGCTACACAGCCACGCGCTATTAAAGAACGGCTCGGTTATGTGCCGCAGACGTTCAGTTTGTATCCAGACCTGAGCGTGCAGCATAACCTTGAGTTTTTCGCCGACGTGCACGACATTCCGCGCAAAACATTTCGGCAGCGCGCGGCGGAACTGCTGGCGATTGCGCAGCTCGATCAGTTTGCTTCTTTCCTCGCCTCTTCGCTGTCCGGCGGCATGAAGCAAAAACTTTCGTTGATCTGCGCCTTGTTGCATCAACCACAAGTCCTCATTCTAGATGAGCCCAATAATGGGGTGGACCTCATCGCTCGCGGCGAAATGTGGACGATTCTGAAACAACTTCACAATGTTGCTATTGTGATGTCCACGGGCTATCTGGATGAGGCTGAGCGCTGCGACCAGGTCGCGTACCTCTATCACGGTCGCATACGCGCGTACGACTCGCCGCAAGCAATCAAAGACCAGTTCCCTTGGAACGCCTATCGTCTCTTCGGCGACCTCCAACCAGAACTGTTGACCCATTTGCGGCAGGCGCCCTGGGCGCGCCGAACCCGCCTGGTCGGAGAAACGCTTATCGTGGAAACCGCGCTGTCCCGCACGGACCTGCAGGCCGCATTACATACATTTTCGAGCGCAGATCTCATCCTTGAACCGCTGCCGCCTACGTTAGAGATGGTCTTTACCGAATTGACAGAAGAAGCCGAGCGAGCCCTTGCCTCTCCCAACAAGGCTGCGGCGGCCTGAGTGAGATGAACATGGCCACAGACGCCGCCATCATTGAAGTTGACAATCTCACGCGCCGCTTCGGCGCGTTCACGGCGGTGGACCACGTCACGTTCCAAGTCCAACGCGGCGAGGTGTTTGGCTTCCTTGGGTCCAATGGCTCGGGCAAATCCACCACCATCCGCATGTTATGCGGCCTGCTGGCGCCGAGCGAAGGACGTGCGCGCGTCTCCGGGCTCGATGTCGCTACGCAAGCAAGTCAAATCAGCACGCGCATCGGCTATATGTCACAGAAAGTGTCCCTCTATGCGAATTTGACCGTGCAAGAGAATGTCCGCTTCTTCGGCGGCTTATACGGTCTCGCCGCCGCGCCGCTCGCCGTGCGTCAACGTGACTTGTTCTCGCGCTTAGGGCTCGGCGGCCAAGAGCAGACCTTGGTGCGAGCCTTACCCAGCGGGATTAAACAGCGCGTCGCACTGGCGTGCTCTCTTCTCCATGATCCTGATATTGTGTTCCTCGATGAACCGACGGCAGGGGTTGATCTGATCAATCGCCATGTGTTCTGGGACTTGATCCGAGAACTGGCGGCGGAAGGAAAAACCCTCTTTGTCACCACCCATTACCTTGACGAAATGGAGTATACGCATCACGTCGGCTTCATCGACCAAGGGAAGCTGATTGATTTTGACACGCCGCTCGGCTTGAAAATCGCTTTCGTCGGCGGCTATCGCGTACGGCTTCTGCACCACGACTCACAGATAGTGCAGCAGGCAGCCGCCGCCCTGCGCGTTGCTGGATACAATATCCAGCCGCACACAGCCGATGAAGTATGTCTATTGTTACGCGACAACGACAAGGCGCAGCTCGATCGCTTGCGGCAGGAGTTACATGAGCTCAACCCCACGCTCGATTACACGGCGGCGTTGCCATCGATCGAAGACGTATTTGCCGGCAGAATTCGTCAACGTCAAACCGCGTCGGAGAAACAGCCATGAAAAGCCTCTCCCAAAAATTCGGGCGTTTACGTATCCTCCTGTGGCGCGAGTTCGTGGAGCTGCGACGGGATCGCTTTACCCTGGCGGTCATGCTGCTCATCCCGGTGTTACAAGTCACTCTGCTCGCGTACGCCATCACCACCGATTTCGACCATCTGCCGCTCTGCGTACTCGACCGCGCACATACCCAAGAAAGCCGACAATTGCTTACCTCTATCACGGCCACGCGCTACTTTCTCCTCACCCCGTTCCATGACCTTAATGAAGTGGATTCGTTTTTTGGCCGTCAACATTGCCGCGCCGCTTTATTGATTCCGGTTGATTTCAGCGAACTGATCGCAAATCAGAAAGAAGTGCGTCTCGGTTTGTTGCTCGACGCGTCCGACACCACTCTCGCCACCAGCGCGGAAGGCTTCCTCACCGCCATCGCACGGGCATTTTACTCTCACACACGGCTCGAGCACGCCCCACTCACGGACCGGAATCTCCAACCGGAAGCTATCGGAGTCGTCACCCCACAAGTGCGCGTACTGTTCAATCCCACATTATCGAGCACGACATACACAATCCCCGGTCTGCTGGGCATGATCTGCATGTTTCTGACCGTCTTAATCACGGCGATTTCCCTCGTGCGTGAGCGGGAAAGCGGGACCCTTGAACAATTGTTAGTCACGCCTGTCACCGCCCTCGAAATCGTCATAGGAAAGATCCTCCCCTTTGGCGTTGTAGCGATGGGGGCCGTCATGGCCAGCATCCTCTTTGGCTGGCTTATTTTCGACGTGTATCCGACCGGCAATATCTGGTTGTTATTAGCCGTGACGCCGATCTTTCTCTTAACCGGACTCTCTATGGGACTGCTGATTTCCAGTATGGCCCAGTCTTCCGGAGATGCAGTTCAACGTAGCGTGCTGATAATGGTCCCTCAACTAATGCTCTCGGATTTTTTGTTTCCTTTGTCGCTCATGGCGTTGCCGTTCCGCCTCATCGGTGAAGTGATCCCCGTCACGCACTACCTACGCATCGCGCGGGGCGTCTATATGAAAGGCCAAGGGCTTGGTGAACTGTGGCAAGAAGTGCTCATCCTGTGCGTGTTCCTGATATTTATTTTGTTGCGGGTTTCGCGGACCATTAAGCGCAGCGGCTAAGAAGAGGACTATCATGCGACTCAGCAAAGTACTGGCTATGGCGCGCAAAGAGGGGCGGACCATGCAGCACGATCACGGCCTTCTCTCCGCCATTCTCGTGCAGCCCATTTTATATTTGGTCTTGTTTGGGTTGGCCATCACCAACGAAGTGAATAACGCGGCCTGGGTGGTCTACGACCAATCGCACTCCACACTGTCGCGCCAACTGATCTCCGATCTCACGGCGTTGAGCGCTCTGCAAGAACCGGAATTTGTGTTCAGCGAAGAGGCGGTGGTCGAGTTTCTTCGCCGTAAAGATGTACTAGCGGGCGTCGTCATTCCTTGGAATTTCGACGACAAACTCGAACGCGGCCAAGAAGCGCCTCTGCAGCTCCTATTAAACGGCGCCAAAACGACGAGCGCGTTGCGTTTAGGCAACTATATTACTCAGGCAGCCGCAGCCTTTTCGCTCACGCATCTCCCTACTCGGGATCGCAGCGAAGAGAAATTTTCTGCTCCCCGCGTTTCCTTGGAGAAACGCTACTGGTACAATCCCGGCCTGCAAGATCGCTTCGGCATGTTGTCGGCGATGCCGGCCAACATGCTCACACAAATCTGTTTGATGATCGCGGCGATAGGACTCGTGGGAGAACGTGAACGTGGGACGTTCGAACAACTTCTCGCCACCCCGCTTTCAGTCGCAGAAATTTTGCTTGGGAAAATGATCCCCTATGTCGGTATCGGTTTTCTTTCCCTGGTTATTTTGGAAGCCGGAGGCTATTTCTTTTATGACATTGCGATCAAAGGAAGCCTCCTCCTCCTCGCCGCAACCGCTCTGCTTTTCATGTTTGCGACCATGGCGCTCGGCGTCGTGCTTGCGGCGCGCGTGCGCCACGTGCAACAAGGCATCTTTTTGGCGTTTTTCGTGATGTTCCCCTCGATCATGATCACAGGGATTCTCGTTCCGACGGATAACTACCCGGCGTTTATCAGCGCACTGTCCCATTGTTTTCCCGCCCGTTACTTCGCACATGCGTTGCACGCCATCGTGCTCAAAGGCGCGGGGTTTGCTGAGGTGCGTACTGACCTGCTCTTTCTCGGCAGCTTTTTTCTTGCAGCGCTGTCAGCCGCAGTAGCCGTCACCAAAACAAAATTAGGGTGAGGATTGAGGAGCACTCTCCAGTCTCCCACGAAGAGTGGAGTTGAAGAAATAGAAAAGTAGAAGAGCCAGCCCCTCGGCTCAATGCGGCCGAGGGACCAAAACGCAAAGATTTGCGCGAGAGGAACCGGGGCGTCGTGGGGCGCGCCCCGGCTATGAGATCGATTATCTCACTTTGAGTTCGGCGCGACGGTTCATCGCCCGTCCTTCGGGATTGTCTCTGCCATTCTTCGTATTATCCGCAATCGGCTCTCTCTCACCTTTGCCGACCGCGTCAAGACGGCTGGCCGCAACGCCACGCGAGACCAGATACGCCTTCACCGCATTGGCGCGCCGCTCGGACAGTCTCTGATTGTACTCGTCCGACCCGATGGAGTCAGTGTGACCTTCGACCGTCACCTGCACATCCGGATTATCCTTGAGAATCTGCGCCGCCTCATCTAAGACTGGCACAAATTCACTCTTAATATTCGACTTGTTAAAGTCAAAGTTGATGCCACGCAAAACGATGCGCTTCGGCGGCGGCGGCGGTGGCGGTGGTGGCGGTGGCGGCGGCGGCACTTGCGCAACTGGGCGCGGAGGCGGCGGTGGTTCAGGAGGACACAGCCAGTATCCAGCCAAACCGCCTAGCAAAGCGCCGGCGCCAACACCTGCTCCAATACCAGCTATTCGATCATGCGCCCTATGGTCACCCACCTCGGGCCCTACCCCGGCGCCGATACCGCCGCCCACGAGAGCCCCGGTCAACCCGCCCAACACGACGCAGTCCCGTTGCTTCTGTGTCAGGTTGGCGCAACCGCTTATCCCAAAAAGTGCGAGACCCCACAAGATCCAAAACCCGCGACTTCTTCGCATACAATGACCTCCCTTCCTACTGCCCTTTTATTCAAGGAATCCCGTTCACTGTATGTAGTATCGTAGTTTTCTCTACAAAGCAAACGGTGCACACACTCTTTTCACAGATGCGTTTTTTTGTAAACAAATCCTCTCTTATCGATAAATTTCAGCGCCGCTCTGTTTGAATTCTTCCGCCTTTTCTTTCATCCCGGCTTCGAGAGCGGCTTGAGCATCGAGTTGTTTTTGTTCAGCATAATCGCGCACATCTTGGGTGATTTTCATCGAACAGAAATGCGGCCCGCACATGGAGCAGAAATGCGCCACCTTCGCCCCTTCCGCCGGCAAAGTCTCGTCATGAAAGTCTTTAGCGGTTTCTGGATCAAGCGACAAGTTGAATTGATCCTGCCAGCGAAATTCAAACCGCGCCTGTGACAGAGCGTTATCCCGCACTTGTGCCCCAGGATGGCCTTTCGCCAAGTCCGCTGCATGGGCGGCGATCTTGTAGGCGATGACGCCGGCTTTTACATCTTCTCGATCCGGTAAACCGAGATGCTCTTTCGGCGTCACGTAGCACAGCATGGCGCACCCGAACCAGCCAATCATCGCGGCGCCAATCGCCGAGGTGATGTGATCGTAGCCCGGGGCAATGTCAGTCGTTAGCGGCCCCAGGGTATAAAATGGCGCTTCGTGGCACTCTTGTAACTGTTTTTCCATGTTGACTTGCACGAGATGCATCGGCACGTGCCCCGGTCCTTCGATCATCGTCTGCACGTCGTGCTTCCAAGCAATCTTCGTCAGTTCACCCAGCGTTTCCAGCTCGCCAAATTGCGCCTCATCATTCGCGTCGGCGATCGAGCCAGGGCGGAGCCCATCGCCAAGGCTGAACGACACGTCGTACGCCTTCATAATCTCACAGATGTCCTCAAAATGCGTGTAAAGGAAATTTTCGCGATGATGCGCCAAGCACCACTTCGCCAAGATGGAACCGCCACGCGACACGATGCCCGTCAACCGCTTGGCGGTGAGCGGCACGTAGCGCAGCAGCACGCCCGCATGAATCGTAAAATAATCCACGCCCTGCTCGGCCTGCTCGATCAACGTGTCACGGAAGATCTCCCAGGTCAGCTCCTCTGCTTTGCCGTTGACCTTTTCCAGGGCTTGGTAGATTGGCACGGTGCCAATCGGCGCGGGAGAATTGCGCAGAATCCACTCGCGGGTCTCATGAATATTTTTGCCGGTCGACAAATCCATCACGGTATCCGCGCCCCAGCGCGTGGCCCAGATCATTTTTTCCACTTCCTCTTCGATGGACGACGCCACCGCCGAGTTGCCGATGTTGGCGTTAATCTTCACCAAAAAGTTGCGGCCGATGATCATCGGCTCCAGTTCCGGATGATTGATATTGGCGGGAATGATGGCGCGCCCCCGCGCCACTTCATCGCGTACGAACTCTGGTGTAATCACAGACGGAATGCTCGCGCCCCATGAATTCCCCGGATGCTGTTGCGCCAAACGCGCTTGGCCATTGCCCTTGCTTACTTCCGCACGAGCATCTTCTAGGGCTTGATTCTCGCGGATGGCGATATATTCCATTTCGGGCGTGATGACCCCTTTGCGCGCATAGTGCATCTGCGAAACGTTGCGCCCCGCAAGCGCGCGCCGAGGCCGACGCAGATGCGCAAAGCGCAACCCGTCCAACGTCCGATCAGCAGCGCGATGACGTCCGTACTCCGAAGAAATATCGGACAGTTGCTCGGAATCCTGGCGCGCCCCAATCCACGGCAAACGAAGCGGCGTCAACCCTTGGCGAATGTCGATCTGTACCTGCGGATCGGTGTAGGGGCCTGAGGTGTCGTATACACGCACAGGAGCAGGCGCGGCGGGTTGATGCCCATTGGTCGCATGAGCAGGGGTGAGACTGATTTCGCGAAAAGGTACGCGCACCCCGCTCTGCGTCCCTTCGATATACACTTTCCGTGAAGCAGGCAACGGTTCGGTGGTGAGCCCCGTCGGCGTTTCCAGCGTTGTTCCGTTGACGTGCTTTCCATTAACACCGTTTAGCTGTTTTTTTTGCATGGCTGTGCGCCTCCTTCTTTCGCGGACTTGACAGGGCTTCGCGCCTGCTGCAGGTCCAAAACTCTGGCCTCTGTTACCAATGGCGGAAAAGTGTGGACAGAGAGGATGCGGAGACGAGCGGTGCAATTCCCTTCGCTGGCATTACCCAGATCAGGTTCCAGGGGTCGATGAGCCTACCGCAGTCTCATCCTCTCAGCCGAAACTTCAGCTCCCCCAACGGCAATAGTGCCGGTCCAGTAAGTTATGCTACGCCGTGGGGGTATCCCTGTCAACGCATTGCCACCACCAATAGGCTGGTACACTGGCCACGCACAATCCTAGGCCCCAGAAACATTCAACTGGCCGTTCGCCAAACGCATTCAGCAAAACGCCGAGTGAACCTGCCAAATATAACGCCGGCAGCCACGGATATCCCCACGTCCGGTAGGGCCGCAGCAGCGTAGGCTGTCGCCAACGGAGAAGAAACACAGCGCTCACCGTCAGAATGGACACCGCCACAATGACGATCGTGGAGTACGTTAACAATTGCTCAAACGTGCCGGAAAAAATCAGCAGCGATGTCCACCCCGCCTGGAGCAACAACGCGTTCCCCGGTGAGTGAAATCGTGGGTGGAGTCGCGCCGCCGGAGCAAAAAAGACGCGGTCGCGCGCCATAGCAAAATAGATACGCGCCCCGGTCAGCACCATTACATTGAACGCCCCGGCAATCGAAAGAACGATAACGACAGAAACAATTTCGGCGGCGTTTGCGCCAAACAACGCACGGGCCGTCAATTCTCCAACTCGTACTTCACCACTGAGAGCAAACACAGGAGAAGCAAACACATACAGAACATTTAATCCCAAATAGACGGCAATCGTGATCATGGTGCCCAGCGCGAGAGCCCGAGGCACGGTCGTTTCCGGTGCGCGCACCTCACTGGCAATATAAGCTGCGGCGTTCCAGCCGGAATATGTGAACAACACGGGAATGAGAGCCAAGCCCAACGCCCCGAATGAAAACGACGCCCCACGCCAGACAAAGAAAGGAGAGAAATGTTCCCAGGCCCCATGGCCGCTCACGAAGCCAGCAAGCGCTAACCCACCGATCGCTAAGAGTTTCGTCAGGCTCAAGATATTTTGCGTCACGCTGCCGAGACGGAGCCCACGATAATTGAGCAGCGACACCGCCCATACGAGCAACACAGCCAGCCCTTGCACCAGTGTAATGGAAAAAGTTGACGAGATAGAGACACTCTGCGGAGAAGCGATCGCGCCAAGCACATATTCAGCCAGGGCAATCGCCAGCACGGCAATGGAGCCGGAGAAACTGGCGAGAAACGCCGCCCAGCCGCAAAGAAACGCCCAGAACGGCCCAAACGCCTCGCGGAGATAGACATACTCGCCACCAGCTTCCGGAAACATCGCGCCCAACTCCGCCCACGTCAGCGCGCCAGCGATCGCCAACAGCCCGCCGAGAATCCACACCACAAGCATCCACCCTGGACTGGGAACCTGTTGCAGCACGATGCCGCTGGTGGTGAAGATGCCCACGCCGATGGTGTTGCCCACCACTAACATGGTGGCGCTGAAAAGACCGATCGAGGGTCGGTGGGGGTTGGAAGGGAAATGGGTTGTCAGGGATTCTTCCTTGCAGAGGAAATCCCCCCGTCCCCCCTTTGACAAAGGGGGGCGGCGCGAAGCGCGGGGGGATTTAAGTCAGCGGCTGTTCCAATCACCTCTGTTTCGCTTTCCTACTCCTCTTCTTCAGCAGGAGGCCGATCGTGCTTTAATTCACTTTCTTCTTGCATCACGTCGATGGCGCGGTGAATTTGGGCGCGTTCACGTTCGAGAAAGCGCCCCACCGCCGCAGCTAACCGTTGGTCAGCAAAGAAATGCAAGCTGACCGTCGGTTGCGGATCAAACCCACGCAGACGCTTAAAATCGCCGCCGGCGCCGGGTTCAAACCGGATGAATTTATTTTGTATGCAGTGATCAATCGCCGCGTAGTAGCACACATTAAAATGCAGGTGACGGACTTCTCGAAAAGCGCCCCAGTACCGCCCATAGAACACGCCGCTCTTTTGCACATTGAAAGTCCCAGCGATGACTTTTCCTCGCTGTCGCGCCACTACGAAACACAAGTTGCGCTTGAACCGTTGGCCGAGCAGCTCGAAGAAATGCTGCTGCAAATACTGCCGACCCCAGTACAGCTTGTCGATGTGGGCCTTATACAAAGAATACATCTGCGGAACCAACTCGTCGAGGATCTCATCTCCGCTGAGGGCGACAATTTCTACCCCTTGCTCGTCCATCTCCCGCATTTCGCGTTTAATCTGATTCCGTCGCTTGGTGCGGAAATGGGCCAAATAATCTTCAAAGACCTGATACCCGTGGTTGAGCCATTGATATTGTAAGCCCACGCGTTTCAAGTAGCCGAGGTCTTCTAAGACAGCCGTCTCATCGTCGAGGCAAAAGTTGACGTGCACGGAGGATATGTCGTTTTGCTGACAGACTTCTTGCAACGTTTGCCCAAGCACTCGGACCAGTGCAGAACGATCGGCATCCGGCGCGGTCAACAAGCGCACCCCCGTGGCCGGTGTAAACGGCGCCGCTACTAACAGTTTGGGATAGTAGGAAATCCCAGCGCGTTCCGCAGCATCCGCCCACGAGTGGTCAAAGACGAATTCTCCCATGCTGTGCCCTTTGAGATAGAGCGGGCAAGCGGCGACCAGGCGAGCGTCTTCGAACACCGCCAGGTGCTGGGATTGCCATCCAGTACGTGATGTGACACAGCGCGCTTCTTCCATACTGGCCAACCAATCCCATTCCAGGAAAGGTGAGCCCTCACCCACCAGCGTATCCCACTGGTCACGATCAACTTCTTGCATGCTTTGGAGCACTTTGACTTGTAGCATGGTAGCGGGCATTATTGGCAGGCATTAGCAGAGATGCAAGAGCCGGTGAAGCAATGCGCCTCTCGTTTCACCGTCACCGAAACAAGCTACACTTAAAAGGAAGGTAGAAACCCTGTCGTATGCAGCCAGGAATGATTGTCGCTTACCGAGAACGCGGACGCCTCGCCCTGGGAATTGTCGAGAGAGTCGCTTTCCCTCCAGCCAAAGCCCAAGTCGAGTTGATCGGAGAAGATGGGAAAAAATCAGTGCTCGCTCCCGATCGGGTGCTGTTCGAGAGTCGCCACACCGCGGCGCTTTCCCTTCCTCCCGCAGACCTCAAAAAGCAACTCCAAGCCTTCCGCGACCAAATCAGCGCGACGGCCCAAGCGCTGGATTTGCGAGAGTTGTGGGAATTGGTGCGCGAAGAAACCGACGCCGATTTTTCCTGGGAAGAACTCGCCAGCTATTTGCTCTCCGCAAACGAGCCTGCATTCGCTAAGCTCGGTGTGCTCGATACGCTGCTCGGCCAAAACCTTTATTTCAAAGAGAAGAAAGCGGGCGTGTTCACCCCACGCGATGAAGACAGCATTACCGAGATGATTCGTCAGCAGCAACTCGAACAAGAGCGCATGCGGGCGCAGCAAGCGTTCTTCACCTGGGCGCGTGAGCGGCTGGCGACTCCCAAGGCAACGCTTTCGCTTCCTCCAGGAGCCGATCGCTACCTTGACTCAATCAAGGGGTTCGCCTTGAACGGCGATCAATACGAACGGAAAATTCAAGCGCAAAAACTCATCGACGAGATCGGCTTCCGCGGCAAAGGACATCCCTGGGAGGTCGCATTTCAATTACTTGTTGGGCTCGGGATTTGGGAGCAGGATGAAGAATTGAGCATTCTGCGCTACCGCATTCCCACGCGTTTTTCTGCCGATGTGCTGGAAGCCGCCGCTGCCACACACAACTTCACGCTTGACTGTCCGGGCTACAGTGACTTCACTTCGCTGTTCACGTTCACCATCGACGATGTTGACACGATGGAAGTCGACGACGCCCTCAGCGTCAGTACGCATAATGGCGCCCTGCGCATCGGCATCCACATTACCGATGTCGGCTTCTTTGCCCAGCCGGACAGCTCGCTCGACAAGGCGGCGTTGGCCAGAGGCACGACCGTCTACCTGCCGCGTGGAAAGTTACCGATGCTCCCGCCATCGCTTAGCGAAGACAAAGCCAGCCTCGTCGCTGGACAGGTGCGGCCTACGCTCAGTTTCTTCGCCACGATTGATGACGCCGGCAAAGTGGTCGAGGAGCAGATTCAACGCGGGTTCATCCAGGTAGACAAGCGCCTTTCATACACTGAGGCGGACGCGCTACTCCGCAGTGAAGAAAACAACGAGTTGACGTTCACTCTCCGTTATTTGCACCAAGTGGCGCAAGCGCGCAAAGCGGCCCGCATTGCCCACGGGGCCATCGTCATCGAAGGAGACGAAGTCAAGGTCAAGGTCAACGACGGCGAGATCAGCGCCACAGTCTTGCCGAGTGACTCTCTGTCGCGCACGCTGGTTGGCGAGTGCATGATTGTGGCGAACGAAATGGCGGCGCGCTATTGTCGCACCCATCAACTGCCGGCATTGTACATGGCCCAGCCTCCACCTGACGAGTCAGTGCCCTCCGTCTCGTCCCTGCCGACTCGGCGCGTTTACGTCCACACCGCACGACGGCTGATGAAGCCCTCGCAAATCGGCACCACGCCAGCGCCGCACGCGGCGCTGGGCCTCGAAGTATACACCCAGGTCACGTCACCATTGCGACGGTATCAGGATCTGCAGATGCACCACCAAATCAAGCACCACTTGGAGCATGGTGCGGCGTTGTTCAACGGCGAACGACTGCAGATCATCGCCGCCAGCGCCCAGGAATCTTCGTCCGCGGCAAAGAGGTGCGAGCGGGAAAGCTCGCGCTATTGGCTGTTGCGACTGCTGGAGGCCCGCAAAGGTCAGACAGTCAGCGGACAAGTGGTGCGGGAATACAACGGACGCTCCTTTGTTGAACTTGACGACACGTTACTAGTGGTCCCAGTCACCACGACCCCGCCGCTTCCGCTCGGCGCCTCCGTCGAGGTGGTGATCAATCACGTGGACGCGCGGCGGGATATGTTGGGAGTGCGACTGGCGGATGGGACGCAGTAACGGAGAAATACCTCTTCTTGCGCGGTCCAATCTTCTGACGGAGGGGGAATTGCATGACCTGTCCACAGTGTCAAGCCGAGAATAAACCCAACCGGAAGTTCTGCGCGACATGCGGGAGCCCACTCCCACGCGCCTGCGAACAGTGCGGATTCACCAACGATCCCGAGGATCGGTTCTGCGGGGGGTGCGGCGCTCCCTTAGTTCAACGTTCCAGGTTCCACGATCCCAACCTCCAACCCCCCGATCCCAAACACCTAACATTCCGCCCCCAAGCAGTTACACGCCCACGCATTTGGCCGAACGCATTCGCGCAGTCACTGTCACAAACGGTGAACGGAAGACGATCACCGCCTTGTTTGCCGATCTCAAAGGGTCCACTGCGCTCATTGAGGGACTCGATCCCGAAGAAGCCCAAGCCATTCTTGATCCCGCCTTGCAACTCATGATGGATGCGGTACATGGCTACGAGGGCTATGTCGCCCAAGCGCTGGGCGATGGCATCTTTGCCTTGTTCGGCGCGCCGCTCGCTCACGAAGATCATCCGCAGCGCGCCCTCTATGCGGCCTTGCGCATACAAGAAGAGATGCGCCGGTATGCGGACGCTTTGCGGCAGCAAGGCTATCCACCACTGTTGATGCGTGTGGGACTCAACACCGGGGAAGTCGTACTGCGCTCCATCCGCAAGGAGGACTTACATGCGGACTACGTGCCGGTGGGGCATTCAACGAATCTGGCCGCCCGCATGGAACAGTTGGCCACGCCTGGCGCGATTGTGGTCTCGGCGCATACACACAAACTGACCGAGGGCTACTTCACCTTCAAAGACCTGGGACCCACACCAATCAAGGGAGTAGCAGAAGCGCTCAACATCTATGAAGTGCAGGGGGTAGGACTATTACGCACGCGGCTGCAAGTCGCAGTGCGACGCGGACTCACTCAGTTTGTGGGGCGGCAGAGCGAGATGGAGCAGCTCCAGCGAGCACTGGAGCACGCCAAAGCAGGGCACGGCCAGATTGTGGGAACGATAGGCGAGCCGGGGCTCGGCAAGTCACGGCTGTTTTATGAGTTCAAGCTGCTCTCGCTGAGCGGTTGTCTGGTGCTCGAAGCCTACTCGGTCTCGCATGGCAAAGCCACAGCGTACTTGCCGGTGATCGAGCTGCTCAAGAGCTACTTTGACATTCAATCTCAGGACGATGCTCGCAAGCGACGTGAGAAAGTCACCGGAAAGGTGCTGACGCTGGATCGCAGTCTAGAGGACACGCTGCCCTACCTGTTTGCCTTGCTCGGCGAAGAGCAGCCCTCGCCGTTGCAGCAAATGGACGCGCAGATTCGCCGCAGGCGTACGTTTGATGCGCTCAAGAAGTTATTCTTGCGTGAAAGTCTCAATCAACCAGTGGTGCTGATCTTTGAAGACTTGCACTGGATTGACAACGAGACACAGGGTTTTCTGGACGTGCTCACTGAGAGTGTGGCCAGCGCGAAAATTCTCTTGCTCACGAACTACCGCCCCGAGTACCGGCATGAGTGGGGGCAGAAGACGCACTACACGCAGTTACGGTTAGCACCGTTGGGACAAGCGGAGGCGGAGGAATTTCTCGACGCGCTGCTGGGCATGTCTTCGGTAGGGGCCGACCGCCGTATCGACCCGCAGCATGCCTCGCCCCTACAATCCCTCAAACAACTGATCCTCGACAAGACCCAGGGCACGCCGTTCTTTATGGAAGAGATCGTGCAGGAGTTGTTTGAGCAACGAATATTAGTCCGGACCGAGGTAGGGGCGGTCCGCTGTGACCGCCCGTCCGCAGAGACGTTGCAGATTCCGCCCACCGTCCAAGGCATCCTCGCCGCCCGCATCGACCGCCTCACGCCCGAGGAGAAACCCTTGCTGCAGCAGCTCGCGGTTATTGGGCGAGAGTTTCCGTTGAGTCTGGCTAAACAAGTCGTGAGGCTGTCCGAGGAGGAACTTTATCGTCTCCTCTCTGCCCTCCAGCGCAAAGAGTTTCTCTACGAGCAGCCCGCCTTTCCCGAAGTAGAGTATCTCTTCAAGCATGCCCTGACCCAAGATGTGGCCTATAACTCGCTGTTGATCGAACGCCGTAAAGTGTTGCATGAGCAGACGGGGCAAGCCATTGAGCAGCTCTATCACGATCGGCTAGAGGAACACTACGATGAGCTGGCGCATCACTATCAGCGAAGCAGGAATACCGAGAAGGCGATTGAGTATCTACAGAAGGCTGGTCAACAGGCCGTGCAGCGATCTGCTAATGTAGACGCGATCAACCATTTCACCAGGGCTTTGGCATTGCTTGGGACTCTCCCAGACACTCCTGAACGTGCCCGGCAAGAACTCACGCTGCAACTTACGCTCAGCGTGCCGCTGGGCATGATGAAAGGCTTTACAGCACCAGAAATTGAGCAGGCCTACACCCGAGCACGAGTGCTATGTCAGCAGATAGGGGAGACTGCTAAGCTCTTTCCTGCACTGCGGGGTTTGCAGGAGTTCTATGTCGTGCGGAGACAGTTGCCTATGGCCCGGGAGTTAGGAGAGCAACTCCTTAGCCTCGCCCAAGGGGCGCGCGACTCCGCGCTCCTGCTGGTATCGCACTTAACGATGGGATTGACTTTGGACGAGCTGGGAGAGTTCCCTGGTGCTCGCGCACACTTCGAGCGAGCATGGGTTCTCTACAACCCACAACAGCACAGCTCTTTGGCCTTCCGCTCTAGCTGGCATGACCCCGGGGTAGCCTGTCTCTCTCGGATGGCCTGGGTGCTGTGGCATCTAGGCTCCCCAGACCAAGCTCGGCAGAAAACCCACGAGGCGCTCGATTTGGCCCAGGAGCTCTCTCATCCTTCTACTCTAGCTATCACCCTGATCTTTACGGCCCTCACGTATCAGTTCCAGCGGGAGGGGCAACGAGTCCAAACACAAGCGGATGCTGCAATTGCCCTTGCTACCGCGCAGGGGTTTCCGCTTCCGTTAGCGTTAGGTACTTTCTTACGAGGCTGGGCGTTGACTATGTACGGCCAAGGAGAAGAAGGCATTGCGCAGATGCACCAGGGGCTCGCCGCCTGCCGGGACATGGGGGCAGAAGCAGGACCGTTTCTGCTTGCTATGCTGGCCGAGGCGTTGGCGGAAATAGGGAAAGTCGAGGAAGGGTTAAGAATGCTGGCCGAGGCGTTGGCTGCCGTAGACAGCACAGGGGAGCGTATGCATGAGGCGGAACTGTATCGTCTGAAGGGCGAACTCCTACTGGCGCAGGCGAACCTATTAAGAAATTAAACGACCGGGCTCTGGTCAGATTGCGCTGGTCACATCCCCGACATCCACGGTGAGATAATCTCGGCAGCCGAAGACCGGAATCGGTTTCCCATGTGACGCCAGCCACGCTTTAGCTGTCTCCACAATCTCATCGACGAGGGCGTCGGAAGAGCCAGGATCATGGTGTGTCAAGCCGAGCGCCTTTGCTCCCACCGCATGCGCCACCCGCGCACAGTGGTCGGGAGTCCCGTGCCCCCAGCCTGCCGTGCGCTGTTCGTACAGTTCGCGCGTAAACTGCGAATCCATCACCAACAAGTCTGCCTCCCACAAATGCGCTGCAAAACGGGTGGGAAGGCCGTCCTGGTTCTCATGATCCGTCACAAAGATAAAAACTTTTCCACTCGGACGCTCCTCAAAGCGATATGAGATCGTGCGCTCAGGATGATTGCTGCGTTGCATGCGAATCACCAGACACTCCACCGGATCACAATAACGCCCATGCTCGAACGGAATCTGCGCCCCCTCCCTCGTTAAACTTTCAAACGTGTCAAGACTCAGGATTGTCCGCCCTCCTTCCGGATGAATCACTAGCACGGAGCCAGAGGGTTGGGTGATATCGACCCCACGAATATGGCTGCCGACTTCCGACAAGTCGATTGGGAAATAGGGTGGCTGCATCAATGTGTGGTACACGTCACGTGGCCCTACGCCTTGGTCGTGTGGTCCATACAAAGTGATGGGGACCTCTTTCAGATAAGGAAGAGCCGACAATGCAAAGCCCTGGGTGTGATCGTGATGGTAATGCGTTTGCAGCAGGGTGACTTCCTTGCCCCCTTGTTGGAGAAAGTCACCTGCCAAGGGCACGATCCCCGTTCCAGCATCAATAATCAGCCATTCTCCCCGAGGCACGCACTCGGAGTCCACACGCAGGCAGGTAGTGTTTCCACCGTAGCGTCCCTTGCTAGGATGAGCGACAGGACAACTTCCACGCGTGCCATAAAAAGAGACTTTCATGATAAACTTCTTTCCCTCATCAACTCGCTGGCAAGCCCTCCGCGAGCCCTACATGCTCCCTCGGGGGCGGTTGTTCTCTTGGCAACTACTCAAGCATGTAGGATTTCATTATATAGCATGAGAAGAGAGAAGAGAAATTACTTTCGCAACAATTCGCAGCGGCGGCCTGCGTCCCTACCACATCACCGAGCCGCCATCGATGTTAATCGACTGACCGGTAATGTACGAGGCGTCGGGCGTACACAGATAGGCAATGAACTTGCCGATCTCCTCATCCGAGCCAGGCCGTTTCAGCGGCACCATCTGATTGATGACCGACTTCCACGTGTCCTCACGTCCGAGATCATCCATACGCGAGGTGTCGATGATGCCGGGGCAGACCGCATTCACACGAATGTTGTGCGGCGCCATTTCCATCGCCAACGCTTGTGTGAACCCTTGAATGCCGAAATTCGACGTGCAGTAAGCGACCGCGTTTTGCATGCCGCGTTTACCAGCAATCGACGAGATATTGATGACTGCTCCCCCCTGGCCTTGCTTGATGATGACTGGCAACACCGCTTTGCTCATCAGAAAACTACCAGTGAGTTTGATTTGCAGCACCTTGTGCCACAGCTCTTCGGACAACTCGAGCAGTGGCACCCGGTCCGGCCCCCGTGCAAAAGCAGAGTTGTTGATGAGAAAGTCGATGCGGCCGAACTCCTGGACCGTTGCCGCCGCCGTCCGTTGCGCGTCGTCGCTGCTCATGACATCAGCCACCAGCAGCAAACAGCGACGACCCAGCTCACGCACTTGCTGAGCCGTGCTTTCGATGTCGCGCCAGCCGACGGCTTTTTCATCGGGGGGATAGTTCGCTGGGTCCCGACCAGTGCCAGTCACGACAATATCAGCGCCAAGTTCGGCGAGCGCTAAGGAGGCGGCCCGTCCAATACCGCGCAACCGCCCCGCGCCCGTCACGATCGCCACTTTTCCATCTAAAACGCCCATGGGTCACCTCATTTTCGGGTTTCTGCCCTCCCCCTTCGAGAGGAGGGGGCATTGGCGTCTTCATGCTCCCAGCTCTTCGGCAAATAACTTTTTGACTCTCGCCCAAGCGTCGTCCGCGGCATTTTTTTCAAACGTCCCACGTTGATCACAGAAGAACCCGTGATCGGCGCCAGGATAGACCACGACTTCATTCCGGATATTTTGCTTCTTCAGCTCCGCGCGAATCGCGTCGACTTCAGACATGGGAATGATTGGATCTTTTTCACCAAAGAGACAGAGGATTTTTCCTGTGATCTTACTGGTGCGACCAATAGTGGACGCGGCGCCGCCGAGCCCCTGCTCTTTGGCGATGCCACCGCCATAGAAGCTCGCCGCCGCTTTGAGGTCTGTTTCACAGGTAGTGAGATACGTCACATGACCGCCGATGCAAAACCCCATCGCGCCGATTTTATCGCCCTTCACAAAATTTTGCCGTTTCAAGAACGATTGCGCCGCCCGCGCGTCCGCCACCAGTTCATCTGCTTTCAAAGCGCCTAACAGTTTGATCCCTTCGGTGAACCCTGTCTGGTCATAGCCATAATCGACGCCTGGACCAGTCCGATGAAAAAAATCGGGGGCCAGAGCGACGTACCCTTCGCGCGCCACCCGCTCGGTGACGTCACGGATATGCGAGTTGACGCCGAAGATTTCCATGAACACCAACACGGCGGGGCGCGGCGCGCCGTCCGCTGGGCGCGCCAGGTATCCACCCATCGTCTGACCATCAACACTGATATGAACACGGTCCGTTTTGATTTCCATGCGACATCCTCCTTGTCGTTTCGTAAGCCATGAAAAACTGCCGTCATCCCCGCGACCAAGTAGGCCCCCTTTTCACACACACTTTCGCACCCTGTCAAGACAGTGCCGCGTGTGGTAAGAGAAAGACAATTTGCATCTCAGTTCCAAGGAGGCGTGTATGCCAAGTGTTAATCGTGGTGGTGTAAACATCTATTACGAGACGTATGGGAAGGGAGCCCCTATCGTTTTTCTCCACCCGTTCTCGACAAGCGGGTATATCTGGACCTTCCAGACGCTCTCTTTCGCTCGCACGAATCAGTGCGTCGTGATCGACGAACGCGGTCATGGCCGCTCGGATAAGCCCCAGAAAGGCTACGCCATGAAAGAGATGGCGGCGGATGTCGTTGCGGTGCTTGATACGTTAAAAATCAACAAAGCGGTCTTTGTCGGCAACTCTATCGGCGGCATGATCACCATGCAGCTTAACGTGGACGCGCCAGAGCGCGTCGCGGGTAACGTGATCGTCAGCAGCGGCACCAATCTCGGCGCCGGCATGCCGCCCGAAGCCGCCCAAGCCTTTCAAAAGGACCTCGTTGGCGCGTTCAGCGGATTGATCGACGGCGCCATTTCGGCAAAAACGAAACGCGAGCAACCGGCGGTGGTAGACCTGATCAAGTCGTTTTTTCTGGTCGATGACAACTTTCCTAAACATGTCTTTCTCGCCGCCATGCAAGACCCCAATGGCGTGTTCAACTGGAACATCTCCGACCGGCTGAAGGACATCAAAAAGCCAACGCTCGTGCTGGCGGGAGACGAGGACCAGGCCACGCCCGTCGCCGCGAACAAATTCCTCGCCGACAATATCCCCGGGGCGCAACTCAAGGTCATCAAAGAGGTCGGACATTTCTACGAAGTGGAACGTCCGGGCGATTTCAACACTGACCTCCAGCAATTCTTGAAACAGGTTGCAGCCTAGTAGTTCACTCCACTGATTTTGAGGGACTAGGGTTCGTCAGGCCCGCCCTTCGACAAGCTCAGGATAAACTCCGGTGGGAGTCCAGGTTTTCTTGCCTAGATTCTGGGTCTCATTGTGCGCCACTGTCGGCGTGTCCGACAGTGCAAGGGACCCACACGATTAGCAAGCTGACCGTAGCGCGCCCAAATTCAAATCTTGGCGTGTTCCGCATATAGTAGCCCTCTCCCTTTCGTTCATTCACCCCGTCTTCTGGTCTTTCCTTATTCTCTCGTTTATGGTCAGACAGACGCCACGTTGGCGGAGGAGCTGGCATGACTGAAACATCGTTGGCGACGATGATACTGGAACGCGTGGAGCGATATGGAGCAAAGCGAGCTTTGCTCCATAAACGGGAAAAGGAATGGGAAGAAATTTCTTGGCAGACGTTCGGTGAACGCATCGTGCGCGCGGCCAACGGGCTTGCAGCGCTGGGATTTCGTGCAGGCGACCGGTTAGCCATTGTGGCGGAAAATCGGCCCGAGTGGCCGATCATTGATCTCGCTTGTCTCTATCTCGGCGGAGTCGATGTCCCGCTCTACCTGACCAGTACCCCGAAAGAAATGACGTACATCTTGAATGACGCCGGAGTCACCTTCATCGCCGTCTCCGGTCGTGAACAGATTGCGAAAGTACTCAAGATTTCCAGCAACTTGCCAACACTCACGCACCTCCTCTTGCTTGATGACGGGCCTAAGGACGAAACCCGTCTCGGGCAGTTGCCCACGCTTGGCCTCGAAGGGTTATACGCGCTGGGACAACGGCGGGGCGGACGCTCGCAAGCCGTGGCTGATCCTGGCCTCGCCACGATCATTTATACGTCTGGCACCACCGGCGTGCCGAAAGGGGTAATGCTCACACACGCCAATATGCTCGCCAACACACAGGATGCGACCTCCGTGCTGCCCATTACGGAGGAGGACATCACGGTCTCTTTCCTGCCGCTGTCTCATGGCTTCGAACGCACCGCCGGGCTGTACACGATCCTGCGCGCTGGTGCGGCCATTGCCTATGGGGGAGGCACGGTCACCCTCACGAGGGATTTGGGAGAAATCAAGCCAACCGCGCTCTGCTGCGTCCCACGCGTGTTGGAATTGGTGTATCGGCGGGTATCGAGCGAACGCGAGCACGCCAACTTTCTCAAACGCACCCTCTTGAACTGGTCGCTGGAAGTGGGCAAAAAAGCCGGTACGCATCGGGTAGCGCAACAATCCCTCCCGTTCGGGACAAAGTTGCAATACGGTCTTGCCGATCGCCTCGTGTTCAAAAAATTGCGCGCCGCGCTCGGTGGGCAGGTGCGGTTCTTGGTCTCCGGCGGGGCGCCGCTGAATGCAGAAGTCGCCAGGTTTTTCTACGGCGCCGGTCTGGCGGTATACGAGGGCTACGGTCTCACCGAAGCAGGGCCCGTGGTGTCGTGCAATCTTCCTGGTCGCACACGCTTGGGATCGGTTGGTCCGGCCTTACCGCAAGTCGATGTCAAAATCGCCACGGACGGAGAAATCTGCGTACGCGGCCCGAACGTAATGCAAGGTTATTACAAGCACCCCGACGACACTGCGCTAGCTATCGACCAGGAAGGATGGTTACATACTGGTGATGTTGGTGAGATTGACGCTGAGGGTTTTATTACGATTACCGATCGAAAGAAAGATTTGATCATCACCTCGGAAGGAGAAAATATTGCGCCACAACACATTGAAGGCCTTCTCAAACAGGATCCCTTGATCGAAGAAGCCTGTCTGATTGGCGACAAGCGGCCCTATTTGACCGTGCTCCTTGTCCCAAATCGCACTTTGCTGGAAGCCTTGGCGCGCAAACATGGCGTGGCGGAAGCATGGCCGACGTTGTTACAACGCAGTGAATTTCGCGCCCTCTTCCGTCGACGCCTGGACGAGGTGAATCGCGCCTTGCCAGTGTACTCTCGCGTCCGCAATTTCGCTCTCTTGGAAGAGCCCTTCTCACAGGAGCGCGAGGAACTCACGCCCACGCTCAAGATTAAACGGCGCGTCGTGATGGACACCCGACACGCGCAGATCGAAATGATGTACCGCCCCGGTGGCAAGCCGGAAGGAATGCACTAAGTTCACACGCACCCTCGCCACCAACAGGAGACCGCATGCTCGCAGAAGCGTACGTTGCAGCCCTAGACGCCCCGCTCGTCAACCAAGTAGAAACAGTAGACAATTTGGACATCTTGCTCGAAGTCCTGCCCGAACCGATTCGGACGGCCTTGGTGCGTGAAGCCGAACTGCGTAGCTTGTTGGAAATCGTGCTCGATCTCGGTCGTCCGGCGGAAGCACGTTATACGGCTAAGACAGTGTACTTGAGTGAAACCCCAATCAATCGAGAGGATCTTCACTTCATCGTGACCCGCGTGGGCTCCTTCACGCATGATAATCGCGCTGGCCTGCCGCGCACGCTACATCGCATTTCCGCCATGCGCAACCGCGCGGGCGACGCCATCGGCCTCACGTGCCGAGTGGGGCGCGCGATCTTCGGCACTATTGATATTGTCAAGGACAAAGTCACCGAGGATCAAAAAAGCATTTTGCTGCTCGGCCCCCCCGGCGTCGGGAAAACCACGCTGTTGCGCGAGGTGGCGCGCGTGTTGGCGGATGAGCACGGCAAGCGCGTCATCGTCGTGGATACCTCGAACGAAATCGCGGGCGATGGCGATATCCCGCATCCAGCCATCGGACGCGCGCGTCGCATGCAGGTGCCGTCGCCGGACCTCCAACACAAGGTCATGATCGAAGCGGTGGAAAATCACATGCCTGAAGTCATTGTCGTGGACGAGATTGGCACGGAAGCTGAAGCGCTGGCGGCGCGCACGATTGCCGAGCGGGGCGTTCGTTTGATCGCCACAGCGCACGGCAGCGCTGTGGAAAATCTGGCGCAGAATCCGACGCTGGCGGATCTGATCGGCGGAATCCAGTCTGTCACTCTCGGTGATGAAGAAGCGCGCCGCCGGGGCACGCAAAAGACCGTGCTCGAACGTAAAGCGCCGCCGACGTTTGATGTGCTGATTGAAATTCACGATCGACATCGTTTCGCCATTCACCCCGATGTCGCCAAGGCAGTGGATGGTTTCTTGCGAGGGCGACCGCCGCGCCCGGAAATCCGCCTCCGTCATGAGGATGGACACGTCGAAATTGAACCCCCGTCCGCGGAAACTCCCGCGCCTCATGAAGGAACGGAACGTCCGGAACGGCGAAAAATTCTGCGTCTCTTTCCGTATGGCATTAACCGACATCGTCTTGAACAAGTGATCCACGAACTCGAAGCGCCCGCGCGGGTCGTGACACAAGCCGAGCAAGCGGACCTCATCCTCACCGTGCGCGGCCAGATTAAACGCCAACCGCGAGAACTACGCATGCTTGTGGAGCAAGGCACGCAGCTCTACACCTTGCGCAGCGACACCTTCGCGCAGATCGCCAAATGTCTCCGCGAACTGATGGCGGACGCATTCCCAGAAGACCGCGCCGCGCTGACGGAAGTGGAGGCGGCTGTTAACGAAGTCGCCGAAACCAATAAACCTATCGAACTCGCCCCGCAAAAGGCGCGTCTACGCCGACTTCAGCATGAAATAGTTAAGCAGTATGGACTCTCATCGAAAAGCGAAGGGGAAGAGCCGTTTCGCCGGTTGGTGGTGTATCCAGCGTGAGGAGAAAACGTCAGAACGGAACGGTCCGAGCCGCGCGCGTCAGCAAGCGGCCGAGGAACCGCTCCCTTACGGTCACGGCTCGGTTCCTAGCGAGCGGAATACCGTACACTCAATAGTAAACCGCTCTGGCGTTGCTTCGTAGCCCGGACACTTCATGTGCGGGCGGGTTTGGCAGACTAGCCCCTTGCTCTGCGCGCTCACACCCCGATCACCATCGCCACCGTCGTCGTGCCGGAGCCGCCAATGTTCAGCGTGGCGATCTTCTTGGCGCCGTCAATCTGATATTCACCGGCCTGCCCCGTTACCTGTTTACACGCATCCAGCGCCTGGCGTACGCCGGTGGCGCCCACCGGATGACCGCAGCCGATGAGTCCCCCGCTCGCGTTGATCGGCAACTTGCCGCCTAATTCGATCACGCCCTCTTCCACGGCTTTCCAAGATTCACCCGGCTTGGTGACGCCAAAGTGGTCAATCGCCATATATTCCGAAGGCGTGAAACAGTCGTGCGTTTCGATCCCTTGCACGCCCCACACATCGGCAAGGCCTGCACGCTGAAACGCGTCAACAATCGCTTGACGCGTGTGCGGCAACACGTAAGGGCTATTTTTGCTCTCAGCAACTTTGGTGTCAAAGCGCATGGGGGCGGTGCGGTGACCCCAGCCGAGAAGACGGGGCAACTGTTCGAGCTTGAGGCCACGCCGCGCGGCATATTGTTTGGCAAAACTCTCAGAAGCAAGAAAGAGCGAGGCGGCGCCGTCAGTCACCTGCGAGCAGTCGCGCACTTTCAAGCGGCCCGCCACAGGATTGGCATATTTACCAGAGGTTAAATTTTGTGTCTCATTTGTAAACCAGCCACGTGTCTGCGCGTACGGGTTACGACGAGCGTTGGAAAAATTAATCTCGGCAATACGGATAAGGTGCTCATCTTTCAGACCAAAGCGCTTTTCATATTCATCACCGAGTCGGCCAAACAGCTTCGGAAACGGGAATTCCACACCTTTGGCTTCGTGTTCGTACCATCCTGCAGTACCGAGGAAATCGCCGCCGGTCGCGGGATCAACCGTCTTCATCTGTTCCACACCGATGACCAGCGCGACATTGTAGCGGCCAGCTTCGATCTCCGCCGACGCCATCATGACCGATACACTGCCCGAGGCGCAGGCCGCTTCGTGCCGTGAAGTCGGAATGCCAGACAACGCCGGGTCGATTTCCCCGAGGAACCCACCGAGATGACCCTGTTTACAATATAACTCCGCCGCGAAGTTGCCGACGTGCGCCACTTCGACTTCCTTGGGATCGAGGCCTGCCGAAGTCAAACCATTCGTCACCACTTCTTGCATCATCCCGACCACATCCTTGCCTTCCTTCATCCAGTTGCGGGCAAAGTCGGTTTGATAACCGCCGAGGATATACACCGGTGCAGCCATAACACTTCCTTACTCCCGCACCGTCCGAATCGTGGCGCGCGCGGGCACTCGAAATTTTCCGTCGATCGGAATTCATCTTGTCCTATCGTGTCAGGTTGGGAAGGTCAACGCTCGGCAGCTTCCACCTTGATTCCCTTTCCCAAGAACGAGATAATGCTGGTCCTATGATCGCCATCATTGATTACGGCATGGGCAACCTACGCAGCGTGCAGAAGGGCTTCGAGAAGATGGGCTACACAGCGGAGATTACCCGCGACCCCCCGCGCATCGAAGCGGCCCCTGGAGTGGTGTTGCCTGGCGTGGGCGCGTTTGGCGCCTGCATGGACGGCCTAGCGGAATGCGGTCTTGTCAACACGGTCTACCGCGTGGCAGCGCAAGGCACGCCGTTGCTCGGCATCTGCGTGGGCATGCAAATTTTATTTTCTGAAAGCATTGAGTTCGGTCGCGTGCGTGGACTCGACATCCTCAAGGGCCGAGTCATTCGTTTTGATCCTGCTCAGATAGACGGCGGAAAAATTCCCCATATGGGCTGGAATCAACTTCACATCAAGCAGCGTGCGCCGCATCTTGAAGGGATTCCCGACGGCGCTGCTGTATATTTTGTCCACTCGTTTTATCCCGTACCGGATGACCCGGAGGTCATTGCAACGACAACCGATTACGGCGGCACGGAGTTCGCCTCCAGTGTCTGGCAGCGTAACGTGTTCGCCACCCAATTTCATCCGGAGAAGAGCCAAGAGACCGGCCTGCGCATCTTGGCTAACTTCGGCCAACTGGTCGTTTCAGCCACCCAACACCCAACACCCAACACCCAACACCCGTTTTGATATGCTCGTTATTCCCGCGATTGATCTGAAAGGTGGGCGATGCGTGCGCCTCTATCAAGGCGACATGGACCGCGCCACGGTTTACTCTGATGACCCCGTCGCCACCGCCCTTCGGTGGCAAAGCGAAGGAGCGGAACGTCTTCACGTGGTAGACCTCGACGGCGCCGTCTCGGGCGCTGGCGTCAATACAACAACGATCGAACAGATCTGCGCGGCGCTCTCTATTCCGGTCCAGGTAGGCGGCGGCATCCGCACGGTGGCGGCGGCGGTGCATCTGTTCGCGAGCGGTGTGCATCGCGTTATTCTCGGCACCATCGCTTATCGACAGCCAGCAATTGTCGCCGAAGCATGCCAGCGTTTCCCGGGGCGCATTACGGTAGGGATTGACGCACGCGCTGGTAAAGTCGCCGTGCAAGGATGGACTGAAGGCACGGAACTCGATGCTGTCTCCCTCGCACGACAGTGCGCCACGATGGGAGTCAGCGAAATTGTCTATACTGACATCGCGCGAGACGGCACCGAACAGGGCGTCAATGTAGACGCCACGCTTGCCCTGGCGCATGCGGTTGCCCTTCCCATTATCGCGTCGGGCGGAGTCGCCAGCTCGAGTGACATCGAACGATTAGCACCGTTATCCAAAGAAGGGATTGCTGGCGTCATCGTCGGGCGGGCGCTCTATACAGGGGCGGTCACACTCGCGGAAGCTATTGCCCTTGCCAAAAAGCTCGCCGCCTGAGGGGATCACTTTGCCGCCTTGCGTGGGGACGATTGCTTGGCTGCAGGAAGTTGATCCGGCGCTGACACACGCTGGACAGCGGCGGAGAGGCCGTTCATAGGGGCATTCCGTATCACACCGAGACTGCGGCGAAAAAATTGTAGACCGTTGCTGATATCTTCTGTCGACAACTCGGCCAAGATGGGCCGCAGAAACTGTCTGCCTTGGTCCACCATCTCGGCGAGAAACCGTTCGCCCTTCGGAGTCAGGAGCACCATCTTTTCCCGTCCAGAGGCCGGGTCTTCGGCCAGGCGCACCAATGCCAGCGGCGGACGCGCCATCGCTCGCAGGGCCCGGGTGATCGACGGACCGCTGATCTCAAACCAGGTCGCGATCAGCCGCTGCATCTCTTTCCGACGGATTCGGTTTCCCTGCTCTCCTTCAGAACGAATCAACCACAGCATCGCAACTTGTTTACGAGTCAACTGACCGCTGCGTAAAACGTCTTCAAGCGCCTTCCCTACTTGGTAGTGGACAGGATAGAAAAATTCCAAGAACTCGGCGGCTGGATCCTCTTGAGAGTGAATGCTCTTCTGTTCTCGAGTCATGCCTCTTCCTTTTCCGTTTGCTTTCACGAGCTATCTTTCCGGACTCCACTTCCAAGTACAAGAGTGGATGGCTTGCGCTCTATTGACAAGGTTCAAGGAAGCGGCCATAAGACGGCCATAACCAGGCTAAAATATGTTGAGGCCACGTATGGGATTCATGAAGATTTCGGCTCGTCCTTCCTATCAAAAAACAGGAAGCCCGACAGAGAAAAAGCTGCGTGAAGAAAAAAAGATCCACGACGTGCTCTTCGCGGAATTGCTCCCCTACACCTCGCAACGGATGCGGCGGCAGAGACCTGCTGCGATTCAGGCGAAGACATCGCAAACAAAGATCGCGGCAAAACAGACGTCAGATCTCTGAGAAATCCACGCCTTCGATCCGCTCTTGCATCTTCTGGAACGCGCGCAAAAGATCGGTGGACGTCAGAATGCCCACTAATCGACCCTCAGCGTCCACCACCGGGAGACAATTGATACGACGGGTGAGCATCTCCGCAATTGCCGTGGAAAGCGGGGACTCGGGCCGCACGGTGATAGGGTCATTTTTCATCACGTCCGCCACGGTGGATGCATCTCGGTCTGGGTTCCGGATCATAAACCGCAACAGGTCGCGGTCGGAAATGACGCCGGCAAGACGCTGATCGGCGTTCACGACCAACAGGTGGCGAAAACGATGACGAGCCACTAACGTAATCGCCTCTTGAAACGACTGCTCCGGAGCCAATGCCACTACTTCGCGAGTCATGACTTCCCCGACACGAGTTGGGGCTTCCCCTTGCACGGCAACGTCGATTCGCTTTTCTATTTCCGATAGTGATTTGGCCATACTCTGTTCCCCCCGGAAAGCGATCCTCAGCTTTCTTTATTTAGCAGCATACCAGAAAAGGTTCACTCGCTGCGAACGATGGGCTTTTTCGTCAGTTCACTATCTTCGCCCTGTTCAGTTTCGTGCAATAATAAATAAAAGCCGCGCTGCAAGAGAGACAACCTCACCGATGTTGAACTTCGTGCTTCACCCTGTCCAGACCGTGCGTCAACTCATTATTCGTCAGTTCACTCGACTCTTAACGAAGCCGCTCAAAAACTACGCGCCGCGCTTTCCGAACAATTTGGACGCCCTAAAACGACAGATTCGTAAGGGCGACATCATCCTCGTTGAAGGCGAGCAACGCATCAGCGAAGTTATCAAATATCTGACACAGAGTTCCTGGTCCCATGCCGCAATCTACGTCGGCGACGAACTCACCCGCCGTCACCATCCGCAAGCAGGGCAACTCCGCGCCGCCCTCGGGCCAGAAGCTGATTTCTTACTGACCGAGGCGCTGGTTGACGAAGGAGTGGTCGCTTCACCATTGTCAAAATATATCAACTTCAATATTCGCATCTGTCGTCCCTATAATCTGCGCAAAGACCACTTGCAGACCATCCTTGATGAAGTGATTGGAGGACTTGGCTACACGTACGACTTGCAGAATGTCTTCGACCTTGCCCGTTATTTTCTACCCGTCAGTTTAGTGCCGCGACGTTTTCGCCGCAAAGCGTTACAGTTCGGCAGTGGGTTGCCCACGCAGGTGATCTGTTCGAGCATGTTGGCGTCCGCCTTCGGCAAAGTCGGGTTTCCCATTATTCCTACTGTCATCCGGTCCTCGGCTCTTGACACGCCGCCTTCGCTCTTTGATCTACTCCTTTTTCGTCCTCGCTCGTCTGCGTCGTCGTTGTATTTTCGCCGTCCACACCCGACTCTGACAACACCGAGAGATTTTGATTTGTCCCCATATTTTGCAATCGTCAAATTCAATGTGATTGAGCCCAGTCGATTTGACTACAGCAAAATCATCTGGGCGGAAGAGGAAGAAGACGCGTCGACGCCCCTCCCCTCAGTCTCCCACTCTTGACACCTCGGAAGAAACGCCAGACACTTCCGACATGCTGAGTAAACGTATTATTCCTTGCCTTGATGTCAAAGATGGCCGTGTGGTCAAAGGTGTTAACTTCGTAGACCTGCGCGATGCCGGTGATCCCGTGGAAGTGGCCCAACGGTACGACGCCGAAGGCGCTGACGAGTTAACGTTTCTTGATATCACTGCTTCACACGAACGGCGCAAGATCATTCTCGACGTGGTGCGCAAAACAGCGGAGACGGTGTTCATGCCACTGACCGTCGGCGGCGGTGTACGGGAAATTCAGGATATTCGTGATCTCCTCAATGCCGGCGCGGATAAAGTGTCAATCAATACCGCAGCCGTGAACCGCCCCGAGTTTGTCAAAGAAGCAGCGGAACGATTCGGCGCGCAGTGCATCGTTGTCGCCATTGATGCGAAACGTAAGCGTTCAGCACCCAGCACCCAGCATCCAGCATCCAAAGATGAGTGGGAGGTGTATATTCACGGCGGTCGCACACCAACAGGAATTGACGCTATCGAATGGGCGCAGCGCATGGAGGCGTATGGCTCTGGTGAAATCTTGCTGACCAGCATGGACCGCGATGGCACAAAGGAAGGCTACGATATTCCGCTGACGCGCGCCATTGCCAATGCCGTCACGATCCCAGTGATCGCCTCGGGCGGAGTCGGCAATCTTCAGCATATCTACGAAGGGCTAACTTCTGGCAGAGCCGACGCGGCCCTCGCGGCCTCGATCTTTCATTACCGCGAGTACACCGTGCGGCAGTGCAAAGCCTTCTTGCAGGAACGGGGCGTACGGGTGCGAGTGTAGGAATTTGTACGCTTCGTCCGGGAGGGGGACGTCAGGTGAAATTCTATGAAACAGTGGACCAGATCAGTGCGCTCCTTCGTCAAAGAGGTCGAGTAGCGTATCGGGCCCTGAAACGCGAATTTTCGCTGGACGATGAGGCGCTCGAAGACCTGAAGGCGGAACTGATTGACGCCCAGCGGGTCGCCACGGACGAAGACGGCAAGGTGCTGGTATGGACAGGCAGTCTAGAGTCTAAAGTCCAGAGTCCAGAGTCGGAAAAGCAAAAGCCAGCGGTGACCGGTCAGACTCTAGACGCTAGACTGAGTGACCCTAGACAACGCCCCCCAATCAGCTACACCCCTGCGCATCTGGCGGAGCGCATTCGTGCAGCGGTCGTCACCGACGAACGCAAGACGATCACCGCGCTGTTTGCGGATCTCAAGGGCTCGACGGCGTTGATTGAAGGGCTCGACCCGGAAGAGGCCCGCGCTATTATTGACCCTGCACTGCAACTCATGATGGACGCCGCGCATCGCTATGAAGGCTACGTCGCCCAAGTGTTGGGCGACGGAATCTTTGCGTTGTTCGGCGCTCCCATTTCTCACGAAGATCATCCCCAGCGTGCGCTCTCTGCGGCGCTGCGCATGCAGGAAGATATGCGGCGCTACAGTGATGACCTGCGGCGCTCGGGCAAAGCTCCGCTACAGATGCGCGTGGGCGTGAACACCGGCGAGGTGGTGTTGCGCTCCATCCGTAAAGACGACTTGCACGCAGACTATGTTCCGGTCGGGCATTCAACCAACCTGGCGGCGCGCATGGAACAGCTCGCCAGTCCCGGCACGATTCTGGTCACCGCCTACACGCACCACCTCACCGAGGGCTATTTCGAGTTCAAACCGCTGGGAGAAACACAGATCAAAGGAGTAGCAGAGTCGTTACCCATCTACGAAGTGCTCGGCGCGGGGCCGTTGCGCACCAAGCTCCAGGTCTCTGTTCGTCGTGGGCTCACTCGTTTCGTTGGGCGACATAGTGAATTAGAGCACCTGCAACAAGCTCTTGCGCAGGGGCGGGCCGGGCGTGGGCAAATTGTCGGCGTTATGGGTGAACCGGGCCTCGGCAAGTCCCGCCTCTTTTACGAATTCAAGTTGCTTGCGCAAAGCGGTTGTCTTGTACTCGAAGCCTACTCGGTTTCGCACGGCAAAGCCTCACCTTATCTGCCGGTGATTGAGTTACTCATGACCTATTTCCAGATTCAATCTCACGATGACGAACGGAGTCGCAGACAGAAAGTCATCGGACGGGTGCTGGAATTGGACCATAGTTTAGAAGACACGTTGCCTTACCTTTTTGCACTGCTCGGTATCGAAGAGCAGCCTTCGCCTCTCCAACAGATGGACCCACAAATTCGCCGCAAACGGACGTTTGAGGCAATCAAGAAGATTTTTTTGCGTGAGAGTCTCAAGCAGCCAGTGATTCTGATCTTTGAAGATTTGCACTGGATCGATACGGAAACGCAGGGATTCCTCGATAGCCTCAGTGAGAGCATTGCCAGCGCCAAGATTTTGTTGCTCACCAACTACCGGCCCGAGTATCGGCATGAGTGGGGCACGAAAACCTACTACACGCAACTGCGGTTGGCGCCATTGGGGAAAGCAGAAGCGGAGGAATTTCTTACCTTCTTATTGGGCCACGATGGTAGCCTCACGGTCTTGAAGCACCTGATTCTGGAGAAGACTGAAGGCACCCCGTTCTTCATGGAAGAGATCGTGCAGGATTTAATCGAGCAAGGGATGTTGGTCCGGACCGAGGTAGGAGCGGTCCGCCGCGACCGTCCCTCTGCTGAGACCTTGCAGATTCCCACGAGCGTGCAAGCCGTGCTGGCGGCGCGTATTGACCGGCTCACCCCAGACGAGAAAGCGTTGCTGCAACAACTGGCGGTGATTGGACGAGAGTTTCCGCTGAGCTTGGTCCGCCACGTAGTGACACAGCCCGAGGACGAGGTGTACCGAGTGCTTGCCTCCTTGCAGCACAAAGAGTTTCTTTACGAACAGCCCGCGTTTCCCGAAGTCGAATACATCTTCAAGCATGCACTGACGCAAGACGTGGCGTACGGCTCAGTGCTCATCGAGCGGCGCAAAGCCCTGCACGAACGTACTGCGCAAGCCATAGAACTGCTCTACAAGAACAACTTGGAGGAACACTACAGCGATCTGGCGCATCACTACACGCGCAGCGGCAATACGCAGAAGGCGGTGGAGTACCTCCAACTGGCTGGGCAACAGGCGGTACAGCGGTCGGCCTATGCAGAGGCGATCAATCAACTCAGTACTGCTTTAGAGTTGTTCAACACTTTGCCGAACACATCTGAGTGCACCCAGCAAGAACTGACGCTGCACATCGATCTCTGCGCGTCGCTACAGGCGACAAAGGGCTACGCGGCCCCTGAAGTAGAACATCTCTACATCCGGGCGCGGGAGCTCTGTCAGCAGGTAGGGGAAACTCCGCAGCTCTTCCCCGTGCTGTTTGGGCTGTGGACCTTTTATATAGCGCGAGCGGAGTATCAGGCGGCGCGCGAACTAGGGGACCAATGGCTTAGTTTGACTCAACGCCAGCAAGATCCCACATTCCGCCTGGGCGCTTACTGGACGCAAGAGTTTACCTTGTTCTGGCTTGGAGAGTGGGAGCCAGCCCGAGGATACTCCGAACAGGCTAGGGCTTTCTATGACCGGCAAAAGCACAGTTCTTACCTTTCCCTGTACGGATCAGACCTGGGGGTCTGGTCCCTCACGAATGCAGCTTTGGTGCTGTGGGGTCTTGGCTATCCAGACCAAGCCCTCCAGAGGAGCCGCGAAGCGCTCACCTTGGCCCAGGAATTGGCTCACCCCTTTAGCTTGGGATGGGCTCTCGATGCTGCTGCCTGGCTCCATCAATGCTGTCGAGAGCAGCAAGTAGCTCAAGAGCAGGCAGAAGCCGCTATCTCTCTCTCGCTCGAGCAAGGGTTTGCCTTCTGGTTAGCCTGGGGAACGATCCTCCAGGGCTGGGCACTAGTAGAGCAGGGACAGGCAGAAGAGGGAATTGCGTGCATGCACAAAGGCATGGATGCTTTTCGGTTTACAGGGGCCAAGATGGCGCAGACGCAGTTTCTGGCTCTGTTGGCCGAAGCCTCTGGAAAAGTTGGAAAAGCAAGAGAAGGGCTTATCGCGCTGGACGAAGCGCTGATCGTAATGGACAAAACCGGCGAGCGGTTTTATGAGGCCGAGCTGTATCGGCTGAAAGGCGAATTGTTGCTGAGGCAAGCGGAACAATTGGGCGATTGAGTCATCGGGTGATTGAGTCATTGCCGGATTGTTTTCAACAATGCCCCGATGACCCGATGAATAAATGATTCAATAGTAAAGATTTGCAAGAAGCGCAGGCGTTACTTGCGGAGTTGGCGGATCAGCAAGGATAGTGAGGAGCAAAGAATGGCTACCGAACGAGAGATTCTCCAAGCATTAGAAGGTCTTCCCCCTACGGCCATTCGCCAAGTCCAGGACTTTATCAGCTTTCTCAAAGAACAGCATGCTTCCAAACGCCCAACCAGCAAGGGGAAGACTTTAGCAAGAAAACAGGCCTCCCTCATTAAAAAATGGGCCGGGGCGGATCTGGGACAAGGATTCTCGGGGAGAGACCACGACTCCGTTTTGTACGGGAGCAAGTTGTGATTTTTGTTGACACTGGGGCCTGGTTTGCCGTCGCGGTTCGTAACGATCCGGATCACGAAAGAGCCATGCAATGGGTACGCATTAATCACGACCCCCTTATCACTACCGACTACATCTTGGCGGAGACCGCTACATTACTGCGGATGCGCGACAAAACGATTCGTGGACATCGTTTAGCACTTCGCGTCGCAACCAGCTTGTTCAGGGAGGAGGCTGCACTTCTCGAGAAAATTACCGAGGAGGATCTCGAAAAAGCGCTAGCAATCTTTCGGACGTACCGAGACCATCTGTTCAGTTTCGTCGATTGCACGAGTTTTGTCGTCATGGAACGCCTAGGGATTAATCATGCCTTTGCCTTTGATCATCACTTTGAAGAATATCCTGGAATCATAAGAGTGCCACAATAAAGAACTGGTTCACCGAAGGGTTTGATACGAAAGATTTGCAAGAAGCGCAGGCGTTACTTGCGGAGTTGGCCCGAAACACGGTAAGGAAAGCGCAGGCTTGTTACGTTAAATAAGGAGGCAGCTATGGCGAAGGTGATCATCGAATCCGCAATCAACGGCAACGCGATGCGTTCGTCGAATCCAAATATCCCGTACAGCCCGCAGGAGATCGCCGACGATGCGATCGCCACGTGTAAGGCTGGCGCGGCGTTGATCCATTTTCATGTGCGCGACCCGCAAACCGGCGCGTGGGTGCAGGATGTGCCCTACTACGCCGAGGTCTATCGTCGCACCCGTGAGAAATGCAATCCGCTGTTGTGGCCAACCTTCCCGTTTGGCGATGATCCCGCACCTCGGTTCCAACACTTCTTTGATCTCGCCAAAGATCCTAAAACTAAGCCTGACCTCGGCGCGGGCGACATGGGCTCGGTCAACTTAGTCTCCTACGATCCCAAAACGAAAGTCGTCAACGGCAGCTCTTTTATTTACAAAAACAACTACGACACGATCCGTTACTTTCTGGAAAGCTCGCGCGAACTGGGGCTGCGTCCGACGTTGCAGATTTTTGACGCCAGTTTTCTGCGCGCAGCCTTGGTTTGCCTCGATCAAGGACTGCTCACCGAACCGCTGTTGCTCAAATTTTATCTCGGAGGACCGGAACTGCCCTTCGGTTTGCCGCCGAATCCGAGGAGCCTCGAAGCATACCTGGAAATGCTCAAAGGCGTGCGCTGCAACTGGTTCGGCGCTACGCTGGGCGGAGATAATCTCCCGCTCGTGCCGACAATCGTCAGCCTTGGCGGTCACGTCCGCATTGGGTTGGAAGATTATCAATATGCCAACAGCGGCAAACTGACGAACCCGCAGATTGTCGAACGCGCCGTCACCATGATCAAAGGCATGGGGCACGAGGTTGCTACGCCGACAGAGGCGCGCGCGATATTGGAAGCTTAGAAAAGGCAAATTGCAAAAGCGGTAGAACTCATCACAAAACCCTCACCCCCAACCCTCTCCCTAAAAGGGCGAGGGAAGGTTCCCTCTCCTCTCCGAGGAGAGGGACAGGCTGAGGAGTTATGTATATGGATACGGTCTCTCTCCTCCCCCAAATCCACGCCAGCCCGACGATGGCAGTAATTGTCGTCACCGGCGGAGGCACGCAAGCCATCGCAGATTTGCTGGCGGTCCCTGGCGCGTCGAAAACCGTCCTCGAAGCGCTCGTGCCGTATAGCGGACGTTCTCTAGCGGAATTTCTCGGCTCGTCGCCAACGCAGTCCGTCTCCATCGAGACGGCTGCGGCAATGGCCCAAGCCGCCTATCAGCGGGCGCTCCATTTGCGGGAAGAGGAAACGACTCCGGTTATTGGGCTGTCATGCACCGCAACCCTGGCAACCGATCGACCTAAGAAAGGCGAGCATCGAACACATATTGGTCTGACTGACGCAGAAGAAACCCGGGTGTATTCGCTCACGTTGACCAAAGGCCCTCGAGATCGACTAGGGGAAGAACGTGTGGTTAGCAACCTGCTCCTTCACGTGCTGGCTGAAGCGTGTGGTATCGCTCATTCCGAAGAGACATTAGTGGTACTGCCTGGGGAACAAGTCATAGTTCGTGCGATCTAGCGCCAGTTTGGTGACGTCTTTTCTTCACTACTCGCACCTCTTGCCTGCCCGCACGGAAGTCCCTACAACAGTGGGCATGAAAATTGGCATCGTCTCCGACATCCATGCTGACGCGCACGCCTTGCGACGGGCTTTGGAAGATATGCCGTCTACCGACGTCATTCTCTGTCCAGGGGACGCCGTCAGCGAGTATCGCTTCTGTTCCGATACGGTTGATCTGCTGCAACAAGCCAACGTGCTCTGCATTCAAGGCAATCATGAAGTTGTACTCTTTGGCGGACGGAATCCAGCGTATTTGAAGAAATGCCGTGAGACGTTCGCAGCCGAGAGGCTCGACTTCCTCTCCTCCGCGCCGATTTCTCGGGAACTTGAATTTGACGGTGTCAAAGTGTTGCTCATCCACGCTAGCCCCTGGGAGCCATACGACGAATACATCTATCCCGGCAGCGCTCGGCTCGCACGTTTCGCCACGCTTCCTCACGATTTGGTGTGCTTTGGCCACACGCACATTCCGTTGATTCATCAGGCAGGTAAGGTCACGGTGGTCAACCCAGGCTCACCCTCACAGCCGCGAGACCAGGACCGGCGCGGCGCCTATGCGGTGTTTGATACCTACACCAGAGAAACGATCATCCAGCGATTTTCTTTGGAATGACCTGTTCGCATTCAACCTTCAGCTCTCAGCCCTGAGCTGGCAACTTCCTTGAGAGAGGTGTCTCATGAAGAAGAAGCCCCCCGCTCACGTTCCCCCACCCCCTTCGGACCCTTCGGATACTTCTACCGTCCCGTCCAGCAGTCGTCGCCAGTTCCTCCGTACTGCGGCAATCAGCGCCGCTGCTGGTAGCAGCGCTCTCGCCGCTGGCTGCAAGTACAAAACTCAATTTTTTCTTCTGAGCCGCGCCCCAACTGAGGCCAAAGAGAAAAATCCCGAGTGGCAAGAGTCTCATATTCGCAGCTATCGCCCGCTTGGACACACCAGCATGCCGATATCTGACATTTCCTTCGGCTGCGCGAGTCTCGACAACGTCGCCACTGTCAAGCGCGCGCTGGAACGAGGCGTCAACTATTTCGACACCTCGCCGGATTACTCCCGTGCCGGGTCCGAGCAGACCCTCGGAGAAGGCATCAAAGGTTTTCCGCGCGACAAGCTCTTTATTGTCTCCAAGTTTTGCACGCTCGAGAACCACCTCAGTAACGACGCCCCGGTCAACGAGGTCATTGCCGCGGTAGAAGGCAGCCTTAAACGACTCGGCACGGACTACCTCGACCTCGCGCATATCCATGCGTGTGATTCGCTTGATCGGCTGATGAACCCTAACATTCACGAAGCCTTCGATCGACTCAAAGAACAGGGAAAACTGCGTTTTCTTGGCGTCTCGTCGCATACACCCCATCTTGAAACCGTCATGCGGCACGCAGTGGACTCCGGGCGTTTCGATGTCATCATGGTCGCCTACAATTTTCGCAATTGGCCGGACCTTACTAACATTTTTCGGGACGCCAAGCAGAAAGGCGTTGGTGTGGTCGCCATGAAGACGCTGAAAGGCGCGAAACATACAGCCCTCTCGGACTTCACACCAACCGAACGCGAGTCCTTCGCCCAGGCCGCATTCAAATGGGTGTTGTCGAATGACAACGTCAGCGGGCTGGTGGTGTCCATTAACTCGTTGTCGCAAATTGATGAGTATCTCCACGCCTCAGGTCAGCCGCTGCAAAAGACAGATCTTGATCTTTTAGAAAAGTATGACCGTTTAGTCGCTAACGACTATTGTCGTCCTGGTTGCGGAGCTTGTCTGTCTTCCTGCCCGGCGGATGTTCCCATTAACGACGTGCTCCGCTACGCCATGTACTACGAAAATTATGGCCAGCAGCGCCTTGGCATGGAAAAATACGAGCGCATCGCTCAGACTCGCAACGTTTCGCAGTGCGCGGAATGCAAAGCCCCCTGCGAACAAGCCTGTCCGTTTGATCTCCCCGTGAAAGAAAAACTGCTGCGTGCGGACCGCCTGCTGCGTTTCACGTAAGCAGAGGACTCAACCATCCCCGTGGAGTCAAAGTAGAAATGCAGAGGACAGCCGGCGATCCATTGAGCGATGCGAAGATCATCGACTCGTGGAAGAAAAACGTTTCATCTTGGACAACTGCGGTGCGTGAGGGACAGATCGAGAGTCGCACGCTCGTTACCAATCAGGCGATCGTAGAGGCGACGCTAGGCCGCTCCCCGCGTTCGGTTCTCGATCTTGGCTGTGGGGAAGGTTGGTTGGCCCGCGCCCTCGCCGCCAAAGGCATTCATGTCATTGGGATCGATGTTGTTCCAGGTTTTATAGAACAAGCGCAACAGGCTGGCGGCGGCGATTTCCGCGTAGTTTCCTATGAAGACCTCATCGCCGGCAAGTTGATGGTCAAGGTCGATGCCGTTGTCTGTAATTTTGCTCTGCTCGGTCAGGAGTCCATTGCAGGAGTATGCAAAACGATTCCAACGCTGTTGAATCCAGGCGGCGCCTTTCTTGTCCAGACTTTGCACCCGTTAGTCGCTTGCGGAGAGTCACCGTATCAAGACGGCTGGCGAGAAGGGTCATGGGCTGGATTCAACCCTGACTTCACCGATCCAGCCCCATGGTATTTCAGAACGCTGGAAAGTTGGATACAGCTATTTGTGGAGAGTGGGTTTCGAGTGCGCGAAGTGCGTGAACCTCTGCATCCAAAGACGCAAAAGCCCGCTTCGGTATTATTCATTGCGGCGGTGGGGGAGGCCTGACCGCCCAACGTCACGGAGCCTGTCCACATCGTAAAGGAGGCAATGATGAGTCAAACAAAGCCTATGCGAGTACATGTCATCACCGGAGGATTCCCTCCTGGTTCAGCAGCTGGACACGACATGGAGTATGCGCGGCTGCGCATTTTGCAACTGTTGCAAGAGCAGTCCCACATTCTTACTACTGTCAGCAGCGATTTCACCGATATCGCGAAGTGGCTCCCAGGCAGCCAGCTTCTCATCACTTACGTCGCCGGTCCTTTTCCCAGTGAAGAGCAGAATCATGTCATCCGAGAGTGGCTGGAAGCCGGAGGACGTTGGTTCGCTTTACACGGCACCAGCGGAGGCAAGGCGGTTCCTGTCGACGCCCAACGCCGGGCGCGCAAAATGGTCAAAGGGAGTCATCACGCCACCTTGGGCGGCTTCTTTCTCAATCACCCGCCGGTGCGCAAGTTTCAGGTCACTGTCACTCATCGTGAACACGTGCTCACCAAAGACCTGCCGCCATCGTTTGAGGTCATGGACGAACTCTATCTCATTGAGCTGCAAGCGCCGGCAACGCACCAAGTATTGTTGACAACGGAGCTGGCCAAAGACCCGTCTCCGCCGGGCTTTGGCTTTGTGTACGATCAAGACACGGCGCTACAGCCCGATGGCAAGACGCGCGTGCTCGGCTACGTGCGCGAGCTGGGCAAAGGCAGCGTGGCGTACATCGCGCTCGGACATTGCCACTCGCCCACCAGCAACGTGCAACCGTTTGTGGACCCTAGCGTAGAGGCTTCTGGCAGTACGCCCATGCTCTTTCGTGGCGCGTGGGAAACCGCGCCGTTTGAACAATTGCTGCGCAATGGCATCGCTTGGGGCAGCCAAGCAGGGCGTTAAGAAAGGGTCCCTATGAAAAAACTGAGCCACCTCGACTCACAAGGCCGGGCGCGCATGGTCGACGTCTCTGCCAAACAAGTCACCGTGCGCGAGGCGATCGCCACGGGTCTCGTCCGTATGCAGCCACAAGTGCTGCACCTCATTGTGACCGGGGCCATCTCGAAAGGCGATGTGCTGGCGACAGCGCGAATCGCGGGCATCATGGCGGCGAAAAAAACCTCGGAACTCATCCCACTATGCCATCCCTTACCTGTTGCTTCCGTCAAGGTAGAATTTACGCCAGATGAAGCCGCTGGAACAATCGCCATCGAAGCCCGCGTCAAGGTCGAGGCCAAGACAGGCGTCGAGATGGAGGCGCTGACCGCGGTGTCGGTCGCCGCATTAACCATCTATGACATGTGTAAAGCTGTAGACAAAGGCATCGTGATTTCCGATATTTGTTTACAGAAGAAAACCGGCGGCAAAAGCGGCGCGTATGTGAGGGCGGCGTGACGATTGTCCGACTGAAACCTGGCCGAGAAGGGCCTGTGCGCGCAGGCCACCCGTGGATTTTCTCGGGCGCTATCAGTGCGATTACAGGGCAGGGTCCGGCCGGTTCTCTCGCCCGGGTCGTGACAGCGGATGGCGGTTTTCTTGGCCTTGGCTATTACAACGCTCGCTGTTCCATTGCCGTGCGGATGCTGACGCGCGCGGAGATGGTGATTGACGCATCTTTTGTTCGCCAACGTTTGGAAACTGCTCTCAATCTCCGGCGCGCCTTGCTTCCGCCAGAGACCACGGGCTACCGATTGGTTAATGGCGAAGGCGACTTTCTTCCCGGGTTCGTCGTTGACGTGTACGGACAATTTCTCGTTTGTCAATGTCTAACCGCTGGGGCGGAAACGTTAAAGCCGCTTTTGGTCGAGGAACTGGCGGCGCTTCTTTCCCCTGCTGGCATTTACGAAAAAAGCGAAGGCAATGTCCGACAAGAAGAAGGTCTACCGAACGCTACTGGTGTCGTGTGGGGAGCCGAGCTTCCTCCTGCGGTGGAAATCCAAGAAAATGGCTGCCGATTTTGGGTGGACCCCAGAGGCGGACAAAAAACCGGATTCTTTCTTGACCAGCGCGACAATCGAGCGTTAGCGCGGAGCCTGGCGCAAGAGAAACACGTCCTGAACGGATTTGCTTACACCGGCGGGTTTGGTGTCTTTGCAGCAAAAGGAGGGGCCACAAGCGTTGTCTCAGTCGACAGTTCTGATGCGGCGCTGCGCTTGGCCCAACGCAACTGGGAGAGCAACATGTTGCCTCACGAGCAGGGCCATTTCGTGCAAGCAGACATGTTTTCGTACCTGCGAGAAACAACTCAGCAGTTCGACCTCATTATTCTTGACCCGCCCCCCTTTATTCGTCGCCGGCAGGACCTCCAAGCTGGACAGAAAGGCTACAAAGAAACCAACCTGCAAGCTCTGCGGAAGGTGGCCCCGGGGGGTCACGTCTTAACTTTTAGCTGTTCGCAGCATATATCTGCGTCTGATTTTTCTCAGACCGTGCTCTTTGCCGCAGCCGATGCAAAACGAGAAGTACAGTTGCTGCGGCAGTTGGGCCCCGCATTTGACCATCCTTTGAATCTGGCTCATGGCGAAGGCGTCTATCTAAAAGGGTTGTGGTTGCGCGTGGGGGATTGAAATAGAAGCCAAAATGTGGGAGTCTTCTGGAACATTTTCTCTTATCAGCGATGAACGCTACACATCAACCCTTTATTTGTCCTTATTTTTCATCTGTCATTGACGTTCTCGACACACCTACCTAACTCTGCTGAGCATTTTTCGGTCAGATAAAGAGGGGGTGGTGGATTGCTATTGACCCTAGCCTTCTTCAGGGGTTCCGGAAGAAGCTAAAAGAGGAAGAATTTATGCGAGGTCGTCCTGCAGGGCAGGAAAAAGCCAAAACGAAAGAGAAACAGAGCCAGAAACGCACTCAGCCGACGACCAAACGAGCAGCGAAGTCGAAGGCGGCTGCCGTTGCCCCGGTGATGCTTGAAGAGCTCGAGGAAGAGGAAGAATTTCAGGAGCTTCCTCAGATGGAAGAGACGCCTTCCACACCAACGGCAGCCCAGTTGTTAGTGCCCACCCCAACATTTGTCAACCGGAATATTGTCGCTCCAGACGGCAGTGTGCGCCCAGGGTGGGAAATGTGGATTGGTGATCACTGCTTTGGCCGGGCGGATAGCAAAGAACTGCTTCTCGCAAGCTTCCAACGCTTGCAGAGCCCGCCGGAAAGCTTTCATTGGCGGGAAGTGCGGAATCGGATGCAAATGCGCGGTCGTCCGCGCCCTGTGCAACCTGAACCGGAAAAAGATGAGACCTGGGAAAAAGAAGAAGCGGAAGAGCCGCTACTCCTCGGCGAAGAAGAAGCTGACGGCTTTCAAGAGCTTTCCTGGGATAACGCGTAGCTTCACAGTCATTCTTGCAGGTTGGGTTAGAGATGCGATGATGGTGTGTCTCTGGCCCAACCCTTTCCTTTGCCCTCTTCCCTTTCATATTCCTCGACATCCACGTTTTTACGTTATTGAGCTTTGCGCCTCGTTTAGCTCCACAAGACACGGCGCACAGAAGGCCGTCACTGGAGATGGAGATGGGTACACGCCTCGGGTTCATTGGCCTTGGCATTATGGGTAAACCAATGGCGAGAAACCTGCTCAAAGCCGGGTTCCCGCTCATTGTCTACAGCCGTCGCCGCAGTTCAGTTGAAGAGCTTGTCATAGATGGCGCCACAGGTGCACGTTCATCGCATGAAGTTGCGAAAGCCTCAGACGTGGTGATCACCATGGTCACGGATACGCCGGATGTGCGCGACGTGATTGTGGGTGAAAATGGCGCGTTGAGTGGGCTGCGGGCTGGCGGCGTCATTATTGACATGAGCACGATTTCTCCCAGCGCCACACGAGAAATCGCTGAGGTGGCGCTCGCCAAAGGGGTTGAGTATCTCGATGCGCCAGTGAGTGGAGGCGAAGGCGGCGCCATTGCCGGAACGCTGTCCATCATGGTCGGCGGGAAAGAGGAAACGTTCACAATTGCCCTACCTATTCTGCAAGCAATGGGCAAAAATATCATTCACGTAGGAGGAGTCGGCGCGGGGCAACTGACGAAACTGTGTAATCAGATAGCGGTGGCCGTGACGAACTTAGCGATGAGTGAAGCTTTGCTGTTCGGCGCGAAGGCGGGCATTGATCTAGAAAAAATGCACAAAGCGATCAGCGGGGGCGCAGCAGGCTCCTGGCAACTCTCGAATCTCGGGCCACGCATCTTTCAACGCGACTTTGCCCCAGGCTTCATGGTCAAACTCCAACAGAAAGATTTACGGCTGGTCCTCCAAGAAGCGGACCGCCTCCAACTGGCCCTGCCGGCAACCAGTTTGGTCCACAACTTGTTCAACGCGTTAGAGGCAATGGGGGCGAGAGATGAAGGCACCCAAGCTCTCGTAAAAGTGTTGGAACAATTAGCTGGTGTCGAAGTAAAAACGTAAAACAACGAGACTTGACGACTACGGTTTCCACTCCTCGTCCCCAGCCGAGCGAACCTGAAGGAAAGCAGAAACAGGGACAACCACAGAAAAGCGCGAGCCTCGCCCAGGAGCGCTCGCGACCTCAATATGACCGCCGTGCGCCTCAACAAACGCCTTGACAATGAAAAGGCCAAGCCCGGCTCCTTCACTCACTCGTGCTTGCATTCCTTGATGATATTTCTCAAAAAGAGCGTCTATTTCTTCTTGAGGCAATCCCGGCCCCGAGTCTTCGATTGTGGCGACAATCGCGTTCGCGCGCAGCGATGATCGAACGGTGACTTGCCCCTGTTGGGGTGTGAACTTCAGGGCGTTATTGAGCAAGTTTGCAAAGACACGTTCCAATGCTAACGGGTCGGCATCCAGCGGAGGCAGGTCGTCCTGGAGTTGAAGACTGAGCGTAATGTCTTGGCGTATCGCCTCTCCTTCATATTGTTGCACGACCTGACGCAACAGGGAGTTGATCGCTAGAGGTTCTCGGGCAAGAGTCAAGTGGCCGGATTCTATCTTTGAAAGATCAAGATAGTTTGTTACGAGCGAATGGAGCGTGAGCGCGTTGCTGCGCAAACGCTGGAGCAGCGTGCGTTGCTCTGTATCGTTGATGTCTTCAAGCAACAATTCCGCATAGCCGAGAATGACGTGGACAGGATTTTTAATGTCGTGCGTCAGCATCGCCAGAAAATCCGCGCGCTGTCGTTCTAGCTTCTTCTTGAGGGAGATATCGCGGAGAACACACACCATCCCGACTGGCCTCTCGCTTTCGCCCAGAATACTCGTCGAGACTTCCAAGGGGATGAGTTTCCCCGATTTATCTACACCTTCCAATTCAAAAAGCGCGGGCAAAGGCTCACCACGCAGGACCTGTTCGGTATGGACGTGCATGGTCGCGGCGCTCTCAGTAGTCAGGAACCTATCGGCAGCCTGAGCGAGCACGTCATCTGGTTTATATTGTAATACCCGTTCAATAGCTTGATTCACCCCGATAATAGTGAGTTCGAGATCGACCGTCAGAATCACTTCATCAACAGCGCGAAAAATTGCTGCTAACCGCGCCTCTCTCTCCCGCAGAGCGCCTTCTATGCGCTTCCGTACCGTGATTTCATTTTCCAAATTTTTCTGCGCCGCCTCGGCTATCGCCGCGCGCTGTTGGGCTTCCTCAGTGCGTTTGCGCTCTGTCACATCTCTGGCGATCCCCAGGATGCTGACGACTTTCCCGTCTCGGGAACAAGGCGAGACCAGGATCTCGGCAAAAAGTGGTGTTGCAGATTTTGGTGAGAGACGGATTTCAAAAGGCGCTGGCTTTTCGCCTTGGAGCACTTGCCGCCAGAGAGCTAGCGCCACAGGGACATCGTCCTGATGCAATAACGGCATGAACGATTTACCGATCCACTCTTGAGGGGGCCACCCCATGGCTTCGGCAAAGACTGCATTGAGCGAAGAGAATTCCCCCTCAGGCGTAAGGGTAAAAATAACGTCGCGCGCATTCTCTACGAGGTTGCGATAACGCTCCTCAGCTTCTTGCAACGCTTGCTGAGTATCTTGCTGCTCAGTATCGTTCCGCCGCGCGTCACCAACAGGTTGGCGAAAGAACGTGACTAAAATGGCGACGTTGGGCTCAGCAACGACACTGTGTTCAACATGAGCACCAACGGGGACGATCATTCCTGGAGTAAGAAGGTACTGTGTCTCAGCCACATTGAGCACGCCAGAACCCAACACACACTGGATAGTGATCGGAGTCACGGCGGAATGGGCAGCCAAGATGGCGCAGTTCCGTAGACGAATCAGGACGAGTCGACGCCAGGCGTCCGTAAAAAGAGTCTGCACTTCTCGATCTGCACCGACGCCAATCTCCAGGGGGAGTGTAACAACATCGTCCTTCATCAAGCGCTTTTCTCTCTATTTTGGGGCACTCTAGCATTTCTCCATGCCACAAGGAACGGGACGACTGGACAAGTGAGGGGATAACAGAGTAAAAGAAGAGCAACCACTATGGCCCACTCACTTTTCTCGTCTACTTCTTCGCCCAATAACGACGCCGACAGCAATGCGGTCCCCCTCCCTCCACCGTCTCCACCCCTTACGTGGCGTCCATTCGTGGCTTGGGGAACACCGCTTTTGCTGGCAGCCTTTTTTCTTTGGTTGGGGTTCGCAGCCCAGCCGGTGGATTTACTCACTCGCGGGCTCTGCATCGGACTTGCGGCGTATGGCGGCAGACAACTACTCCGCTCCCCCTCTTTGCTTTCTCAACCAACTAGCCAAGAAGCTGCTCCAAGCGTTCAATTTTCTCCCGTCCACTATGCCCTTTCCACGTTGGACCTACACCTGGCGCTCCAACGATTTGTCGACGAGTTTATGAGAATCGTGCCCTGCCAGGGAGCGCTGTTGATTCTGCTCAACCGTGCACAAGACGCGCCGGAATACGTTGTCGCAAAAGGTCAAGTCCCACCTTCCATAGGCGATGATCTGGCTACGCTGCTTCCGACCGATGTCTTCCTCGAAGTACTTGAACGGAAAACTGTTATTATCAACAACCGTCAAGAGCTCTACAATCGCTTAGCCGCTTTATCTGCGGGCGCGTTCGCCCGTCAAAGTCTTTTCGTAGGCAGCCTCCGTCGCCATCAACACCTGGCGTTTCTACTCCTTGCCGATAGAGCAGACCTGCGTGGGTTTCTTCCTCAGGATGAGCAAGCCTTCACCGCCGTTGCTGAGGCAGTCCTTACCGCTATTGAGAACGCACGCTGGTTCGCTGACCTGCAAGCCGCAGAGAAGAAACATCGTGAACTGTTGCACGGCTTGATTAACGCCCAAGAACAGGAGAGCAAACTAGTCGCTGAAGAATGGCAAGATCGCATCAGCGGAAAACTGTTTTCCATCCTCCAAGGATTGCGGAGTTTTCACACTATAATTGCACAACGCACCCCCGAGCTGGGAGAGCGATTTCTGGAGCTTACGGCTGAAATAGACAGTATTGCCCCTCTCGTACGGGGCTTAGCCAACGAACTGCATCCGGCCATGCTCGATGACTTTGGCGTGGCCGCCGCCATACGAGAATATGTAGCGGATGTGACGGCCACTACCGACGAGCAAGAGCCATTGCAGGTCACCGTTCAAGCCGAAGATGTTGATCAGCAGTTACCGACCGAGACCCAATTGACTCTGTTCCGCGTCACCCAAGAGGCGCTGCGAAACATTCGCAAACACGCGGGCGCAAGAAATGTCCAGATTGCGTTCGTCCAAGAACATGCAGGCGTCTCACTCATGATTAAAGACGATGGGAGAGGATTCAACCCTGAGCAATCACATCCCGGTCATTTTGGTTTGCGGTATATGCGCGAACGCACGGAGGCCTGCGGAGGAACGTTTCGCGTTGTGAGCGTTCAAGGACGAGGGACGGAAGTGTGCGTGAAATTGCCCGTTTCTTCAGCGTCAGAGACGCCTCCCCTCCCCGTTTCTTCCTTGTGAGCTGCGGCTTGATTGTGTCCCTTCTCTCGTTAGCTATCCCCCCACGCGAACGAAGGTGATAAGAGGGGGGAAGTTGACCGTCAGGAGTCAGTCCTTTATTCTGCACCGCCAGATTGCGGGTCCTCAGAGGGAGAAAAGACTTGCAATCTCCTGACAGAACCAGCAGCAAAAAAATCTAACCGTTACGCCAGCATCAAATCGTGAGCACGCCAGCGTGAAGGAGGTTCGCCAATGTCAACGTCGGTCCCTGGAATTCGTCTCCTGGGTTGTTCTTTAACATCCTTGTTAGACTTTTTTTCCCATCCTGCTTTTTCTTCCCGCTCCTCTCGCCACCCTTCACTCGGTAGTCTCAGCGTCCTTAGCGCGCTCTTTTCGCTGTTGCTCACCTCTTCGGCATTTGCCAGCGAAAAAGATTTGGTGCTGCCCGACCTGTCTTCAGTGAACTTTCTGGGCATCGCAGGCAATCACCTTCTCATGTTTGGACTGATCGTCTGTGCCTTTGGACTCGCCTTTGGTCTCGTGATCTTCAATCAGCTCAAAAATCTCCCGGTCCACAGTTCCATGCGGGAGATCTCAGAACTGATTTACGAAACCTGTAAAACTTATCTTGTCACTCAAGGCAAATTCATCCTCATGCTTGAAGTGCTCATCGGCGTCATCATGGTCATCTACTTCGGCGTCCTTCAGCATAACCCCATCAACCAAGTCGTCATTATTCTCCTCTTTAGCCTGGTTGGCATCGGAGGCAGCTACGGCGTGGCCTGGTTTGGCATTCGTGTTAACACGTTCGCCAACTCTCGCACCGCCTTTGCCGCACTCGAAGGCAAGCCCTACCCCTGCTACGCCATTCCCCTCAAGGCCGGCATGAGTATCGGCATGCTCCTCATCAGCGTCGAGCTTGTAATCATGTTGCTCATTCTGCTCACCATACCTGGTGACTACGCAGGTTCCTGCTTCATTGGATTTGCCATTGGTGAATCGTTAGGCGCTTCGGCGTTGCGCATCGCCGGCGGTATCTTCACGAAGATCGCCGACATCGGGGCGGACCTCATGAAAATCGTCTTCGGCATCAAAGAAGATGACGCCCGTAACCCCGGTGTGATCGCCGACTGTACGGGTGACAACGCGGGCGACTCGGTTGGCCCGAGCGCTGACGGTTTTGAAACCTATGGGGTGACCGGCGTCGCGCTCATTTCTTTCATTCTGCTGGCTGTGGAGCCGAAGTATCAAGTGCAATTGCTGGTCTGGATCTTCATGATGCGTATCGTGATGGTCCTCGCCTCGGCGTTTTCATACTTGCTGAATGAGTCCATAGTCAAAGGCCGCTACGCCAATGCGGATAAGATGAACTACGAAGCACCGCTCACACAGCTCGTGTGGGTCACCTCTATCGTCTCGGTCATTCTCACCTACCTGGTCTCCAATCTTCTCATTGGCGGCCTTGGCGATGGTACGCTCTGGTGGAAGTTGTCAACAATCATCACCTGCGGCACGCTCGCGGGCGCGGTGATTCCGGAAGTCATCAAGATTTTTACGTCGACTGAATCGGGCCACGTACGCGAAGTCGTGACCTCTTCGCGTGAAGGCGGAGCCTCACTAAATGTGCTTTCGGGTTTGACCGCGGGAAACTTCAGCGCCTATTGGATGGGGCTCGTCATTGTCGGTCTCATGAGCATCGCTTTTCTCGTCAGCGGTGAAGGGCTCGGAGCACTGATGCGCAGCTCCTTCTCGCTCAACCCCGCCGCAGTCTTCGCGTTCGGCCTGGTTGCCTTTGGCTTCCTCGGCATGGGACCAGTCACGATTGCGGTCGACTCGTATGGTCCGGTCACGGACAACGCTCAGTCGGTCTATGAACTTTCTTTGATCGAGACGATCCCGAACATCAAACAATCAATCAAAAAAGAGTTCGGCTTCGACCCTCATTTTGAAGAAGCAAAAACTTTTCTTGAAGAGAATGACGGCGCCGGCAACACCTTCAAAGCAACGGCGAAGCCGGTGTTAATCGGTACGGCGGTTGTGGGCGCCACAACCATGATTTTCTCGATCATCGTGCTACTAACCGGCCTTGAAGCCGACAAAATGCGCTTCCTCTCCCTGATGCACGCGCCTTTCCTGCTCGGCCTGATTATGGGCGGCGCGGTCATTTACTGGTTTACCGGCGCCTCCATCCAAGCCGTCTCCACCGGCGCGTACCGCGCCGTGGAGTTCATTAAAGCAAACATCAAATTGGACGGCGTCGAAAAGGCGTCCACGCAGGATAGTAAGCGCGTGGTGGAAATTTGCACGATCTACGCCCAACGCGGCATGATTAACATTTTCCTCACCATCTTCTTCAGCACCCTTGCCTTCGCCTGCTTAGAGCCTTACTTCTTCATCGGCTATCTGGTTTCCATTGCGCTCTTTGGCCTCTTCCAGTCCATTTTCATGGCCAACGCGGGCGGCGCCTGGGACAACGCTAAGAAGGTTGTCGAAGTTGAACTCAAGGAAAAAGGATCGGATTTACACGCGGCGACGGTCGTTGGCGACACGGTGGGCGACCCATTCAAAGACACATCTTCAGTGTCGATGAACCCGGTGATTAAGTTTACAACCCTCTTTGGGCTGTTGGCGGTGGAACTCGCGATCACCTTGGCCCCGGGTGTGGCGCACGTGTTGGCCGCCGTCTTCTTCTTGATCTCCACCGTGTTCGTGTGGCGTTCGTTCTACGCCATGCGCATTACCAGCGTGGGGGCATAGGGTCAGAGCAAGAGGCGCTGATCACCTCTTCAGTTCTTGAGGAGACTGGCGCTGGCTCAACCGATAAATAAACGAGAGAATTTCCGCCACGGCGCGGTAGACTTCCGGCTGAATTTCTTGTTCCAGCTCAAGATGTGAAAGCACCTGCACCAGGTTTTTGTCCTCCCGGATAGGAATGCGGTGCGCTTTCGCCATCTCAAGAATTTTCTCCGCAAGATAGCCTTTGCCTTTGGCGGTCACTTTGGGGGCGCTATCTTCCTCGGGCTGATAGCGAAGTGCGATCGCTTTGCGTGTCTGTGATCGAGGTTGAGTCATGTTACGCTTTCACGTCTAATAAATGGACAGAGGGGGGCACGCCGACCGTCAGCGTCGCAAACTTTTGCTGCTTCTCTGGGGTCAATTGTGTGAGCGGCTTCGCAACGAGTAAGACCTCTGCATAGCCCAACGATTGCAGTGTGGCGCGAAACTCTGGCAACTCCTGTTGCAGCAAGGTTACAGATTCTGGCTGATCCACATAGAATGCAGCCCATAATGACATGGCGCTGATGCGGGCATCAATGCGCGTCTGGCCAAAGTGCTCTAAATCAAGCGCAAAGAGAATGTTGTACCCCTCTTCCGTTTCGCCATTCCCCTTCTTGCCCTTTTCTCCGGCGCCGCTTCCATCCGTTTCGATCGACAGATACGCCGTCGTCAGGCTCTGCCCGGTAAAAAAAGGCATCTGCAATTGATACGGCTCGCCCTGCGCCCGCGCCAGAAGGTTCACGGCCTGTTGACCTTCGATGTGTTCGAGATGCTGAGCTAAAGCAGCGCCAAGACGAGACGGTTGAGTAGTAGAAAAATCTTGCAGCGCTTGTAACACCAACCCTTTCAGATCTTCTTCGACGACACGAGACAAGACTTGCGGATTGTTTTCCGCCGCGTGCAGCAGCTTCGTTTCGTACTGTAAGCCACTATCCCGAATGAAGGCAGCAATTTGTGCGGCGGACGGCGGCGTCTGCTCCGGCAAAAGTGCTTTGATAAAATCTTGTAGTTTGATGAGACTCGAAGGAAGCGGTTCTAGCGGAGCCTGCTCGACAAACGCTGAAAGTTCTTGCGTCAGAGCAGCAAGGGACTCCGCAACTGTGGCGTTGTGCGGAATGGCGGCTCGTAACAACTTGGCGGCTTCAGTCTGCACTTGCGGACCAATCGAAGCATTGCCTTCTTCAGATGTCTCAACTAGCAACTTCAGCACGACCTGTGGCTGCAACTGCTCGACCCGTGCCGAGAATGCCTGTCCAGTTGGCAACGTCTCGGTAGCTTCAGCAGTCAGCAGGGCGCCGCCAATATTCACCAAGACTAAACCATTTTGCAATTCATCAACAACTTCAGCTTCGACTTCTTGGCCTACGGTCAGAGGTGGAAGTTGACTTGAGGAAGGCGTTGGTCTTGGCGCGAGTTCTGGCGGCGAATGGGCCGTACCTTGAGTCACCGTCGTAGCCGAACGAATCTCTGCGATCGCCATAGAGTTATTGTACCGCAACCTGTAGACCGAGCAGGAATGGTGGAAGAGACAATTTGACCCGTCACAAGAATTTCCGTAACCTGCCTCCAGAAAGTCCAAAAGCAAAGTAGCATGCTGAGTATCGACAAGGAGTGGACACGATGCAATTTCACCTGTTTATTTACGCCACGCTCGGACGTCGTCACGAGATCGAAGCGGGCATGGCTGGAAAAAATCCCGCGCTGTATCAACGTATGCTTGATGAAGTCGCCGAATACGTCCAATTCGCTGACCAGTCAGGCTACTCGGGCTTTGGCCATCCAGAGCATCATCTGCAAATTGAAGGATTTGAAGCGAGCAACGAGCCCGGTCTGCTGTCGATGTGGATCGGTCAACACAGTAAAAAACTGCGCGTCAACATGGTCGGTTGGGTGGCTCCGGCGCATAATCCTGTGCGTGTGGCCGAATACACCGCCACGCTCGATCACATGCTGCGAGGCCGACTCGGCGTCGGTTTGGTGCGCGGTTATCAAGCCCGCTGGGTTCACAACTTCCGCATTCGCGAAGAACTTAACGCGGTTGGCGATTGGAACCGCAACAGCCCGGATGACGAACTCAATCGCGAATACTTCACCGAATTTGTTGACATTGTACTAAAAGCCTGGAGAGAAGACACGTTTAGCTACCACGGCAAACACTGGACCATTCCGCCGGCGGACTTTGTCAATCCACACCAGCATCTGGTCTACTCTAAGTATGGACGTGGAGTGGACGAAAACATGCGCATCCGCGAAATCGGCATTGCTCCTAAACCATTGCAACAGCCGCATCCGCCTTTGTACGGCGGCTTCACGCACAGCCTGCGCACGGCCTTGTTCTGGGCGCGCTACGGCGGCAAACCGATCGTGCTTGCGTCCGACTTGGAATTTTGTAAACGCGTATGGAACGGGTATCGTGATGAAGCTGCTAAATACGGCCATAAGATTGAACACGGCAACGAAGCCGGCTGGGGCGGCGCGATGATCTGCGCCCCGACGATGGCCCAGGCGCGCGAATGGCAAAAGGACATGATGTGGATGTGGGATGAGTGGTTCCTCCCCTTTGGCCAAGCATATCCGGAACTCCTGGTCGGCGATCCAGACTTTATTTGTCGCCGACTCGATGAGGCGCATAAGACGCTCAATTTCAAAGAGTGCTTCCTGCTTCTCCCTCAAGGAATTCATGACCGCGACCAAGTGATGACTTCTCTCGACCTTTTCGCTACAAAAGTGATTCCGAACTTTGCGGAGTAGTTGCTCCTTCAACGATTGATACGGCTGACAAAATCCCATCTGTCTCCCCTTTGACAAAGGGGAGAACCCCAACGCCCCCTTTCTAAAAGGGGGCCGCGCAAGGCGCGGGGGGATTTAACAGAACTCCGGTCGAAACGAGAACGATCCCCACCCGCGCCAAAATTGCGTCGTCAAGAAGTGCCCCGACGCAAGATCCTCAGCCAGTATGCTACACTAACAAAGAGTCTTCATTCTGACCGTTGGAGGAGTGTGCGTGGAATTGCTCACCTCTTTTGTGAATCTTTTTTTACATCTCGACACCCAGCTCGCTACCGTCATTCAAACTTACGGTGGGTGGACCTATTTCCTCCTCTTCGTCATCATTTTTTGCGAGACAGGCTTGGTGGTCACACCGATTCTTCCCGGCGATTCCTTGCTATTCGCGGCTGGCGCTTTTGCCGCGCTCGGCTCGCTCAATATTGCGTGGCTCTTTGGGCTCTTGAGCGTTGCGGCTATTTTGGGAGACGCGCTCAACTACACTATCGGCTATTTCATGGGCCCCAAAGTCTTTACCCAAGAAAACAGTCGCATCTTCAAGAAAGAATATCTCGACCGCACGCATCAGTTCTACGAACAATACGGCGGCAAGACGATTATCATCGCCCGCTTCGTCCCTATCGTCCGCACGTTCGCTCCGTTTGTCGCCGGAGTCGGCAAGATGACCTATTGGCGCTTCGCCAGTTACAACATTGTGGGAGGGCTGTTGTGGATCACCGTCTGTTTGGCTGGAGGCTATTTGTTCGGCAACATTCCGATCGTGCAGAAGAACTTCACGTTCGTCCTCCTGGCTATCATCTTCATTTCCATTCTGCCGGGCTTGGTTGAATATCTCCGCCAGCGACAAGGAAAGCAGTCACCAGCGTAAAGTTTGGCATTGGGTCATTTCTTCATCGGGCCATCAGGCCATTGTTGAAAAATACGGAGAGCATCGGAATACTGGCGCATCTCTTCCTGCATGCGCAGGGCGACATACAGGGCCCGGTGGGGATGAGCTTCATGAGCAATGGGAGCCCCGAACAAGGCCGAGGCGCCATCGCCCAGCGTCTTGGCGACGTAGCCTTCCTACTGATGCACGGCGTCCATCATCAGCTGCAAGGCCAGATCAATTTTGAGCGTGCAATAGGTCACCCGGCTGCGTTGCTGCAAGAGCGCCACAACCTGGTCTAGCACTTCATAGAATTCTATTTTTATGCCTCAAGAGATCTGATCAAATCGACCACCTGTTCGAGCGTCGTGATCCGCTGTGTGAGATCGGTCGCTTCGATACGCATTGTGAGGGCGTCAATACCAACTCGTTGATATTTTTTAAATCGTTCGCGCACCATCTCTGGCGTACCGATCGCCCCAAAGCGCGTCACCATCTCATCTGGAACGCGGGCGATGGCCTCCTGGCGTTTGCCGGCAATCCACAGGCGTTGAATTGCTTTCGCGTCGTCCTCAAAGCCAGCTCGTTGGAACGCGGCATTGTAGAAATTGGTCGTCGCTGACCCCATGGCTCCCATGCTAAACGCCACGGTCGGCTTCTGCGCGGCGATCAGTTCCTCAACATTTTGATCAATCGCGACTGTGCACGTGGCGTGCAAGGCAATGTCTTTCAAGCTGCGTCCAACCGCTTGCGCCCCTTTTCGGATGTGGGCGAGATGGGCCTCAGCGTAATCAGGCGAAAAGGAGGTGCCCAGCCACCCGTCTGCCACCGCTCCAGTATATTCCAGCGCCTTCGGCGCCAGCGTGGCCAAGAAAATCGGGATAGTGGCGGGTGGATGATCGATGCGCAAGGCTTTGCCCTCACTACCCGGTCGCGGCAGCGTATGCAACTGCCCCGCATAGCGCAGCTTCTCGCCCCGGAAGGCCATACGGACAATGTCAACCGTCTCCTTCAGCCGGGTGAGCGGGGCGCGGAATGCCGCCCCTTGCAACCCTTCCACCACCTGGGGACCGCTGGTTCCCAAACCGAGGACGAATCGCCCATTGGACAGATCGTGAAGCGCGAGGGCGGTCATAGCGGTCATTGATGGTGTGCGCGCACTGATCTGCATGATGCCAGTGCCCAGCATGATCCGGCTGGTCTGCCCCGCCAGATAGGCAAGTGAGGTCACGGCATCCTGGCCCCACGCCTCGGCTGACCAGACGTAATTCACTCCTAAGCGTTCCGCCTGTTGGACAAACTCGACCATCCCTCGGATATTGGCGTGCGTGGCTCCCCCCACGGCGATCGATATTTTCATGTGTGCTCCCTACTCTGAATTGTTAGCACTAGACTCTAGACACCAGACGCTAGACTGTCGAGCAGCGCTTTCGCGTCCTTGAGGTCTTGTGTATCAAAGCCTTCGGTGAACCAATTGTAGATTGTAGACAATATGTCACGCGCCTCATGGCGCTTGCCTTGGCCTTGCCACAGCCGCGCGAGGCTCATTGTGGCGCGCAGTTCGAGCGATTTCGCCTGCTGCTTTCTCGCCACGTTGATGGCTTGTAGAAAACACGTTTCGGCCTCTTCGATTTTTGACTTGGGGCTTTCGCCTTGTAACTGCAGCGTCAGCTCTCCCTTCAGCCGGTACACTTCCGCCTCCCACCGCCGTTCCCCATTGTGGGTTACCGCAGCCAACGCCTCGGCCAGCACCGCCAGCCCCTCTTCAACCTGGCTCACTTTGCTATATGCTTCGGCCAGGAGGGCAAGATAATACGGCTGGTCCAGCCTTGTCCAGGAGGCCTGTCGGGCGGCCAAGCCCCGGCGCATCTGGGCAATCCCCGTCTCTCCTTCTCCCTGCTCAGTTAGCACCCATCCCTGCAGAATCGTTACTGCCGCGGGCCAGAGCGCAAACCCATGCTCGGTTGCGAGAGTGAAGGCGGCCTCTGCCCGCTCTCGTACCGCCTGCGCCTCCCGACGAAGTTGATGGAACCGAGCCGCATAGCCTAAGGCATACACCAGACTAAAGGGGTGGGACCGCTCCCAGGCGAGGGTGAGCGCCTCCTCATTCCTCTTCAAGGCCTGGTCCGGATAGCCGAGATGCCACAGCGCAAGGGCGGCACAGGAAAGCGCCGTCACCCCAGGAATAAAGGCCGAGACGTTCTGTCGCCGCGGGTCGTAGAGGGCAATCGCTTGCTCAGCATGTTCTCGGGCGGGAGCAAACTCTCCCAAGTGGTACAAGGTAAACCCCAGCGCCCGGTGGGCGTCTAGGAGGAGCGCGGGGTCTTGGTCGCGCCGGGCCAGATTCAAGAGCTGTTCCCCCAATTCGTGTGTGGTAGATAATTCCCCTTGTACTAAATAAAACCCCCACAGCCCATACAGCGTCGGGAAGAGCTGGGGCGTTTGCCCCAGCTGCTGACCTAGCTCACGGGCCCGGGCGTAGGCTCTCTCGACCTCAGGAGCCGCCTGTCCACGCGTGGCATGCAACGCCAGACCAAGCAGAGTTTGCACGGTGATTGCTCGCTGAGTACGCTCGGGGGTATCGGGGAGAGTCTCGAGTAACTCTGTAGCCTGAGTAACGTGACTGATCGCTTCGGTATAGGCGCAGCGCTGGACCGCCTGCTGCCCAGCTTTATGCAGGTACTCTACGGCCTTTGGGGTGTTGCCACTGCGGCTGTAATGATGCGCCAGTTCGCTGTAGTGCTCTTCCACATTGACGCGGTACAGCGCTTCCATCGCGGTGGCGGTCTGCTCATGAATGGCCTTACGCCGTTCTTGGGGCAGGGAGCCGTAGGCGACTTCCTGGGTCAGCGCATGCTTGAACAGGTACTCCACGTCGGGAAACGCGGGCTGCTCGTAGAGCAACTCTTTGTGCTGCAGTGAGGAGAGTAGGCGGTACAGCTCCGCTTCAGAGAGAGAGACAACCTGCCGGGCGAGACTCAACGGAAACTCTCGCCCGATCACCGCCACCTGCTGCAAGAGGGCTTTCTCCTCGGGCGCCAGCCGATCGATCCGTGCCGCGAGCACCCCCTGTACGGTCGGCGAAATATGCAGTGCGGTAGGAGCGTGCTCGACGTGGTAGTGGCCTGGCTCGCCTCGAAGCACGCCTTTCTCAGCCAGCGTCTGGACCACCTCCTCCATGAAGAACGGCGTCCCCTCCGTCTTCTCCAAGATCAGCCGCTTCACGACGGTGAGCGTTGCGTCGTCGCCCAGCAGTACGGTGAGGAGCTCTTCCGCTTCCTCTTTTCCCAACGGCACTAATCGGAGCTGGGTGTAATACGTCTTCTGTCCCCACTCATGGCGATACTCGGGCCGGTAATTGGTCAGCAGCAGCAGCTTGGCGCTCGCCACACTCTCACTGAGCACATCCAAGAAGCCCTGCGTCTCCGCATCAATCCAGTGCAAGTCTTCAAAGATGAGCACGAGTGGCTGATTCAGGCTCTCACGCAGAAATAACTTCTTTAATGCGTCAAACGTGCGTCTGCGCCGTATCTGTGGGTCCATTTGCGCCAATGGCGAGGGCTGTTCTTCAACGCCAAGGAGAGCAAATAGATACGGCAGCGTGTCTTCCAAACTCGGGTCGAGGGTGAGGACTTTGCCGTTGACTTTCTCTCGCCGTTTGCGTTCCTCATCCTGCGCCTGGATATCGAAGTAACTCTTGAGCAGCTCGATCACGGGCAGATAGGCGGTCGCTTTGCCGTACGAGACCGAGTACGCTTCCAGCACCAAACACCCCCTGAGGGACAGCACCTTGAATTCGTAGAACAGCCGCGACTTGCCCAGCCCCGGCTCCCCCATCACTCCAACAATCTGGCCGTGCCCCGCTTTGGCGTGGTCCAGTGCGTGGTGGAGCTGCTCCATTTCACTGTGCCGGCCGACAAAGCGGGTCAGACCCTGGCGCGCCGCCACTTGCAGTCGCGTGCGTAAGGGACCTGCCCCGAGCACTTCATACACCGCCAGCGGCGCCGTCCGTCCCTTGATGTCCGCCGCTCCTAGCGCCTTGCATTCAAAGAACCCCTCGGTCAACTTCTTCGTATCCTCGGTAATCAGGATCGAGCCTGGGGTCGCCATCTGCTCCATGCGCGCGGCGAGATTGGTCGAATGCCCCACCGGCACGTAGTCGGTATGCAGGTCGTCTTTGCGAATCGAGCGCAGCACCACTTCCCCGGTGTTGAGGCCGACGCGCATGAGCAACGGGGGATAGCCCTTTTGTCTCAGAGCATCGGCATAGCGGCGCATAGACTCTTGCATGCGTAACGCCGCATATAACGCTCGCTGCGGATGATCTTCATGCGCCAGCGGAGCCCCGAATAGCGCGAAGATGCCATCACCTAAAGGCTGGGCGACAAACCCTTCATACTGATGCACAGCGTCCATCATGAGTTGCAGGGCAGGATCAATCACCCGCTGCGCTTCCTCGGGATCCAAGTCCTCAATCAACGCGGTGGAGCCCTTCAAGTCCGCAAACAACGCCGTGATCGTCTTGCGCTCGCCGTCCGTGATGACGGTTGCGCGGATACGCTCGGCGAGATGGGCGGGCGTGTAGCTCACTGGCAATGGAGGCTCAGGGGTCGGAGATTGGTTTTTCCTTTTGCTTTTTGACTTTTGATTTTTCTGGACACCAGACGTGGGACTCTGGACACTAGACCCTAGACTATCTTGTCCTGCCCAAACGAGCACTTCTCCATTCTCATCCCGCGCCACCTGCGCCGCTTTGATCAGTTCGTCCTTGAGGTCGGCAAGCGTTTCGTCGTCCAATCCGAATTGGCGCTTGAGCATCCGATACGTCAGCCGTCCGCGTTGTTGCAACAGGGCGGACACTTGGTCAACGATCTCGTACAGGTCCATGCGCTTCCCCGCTTTCGTTTGAAAGTTGTATGCTGAAGTTGCGGTTTCTGTCAATTCATTAGGACGTTGACGCCCTTGAGCCCGGCTCCTTATAATCCCCATGTTTCTGTTCGAAGATACTTACTCAGAAAAGAAAGACTGCCGTATGTCCTTCAAACTCGGGGTTGATGTTGGCGGGACGTTTACTGATCTCTTGCTGTTCAACGAAGACACGGGCCGCCAAGTGCGGGCGAAAACTCCTTCTACTCCTACGGACCCTTCTATTGGCGTCTTAATCGGCATTGATAAAGTGTGCCGTCTCGCCACAATCACGCCGAGTGAGATTTCCCACATCATGCACGGCACCACCGTCGCCACCAACGCCGTGCTCGAAGGCAAAGGCGCGAAGGTGGGGCTCATCACCACGGAAGGATTCAAACAGATTCTGCATTTGGCGCGATCATGGACCCCCGGCCCGCTGGCGGGCTGGATCATCATGGTCAAGCCGGAACCACCCGCCGCCATCGAAAATACCCGTGAAGCCAAAGAGCGGATCGATACGCACGGCAACATTGTCAAGCCGCTTGATGAAGACGCGCTGCGTAAGGATTTGCACGAGCTTGCTGCTCGCGGGGTTGAAGCGATCACGGTCTCGCTCATCAACTCGTACGCCAACCCAGTGCACGAGAAGCGCGTCAAGGCGATCGCACAAGAAATCTTGCCTTCACTACCCGTCACTGCCTCAGCGGAAGTGCTGCCGGAGTTCCGCGAGTACGAACGCGCCCTGACCGCAGTGATGAACTCCTACGTGCGCCCCAAGGTCGCCGTGTACATGAAAAGTTTTGCCGACCAATTGGCCGCGCACGGCCTCAAGGCGGAAGTGAACATCCTCCGCTCGGATGCGGGCCTCATGACCCTGCGAATGGCGCAAGAGCGGCCTGTTTATGGAGTGATGTCCGGTCCGGCGGGCGGCGTGGCTGGGGCGCTCGTGATCGCTGTCAAAGCCGGCTTCCCCAATATCCTCACGCTCGACATGGGCGGGACGTCGACGGATGTGGCCCTGTGTCAGGACGGCGCGCAGACGATCGCTCGGGAAACGACATTGGGCTATTTCCCCATCAAAGTGCCGTCCGTCGATGTCCGCAGCATAGGTGCGGGCGGCGGTTCGATCGCGCACGTGCCGGAAATCACCAACGCCTTACGCGTGGGTCCCCAAAGTGCCGGGGCAGACCCTGGACCGGCGTCCTACGGCAGAGGCGGCGTCGAAGCCACAGTGACCGACGCCAATGTCGTGCTGGGACACTTACCGCCACGCCTGCTCGGCGGTGAAATGCAATTAGATGAAGAGGCGGCCAAAGCAGCAGTGGCGCGCATTGGCGAGAAGCTAGGACTCGATGTGTACCGCGCCGCGCAGGGTATTCTTGACATAGTCAATGAGAATATGCATGGCGCTCTCCGTCTGGTATCCGTGCAGCGCGGCTACGACCCACGCAACTTTGCGCTCGTCGCCTTCGGCGGCGCTGGACCGCTCCACGCCAACTCGGTCGCGAACCTGATCGGGTCGTTTCCGGTGATCGTACCTCCAGCTCCTGGCGTGCTCTGCGCTACAGGCGATGTCTGTTGTGATTTTCGCGAAGAGTTTGCGCGCACCGTGTTACGCATCCTAAGTAATATCTCAGCCGCTGAAGTGGCAAAGATCTTCCAGGAGTTAGGCGAAGAGGCCGCAGGCTGGCTCGAACGTGAAGGAATTCCACGCAGCCAGCAGAAGATTTTTTACAATGCTGACTTGCGGTATTTTCGACAGGGCTACGAGTTGCCCATTGCAACGACCTTAGCCGAACTTCAAGCGGAAGGTACGGAAGTCTTAGCCGGGAAATTCCACACGTTGCACGAACGGCTGTATCGTTTTCGGCTTGATGCGGAGTGTGAAATTGTCAACTTACGAGCGGTTGCGTTGGGCACGGGGGCTTCGCTCACACTCCCTGAAGGAGAACTCGACGGCCCATCAGCCAAACACGCATTGAGCGACGAACATCGCATCTACTTCGACGGCAAGTTTCTCTCGACGCCGATCTACGACCGCGCCAAGCTGCGCCCCGGCAATCGCTTGCCTGGATCCGCTATTGTCACGGAAATGGATTCGACTACGGTGGTGTTGCCCGGCTTTACGGGCGAAGTTGATAAGTATTTTAATATTTTGATTCGGCCTGGAGCGTAAAAAAGAATTAAGTCTTTACTACCAGTCAAAGGAAAACTGTATGGACACAAAGTTGACACTCCTCTACTGGAAATCGGAAAAATTCTGGCTAGGAAAACTCCTCGAATACCCGGAAGTGATGACCCAGGGAGAGACCCTTGAAGAGCTAGAGGAAAACATTAAGGATGCATACCGTTTGCTGGTGTTAGAAGATGTCCCGGAAGAACACCAAACAAAGACTATCACGCTATGAAGCGGAGCGACTTCGTTCGCCAATTGTTAGCCGACGGATGTTTTCTCGCACGACACGGATCGAAACATGACGTCTATGCGAATCCTGCAACAGGCAAGAAACAAACGGTTCCAAGACATACGGAGATCGACGACGTATTGGCTAAACATATCAGAAAACGTCTTGGGTTGCCCGAAGCTACTCGCTGAGGACTGATTGCGAAAAAGGAGCCCCTCATGCGCGACGTAAAAATCGCCCAGATTCCGCAGATCGATGTTGACCCCGTCACCCTCGACATCATCGAGAGCGCGCTCAAGAATTATCGCTATGAGATGGACGCTGTGCTCTACCGCACGGCCATGTCGCCGGTGATCCGTGAGCAACACGATGAGTTTCCCATGATCTGCGACCCCCATGGACGCATGATCGTCGGCCAGTTCGGCTCCTACATCCGTGAGATGATGAACAGCTTCGATCGCCCGATTTATCCCGGAGACGTGATTCTGCTCAACGACCCATATCTCTGCGGCGGCGCCATCTCGCATATCAACGACTTCCTCATCTTAGTCCCGGTTTTTGACAATGATGAACTGATTGGCTGGTGCTCGATGTTCGGGCATCAGATGGATGTCGGTGGTCCGCTGCCTGGCTCGTTTCCTACCAACGCCACGTCGATCTTCGGTGAAGGACTCCGCATCCCGCCGGTCAAACTCTTTGAAAAAGGGCAACTCAATGAGGACGTGCTCAACCTCATTTTGAACAACGTCCGCATCCCGGTCATGAATCGATCGGACCTGATGGGCATCGTCGCCGGCTGTAAGACCGCTGAGCAACGTGTGCGTGAACTCTGTCAGCGCTTTGGCCGCGACACCTACCTCGCCGCAACACAGGCCCTATTGGAGCGCACCTATCGCGCGATGAAGATGTTGATCCAACGTAACATCTCTACCGACCCCCAATCGTTCGAGGACTATGTGGATGACGATGGCCTCGGCAATGGCCCCTTCAAGATGAAACTCACCATCTGGCGCGACGGCGATAAAGCGGTGTTCGATTGGACTGGGACCGATCCGCAAGCGATAGGCCCCATCAACTTCTACCTCAATGAGGGCATGTTCAAGATGTTCATCGGCGTGTACCTCATCATGGTCTACGACCCGCAGATTCTCTTTAACGACGGCTTCTACGATTTGATTGAAGCCCGCCTACCGGACGGCTCTCTGCTCCACCCGAAATTCCCTGCGGCGCTGGGTTGTCGCACGCACGCGCTCGCGCGATTATTTGATGTCATGAGCGGCTGCCTGGGGCAAAAGAGCCCGGAACTCACCACGGCGGCGGGCTACGGCACCAGCCCCCATCTTCTGTACAGCGGCAACGACAAAGACGGCAAATTCTTCTTTATCATGGAAATCAGTTATGGCGGTATTCCAGGGCGACCGATCGGCGACGGCATGGACGGTCATTCTTGGTGGCCGCTGTTCACTAACATTCCGACCGAATATCTGGAAAGCTACTGCCCGATGCGCGTGGATCGTTACGCGTCAGTCATGGACTCCGGCGGCGCGGGCCTGCATCGCGGCGGCAACGGCATCGACAAGTGGTACACCTTTCTGGAGCCGGGAGAGGTGGCTATCCACGATGACCGCTGGCTGACGCCGCCGTGGGGCATCTTAGGCGGCAAGCCAGGCATGCGCTCGAAGAAAATCCTCATTCGCAACGATGGCAGTCAAACGATTCTTCCGTCTAAATGTGACCAGATCAAAGTGGAGCCCGGCGACCAACTCATCTTCCAGACTGCGGGCGGCGGCGGTTGGGGCGATCCCCTGGAGCGGCCCGTCGCACAGGTGCACACCGACGTGCTCCGCGAGTTAGTCTCAATTGAGAAAGCGCGCCAAGACTACGGTGTGGTTATCGACGCGGCAACCCAGCAAGTAGACGAGACGGCAACGATAACGTTACGAGAAAAAATCACCAAAGAACGCGGACCGCTCCAGACCTTTGATTTCGGTCCGCCGCTGGTGGAACTCCTTGCTCGATGTAAAGAGGAGACCGGCTTGGAGCCTCCGATTCCCCCGAAACTACCGCCGTATTGGGCAACCAATGGGATGAAGAAAGAGGCGGCATGAGACCTAGTACTTCATTAAACTCAAAAGTGGACGCCTCGTTCCTAGACTCTGCCTGGGAACGCAACCCCTAGATGCAGTAACGTCAGAGCCATACGACATGTCCAGGGCAATCTCTCTTGTTTCCCCCTCACAATCCCGATACGTTCTCGCCCAATGTCACAACCTGCATCAGCGGTCTCTCACTCGCAAACTCAGCCTATCACCATTCATGTTCCCGACCGGCTCTTTACTCGTGACTTTTTGTTACTGTGCGTGAGTAACTTCTTGTTTTCGGCAAGTATGTTCCAGCTCTTTGCCGTGCTGCCGATCTTCGTCGTGCAAGAATTGCACGGGTTACAATCACAAGTGGGCTTGGTAATGGGCATCTTCGCCGTCTCCGCCGTGCTGGCCCGACCGGCTTCCGGCCGCATTGTCGAAGTCTGGAATCGCAAAGCCGGGCTCAGTCTCGGAGCTTTCATTTATTTCATTGCCCCAGCCCTCTACACTTTCGCCCATTCTGTTTTTGCCATGCTCGTGTTGCGGTTCTTCCACGGCATCGGCATCGCCATCTATACGACCGCAGGAGCCGTGCTGGCTGCCGACTTCTGTCCACCAGCGCGACGCGGCGAAGGCATGGGCTACTACGGCATGGCCATGATGCTTGCCATGACTATCGGTCCCGCGTTCGGCGCCGCGATGATCGGACCGATCGGCTTTCTTGGTCTGTTCTGGCTGTCCTCGGGCCTCGGTCTTGTGAGCTTAGGACTTGCACAATTTCTGCATGAGCCTGCACGCACCCATACTCAGTCACACGCCGCAACCGAACATCCGCCGCTGTTCAGCCGCGCGGCCCTCGCCCCTGGATTCGTGGCCATGTGCATGACCATGACATTCGGCTCCATCGTTTCATTCTTGCCGCTGTTAGTGAGCGATCTGCATCTCGGGAATCCCGGCGTCTACTTTACTATTTACGCTGTTGTCGTGCTCTTCTCGCGGCCAATCTCGGGGAAGCTCTCGGATCGTTTGGGCCGCACGGCCATTATTATTCCAGGCATGGGGCTCCTCGCCGCCTCCATGTTGACCTTAGCGCACTCCACTTCGTTGTTCGGTCTTACCTGTTCCGCGATTCTGCAAGGGCTCGGATTCGGTGGGGTGCAGCCGGCCCTGATGGCGCTGGTCGTTGATCGATCAACAATACGGGATCGCGGCCCCGCGCTTGCAACCCTCATGGGGGCCTTCGATGTCGGCGTGAGCCTCAGCGCGATTGGTCTCGGTCAGGTGCTTGAGTACACCAACTTCACCGTCATGTACACCTGCGCCGCCGGAGTCGCTGTTCTCGGGGGTGGGGTGTTTGGGTTACGGACGCTCCAGCAACGACGCGCTTTGCCTGCGTGAAAGGACCGTGAGCAGGATAGCGCTCCGTGCGATCTATGATTTAGGACTTATTTCCGGATTGCTCAACTCTTTGATGATATGTTTTGCTAGCCCTTCCTTGAGTTCTCGATGGCGAGGGATTGGTTGAGCAACCCCGGTGAGAGGATTACGGTACCAGTCGTGCTTGCCTCCATGCCGCACAAAGACACAGCCAAAGCTCTGAATCGTTCGAATGAGGTCCACTCGTTTCATGGCACGATCAATTCATCAACCTTGCGGATACTGGGCACCACACCACTCGTTAAATCTTGATACAAATCACGCAAATGGTCTTTGAGATCGTCCATCGTCTCGCCTTGGGTCCAATAATCGGGGTAATCCTGCAAATAGCCTAACCAAGCGCCATCTTCTTCCCAGTAAACAAATTTTATCGTTTGCATCGGCATCCTCTTCACTGGAGAGTCATATCTGAATTCTACTGAAATCGTAGTGCATTTCCACAAGGAGAAAAAAAGGGGGTTGGTCTTGCAATCGAGCCTTGGCTCGCCTCTCTAGAGCCTCGGGTTTAATAATGTACGAATGCAAGACCTAACTCTAATAGCCGCTACTTCACAAATTCTTCTCGGCTTCAAGGAATCGCTGCAAGACTTGTTTGCTCGGTTCGAGTTGGGCGCGGCTTAGATGGCGCTTTTCATTTTCGAATTCATACATTGCGTCAACTAAATGTTCGAACTCTTCAAAGATTGTGGCGTCGTTGTTTTCGCGGCGCCGTTCTTCTGAGATGTAGTCTTTGGTTGCGCTCCACCAACGAAGGGCGTAGAAACTGAAAGCTGACCACGCCATATCGAGATCAATGTATTCTCGGCGGAGCAGCATGTCGACAGACTCGAAGAAATTCAAGACAGCCTCTTGCATATCTGAGTGTGGCGCGTTAGCGAGAAGCTGTTCGGCGAGTTTCTTTCGCTCTGATACCAATGCAAGGCTATCAAATTTTTCTTCATAAGTGGTCTGGAGGCGAACTTTTAAGTCAGCACGGGCCATTTGGAGCTGCTTATGCATGCCATCGCGTGAGACGTTTATTTGTTCGCGCATATCTTCTCTAGCGGCCTTCATCTGCTTGGACATGAGACACCAAGTAACGAATACCAACGCCCATGTAGCCATGGCGGTAAGGGAAATCCAAATCAGTTCCCAATTCATCGAATCGTCCTTTTTGTTCGGTTTGCAGCAATAGTCAGCATTCAATGTTCATGAATTGCACTGCGCCCTAATTTGTGAAAGTTCCGAGCCTCACCTCGCGGCCCAGTTCGTCTGGCAACGAAGGACGGAAACGGCGCAATCTCCTGCAATACCCACCACTCCGCTAATGGTCGTCAACATTTGCCTTTGAAGACATCTTCTCTTGTCATCGTCTATTCCGCTGGAGCAGTCTTGGCTCAATACTGATCTTTCCCGTGTTAAGTAGTTCTTGCCGCCGCACCATCATCCGTTCATCTTCGTCCCACAGCCGCTCATACAACCGCAGATACGCAGCGCCGAGCGCTTGCGCCTGTTTGTCACTTTCAACAGGGGTGCGAAACTCGACAATAATGTCCGTTTCATGAGTCTTGACCGGCGTTAAACAGGTAAGAATCTCTCCTCCCGCGCCTTGTCCCGTAAGGGTAAGGCTCCAATAGCGGAGATTCGGCTGATCCATCTGAATTGCAATGACCGCCTCGCGCGGTGCGGCGGCAGGAGGCATGGTAATGCGCGCTCGCCAGGACGACGGCGTCTGCTCCAGCAATTCCGCGCCGAGGAATGAGGAGCGGTGCAGCCAGGGCAGATGTTCCCAGTCGCGCACATTTTCCCAGATGCGCTCGACCGAGGCGTGAATCGTGCGACGATAGGTAGCGACAAGAGTGAGGGGTTTAGTGGTTGTCATTGTGTTTACTCATACCCAGGAGGCGCTTCGAATCCACCGACCACATCGGCTAAACGACGAGCAAAATCAATAGTGGTGCGATCCTCAAGATAGGACCCGACAATCTGAATGCCAACAGGCAGCTCCTGGGAGGTGCGCCCCACCGGAGCCAGTGTCACAGGGAGATAGGCCATGCCGATCACTCCTGCCCAAGCGACGACATCAAGATATGGCCGTGCGTGATCATTGACCTGGATTGTCCGCGCCACCATCGGTTCACTATGATCGTGCGGCAGGGCCGCTGTCGGTGTAATGGGGCACAACAACACATCATACTGAGTGAAGAACTCTTTCCACTGCCGACGATATTGGGCGCGGAGTTCATTCCATCCCAACCAATCACGATGCCGTTGGACCGATCCGTGTGCGACACGCGCAAGATAGCCATCGTCGTCCTGAGGCAATTGACCGCTCATTTCCGCAAAATTTTGGAATGCTTCTGGTTCTAATCCGGGAGAGAAGGCCGCCCATAACAGACGAGAGTAAGCGTGCAGCGCATCGGCGAACTGGAACCCCGGACGCGCTTGGTCGTCTACTTTTACTCCTTTTTGTCGTAAAGCCTCAACCGCTGCTTCGTGGCGACTGCGTACTGCACTATCAACCGGACAGGCGGGATCATCCAGCCACGCCGCCACCCGATATTCCCGCAGCGCGCCCCGGCGCGGAGAGGGAAGCTCCAAGCGCCAGGCCAGGCCCTCCTCTTCGTCTGGCCCCGCCAAAAGGCCTAGCGTCAGAGACAAATCTTTCGCGCTACGCGCCAACGGACCGAGGGCCGCGATATCCGCTCCCGAAAGCGTTCCCGGCGGTCCTGGAATATGACCGCGTAGAGGAATGATGTCATAGCTTGGCTTATGACCATAGACGCCGCAATAATGCGCCGGGTTGCGAATCGAACCGCCAATATCACTGCCCAATTCCAGACCCGTCAGCCCAGCCGCAAGGGCCGCAGCGGCCCCGCCCGAAGAACCACCGGGAGATCTCGTGAGATCCCACGGATTATTTGTCACGCCAAAAAGCGGATTATAACTCTGCGCATCTCCAGCAAACACCGGCGTATTGGTCTTGCCAAACACAATGGCCCCCGCCGCTTTCAGTCGCGCTACGGCGGGAGCGTCGTGCGTCGGAATGTGTTCTGCATGAATTGGCGCACCAGCGGTCGTACGCAGTCCCGCCGTTTCAATCGTGTCTTTGATCGTCATTGGCAAACCGTGCAGCGGGCCCCATAACTCTCCATGTGCGAGCGCGGCATCTGCGGCGTCGGCCCGCTGGCGTGCGCGCTCCACATCGAGCGTCACCACGGCGTTGATAGCGGGATTGTAGCGTCCTATCCGCTTCAGATAGTGATCCAGCAGCTCACGGCTGCTGATTTCACGATTACGGATGGCGACGACTTGCTCCAGCGCTGAACGAAAAGCAATGTCAGGCATATCTAGATACTCCTCTACAATTTCCCCGGCCCCGTCGCTTTCGCCCAGCCCTCGGAGAGTGGGACAAAGTAGAACATTTCCACTCGGCGAGATTTGAACTTCCACTCGCCGTTTACTTTCTCGAATTCATCATGCAAGCGGCCCGCGCCGATCATACTGTCATCCCCTCGGGTGGCGCGATTCTCCAGCGAACAGACGCCGATCGCATGGTCGTCGTTGATCTGAATCACATGATTGGTGAAAAACGGCTTCACCCGCAGCGGCCAGGTGCCGCGATAAAATTCCTTGAGGGCCGGTCGTCCTTTCGTCACTCCCCTGCCCAACGAGCTGAAATCCACTGAGCCGTCCTCGGTGAAGAGATTCGCCATTCGCTCTTCATCTTGCGCTTCGATTGCTAGGCCATAGGCGTAGGTCAGCTCTTTGATCTTTTCACGGTCCCATAACTCCTGCACCATCTCTTCGAGTTTCATGTCGTTCCCTCCTGTGCTTTCGCGCGTTTGCACCAATCCTGTAGACTGCATACCGACAAAAACGAAGAGCAACAAGAGGACAATTTTCCAGTCAAGCATCTACCTCTTCTTCCCACACGGATTATCGAGCCACTACTAGCGGCTCGGCATCGTTGAGTTTCTCGTCTCTCACGCTGATCTTCTTGGACACATCAATAAAGAACCAGACGAACGCGGAACCTAACGCAAGCACTCCAGCAAATTGCAACGCGGTGTCCCAGCCGAAGCGATCAGCAATTATGGGCGTCAGCGTCGGCGCCACGGCGCCGCCGAGCTGGGTCGCCGTGACCGTGAGACCATATACCGTGCCGGCGTGAGGACCGGCGATATCAATCACCGCGCCTACTCCGGTAGCCCCGGCAAAATAGAGAAACCCGTCGCCGAGGGACAACATCACCACGGCGGCATAGGGGTCCGCCGCACGCGCCCCGATATGGAGACACCCGGCGGCCAGGAACAGCCCAGTTACCGCCACAGCGCGGCGTCCGATTGCTGCTCCATAACGCTTCACCAGAAAATCAGAACACATCCCGCCAAGGGGTCCCAGCACCGTCACCGCGAGGAACGGCCCGGTGGTAAGAACCCCGCCCTGCATGAGCGAAAATCCTCGCACATTGACTAAGTAAAGATAAAACCAGGACTGAAAAATATAGACGCCGTAACCAAAACCGAAGTTGGCGATCATCAACAACCAGCTGTTGGGATGCGTCAGTATTCCTCGCCACGGAGTAGGCTGCGGCTCCATGCGCGCTCCATCGCTGCGGATGCGTTGTAACTCTTGTGGGGATACGCGGGAGTGCTCCTCTGGACGATCCGTGGCGAAGCGATACCACAGCCCAGCTAACACTAGCCCGGTCAGCGCAAAGAGATAAAAGGCGGGCCGCCAGCCGTAGTGCACCATGATCCACGAGACCACCGGCGGAGCCAGGCCATACCCCATACCGACGCCAGAGAGTACGAAACCGCTTGCCAGTGCCCGCTCGTGCGGCGCCATCCAGCTGGCCACCGTCCGCACGGAGTTCGGATAGGCCGCCCCTTCTCCGATGCCGATGAGAAAACGGACCACCATGAACGACCCCAGCGGCCCCAACAGCCCGGCGATCCACCAGTCCCCGGCAATAGCTGTTAACCCGGTAAACACGGACCACCACAGGATCGCCAAGGCCAGCATCCGACGCGGCCCCACCCGGTCACCCAACCATCCGCCCGGCAAATGGAACAACGCGTAGCCCGCCGTAAACACGGTGTACAACGCGCCCATCTGTACATTCGAGAAGCCGTACTCCGGCATGATTTGTTTGGCGGCCACGGAGAAATTCACCGCGTCCATGCTGCGCACGACGCTGATAAGCACCAGAAACCACAGGACGGCCCACCGCGTCCGTGTTTCCATGTTAATCCCCTCCTTCTGAGTGCGGATTGTATGCCGACGAGGGGGAAGTTGTACAGGCTGCCACTCATATAGCAGTGCGCCCCTGTTGCTGCTGCCGCAGCATGTGCTGCTGCATCAACAGGCGCCGAAGATGGCGCGCATCGTCGTGTGTCCACGCAAGTATTGGAAAACCAAGCAGTTAGCCAGGAGCGAGCGAGAGCATCATCTTGGTCTCGCTTTTGCTCGCTCTTCGAGATGTGACTTCAATCCGCAACCATTCTCGGTTCATCACTTTGTCACTTCGGGGACACAAAGGCGTAATACCCGGATGCGATACTGGGTTTACGTCACCCAGGTGACGAACATTTTCTTGTGCCGTGTAGAGGTCTCTCATACAGTAAAACCTCTAACGGAGGAAAGGAGTTCGAAAGTGGCAAAGCAACAGTCGACCCAAGGAATGACGGATCTCGCAACGGCGTACAAGAGTTTGTTCTTCGACCTGCCGCTCGCTGGATTAAAATGGAGCCTGGGAGCAGGAGAAGAGAAAGAGGCCGTTGAAGCTGTCTGGAAAGGGTATGACGCAAGCGTGCGCATGGCGTCCTCCGCCATCGATGGGTTGTATCGGAACCCGCTTTTCGGTAACGTTTTCAGCCGCACGCTGAGCACAGCTCTACAATGGCAACAAGTTAACAGCGCGGTCAGCGGTGCGGTATTCACCAGTCTGTGGAAAGCGGTCGGCATCCCCACAGCGGCTGACCTCGAAGGGCTCTCGGAACAAGTCCGTTCCCTGCAGAACCGGCTCTCTGAGGTGGCGCAGAAGAAAGATGTACAGACGTTGGTTGAACAGGTTGACGCCCTCGATGCGCGCCTGCCTCGCACCACACCTGCGCCGCTTCGTCCGCACTATGACGAACGCGCGGCGGCGTAAAGAACCCACAAGCAGAGCGGAGCAACACAGCTATGTTAAATTTTCTGCAACAGTTTTCGACCTCGTGGCTACAAGGGACGGTGCGCGATTTGGAGAGTTTTCAGCGTAGTCTGCTCTCCTCGTTTCCCACGCATGAGGACCCACCACCGACCACACCGTCCACAGTCATCTACGAAGGCGGAAAAGTCCGCCTGCGCTATTACCGCCCCGTGGGCAAGCCAACCTCCACTCCGCTTCTCCTGGTCCACGCCCTCATCAAACGCCCGTTCGTCCTCGATCTATTACCAGGCAGCAGTATTATCGAGAATCTGACCAATCAAGGCATCCCTGTCTATCTAACCGACTGGATTCCACCCAATAGCGCCGATACCTGGCGGGGCTTTGACGCCTATGTGAACGGAGATTTAGTCAACTCCGTCGCCGCTATCCAAGAGCACACTGGGGTCGAACAAGTCTCGGTCTTGGGCTATTGCTTCGGCGCGCTCCTGAGCACGCTCTACAGCGCCTTGCATCCGCAGACGGTCAAAAATCTGATCACGCTGACCATACCATTGGATTGGAGCAAGCAGGACATCTCCTTTTTCCAGCTCAGCAAGAATCTCGATCCAACCTTGGTCACAAGCGCCTTTGGTAACTGTCCAGCGTGGATGGTGAAATCCGCGTTTTCGTCCCTTGCGCCGGTGCATCACGCGGTGGATAAATACGTTGGGCTTTACCGCAACAGAGACCGTGCTGGGTATAAGGAAATGTTCGAGCGGTTTGAGCAGTGGATGAATAGCGATGTGCCGTTGGCTGGGCAGATTTTCCGTGAATTACACGCTGACTTAGTCGTTGGCAACAAGTTGGTGCAAGGGAGCATGAAGGTGGGTGGTCGGGTGGTCAATCTGCGCCATATCACGTGCCCATTCCTTAGCATTATCGGCGAACACGATGATGTCGTGCATCCGCAGGCGAGTTTACCCTTGACCGATCTGGTGGGCAGTCGCGACGCGCAAACGCTGCTCTTTCCGGCAGGGCATATCGGGGTGGTGGTCGGCGGCGGGGCGCAGAAAAAACTGTGGCCGCAAGTAGGCGCGTGGCTCAAAAAACACGATCGCCAGAAACGGCAGTCTCCACGAAAGCCCCTCGTGGCGGTCAAGGCATACAACGAAGCAGTCCTGCACTAACATGCTAGGCAGTGCGGCATGAAAGACTGCACTGCCCATCTCTCCCTGTTCTTCCCACCGATGGTCCTCGCGGCGGTTGCTGGTTTTCTCCCTTTTGTCGCTCCCAGTCGCTCCCTCATACCTGACACGGTTTTCTGGTTGACGGTTACTAGCCACATCTTTTCTTTACGCGCAGAGTTCACTTCCGCACCCAAACCCGCTTGCGCTCAAGCGAGCGGCAGGATTTATTAAAAGTAGTTTGCTTACCGAAAAGAACTCAGAGCAAATCAGGAAGGCGTGACGTTCTCATGAGCTGGAAACTGGCGCTGTCTTACCCCGATTACTTCTATCAGCTAGCGACTCTGGTACGTGATCCAGTGTACCGCACCCCGCCAATGGCTGGCGGCGGACAACCGATTTTGCTCATTCCCGGATTCTTCGCCGGGGACTGGACCTTGTTGCGGATGGCGGGATGGCTGAATCGCCTGGGCTATCAAACCTATTTTTCCGGCATTGACTGGAACGTCGATTGCCCCAATAAGACCAGCGAGCGGCTGCGGTGGCGGCTTGAATATATTGCGAGAGAGACCAATAACGCCCGGGTGACGGTCATCGGTCACAGCTTGGGTGGGTTGCTGGCGCGCTTTCTGGGCGCCAACTTCGCGGATCAGGTCCGCCATGTCGTCGCCCTAGGTTCCCCTTTGCAGCTCAACACACAGGGGGGCGTCCATCCACTCGTACGGTCGACCTTTGCATTACTGGGGCCGTTACGGCAAGCGCGCGGCGGTGTCGAGCAACGCTGCGGGAGCCCAGACTGCACCTGCCGCTTCGCCAAGACCGCTTTCTCCGCCCTTCCCCCAAACGTGCGCTTCACGTCAATTTTCTCCAAAAGTGACGAGATCGTTGACTGGCGTTCTGCTATTGATTTGCAGGGAGATAATCTCGAAGTGTCAGGCCGACACCTGGGGCTCATCGTTAATCGGGAAGTGTATCGTGCGGTGGCGCAGGTGCTCACCAGCGCCACAGAAGCTCACACGCCACAGTCTGTCCATCGTCACTCCTAGTGATAAACCCTGGAAGGGGAATATACATGGCGACTTTGTACTGTCTCAAATGTGGTCAGAAACTGCCCATGCCTTTCCATTGCGGGCAACCTATGCACAAGGACAAGCTCAACGAACAAGAGAAATTGGTGTGCTGGATGGGACCCACATGTGGAGAGCAGCCGATCCCAGAGCATTGCGGAAAACCAATGGTCGTCAAAGGGGGGTGACAGCAAGGCGCGCTACCCTCGCTGTCGCTGAGCATGGAACCGAAGCGGAATGTTATTGCGCCGGAGGCGTACTTAATTTCTGGGCGACATCGTTTTTGGCGACAATCTTTTTGTTGTAAATATTGACGTCCCACAACCCTTGGAAAGCGCCGTCTTTATTTTTGTACGAGAACTTTACCCAATAATCTCCCGCAGGGCGGAACATCGTAAAATATTGGCTGAGTGTTTCGATCACCCGATCCTTTTGCGTCGGCAACCCGGCTTCCCACGCCCCCAATTCCCACTTGTCTCCTTTCCGTCCGCTATCCTCAGCCATCTTCTCAATGTTGGAAATCACGCTAAACACCGTACCTTCAGGGGTGTACGCTTTCACCATCTGAATGGCTTGGAGCTCCTTCGGCCCCATTTCTTTCTTCTCGCCGCATGCCGCCATGAAGCTGCAACTAACCACCACCGCTGCTAATAGCGCTATCTTTCCTAACTTACGATAAACCATCTCAACTCCTCCTCTCTCTAAGTGAGGAGCGATTGTACAATGAAAGTCCACTCTGGTCTATCTTCAAGAAGAGCCCTCCTCTTGCTGTACTGTGGGACGGTTCGCTACAACAAATCAGCCCAACTTCAGGAGGAACACAACATGGCAGGCAACGGTAAGTCAAAATCCCAGATGATTCACGATCGACTCAGCCATCCGGTCATCGATTCAGACGGCCACTGGCGCGAATTTGAACCCATCGCAATGGATTATCTTAAAGATGTCGCAGGCTCCAAAGTTGTGGAGAAGTGGACCTCGCGCTTTCGCGGCTTGGGCGAGGGTTCGTTTGCGCAGATGAGCAAACAAGAAAAAATCGACAAACGCGCGGGCCAGCCACCCTGGTGGGCGCTGCCGATTAAAAATACCCTCGACATGGCCACGTCGTTTATTCCCAAGCTCCTGCACGAACGCTTGGAGAGCATGGGCTTGGATTTCGCCATTTTGTACCCCACCGGCTCGCAATTATTCGCGCCGTATTTGAACGATGACGAATTGCGTCAGGCTGGTTGCCGCGCCCTCAACCAGTATGCCGCCGAAACCTGGGCGGAGTATGCCGATCGCTGCACACCGATCGGCGTGATTCCCATGCACACGCCGCAAGAAGCCTTGGCCGAACTGGACCACTGCAAAGCGCTGGGCATCAAAGCCATCGCGCTAGGGAGCCTCATCCGTCGCTCGATTCCTGAGATGGAGCGGCAAGGGGTGAGCCGCCGTTATGCTTGTTGGCTCGATGTGTTGGGCATCGACAGCGCGTACGACTATGACCCGGTGTGGCGCAAATGCGAAGAGCTGGGCTACGCAGCCACGTTCCATTCCGCCGCTGAGAATTATGGGCTGCGTAACTCGCTCACCAACTTTGTTTACAATCACATTGGCCATTTCGGTGAAGCAGGCAACGCCGTGTGCAAAGCCTTGTTCCTGGGCGGCGTGACGCGACGCTTCCCGCGCATGAGGTTCGCGTTTCTCGAAGGCGGCGTGGCCTGGGGCTGTAGTGTGCTCGCCGATCTGATCTCCCACTGGGAGAAACGGAACGGCAACGTGATCCAGGACCTCAATCCTGCGAACCTAGATCGCGAGCATTTGGCCGCGCTGTTGAAGCAGTATGGGGGAGAAAAGATGTATGCTCGGCTAGCTGAGTTCGAGCGTTGGGCCACACGGGGCATGGGCGTGGCGCTGCCGGAGGAACTTGACGATTTCGCCTCCTGTAAGATCGAAAAGAAACAAGATATCCGAGATCTGTTCGTCCCCAATTTCTACTTTGGTTGTGAATCCGACGACCCGACCGTCACCTACGCCTTTGCGTCTAAAGCTAATCCTTTTGGCGCAAAGCTCGGGGCAGTGCTGAGTTCGGATATCAGTCACTTCGATGTCCCCGACATGACGGAAGTCCTGGAAGAGGCCTGGGAATTGGTCGAAGAAAAGGGCTTGTCGGAAGAAGATTTCCACGCGTTTACCTTTGGCAACGCGGTCAACCTTTGGGCAAGCCTCAATCCGGACTTCTTCAAGGGCACGACAGTGGAAAAAGCCGCCAAGCAACAGTTGGGAAAGTAAACTTTCGCAACAACCCTTATCGGAAGACTCATGGCTCCACTGTCCGCACCGTGTAACCAAAACGCGGGAAGTGGACGGTGACCAGTCCCGTGCGCTCGTTCTCGTGCTGGATGGCCACACGTTGAGAGTCAATGGAGACTAACCTCCCGATGCTCGGATTGGCGCGACCATAATCAAGCGGCGTAATAGAAACGGTCTCGCCCAGAGCGGGATCGCCTTCCAACGTCTCGCTGAGCAGCGGCGGTTCCGGCGTAACGGCGACAGCGACGGCGAGGCCTTCAGCCGCTGTCATCAAAGTAAACTGACCGTGACCGCGCGCGGCGATGCGATCCATCCACTGTCGTGTTCGCTCGGGAATCAATGCTACGCGCTCGCTGGCGAGCTGGTCCATGACCCACAGCGGGTGATACATCACACAGTCTGCTAGCGACATCATGTCGCCCCACACGTAGGAACGTCCATCGCGCAGCAGCTCCTCAATCCACGTGATCTGGGGGCGCAGTTGCGACAAATTTTTGCTCACCGCCCCGCGCCGATGAGTCAAGCCAGGCTCCGGCTTTCCGAGCAGGGCCGCGCGATCAGCAAGAAAGGCCTGAGTGAAGCGCGGAGCCTCGGCATGCAGGCACGAAATGTAGTTGATCGCATTGCGAGTGAAGACCGAATCGGTCCAATATTCCAGCCCGGCAATAAAGGCACGCTGGGCCGCGACATCGGGTCCAGGGTAGACCGACAGCTCAGGAAACCGGCGCTCAAGCTCTTCAATGATCCGTTTCGAATCACAAAAAACATCCGCCCCGATTTGCAGTGCTGGTGCGCGTCGATACCCGCCGGTGAGCGGCAAATAATCCGGCTTCGGCAGCACGGGGGGAATATCTATAGAGCGCCACGTCACACGCTTGAGGCCCAGCACGAGACGGACTTTTTCGGAATAACTGGAAAAATCGTAATGGTGCAGAATGAGTTCGGATGGCATACGGAGTCCCCTTCTATCCACGTTCAATAGCACACGTCCGCTTTCAACGAATCGCCACCACAAGCGGTCATTGGACAAGAAACACAAACCGTCAAGAATTTGCGCTGTGAATTGACGAGTGCGGCAAGAACTGATTAAAGCCACACTGAGAGGAGACGCCAGTATGCAGGTCGGCTTTTTCAATACGCTCTCTTATGCGGGCAATCCCGCGACCACGACATGGCCGACGCCGCCCGCCTTGTGCGACCGCGAGGCGATCAGCGCCTCCATGCAGCGCGCCAAGGAACAGTTATGCCTGGCTGATACGTTGGGCTTCGACTGGGTCAGCGTTTCGGAGCACCACTACTCGCCTCGCATTCTCGCTCCCAGCCCCATGATCTATGCCGGCGCTATGACCGAGGTCGTCAAGCGAGCGAAGATTGCCGTGTTGGGCCCGTTGTTGCCATTGTCAAATCCAGTGCGCGTAGCCGAAGAATTGGCGATGCTCGACGCCATGAGCGAAGGACGCATCATGGTCTTGTTCCTGCGTGGCACGGCAAACGAAATTCTCACTTATCGCAATAATCCAGATGAGGCCCAGGCGATGACGCGAGAAGGGATTGATCTGATTCTTCATGCCTGGACCGAGCCGCAACCGTTCGGCTGGGAGGGCCGCTACTTTACCTATCGCACGGTGTCGGTGTGGCCCCGCACTCTGCAAACGCCTCATCCTCCGGTTTTCTCTTCCGGGAACAGTCCAGAGTCCGTGCAATTTTGCGCCAGCCGCCGCCTGAATCTTGCGCTCTCTTTCATTCTCTTGCCGGATATCAAGCAACGAGTGGCGTTATACAAAGAAGAAGCGGCTAAGGAGGGTTGGGAGCCCACCGCTGAGAACGTCATGTATCGCTTCTGGGCATATGTGGGGGAGAGCGACGAAGCAGCGGAGAAACACACCAACCGCTTCAAGGTGAACATGGGCTTGGCGCGTCACCTAAGCCCCGCGATTACGCAATCGCTCAGAGAATCGCCTCCCGAGAAGCTCGAATTTGACCGCCCTTTCTTATGCGGAGGACCGGCCACGGTGCGAGAGCAAATCGGAGCCTTGCGCGAAGCCGGAGTGGGATTGATGGACATTGCCTTTGCATGGCCCGGGCTCTCCTACCAACAGCAACTGGAGTCCATGGAGCGCTTCGCCGGCGACGTGCTGCCGCATATACGCGGGCTCTAACAGAGAGAGCCGTAGAGAATCGTTACTGAAAAAGCAAATGAAAACGATGAATTTCAAAGAGAGCCATCTGGAATGCCACGGACTCACCATCCGTTACGTCGAAGCGGGTGAAGGAAAAGTCATTGTCATTTTTCTAGAAGATACTGACAATCTGTTTGACGATATGACGTCGGCCTTGGCCGCGCGCTATCGCGTCATCACGCTTGCAACTCCAGCCCTTGGCGCTGGCCAGGGGCAAGATTTCGCGGCGGCTCTGGCGCGAGCGCTCATCGGGCTTGGCATTGCCTCGTTCAGCGCTATCGGCGTCGGGCGCGGCGCTACGCTCGCTCTGGCCCAAGCCCTCGCCACGCCGGAGCAAGTGCAACAGTTGGTGCTTTTATCTCCTCCTGCGACGGCTGTGCACAATACAGAACTCGGAGCCCGGCTGCGCGAAATCACGGCGCCGAGCTTAATCTTGGTCGGCACCCGCGATCACTCCGGCTCACGCGACGCTGGCCATATCTGTCGCGAACATATTCCCACCTGTCACTTGTTGTTAGTGTACGAAGCGGGACGCACGCTTATTGCTGACCGACTGGAGGCATGTCTTTCCCCCATTAACGAATTTCTCGAACGAGGCGAAGGGTTTATTGTCTTTCACGAAAGCCAAGTGGTTCGGCCCTAAATGTGCGCCCTCAATGGGTGCGATGATCGCTTGGGGAAACCAAGGCTAAACGAAGAAACTTTTTACAGATTTTTTTCCTTCTTTCTCTGCTGTTAGACTGTTTTTACACTCGCCCGCCTTCTTGTCGGAAATCTTTACATTGTCCGTTCTGCTGGAATTCCACCATTCGCTCCTGCGCCTAACTCTGTCCACTATCACGCTTTTTCTTCTGTCGTGAGTGAGTTAATCTAAGAAAACCTCTCCTCATTTTCTCTGTCTACACGGACTCACTGTCGGAAAACTTTACAGTGGACCGGCCTCTTATCGCAGTTTGTTTCTCATATAGACAGAAAAATTCTGCAATGAAGCGCACTTGCAGCCCGGCCAGCGCGTGGCCCGGCCTTTGCTCCTTACTCTGCCCATGAAATTCGATCTCCCACAGGAGGGACACGTTATGCGTAAGTTTTTCTCACGTTCGCGCCCCTGGAAAGCCTGCCTTGGCCTGCTCGTAGCGGGTTTACTTTTTGTCCAAGGCGAGGCAAAAGCCACACTACTCAGTGGCTCTTTGGCTATGGGTGGAATCAATGTTTCGCAGAACGGAGCCAATCTGGCCGTCAGCACCAAGATTAATGCGCTCTTTGTCGTCACCACCAACCTCGGCAGCGGTGATTATACGGCCATCCCACTCTTAACGATCTATATTCCTACGACCCTGGACCTCACTTCGCTCAGTTCGTTCACCATGTCGAACGCGACGTGGGGGTCGTTCGCGGCCAATCTCGTTGGCAATAGCATCGTGCAACAGTCGGCCAGTTTTCTGGATGTCCTGCTGACTGGGGTCTACACTCCGGGTCCGGGACTGGCAGGGTTTACCGCCACGGACGCAACAATGCGGATCAGCGTGAACCAGAGCGGCAAATCGCTCTCGGAAGCCATCACCCTCAATTCCGAAGCGCCAGTGCCGGAACCGGGCACGCTCCTGCTGTTGGGCTCAGGCTTGGTCGCCCTCGTTGCTAGTCGCAAGCAGTTTACGAAGCGCTAACCACCCAGTCTGAAAAAACTGAACTACAGTTCTCTACCGTGTCCTTCCTGACCCCAGGAAGGACACGGTCGTTTTCTTCCCCTTTTTTTTCACACCCAGCGCCAGTCTCCTTCCTCGCTGCTCGCCCCAAGGTAAGCGTTCCGCTTTTCATCCCCATAATCCGACAATCGATCTCCATACAAAGTTAATAAATAAGAGCGTGCACCGATAATCTAATGTGATTTCCCCTGTTTCCTTTTTAGGAGAGGTATGAAAAACCGATTAGCGATTCAGGCGTTCTTCAGCGCAGTCACTATAGCCTTCCTCGTGTTTTCTCTCAGTTACCTTCATGCAAAATCGAACGAGGGTGGAAATGGCTCCAGCAGCGGCAGCTCCAGTAGTGGCGGATCGAGTAGCGGCGGCTCCAGCAGTGGTGGCCACAGCAGCACATCGAGCAGCGGCGGAGGCTCCGACGATGATGACCACGAGGGCGGCTCTAGTAGCTCCAGCAGTGGGGGGTCCAATAGCAACAGCTCTAGTAGCGGTTCGAGCAGTAGCAGTGGCGGAGGCTCCAGCAGTGGGGGGTCGAACAATAATAGTTCCAGTAGTGGTGGCTTCGGTGACGAGGGCTCTAGTAACGGCGGCTCCAGTAGTAGTTCCAGCAGTAGCTCTGGTGGTGCTGGCGGTGGTGCTGGTGGTGGTGGCGGTGGTGCCGGTGGCAGTGCCGGTGGTAGTGCTGGTGGCGGCTCCAACAACAACAGCTCCAGTAGCGGCTCTAACAACAACAGCTCCAGCAGTGGCGGTTCCGAGAAGGACGACCATGAGGGTGGCTCTAGTAGCTCCAGCAGCGGATCGAGTAGCAGTTCGAGCGGCAGCTCCAGCAGTGGCAGTAGCTCCAGCAGCAGCTCTAGCAGTGGGGGCCATAGCAGCACGTCGAGTAGCAGTGGAGGCTCCGGCGATGATGACCATGAAGGGGGTTCTAGCAGCAGTAGTGGATCAAGCAGTGGTGGATCAAGCAGCGGGGGGTCGAGCAGTAGTTCCAGTAGTGGGGGCCATAGCAGCACGTCGAGCAGTAGTGGCGGCTCCCGCGATGATGACCACGAGGGGAGTTCTAGCAGTAGCTCTAGTGGCTCCAGCAGTGGGGGGTCTAACAGTAGTTCCAGCGGTGGGTCCAGCAGCGGCGGCTCCAATAGCAGCAGTTCCAGCAGTGGTGGTAGCTCTAGCGGCTCCAGCAGCAGTGGCGGCTCCGACGATGATGACCATGAGGGGAGTTCTAGCAGTAGCAGTGGCTCCAGCAGTGGTAGTTCCAGCAGTGGCGGCCATAGCAGCACGTCGAGTAGCAGTGGCGGCTCCGACGATGATGACCACGAGGGGAGTTCTAGCAGTAGCTCTAGTGGCTCCAGCAGTGGTGGCTCTAACAGCGGCAGCTCCAGCAGTGGCAGTAGCTCCAGTGGCTCCAGTAGTGGTGGGTCCAGCAGTAGCAGCTCCAACAGCAGCAGTTCCAGCAGTGGCAGTAGCTCCAGCAGTGGTGGGCCGGGCGCCAGCTCCAGTAGCAGCTCTAGTAGTGGGGGCTCCAACAGCAGCAGTTCCAGCAGTGGCAGTAGCTCCAGTAGTGGTGGGTCGAGCACCAGCTCCAGTGGCGGCTCCAGCAGCGGGGGCTCGACTGCCGGGACGCCGACTATGCAACTAGATATTGCAGGAGGACACTATGTCAACGGCGCTCCCGGAGCAACTCATGCTGGAGGAGAGCATTTCACTCTGTATGCGTTGTTAAATCCTGGGGATAATGAAGAGCTAAAGAACGCGTTGTTACAGGATACGTTTGCGGTTGTCACCACTTTACTGCCCCTGCCGGGAGACAATTCGCCAAATCTCGGCTCGTTTGAATTTGCGGGGCAAACGATCAACGTTCCTGGTCTTGTGCCCTTCTCTATCCAATTCCCCTTTACATTTGATCCACAGCACTTCACGACGTCTTACGACGCCCCAACCGATCCATTCCCTCTGGCCCACAACTACCTTACTGACATTGTCAATGGAGGCATGTATTATGCCCCGTTCATAGTGGACACCACTAACTTGAACAACCTCTATGATCTCCATTTTCATCTGATCGATCTCACTTCTCCATCTTATGAGGCGCTCAACGATCACGATGCGCAGAGCATCAACGGTGGCGTCAATCCGATCCCGGAACCAGCCTCAGTGTTGTTGCTGGCCTCCGGCCTGGCGGGCTTGGAAATTCTTCGTCGTCGCAAAAAAGCAAAGAAGCGCTAACCTTGGAGAGGCGACTACTGCGGTAGTCGCCCCCCTGCCTCATCCTCATTAGTGGTGCAGCGCCGGCGCACGGCGCTCTTTCATTTCACCCGCACTCTTTCCGCCGCTTTCCACGCCATGAGCGCAAAGCCTCCTATGCCGTTTACATGAAAAAAGGACCGCGTATATTCTATCGTCTAAGCACGTGGACAATCGCCGCCGGAGAACGAAAGTGAATAAGGAGAGCGAGTATGCCGGTACAGCAATTTGCATCGATGACGAAAGATTTCCCGACCTTTGATTGTGACGCTCATGTTACCGAGCCCCCCTGGATTTGGGAGCGGGCGAAAGACTGGCTCACTAAAGATGAACTAGAGGCGCTCAAAACCACCATGTGGTTCGACGCCGAAACCAAGCAGCTTATCGTCAACGGCACGGCAGGCACGGGTCTAGGGTCTCAACGCATCGGTGGTACAGCCGGGGTTGTGAACGTCCTTACTTCGGCAGGACCAGGGCTCAAGCACAATATCCAACGCGCCCTCAACGTGCGCAATCTCAATCCCAAGACCGCTCTTAGCAAAGAACAGGTCAATTATATTGACCATAAAGGCTCCTACGAGCCCGAGGCGCGCCTGCGCGACATGGATGTCCAGGGCATCGACCAAGTGATGATTATCCCCACGGACATTGACACCTATCCTTGGCTCCAGAATGCGGTCGGCGCCAAAGCTATGTGCAAGGCGTACAACGAATGGGCGTATGAGTATTGCCAAGCAGACCCTGAACGTCTGTACTTTGCAGCCCTGCTCCCGATGCAAGATCCTGCCTTTGCCACCCAAGAACTGTACCGAGTGGCGGCTAAGGGTTGTCGCGTAGGCTTGGTGCGTCCCATCGACGCGATGGGCAATTATCCGATTCAGCCTAAGTACGAGCCTCTGTGGCGCGCCATGGCGGAAACCGGCGTCGTTTATGGCATGCATCCCTTTCCGGCAATGGGGACGCTCAAGCCGCCGGGCTATACCGAGCAATACTCCGGCGCAGAGCTGATTGGTCGTACCGTGTTTACCTCAGGCCTTCCGCATTTCTTCCTCACCAACGTACAAAACTTCCAGGCCGAGGCGGCCTTGTGGGTCACGTCCGTATTGCTGTCAGGCTTCTTTGATCGGCACCCCCATCTTAAAGCGGCAGTATTTGAAGCGTCTTCCACCTGGCTGAGTTTTCTCCTAGACGAATGTGACAAAATCTACAAACTCTACCGCAATGAGCGGCAGATGCCCCGGCTGAAACGCCTGCCTAGCGAGACCTTCTTCGAGCATTGTGTTACTGGCTTTGAAGGCGACGAGGCCCCGCCGTCGCGCCTGCCGGAGTTCTACCAAGACATCCTGGCTTGGTCGTCTGATGTCTACCATCACGACGGCGACGATGCGTGGCGGGCCATCGAAACCATGCGCAAGTGTGAGTTACCCGAACCTTACCAGGCGAAATTCCTCGGAGAAAACGCGCGGAAAATGTACCGTATCCCTGCTCCCAGGACGTTTATCCGTGATCGCGTGACCCAGATTGAACGGCCAGACTGGTGGCCTACGGCTGAGGAAGTCAAGCGAGCCCTGGAGCCTGAGGCCGCGATTGTCCGCCGCTATGGCGAAGGCGCGCACCGCGTGAACGGCCACACCCGAGAAGGAGCTCGCACATGACAACGACAAGACGTTTCGCCGTTTTTGACGCTGACACGCACATCGTGGAGCCCCGGGAGATCTGGGACACCTACCTGGAGCCGGAATATCGCACCCTGGGCAAACACGCGCTGTGGCGGGAAGATGGCGAGTACAACTCTTATCTCAAGGTCAATGGAAAGATGTGCCGGGATACAATGAACCCAAACATTCCCCGACACGCGATTTGGCGGCCAGGCATGACGTGGGACCAGGTTGGCGACCTCGATCCCAATACGCGACACGCCGCGAACGAAGGGGCGTCCAACCCCCAAGCTCGGCTTAAAGATATGGATGCGATGGGCGTGGACCAAGCGTTTTTGTATCCGACGTGGTTTGCCGAAGGATTCCATCTCGTGGAAGATCCTGATGTGGCCTATGCTCTAGCTCGTGCGTATAACAACTGGATGGCGGACTTCTGCCAAGCGGCGCCGGAGCGGCTTTTTGCCGCGGCCATGATTCCGCTGCAGAGCATGGACTACACGGTTGCAGAGTTACGACGCATCGTCACGATCCCCTGTTTTCGCGGCGCGTTTATCCGTCCCATGTTTCTTGAAGGTCATTATTTCACGCATCCCTACTATGACCCGCTGTGGGCCGAACTGGAACGGCTGGGGATAACGGCGGCAGTACATCCTACGCCTGGGCTCTGGAATCCAGAATGGACTTCACATGGACCGTTTATCGAGAAAATACGAGACCGATTTCACCAACGCACCTTCTTGGTCCAGGCTGGCGGCGGTCCTGCAGCCGGTGGAGGCAACGGACAGAATATCTCCTTTTTCGCCTCACCGCCGCTCGGTCATCCCATGTCCCCGGTGCTGTCCTACTGGCTGGATAACCACATGTTTGTAGCGTCCACGCTGATCGGGTTTACCGTGATGCAACGCTATCCGCAGCTCAAAGTGGTGGTGTCGCATGGCAAGGCGTCGTGGATGGAAGAAGTCATCGAAAAGATGGAGGCGTCCACCCGCGTGGTGCCACTGCTACATTACTACCCTGTACGGACGGACCCCGAAGTGATGTGGGAAGAAGGGCATGTCTTGCTTGGCTTTGACGCCGAGGAACGGTTGATTCAGAAGTTGCCGCAGCAGTTCGCGGAAAAAATTGTCTGGGGCTCGCGCTATCCGCATCAGGACACCACCAGCGCCTGGGACGCCATCCAGACTCTCACGCAAGCTCACGTTGATGAACCCCTCATGTTCCGCATGCTGGGTAAGAACGCCGCCGATCAGTTTGGTGTTAAACTGACGCAGAAGGTTGGAGCCTAACGAACAGCGAATGAATGCGTAGGAGCGAAACGGGCGCTCCTACAAGCGCTCACTCCACGCAGAGACCGCTGCGCGAAACTCCGCGAGAGGAACGCGATACGCGGGGCTCGTCTCATCGACCAAATCTTCAATAAGTGCACCGTTAGCAGAGAGCTCCAAACGGTACGCATTACCGATACGCTCCCACGTGGGCAAAGCGCCAGAGGCCACAGCGTCAACCTGCTTGAGCAGCTCCTCGGCCCACTGTGGACTCTGCTGAATATCCATCACCAGAAACGCAACTACTCTCTCGTGCGCGGGATCTTTTTCTCTTTGGCCTAGCCAGCGAAACGGAACATCAGCCATAGTGATTACCTCAGAGGGAACGCAGTGTTGACATTGCCATTGCCAAGCAGCGCAAACGCGATGGTAAAGTTCGTGTGATCCGTCGCCTCGCAGTAGTCTGCTCCTCCATCGTGGGGAGCGTTCAGACCGCAATGCGCCCATCCCGGCGCGCCGTGAGGACAGTGGGCCACGCGATGCTTCACCGCATAATCGATCGAAGCCAGCACTTGCACCTGGGTGCAGCTATCGGGATACAACGTTGACGCCTTCGACGGATGCGCATGACCAGCGTAATGCCAGTTGCCGCCGTAGACGCCTTTGGCGTTTGGCGCTTGGGTCACGGTAAAATTGGCGACCGTCGCGGGAGTCTGTCCTCCCGGGCGGGAATGGAACCCTTTGGGCTTATTGTGACTCCATTCCCCACAGAAGATATGCGTCTGATTCACCGGCGGCTGCGTAGTGGACCAATGAGGCAAACTTGAGCAGTCGATTTGCGCTCGTGCAGGTGCGGCAAGGAATATCACTGCGCAACCTCCTATGAGCAGAGCAATCCTGACGAATGGCAATCGGGGCCGATCATATCTCGGCCTTCCTGCATACGCGCGGTGAGATGTATTGTTGTTCTCCATAGTGACGCCTCCTTGCGAATCTGAATCCTCTCCACTTTCTATGAAAAACTATGAAAACTCTTAGTAAGCCTGCCCAACATAAAGCCAAGCAATGCGAGAGGCAACCTTTCCTCCTTCTCAGGCCGCGAATATTTCTTGGTCACGCCATTAGAAGTTCTCTGTAAGAGCACAGTGACGCTAGGCTTCAATACCAGACCCTGATCCTCTTTCACGTACTTGGCGCCGGGGAAGCTGCGAACTTTGAAAATATAGTGTAAGAACTGCATAAGCCATGAATTTGTTGAACCCCTTAAGATTATTGTTTGGAATGAAACCGCAGCGTATGACGACAGCATTTCGTATGTTTTTTCTCTTAGCACTTGTTTGTCTCTTCGCGGGATGTCAGGGCCAGTCTGGCCCCAAACCAATGGCGCCGCCGCCACCGCCGGAGGTCCTTGTGACCGAGGTCATCCAGGAGGACGTGCCTATCTATTTCGAGTGGATCGGCACCACTGAAGGCAATGTGAATGCGCAGATTCGCCCGCGCGTACAAGGCTCCCTGCAATCACGAGAATACAAAGAAGGCTCTCTTATCAAAGTCGGGCGACTGATGTTCACCATCGACCCGCGCGAGTACCAAGCTGCGCTGAATCAGGCCCTGGGCGACCTACGCCGGGCGGAAGCGAACCTCGGTAAGACCCGACTCGATGTCGCTCGTTACACGCCTCTGGCGAAAGAGGGCGCCATCAGCCAGCAAGAACTTGACAACGCCATACAAGGGGATCAGGCCAATAAAGCGTCGGTCGAAGCCGCGCGCGCGGCGGTGGAACGGGCTGAACTCAACCTCAGTTGGACGAAAGTCACTGCCCCAATCAACGGCATCGCGGGTATTTCCGTGGCGCAGATCGGTGACCTGGTGACTCCGAACACCATCCTGACCACGATTTCTCAAGTTGACCCAATCAAAGTGTATTATCCCATCAGTGAGCAGGAGTATCTACACTTCGCGCAGAGAATCCGCGAAATAGAAGAAGGACGGACTGACGCAACGCCGGTGCTGGAATTAACTTTGGCGGATGGCAGCATCTACCCGAAACGGGGCACGTTTAGTCTGGCCGATCGCCAGGTTGACCTGCGGACCGGCACGATCACCGTCCAAAGTGTGTTTCCGAATCCCGAAAATATTTTGCGGCCTGGACAATACGCCAAGATTCGCGTGGCTGCGGAAACCAGAAAAGGAGCGCTGCTCGTGCCCCAACAAGCCGTACAGCAAATTCAAGGCGGGCATCAAGTCGCGGTAGTGGGAGAAGGAGACAAAATAGACCTCCGCGCAGTGAAAGTGGGAGAACAAGTCGCGGTGAAAGTAGGAGAACAAGTCAAAAACATGTGGATCATCATGCAAGGACTGAAGCTAGGAGAGCACGTCGTTGTGGAGGGAGTGCAGAAAGTACGAGCCGGCATGACAGTGAAGCCGAAGCTGGCATCGGCGCAACCAAACCCCGTCCAAGTCGTGGAGCCCCCCCGCAGCGGCACGTAACAGAGAGAGGAGACGCGGTACAATGGCAAAATTTTTCGTTAATCGTCCTGTCGTGGCCATAGTCATTGCTATCCTCATGGTCATGGTGGGGCTCGCCGCACTGGTACAGCTTCCGATTGCTCAGTTCCCCAATATTGCTCCGCCGCAGGTCCAACTCTGGGCCACGTACGTCGGTGCGGATTCATTGACGCTGGAACAGTCGGTCGCCACCCCCATCGAGCAGCAAATGAACGGGGTGGACAACATGAGCTACATGTTTTCGATCAATTCGAATAACGGTCAGATGCGCATGAACGTGAGCTTCGAGGTTGGCACCGTGCCCAACACCGATCAGATTCTTATGCAAATGCGCTACACGCAAGCCGAATCCCAACTGCCGCCCGAAGTACGCAACTACGGGGTGACGCTCCGCAAGGCAGTCTCGGCGCCGCTCGCGCTTTTTTCTCTCTATTCGCCAAAGGGCACGCACGATGCGCTGTTTCTCACCAATTACGCCCTGATCAACATTAACGACCCCATGAGTCGCGTACCCGGCATCGGCCAGGTCAATATCTTTGGCGCTGGTCAGTACGCGATGCGCTTCTGGGTACGGCCCGATACGCTCGCACGGCTCAACATCACCGTCAGTGAGATCATCGACGCGCTTACCAAACAGAACACGGTAAACCCGGCGGGCCAGATCGGCGCCGAGCCCGTGCCGCCGGGACAAGTCTACACCTATACAGTGCGGGCGCGGGGGCGTCTCACCAACGTGGAAGAGTTCGAGAACATTATTGTGCGCGCCAACCCCGACGGCTCCATCGTGCGCATGAAGGACGTGGCCCGCGTGGAACTCGGCTCGCAGGTGTACAACATGAAGGGGCGCATCAATGGCGAGCCGTCCGCTCTCATTTCCGTCTATCAAGTTCCTGGCTCTAATGCACTTGACACCATGAACCGCGCCAAGGCGCTTTTGGAAGAACTCAAGACCCGCTTCCCGGCGGATCTGGACTATCAAGTGTCCCTCGATACGACACAAGCGGTGACGGAAGGCATCAGAGAAATCGTTAAGACGCTCGGCACGGCGATCATTCTCGTCGCCCTCGTGGTCTTCCTCTTTCTGCAAGGTTGGCGGGCAACGTTGATCCCGCTGTTAGCCGTGCCCGTCTCTCTCATCGGCACCTTCGCGATCTTCCCACTGCTCGGGTTCTCGATCAACACCCTGTCTCTCTTCGGGTTGGTGCTTGCTATTGGACTCGTGGTCGATGATGCGATTGTCGTGGTTGAAGCGGTCGAGCGTCACATCGAGGAAGGACTGTCGCCACGCGACGCCACCCTCAAAGCGATGCAAGAAGTGTCGGGTCCGGTGATTGCGATTGCGCTTATCCTCGTCGCCGTCTTCATTCCTTCCGCTTTTATTCCAGGCATCACGGGCGGTCTCTATCAACAGTTCGCCGTGACCACAGCCCTCTCAGTGGTTCTTTCCGCCTTCAACGCGCTCACGTTGAGCCCGGCGTTGTCGGCTCTTCTTTTACGGCCACGACGACAGTCACGCGGACCTCTCGGAGCGTTCTTCCGAGGATTCAATCGGTTGTTCGGTCGCTTCACCAATAGTTACGTCACTGGTTGCGCCTATCTGATTCGCAAAACCATCTTCTCGGTGTTCTTGCTTGTGGCGTTCGCCGCCTTGGCGGGCTGGTTTGGCTCGCGACTTCCCACCAGTTTTCTGCCGCAAGAAGATCAAGGCTACCTCTACCTGAATGTGCAACTCCCGGTGGCGTCGTCGCTGCAACGCACTGATGACGTGTGCAAGCAGATCGAGGCAATCTTGAAAGACACCCCAGGCGTGAAAACATTCAACACCGTCGTCGGCTTTAGCATGCTCAGCTTCTCGAACACCACGTATAACGCATTTGCTTTTGTCATGCTCAAGCCCTGGAAAGAGCGTGACGCACAAGGACTCACCGCTGATGTCATCATGCGCGGCCTTAACCAACGACTCGCTGGGCTGCGCGAAGCGCAAGCCTTTGCGTTCTCACCACCCGCCATTCCTGGCGTGGGCACCTCGGGCGGTATTACCTTCATGCTTGAGGATCGTTCCGGTCAAAGTATTGAGTTCCTGGCGCAAAATACGAACAAGTTCCTCGAAGTGGCGCGCAGCCGTCCGGAGTTCGCCTTCCTGAGCACCACATTTATTCCGAGCGTGCCGCAAATGTTCGCCGATGTCGACCATGACAAGGCGTTAAAACAAGGGGTGGATTTGGGCGCCTTGTATCGCACAATCCAGGCCTTCATGGGGGGCTCCTTCGTCAACTATTTCAACCTCTTTGGCCGTATGTGGCAGGTCTATGTCCAAGCAGACGGCCAGTATCGAACCACGCCCGAAAACATTGGTCAGTTCCGAGTCCGCAACGCCGAAGGACAAACCGTTCCACTTTCAACTTTAGTGAACATGAAGACCATTTCCGGACCGGAGTTCACCATTCGCTTCAACGGATACCGGACCGCGCAGATCAATGGAGCCGTAGCCCCAGGCTACAGCACCGGGCAGGCGATGGCGGCGTTGGAGCAAGTCTTCGCCGAAACGATGCCAAGCGAGATGGGCTACGACTACCTCGGGATGTCCTTCCAGGAAAAAGAGGCGTCAAAAGGAGTACGGCCCAGTGTGATTTTCGGTCTATCCCTTTTAGTGGTCTTTCTCATTCTCGCCGCGCAGTACGAAAGCTGGACTCTGCCTTTCAGCGTGCTTCTCGGGACGCCGATCGCCGTGTTCGGCGCTTTTCTGGTGCTGTGGCTGCGCGCGTTTGAGAATAATGTCTACGCGCAAATCGGCTTAATCATGTTGATCGGGCTGGCCGCCAAGAATGCGATTCTCATCGTCGAGTTCGCCAAGTTGGAATCCGAGCGCGGCAAATCACCCATAGAAGCGGCGCTCATCGGGGCGCGGTTGCGGCTGCGACCCATTATTATGACGGCATTTGCTTTTATTTTAGGGGCGGTTCCTTTGGCGATCGCCTCGGGGGCCGGGGCGCAGTCGCGACAAATTCTCGGGACAGCGGTCATTGGCGGTATGGCCGCCGCCTCGCTGCTCGCCATCTTTTTCATCCCGGCGTCGTTCTACATGGTCGAGCGTCTCTTTCATCGAAAAAGATTCTCCCCGACTTTGCGTGAGGTCGAGCCTCGCGTCGCCGCGGATTGAAAGACCGGGCCACGTCCGCCCCAATACGAGCCTGGGAACGGAAACTATTTGTCTGCAGAATCAGCTTTTCGATCAGGCTTCGTATTTATCGTGATGACGCACCCAGGCCTGTGGATTAGGTGAGCCCTACTTCATCACGCCCCTTTGGCATCAAGTCGAGGAGATGATAGGCCCCGTTGACCGTATCTAACCCCCGGGAGTAGCAGGAATACGTGTGGAAAATGTCTTCAGCGGGGTTTTTAGAAAAGACGCTGATCCCCGGCGCTTCCTCCCGGGGAAATCTTACCCTTCGATAGTTGTACCACGTTTCCCCTTTCTCCATTTCCTCAAGCGTGAAGGAGACGCCATAGTCACGATCGAAATCGTTCGCAAAAGAGGACACCCACGACTTGGCTCAGGGCTTTTCGTACTCGTCGTGGCGGCGCCACCAGGGGCCCGTCTCATTGCGACCCTTCGGCGCGCGATCGAGCCACGGGTACATACCCCAGAGGGCGTCCAGCCCGCGGGCATAGGCGGAATAGGTGTGGTAAACAAGGCCCTCTTCGAGTACGAACGCGCTCATGCCCGGCCGCTCACGCGTGTACGTGGCCGGATCGGTTCCGCTCATGGCCGAGTGGGAGGTAGACCCCGCGCCGCCGCCCTTCCACGCCGGCTCGCGGCGGTAGTTGTATTCGATGCCTCCGTCGCGTTGCTGTTGTTCCTCGGTGAACCGGACGCTGAAGTCGACGTTGAAGTCGCTGCCGAACGAGGACGCCCAAGGGAACGTCCAGCCCATCCGCTGCTTGTACGCTTGCAGCTTCGCGAGTGGCGCACGCGACACCGCCCAGAGCATCACGTCGTGATGGGCGAGGTGAGCCACGAACCCGTTGAAGCCATCCGCGATCGCCGAGCACGACGGACACCCCGCCGTGTAGTCGGGCCCGAACATGAAGTGGTAGACGAGGAGCTGCGAGCGCCCTCGGAAGAGGTCTGCCAGCGAGGCGCTCCCCTCGTCGGTCTCGAATCGATACTCCTTGTCGATCCGAACCCACGGCAGCTCCTGCCGTCGCCGCGCCAGCTCGTCGCCGCGCCGCGTGAGCTCCTTCTCCGCCTTGAGCAGCTCGAGCCGCGCTGCGAGCCACTCTTCACGTGTCCCGGTTATATGCTTCGTCATCGCTCTTCTCTCCTTTGTGTTGTAATATCGGCGGCGTCATCCCGTCCATTGGGGCTGAGAACCGCCGTTATGTGTCCAAGCGGCCGAACGCCAAAAACGCCTCACGTGCGGCCAGCCATTCTGCTTCCGACACGATCGCCTAGGTTTCCATCATGATCCTCCTCAGGATAGATTTGCCAATTCGTTTCCTTGATCATGCGCGATTCAGCGCGAAAGGTGCGCATGAAGTCTTTCCATAATGCTCCGCCATCCCTGTGTGTGATTTTCCAGAGCAACTTCATCCGGCAACCACTCGTGCGTAAGGACCAGCTCTGTCTCGTCGCCACGGGGATACAACTCGACAGAGACAAGGGTTTCCTTTTCGTGTGTCCCTAAAGAACGCCATGTAAAGACGAGCTTGCTTGGAGGACGGATTTCTCGATATTCACCGCTATGCACCAAATCACCCTTCTCACTGTGCATAACAATCCGAAACCGGCCGCCAAGCTGAACATCAAGTTGCACTTCGGCGAGGATAATGGATTCGGGGCACATCCATTCGTACATACTTGCAGGGTCGGTCCAGGCCTCAAACACTTCCTGCGGCGTCGCTGGTAAAAGACGACGCACGCAGAGGATGGGGCGCGGTTCCGTTATGGCCATATCTATGCTCCCTTCTTTCGCGTCTTCGTTGTCTGTTTGCGGCGCAGAAACGCTTCCAAGCGATCCAAGCGATCTGTCCAGAATTGGCGATAGGTTTCCAACCACGCGTTGGCTTCTTGCAAGGGCGCAGCGTTCAGGGATAAGTAGTGCTCACGTCCCTGCACTTCACGGTGCACGAGCCCCGCCTCTTCCAGCACGCGAATGTGTTTTGACACGGCGTTGAGAGACATGACGAATGGTTCGGCGAGTTCCGTCACCCGCATCGCTTGCTGCTGGAGGCGGGCTAGAATGGCGCGTCGCGTCGGATCGGCAATCGCCGCGTAAACACGGGTTAATGTCTCTTCCGAATATTCAACCATTCGGTTCAATATAAATTTTTCGCCATCGTCAGTCAAGACAGAGGGACAACATAGCTCAACGCTGGAGTGAGTGGTATTTTACGGACAGAGTTCATAAGAAAGGTGCGCCTCCATGACTATTCCAGCGGCTGTAATTGGCTCTCCGATTGGGGACATTGATACGCCGGCGCTGCTCCTCAACCTTGACATCATAGAGCGGAATATCGCTCGCATGGCGACCGCATTTCAACAGTTGAGCGCGAAACTGCGTCCTCACGCAAAAACGCATAAATCGCCCATCATTGCTCACAAGCAGCTCGCCGCCGGCGCCATCGGCATTACTTGCGCCAAATTAGGCGAAGCCGAGGTCATGGTCGAAGGCGGAGTGCGAGATATCCTCATCGCTAATCAAATTGTCGGTCCGCAAAAAATACGCCGCTTAACGAGCCTGGCGCGACACGCCGACATGATGGTTGCAGTCGACGATTTTCAAAATGTAGAAGACTTGTCTCAAGCGGCCCAGGCCGCAAAAGTTTCGTTGCGCGTGTTGGTGGAAGTCAATGTCGGACAGCACCGCTGCGGCGTCGAACCTGGCGAACCAGCTCTGGCCCTAGCTCGGCGAGTCGAGCAAGCGCCCGGTCTTCAGTTCACCGGACTCATGGGCTACGAAGGACACCTGGTTTTTGTCCCGAGTTTAGAGGAACGCGTCCACCGGGTTCACCATGACCTGCAAGCGCTGCTTGACACCGTTAACTTCGTCGAATCCGGTGGTCTCCAAGTAAACATCGTTAGCGCCGGCGGAACCGGCACGGCCCTGATTACCGGTAGGCTCCCGCGCATCACCGAGATTCAAGCGGGCTCCTACGTGTTTATGGACGGTCGCTATAAAACCATTGAAGGGGTAGAAGGCGACTGTGCTTTAACGCTGTTAACAACAATCATCAGCCGTCCACGACCGGACCGCCTCATCGTGGACGCCGGCATGAAAACGTTAACACACGAGTTCGGCCTGCCCCGCTTCAAAGGGCGCGACGATCTTGAACTCTTGGGTTTGTCCGAAGAGCACGGCACGGTGAAACCCTCTGATCCATCGGCAGCATTCAAGCTCGGCGAAAAATTGGAGATTATTCCCTCACACGGCGACACAACACTCAACATTCATGACTATTACTACGGCGTCAGGAATAGCCGCGTTGAAACCATTTGGCCCATCGCCGCGCGAGGGAAGAGTCGCTGAACACGGCGCCTGGAGCTTGTCACTTGTTCTTTAGGCGCCCTTCAGTCCCGTTTCGCGCGCAAACCGCTCCATCAACTTCAGCATTTCGTCAAAGCCTTCGGTCCACATGAAAAACGCGAGCACCACGTGGTCGAGCCCCGCTTTTTGATAGTGCTCCAAAGAACGCAACACATCCTCAAAAGTTTTCTCGTAGGTTGGCGCCGCGTAGGTCAATGTGTTGGGATCACGCCCCGCTTGCTCGGCAAACTGCTTGATTGTTTGAATATCTCGCGGCATCTGTTCGGGATTGCGCCAGAAGACATGGCCGTACCAGCCGTCGGCCAGCGTCGCCGTGCGGCGCAGCGCGGCTTTACTATGTCCACCCACCCAAATCGGAGGATGCGGCTTTTGAATCGGCTTCGGCTCGCAGCGTAAATCAGAGAAGGACCAGAAGCGTCCTTGATAAGCGGGCTCTTCTTGAGTCCACAGGGCTTTCATGATGCGTAGATACTCATCGGTGCGTGCGCCCCGCTCATGGAACGGCGAGTTGAGGTAGGCGAATTCTTCCTCCATCCAGCCCACGCCCGCGCCCAAAATGATGCGACCGTTCGAGAGGACATCGAGAGTCGCCAGCGTCTTGGCGGTCACCACTGGATTACGATACGGAATGATGAGCACGCCCGTGCCGAGTTTCACTCTCGTGGTGCATGCCGCAACATAGCTCAACACTGTCAATGGCTCCAGAAAGTTCTCCGCGGTATCGACCGGAAATTTTCCCTCTGGATGATACGGGTATTTCGAGGTTAACTGCGCGGGCATGACAATGTGGTCCGCCACCCACACCGAGTGAAACCCCAAGGTTTCAGCCCGCTGCGCCACAGTCCGAATACGCTCCATGGCCCCTTCGCGCGCTTGTGGACCAACGTGCGGTAGGACAACGCCAAATTCCATACATTCCTCCTTTTTTGACTGGCAATCTGTCCAGATGATTTTGATGGATTCATGGCCGTCATGCCAGCGCAGGCTAGCATCCAGGAAGATTCAGTCCTGGCTGCCGGTTCTACCTTCTGGATTCCAACTTTCGCTGGAATGACGAAGCTTGGCAGCTCGTCATTCCGGGCGAGCAAAGCGAGACGCCGAACCTTATTTACCCCTTCGGCAATTTCAACACTCGCTCGCCGATAATATTGTGTTGAATCTCACTGGAGCCTGCGGCGATAGTCAGGCCGCGCGCACGCAAGGCGCGATAGAGCCACCGCCCATTTTCCACGGAACCGAACGAGCCCCGCTCCAGTTGTGCATAGGGCCCCAACATTTCCTCCGCGAACATCGACACCCGCAGGTTGAGTTCGGTCGCGTGCAGCTTGCCGAACGAGCTTTCAGGTCCTGGAATTTTCCCGTTGAGTTGCGCCGTCAGCGAGCGATAACGGCTGAGGCGCAGGCACAAGGCTTCGCTGGCGAACTGGGCCAGCTTTTGTCGAACATAAGGATGCTTGGCGGCAGGCATGCCCTCAAATTCCACTTCGTGTGATACGGCAATCAATTCATTGATGGTGCGCTCGACCGGATGACGCGTCCCGCCGGAGACGCGCTCGTACATCAAGGTCGCGATTGACACTTGCCAGCCCTGGTTCAACTCGCCGACCAGATTTTTGCGCGGCACTCGCACGTTGTCGTAGAAGACTTCGTTGAAATCAGAATCGCCAGTAATTTGCACCAGCGGTCTGACGGTAATGCCCGGCGTCTTCATGTCCACCAGCAGATAGGAAATGCCGCGATGCTTGGGCGCGTTGGGATCGGTGCGCACTAACAGCACTTGCATGTGGGCGCGCTGCGCCAGACTGGTCCACACCTTCTGCCCGTTGACGACGAAATCATCGCCATCAATGACGGCGCGTGTTTGCAAGCCTGCCAGATCGGAGCCCGCTCCGGGCTCCGAATAGCCCTGACACCAAATCTCCTCAGCCGTCAGCATCTTCGGCAAGTAACGCTTCTTCTGCTCATCCGTACCAAACGCCATCAACGTAAAACCGATGCGGTCCAGCGCGAGTTGATTAGCGCCGTACAGCAGCAGCCCGAGCCGCAGGACTTCGTCCTGATAGATGACCTGCTCGACAAGGCTGGCCCCGCCGCCGCCCCATTCTTTTGGCCAGTGCAAAGCGACATAGCCAGACGCATGCAGGCGACGATGCCACTCCAACATTTTCCGCCAACGCGCATCGCCGTCTTCATCCCGTTCGTTGAGCGGATCGCTACCGTCGCCGAAGACCTCGCGTTTGTTGCTTTCGAGCCAGTTCCGTAATCGCAGACGAAATGTTTCTTGTTCTCCTGTGTAACGAAAATCCATAACCTGCCCCTACCCTCTTCTGTGAGCTCACGAAGATATTGCGACTTCTTTACTCTCCTCGACGGTTTTGCGCAAGAAAAACTCCCTACTCCAGAAAACAACGAAGCCGAGGAGAACGCCGATACCGCTCACCACTTTTGTCAGCCGCGAGGACAACCCTATGCTCAGGAGACACAGCAGCATCGGAGGAAAACTGAGCGCCAAGGCCCCGGGAATGCCGAACGGGACACGGTATGGGCGCAGCAGGTGAGGCTCTTTGTGGCGCAGATAAATCAACGCGGCAAATTCCGGGATAAGCGCCAACGCGTAGAGAAACATGTCAAGCTCGACCAACTCTTGAAAAGAAAATGGGATGAGCGCCGCCACCACCAAACTGTTCACCGCAATTGCTACCCACGGCGTGCTAAAACGAGAGTGGAGTTTGGCAAATACGGCGGGGAGCGTCTGCTGGGCAGCAAGCGCGTAGGGAATACGAGCAGACGTGCACAACAGGCTGGTGAAGAGCCCCACCGCGCTTGCCATACCTGTCGCCATCAACCAGGTTCCCAGCCACGGCCCACCAATTTGCGCCGCTACCGCTGGGAAGTGGCCTTCTTTCCAGGCGTCCCACTGTTGATCGACGCCAACTCCAACAGCGACCGGAAATAAATAGGACATAGTCACCAGCACCACGGTCGTCGCCATCGCCTTGGGAAAAATCTGTCCAGGCTGCTGCACCTCACCGGCGCAACAGGCCGCATTGTCCCACCCACAGGTGTTCCACAGCATCACGCTGAGGAGTAGGCTCCAGTTGATCGAAGTTGACGGTGTAAACCACAGGACGAAGTGCGCCTGCGGGGCGCCGATCAGCACCAGCACCAGGAACGGCAAAAGCACGACGACCAACGAAGCCACAGCTGTGCGCCCCACCAGCTGGGTCCCGCAAATGTTTAACCCAGTGACAAACGCAATCATGCCGACGCCGATGCCCCAGCGTTCCAGCGGCGCCATGTCCCCGTGCAGATACGACAAATAGTCGACGAACATGACCGGATACAGCGCAAGATCAGCCAGGCTGTACAACCAGCTCCACCACCCTTCCTGAAAGCCCCAAAACCGACCAAAAGCGCGCCGCACCCACACCACATAGCCGCCATCTTCCGGCATCGCCGCCGCCAGCTCGGCGGACATCAGCGCGGTCGGAAAACTCCACACCCAGGGCGTAAGGAGAATCGCCAGTAGTGCGAAGAGCGGTCCCGCGGCGCCCACGGCGTCTTCAAGACCGTACGCACCACCAGCCACGCAGAAAAACGTCAATGCGACCAGGCTGCGAAAATTAAGCACTCGGGGCAGCGACATCAACCGTTCCACCCCACCTTTCCTCACTCCGGCGTAAAAGACGGGCTTCCGGTCTTCGCCGTCTGTCCTCCATCAGCGACAAACGCAGAGCCTGTCACAAACGAAGCGAGATCGGAAGCAAGAAACAAGACCACATTGGCAATTTCTTCAGGCCTGCCAAGCCGTCCGATGGGGATCGCTTGGTTAAACTGGTCCGCAAATCCAGGCATCTCCAGCGCCGGTTCGAGCAAAGGCGTATGGATGGCGCCGGGGCACACGCAATTCGCGCGAATGCCCTGCCGGGCGTATTCAATGGCGACAACGCGCGTAAGATTGATCACGCCTGCCTTTGCGGCGTTGTAGGCGGCGATGCCATAATCAGCGCGCAAGCCAGAGATCGACGCCGTGTTGACAATCGCTCCTCCGCCTTGAGCGCGCATGACCGGGATCACCCGCTTCATCGCGCGAAAGACCGCCGTCAAACCTACATCAAGCATGTGGTTCCACACGCCATCCTCCACATCCGCCATGCGCGAGGACACCTGCGTGCTCGCCTGGGCGGCGGGCATGCCGAACGCATTATTGTGCAGGAAGTCGAGCCGACCGAACGAACTTGTTGTCTCCTTCACCATCATATCGATATCAGCCGGTCGCGTGACATCAGCAACAATAGCTAGCGCCTTTCCACCCGCAGCAGTAATCTCCGCCGCCACCTTATTCGCATTCTCGGCATTAATATCCGCCACGGCAATCGCGCCGCCGCGTGCAGCAAATCCCATCGCCGTCGCGCGCCCAATGCCCGAGCCCGCTCCGGTGATCAATCCAACTTTTCCGTCGAAACGCATGTGTGAGGGTCCTTTCTGTATGTTGATTATATCAAGTGATTATTATTTTGACGGCTTCAATTTCGTAGAAGGCGCGAGCTTCTTCTTTATTCACGTGAAGCAATCTGCGGTAGTGCGTCCAAGAAAGATTTGCATGAAGCTGGCCGGGATGCCAAGATTCGCCACGCAGTGCGTAGCGAAATTCAAGATTTATTTCGGGAAGGAGACTTGAAGATTTCCGACGCACTGCGTCGGATTTTTTACCTATGAGCAAATTGGGATACTCTAAGAAAAAGCGCCGACAGAGTTCGAGGTTATCGACTGAGAAACCTTTTCCAAATTCTGCAATGAGCCGCGAGGAGAGGTCTTGCAGCTGCTGCTCTCCGTACCGTGCCCGCCTTTTCCCCCGCTGTTCATCTTCTACGATTTCCCGTCCGATCAACCAGTTCGCCATGACCTGCGCAGTGTTTACCGAGCGCGCCACACCGGCCCGAGCGGATTCGAGGATCTCGCGGATGCGGTCGTAAAGCTTGAGCGGCATCTTGGGCGGCATGGCTTTACTCTGCAACGTTTTCCTTCAGCGACAGCGGACGAGCACGGTCTCGACTCTCATCAATCGTAATAGGCACGCGTTCCGCCAGTAGATTCTAGTGGCAACTCAATTTCTTCCGCCCGCCACACCGCGTAGGCAAGAGCCTCGTCAATATCTTCAGACTCAAGGTAGGGGTAGAGCTGAAGAATTTCTTCCCGTGAATGTCCTGACGCCAACAAGCCAACGACCGTGCCCACTGTCACACGGAGCCCACGGATACACGGGCGACCACCCATCACGGCTGGATTAAAGGTGATGCGAGCAAGTGCTTTCATAAAATTCCCCTCAGTCATCGGCATCCCGCCGATTGTAGAGAACGGGCACTAGTTGTTCAACTTCTTTTGATGGGATTCATGCTGTCCTTTTAGAAATGCTTGCACTGGCCGAATCTTATGTAGGGTGTCCCTTTCATCGAGGCTCGACCGCAATGAATTCGTAGAGAAAAAGATAAGGAAACGATCGTGCAACACTCATCTCTTATGGACCAAGCAAGCGAAGCCACTTTCCTCTCGACGCAAGCACCGCATGTCGCGGTGGCGTGCGGGCCGAAACACTACGATAGCATTTCTCCTTTTTCGCCTGGAGCAGCGTGGCCGGAGTATCGGCGTATTTGTTCGGCGCCAGGTGGGCCGCCAAACGAAGTGTACGAGACAGTCCGCAAAAGTTTGCGCTTACTCGGACTGGACGCCGCCCACTATGGGTCCGCTGAATGGAATCCCCTGGCGACATGGGTCCGGCCTGGAGACACGGTCGTCCTCAAGCCCAATTTCGTCAGAGATTATCGCGACAGCAGTCCAGACGACGCGGATTGTCTGATCACTCATGGCGCCGTCATTCGCGCGGTGTTGGACTATGTCTACCTGGCGCTCCAAGGCAAAGGGCGACTGGTGATCGCGGACGCGCCGGTCAATAATGCGGATTTCGACGCGATTCGGCGCATCACACATCTCGATGAAATTGTGGACTTCTATCGAACGGTTGTTGGGTTTCCAGTGGAAGTCTACGATTTACGACCAGAAACAGCCCTCAAGATTGACGGGGTCATTATTGGGCATCAACAGCAGCCGGGCGATCCCGCGGGCTACGTCAAAGTCAATCTGGGCGCGCACTCAGAGTTTGAGGAAATCAACCATCTATGCCATAAACTTTATGGGGCGGAGTACGATCGCCAAGAACTGGTGCGCCACCATACCCACGGTCGGCATGAGTATCTGATCTCCAAAACCATCATGCAGGCGGATTGTGTGATCACCATTCCCAAATTCAAGACCCATCAGAAGGCTGGGCTAACCGTAAGCATGAAAAATCTCGTGGGGATCAACGGCAACAAAAACTGGCTGCCGCATCATCGTGAAGGAACCCTCTCTCAGGGTGGGGACCAATTTTCTCAAGATAGTTGGCGACAACGGACCGAGCGAGCGATTGTCGCCTTGTTCAAGCAGAGCTTTCCGCTGCTCGGGCCTTTCCGTGGCCTGGTCGCGCGTCCGATCAAGAAGTTTGGGAAAAAGGTCTTTGGCGTAACGAATACAGAAACCATTCGGTCGGGCAATTGGTACCGCAATGATACCGCGTGGCGCATGGTCATTGATCTCAACCGCGCGCTGCATTACGCCGACGCCGAGGGAACCTTGCATGACACGCCAACCCGTCGCTTCTTCAGCATCGTGGATGGCATTATCGCGGGTCAAGGGAATGGGCCACTGGATCCTCAGCCAAAACCCGCAGGCCTCATCCTCGCGGGCGCGAACCCGTTGGCTATTGATCTGACCTGCGCCCGCCTCATGGGTTTTGACTATCACAAACTTCCAGTCCTGCACCGAGCGCTGGCGCTACATCTTTTCCCACTCGCTTCCTTCAATTACGAGGATATCGTTATCCATTCCAATGATGCTCGATTGGACAAACGTCTGACTGCGTACGAAGGATCACTCTTTGCCTTCCTGCCTCATTTTGGCTGGAGAGGGCATGTGGAACTGATCGAGGACGTCAGTAGTGAAGTTCGCGCTGTCGCGTAAAAATCTCTGGGAACACTTGCCGCCCTCCTGCCGCGCTTGGCTTGGAATGATGAAGAATCTAAAGTGACGGCTCCGAGCAGTCGCGAAGATGGCTACGCATAAGCAGGAGGGAATATGGGACAATTGGTGTTGCTGCGCCACGGCGAATCACAATGGAATCTGGAAAACCGCTTTACTGGGTGGATCGACGTGCCGCTCTCACCCAAAGGAGAAGAGGAGGCTCGGCAAGCTGGGGAAAAGTTGAAAGCCTTGGGCATCACGTTTGACCTTGCGTTCACTTCGGTTCTGCAACGCGCGATTCGCACGATGGAGATCGTGTTTGACGTCCTTGGCCAGCACGGCGTTCCAGTTGAAAGAGATCAGGCGTTGAACGAGCGGCACTACGGAGACCTACAAGGATTAAACAAGGCGGAGACCGCTAAGAAGTTTGGCGACGAGCAAGTGCATATCTGGCGCCGGAGTTATGATATCGCCCCTCCAGGCGGCGAAAGCCTTAAGGATACCGCCGCTCGTACTCTTCCTTATTATGAGGCAAAAATCTTTCCTGAAGTCACAGCCGGTAAGCGCGTGCTCGTAGCCGCGCATGGCAACAGCCTACGCTCGCTGGTTATGCACCTCGACCAGCTCACCAGAGAACAGGTGCTGGAACTCAACCTTGGCACCGGCGTACCGATTGTGTATGAGCTTGACGCGAATGGGAAGGTAAAAGGAAAAAAGGTACTCTGATGCAGAATCGCTAAACCGGGGAATCGGTGAGGAAAACCTCTCTTCGTTTCTCCGATTCTGTTTGGTTGATCTCGGAGCTACGAATCATATTTTACTGTGGCAGCTTGAAATACTTTCCCCGAAAGAACAGCAACGGACGATCGCTTAATACCGTCGCGTTCTGAATCTCCCCGAGGTAGATCGTGTGATCCCCACCCTCGTAGGCGCTCGCGAGTGTACATTCGATATGCGCGAGGGCGTCATCAAGCAGCGCTACACCTAGCTCACCAAGTTTGTATGGAACCCCCTCAAATTTTTCGATGCCTTTGGTAGCGAAGCGGGTGGAAAGCTGATCCTGTCCTTCGCTCAAGAAGTTGACGGCGAAGACTTTAGATTCTTCAAAGCAGGCGTAACAATCGACTTTCCTATCGACGCAAATCAGTAACAGAGGAGGATCGAGGGATAACGAGCTGAAGGCATTCGCTGTCAGTCCAAAGGGCTTCCCGTTGGAGTCCTTCGTCGTAATAATCGTCACGCCGGTGGCGAAGTTTCCCATGACGTTGCGCAGCTCGCGCCCATCAATAGCCATATATCCTCCAATCCCAGTTCCACTGAGCGTCTTCAGACTGCTAACAGAGCCATTGCCGCTGTGTCAATGACGCTGAATAATCGTCCCCACGTACACATAGGGGAGATCAAGGGAGGTAATCGGGCGATCTTGCCCTCGCACTTCTGCGTGCAGCACCGAGGCGACAAAGAGCGCATGATCGCCAGCCGGATAGCTTCCCACCACGCGACATTCCAACACGGCCATCGCCATATTCAGCAGCGGCGCCCCGGTTGCGCCGAGTTCATACGCGAATGCGTCGAGATTATCTGGCTTTCGCGCAGCCGCCGAGAAGAAATAATCCTCTAACGCTTTCCCTCGACTACCAACGACGTTCAGGGCAAAAACACCTTGACGTTTAAGCATCCCGTGACTGAGGTGTCGGTTATCCACCGCCGCCATGATCAACGGCGGATCGCCGGACACTTGTGTCACCCATGACGAAGACATGCCATGCCGAATCGAGCCTTCACTCACGGTAAGGACATAAATGCCAGTCGTAATCGCACTCAACGCTTCCGCCAGCTTGGAGTCCATAGCCTCATCTCCTATTAGCCGCTAATCCGCAGCCGAAGCCAATTTTTCTTCGGGCGCCGCTGGCGTCAGCTTCGTTTCTTGGAGCTGAAGTGTTTCACGAGAGCCAATGCCGAGCAGCGCCACGAGCGCCGCCGCCCCAGCCGCTGCGGCAAAGGCTGAGGTAAACCCGAAGCGCTCAGCCGTCCAACCAAAAGAAATCGGCCCCAACAAAAGGCCGATATCACCACACATGCGGTAGAATCCCATCACGGCCCCGGTCGATCCCTTCGGCGCAATATCGGCGATCATGGCCGCTGGCGCAGGCCCTAGATAGCCAGCCACCACGCCAAACGCCACGCTCGCCCCGGCGAGCGCTACAGGATTTGTCACTAAAGTAAACGCCAAGACTACGAACGCTGTCGTCCATAAACCTGCAAGGGTCACACTTCGGCGTCCAGCTCGATCAAGCAAACGTCCAGCATGCCACAGCACACAAAAATTGCCGAGCGAACACAGCGATTGGATGACGCCAATGCCCGTCTCGCTGAGCCCCAACTTCTCCTGGGCAAAAAGCGGCATCATGTTTTGCATCATGCCCGAGCGCACGCCAAAGAGGAGAAACGTCAGGATACACACAAAGCGAAAGGTCGTATCCCGCAGCAACGTTATCAGCACTATGCGCGTCGTCTCCTCTGGCCGGGTCTCGGTGGCCTGCAATCTGTGAGAGGAAGAGGGTAACTCAGTGACCCAACGAAAACACATCACCGTCACCGCAAACGACAAGACCACCATCGCCCAAAACGGTGCACGCAAACTGTGAAAGAGAGTCGCGGAGAATCCGCCCACCGTGGGACCAAAGGAAACCCCCAGCAACAGCAGGCTCTGGTAAAATCCCATTGCCTGCCCCATGCGCCGTGGAGAGACGGTGTGGGCAAGCAACGCCATCGCCGTAATCACAAATAAAGCCGAACCCACACCGCCGATGAGTCGGCACCATAAGAGCACGTGAAAATTGGGCGCCCACACCGAGAGCAGCGCCGAGAGCATCACAACGGCCGCGCCGCCACTCGCAATAAAGCGTGGACTGACACGATCAACCAAAGCGCCGCCAATGAAGTCAAAGGGAATCCGCCCCAGCGCAAAGGCCGAGACCAGAGCGCCCGCGCCGGCGTATGATACGCCAAACTCTTGCGCCAATAATGGCAGCACTGGAGAAATAACGCTTGACCCCATCATGATGACAAGCGTCATGAGGGAAATCACAATGACTTGGGGATCGAGCTCAGCAGAAAAGCGAGAGAAAAAGCGCATTGGTCTGACGACAATGTAAAACGTTGCGCGTTATTGAGCAACACGCTTCCCTCATCTCCCGTTTTCTATCTTCCGTTTTACGCTGAGAGATTTGGCTGTATCAGCGTTCGCGCCACGTCTTTATCGCACGACGGAACATGGCCAAACACCTTTTCCCACACCGGTGCGGTTTCCATACACATGTAGCGGGGCACATGAGGCGCAGCTTCCTTGAGCCATGCCGCCACCGTGCGATACATTTTCACGCGCAGCGCCTGAAAGGTGCGCCACTTACCATCTCCACAGAGGACCTGTTCGCCGGATAACACGCGGGTATGCGGAAAGCGACGACGAACAGTCGCCCGCAACGCGGGGGTGAGACGAAGACTCCCTAAACTGACCCAAGCCAGACGACGTGGATCAACAGCCGCAAATACACCGGCAATCAACTCACGATACCCCTCTTCCCAGTTGGGGTACTCAATGAGGGGATCGAAATGGAATCCCAACTTGTAGCCCGCTTCTTGCGCGCGGACCGCCGCAGCCAAACGTTCCGCAAACGAGGCTGTCCCACGTTCTTCCGTGTCAGCAATTTCCGGCGGTGTCAGGGACCAGGACACCACCACACGCTCCTTCGGGTCCAGAGCAAGCAGCCCCTCGATACAATCGCTCTTCGTTTTCAACTCCAGCAAGGCATTTTTTCGTTGAGCAAAAAACGGCACAAGATCCGAGGTAAACCCAAGCAAATGATCAAGCGCCAAACTATCGGACAACTCTCCAGTGCCGATGCGGAACTGTCGCCAGGGTTGACGATCAATCGCTTTCGCCACTTCGCCGAGCAGGTCTTCAACATTCGTGAATACTTTGAGCGTCGGATTATTGGCCAAGTATTCTTGTAGAAAACAGTAGCTGCAATCCATCGGACAATTGGAGATCAAACTCACCACCAGATAGTTACAGCACACCAGCCCCGGCGTGCCGGCGGGGCAATGCTCTAAGAAGGTAGACCGTTGACGCGTGAAGAGCAAACGGCGCTTCCCAACCCCAAAGGGATCGTCTACCTGCGGACGCAGCTCTCGTTCCCATCCCGGCTTAACGATACGGACGGACGCCTCTGGCGTACGAGCCAACGTTCGCTGGACAACAGGCGAATGCTCCTCACCGCATTCGATCAAAATTTCTTCAGGTTGATAGAGTTTCATAGATATTCAATTCGAAACCAGGCCTGAACATTTCAAACCTGGTCCCGCAACACAAACAATCGTTGCAGCGCGCCATCGTCCAATCGCTCGCGCAACCGCTCAACACTGTCTTGCAATTCTTTCGCATTACGGGCAGTGATCGACACCGTCATCTCATCCCCTTCAAGCGATGGCGGGAATGATACCTGTACTCGGCTGCCCAGGTCTAGCGCCTTGACGGCCGCGCGCAAATCATCCTCCAAACGCGACAGGCGCGGATACCGGACTCTGCGCAGCGCTTCTTTGACAGCTTTGAGTTTCTCGTTCCGCCCAAGGTTTGCGTTAAGAGGCTGACGGAATTCCGGCTTTGAGAGCAAATCAGCAACTGTCCCACCATCCCGTAAAACAATTTCTTCGTACCAGTCTACAAAATCCCGCAGGTGATTCTCGCCGAGCTGTAGCTCTTGCACGACTTCCCACAGTGAGGCTTGGTCCGCTTCGGACCAAGCCTGCCAGCGCGCGAGGGTCTGTGGGCTCAGGCGTTTTTGCTGGGCATAGGAGGTTATTTTATCAAAGATGCTTTCTCGTTCATCATTCATCGTTCATCATTCTTCGGTGCGCAAGCGCACTCTACGTCTTGTCCCGTATATACCGCCGCCAATTGCAAATACTCCTGCCCATCCTTCCCACGCTTCTGCACCCCTTGCGCCAAGATTTGACACTTCGCACGCAACACTTCTTGGACTTGTTCGCGTTGCATTGCGGAAAGCACGCCAGAGTCCAGCAGCTTACACAGCGCTCGCACCCGGAAGCGATCCATCCCCCAGAAGCGGCGCGACAGTTGGTCGGCATGTCCGCCTCGCCTGAGCACCAACGGTGTGTCAATAAGAAAGACAGGTTCCGTCACGGCGATACGCAGCCACAAGTCGTAATCTTCACATGCCGGGAGACTCTCATCGAACCCACACGTCCGCTCGAACAATTCCCGGCGTAGCATCACCGCGGACGGACTCACGAGACATAAGTGCAGACTCTGCGCAAAAATATCACCTCTAGGTTTGCGGTGTTTATTCTGGGGATTTACGCGCACGCCGTTGCGTAACCACACTTCTTCCGTCTGACAAATATGCGCCTCGGGATGAGTTGCAAAAAATCCCACCTGTGTTTCCAACTTGCGCGGTTGCCATACATCGTCAGAGTCGAGGAAGGCCAGGAATCGACCACGACTCAGCGCCACACCATGATTTCGCGCGGCAGACACGCCGCGATTAGCTTGGAACACGTAGCGCGCCTGAGGAAATTCCCGCACGATCTCCCGCGTATCGTCAGTCGATCCGTCGTCAACCACAATCAGTTCAAATTCCTGATACGTTTGTGCGAGCACCGAGGCAATGGCTTCACGAAGCAAATCACGGCGGTTGTAGGTCGGAATGATGACCGAAACTTCAGGCATGGGCAGTCTCATCATTGGTCAGTTGCAGCAGCATTTTCCATAAGTCTTCCTTACCCATGCCGCTTTCCGCAGAAAAGAGGAGCGGAGGAATACTGCCGAGACGAGCGGCAATCGCTTTGCGCTGCTGCTCGATCTGACCGCGTTTGAGCTTATCGCACTTGGTGGCCACGAGCACGAACGAACGCTGATGATGCGTCAGGAAATCACACAGTGCGGCTTCTTCCTCTTCCGGGCCACGACGAATATCAACAATAATCACCACCGCACGCAAGTTTCGTGCTGAGATAAGATAGTCCTCAATAAGCCGTTGCCACTGCTGTCGCTCTTGTTTGGACACCCGCGCGTACCCATAGCCCGGCAAGTCCACAAAGGTGAGTTGTTGATTGATGGTAAAAAAATTGAGTTGTTGTGTACGGCCCGGTGTCGAGCTGGTACGCGCGATCTTACGCTCCAGCAGACGATTGATCAGCGACGACTTGCCGACATTCGAGCGCCCCGCAAAGGCAATTTCAGGATAAGGCAATTGTGGATACGCGCCCGGCTTCGCCGCCGCGCCAGCAAATTCGACCGAAGAGATTTTCATCCTCGTTGGGCTTAACCGGCTTTCTCGACGCAAGCAAGTGCAGGGACGGGTCTACTGCTGGACGAAGAGGAAAGAACGTCATAGGGTTGACGGGAAACAGGGGAATCAATGAAACTGAATGATCAGGCCAATCTCGAACAAGCGCTCGTTCAAATTGAAACAGAAGCTGACGCCGCCTGTAGGGCCGCCACAACTGCGCTCCGAACGCTCAAGAAGTTTCGCGCGGCGACGCAGGCCGGAAATTTACGCGAATTTCAAAAGTTGATCGATGCTTCCGGACAGGCCATCGCGGACTTGCAACAGCAATTCACCAACGCCAAAACTGCGTGGAGCTTCGATGAAGACGACTACTTCGCTAATGGCGCTTTCGTCGCCGAGTTGTTAGCGACGGCTCAACAGGCCGGCGTGAACATCTATGAGCGGGATGACCGACTCTACTGTTATCCGACGCTTATTCGCGTACTGGCTAATGATCGAGCCATAATCATCGATAAAGCCAGGGAACGACGGTTGCGTCCGTCCGTGCTCGTGCGCCATCTGCAAGAGCTACAGAACCGGCCAGTACGTTTTAAGTCAGAAGCGTTTCTGGAATCGCTCTACGATGCCTATGCCACGGCGGTAAAGACCCGTGATAAGGACCGGCGCGGCACGAGCGCTGTCGTGCCGTTGGTGGAAATTTACAACTTATTCACCCTCCTTCCTGGACAAGCAAAGGAATACTCACGCCAGGAATTCGCTCGTGATCTGTATCTACTTGATCAAAGTGGCGTCGCCACAGCACGGAGCGGTGCGACCATTAGTTTCCACGCCGCCAGAGGCAACGAGGCTCCTAGTAAAGTCATTCCGATTGTGACAAAAGACGGGCAGGCGAAAGCGTATTACGGGATTTCGTTTACAGCGGTGTAGCGAAAAGGTGAGACTATGAGTGCAACGTACCTGCGCCCAGCGGAATGGCTGGACATGGCCCGGCGAGAATATCTACAAAGTTTTATCCGCGGCGGAGGCGCATCCGTGAAGTTCATCGTCCCAACGGAGGAGATCAATCACGGCGGCTTGCGACAAGGACTCCGCAGCATCGCCGAAGCTGAGGGCTATCAATTTGCTTGGGTGGACGCTGCGACGACGCGTGCGCACATGATCGATCATGTATTCCACGAAATCGCCCAGCAGATCGATTGGGATGAATTGTCGTTCGCGTTTGTCTCACACCTGCTCACGGAACAAGGCTTGACGCTGCCCGCTGATCGGTTTGAATTTACTCCGCAACGGCTAGCCAGCCTCAATGGCCGTGAAGAACGATTGCTGCGTCAGGAACTCCACACGCTGCCGGAGAAGCGCCTCATTCATGATTACCAGATGAGTCAGGAGTTCCGCCTGGCGATGGTCCGCCTCTGTCAGTCGCACCTCGGGGATGACAGCATGAGCCCCGTTCCCGCCGAGGTCATTAAGGAATGGCTGTGCGGCAGATTGCGTCGCCTGACAGAACTCAAGCCAGCGCTGATCTTTCAAAAGATTGCCCGAGATAATGCGCGGCATTTGCTCTCGTCACTCTCGTACTGGCTCCACCTCGCCGGAAAAAGCGGGCTCGTGTTGGGGCTCGACATTTCTCGGTGCCTTGTGCAACGACCCAAGCCCAAAGAACAACAAGATGAGAGCCGCTACTACACGCTCGCGATGACGCTCGACATCTACGAAGTCCTGCGGCAGTGTATCGACGCCACCGACGAGCTGGAATTTTTCTTCATGGTCGTCATCGCTCCCCCGGCGTTTCTCCATCCGGACGAGCGACGTGGCGTCTACAGTTATGACGCCCTGCGGATGCGCATTTGGGACGAGGTGCGCGACAAACAACGCGTCAACCCTTTTTCCACGTTAATACGCCTCTCTTCTCACACAGAGCCTGGAGCTACTTCGACACAGGAGCCCGCAGCATGAGCGAGAGCAGTGCATCCGTCGTTTCACGCCGCGCCATCGAGGCGTTACGCGCCGGCGTTCCTAACCGTGACGCCGTGCTCGCGCTGGGGTGCGAACAGCCCGCTATTGAAGAACGGTTTCGGGCGCAGCTCCAAGAGGCCAAAGAACAAGTCCGGCAAGGCAAACAGGCAAACGGTCTGCTGATTGCCGGAGATTTTGGCGCAGGCAAGTCGCATCTCCTCGAGTACTTCCAGCAAGTAGCGCTGGCGGAACGGTTTGTGTGCAGCAAGGTGATCATCAGTAAGGAAACGCCGCTGTATGATCCCACCAAGTTCTACCGCGCCGCCATTCGCACGGCGATAGCGCCAGGGCGGCGGGGCGCGGCGCTGCCCGAAGTCGCCGCGCAACTCGATCCACGCAGCGACGCCTACACGGAACTGAGCGCCTGGGTGCATAGTCCGAGCGCTGGCCTCAACTCACGGTTCGCCGCCACGCTGTTCCTCTTCAAACGTCTGGGTATGGATATCGAAACGCGCGATCGTCTCATCTCGTTCTGGTCCGGCGACCCGCTGGATGCAGGTGAGATCCGCAAGCTGCTCAAGTCGTGCGGAGAACGAGCAACCTATACTATCGAGAAGATCACCCCGAGAGACCTGGCGCTGCAACGCTTTCAGTTCGCGTCACGATTGATCACGACGGCGGGCTCTGCCGGCTGGGTGTTGCTGGTTGACGAAGTTGAACTCATTGGTCGGTATTCGTGGTTGCAGCGCGCAAAATCTTACGCCGACATGCTGCGGTGGATGGGCAAGTTGCCGAATCAGCAGTCGCCAGGGCTGTTCACCGTGTTCGCCGTTATGTCGAATTTTGAGAGTTACGTCATCGAAGAAAAGAATGACCTGGAAATCATCCCTAGCAAGCTGCGCGCGAAGTCTATGGAAGACATGGCCAAACAAACGGAGCGCGCCATGCGGATGATCCAACGGGAGAAAGTGCGTCTGCAAGCACCCAACGAGCAGACGATTCAGCGAACGTGCGAGAAGGTCCGCGCGATCCACGCGGAGGCGTACGGTTGGCAGCCGCCTGCCCTCACGGTCGAGCGCTCGGGTATGACGAGCATGCGCGAATACGTGAAGCGCTGGATCACCGAATGGGATCTGAAACGTCTTGATCCTAGCTACACCGTCGAGCTGGAACAAACAGCGCTGACACAAAACTACAGCGAAGAAACCGCCTTGGAGACTGCGGCTGAAGAACCACCAGAAAGAGGGACGGAGTAAAAGGAATCCTTGGCCATGATGAAAACGAGAAAACAACTTGTGCATGAAATTGTCGGAGGCGAGCCGTATGACTACTACCCTCTAGGCAAGGACGTTGTAGTGGCGCCTGGAGTTTGCGGAGGGCGGCCTACGTTCAAATATACGAGGATTGACGTGCGTCATGCGTTGAGCCTCCTAGCCTCTGGGTATACGGTCGAACGCGTCGCTGAAGGCTACCGCCTTCCTGTTGCCGCAGTGTAGGAGGCTTTGACCTTAGCGTCGAGAGCCTTCGATCAAGTGACGCGGACCTCAAGACAGGGGGACGGAACCAATGCCCATCTCTTATCGTGACGCGGACGACCTCGATGAATTCGGCACGGTCGCCTATCTCAAGATCGAACCCCTGGCTGACGGCTCAGGGTATCTGGGCGCGTTGTTTCTGATCAATGCGCGCGGTGAGCCCATTGAGTTTACTTATAATCGCATTGACACCCCACAAACTTTTTTATGGCGCAAAGAAGATCTGCGCCGACACGCCGCCAGGAAATTGACCGCGTCCCTCTTTTCCCTGTGTCCACGCACGCCGCGCCTGCTGCTGTGCCTCGCCAATGAAGTTGGCAGCGAGCTTTTTTGTCAGGATATTCAAGTGTCTATTCCAGTCTGTCGTCTTGCTTCCACGAGCGACTTCGCCGCCCCTGCTGCCGCCGAGACTCCAGAGACCGTCGCCGCTGCCGAACCGCTGCAGGTGTTTTGGTTTCCCGGTAAAGCGGCGGAAGATTCCCTTGAGCTGCGGTTGCTCCACCTCCTTGCGGCCCGTGGCCTGCTCTTGGAACCCTTTGAGCGCGCTTCTTTGGGGTTGCAGGAGGTGTATCAGGATAAAAGAGAGCCAGAGTCATGAGCACCGAGGAGCGTCCCAGCTGGTGGGAAGCTCGGCCGGACGAGCCGGTGCTCTCTACGCCTCAACATATTGACTGTGTCACGACGCTGGGGCAGGCGCAGAATCTCACCAGCAATTTGCTTCCGTCTGCCCAAGCCGAAAACGGCAGCGTCACGCTCTTTGGTGTGTTGCTAAACAAAGAGCCGTCCCCTCGGCTCACGTTCCCACCGCCAACAGAACCCGATCCCCGCTTCCTCGATCGACCGCGCCAACCTACAACGCCACAGCCGCCATTATGGAAGCGTCTCGCCTATCTCATGCAACCGCCCACAGACTTGCTGCTCGCTCACCATGGCCCTCTGGAGTGGCCCGAGGCACTGTTTCCCTATCAGATGGAAGGCGTTTACGCGTTGATGTCGCATGACGCGCTCTTACTCGCTGATGACATGGGCTTGGGAAAGACGATCCAAACGATCGCCGCGCTACGCTTGCTTGTCTTGCAACATCAGATTGAGACGGCGTTGATCATTGTGCGGGCGGGTCTCATCAACCAATGGCGCAAAGAATTGCAACGTTGGGCGCCGGAGCTGCGCACCTCCACGATTCGCGGCCCATCGGTTGAGCGAGCCTGGCAGTGGTCCACCGCAGCCCACGTCTACTTGATTAGCTATGAGACTTTCCGCGCAGACTTTACCAACAATCCTCATTCGCCGCCGCGCCGTCGGGTGTGGGACGTGGTGATTCTCGACGAAGCGCAGACCATCAAAAATCGCGACGCAGAAATCAGCAACAAATGTAAACGACTTGCTCGTCGCCGCGCCTGGGCGCTGACCGGGACACCCTTGGAAAATAGCGAAGATGAACTCGCATCGCTGCTGGAATTTGTCACGCCGCTCGAAGGAGGCGCCACCCCCCGTCGCTTGACGCCCGGCCCCGAATTGCGCGAACGACAAAAACTCGTGCAATTACGACGTAAGAAATCCGACGTGTTACCGCAGCTTCCACCGAAAATCATCAGCCGCATCGCCCTCAAACTGGAAGGCGCGCAACGTGAGAGCTACGATCGTACGGAGCGAGAAGGCGTCTACCAGCTGCGCGAGAAAGGCGAGGACGTGCGTCTGGAAAACGTCTTGGAGCTGGTTACGCGTCTCAAACAGATTTGCAACTTCTGTCCAAGAACTGGACGGTCCGCTAAACTGGATGACATTCGTGAACGACTACGAGTCTTGTCCGCAGAAGATCACCGCGCGCTGATCTTTTCGCAGTTTGCCGACGAGCGCTACGGCGGGCGGGCGATTGTCGCGGGGCTCGCCGCGTTTCGTCCACTTTTGTACACGGGCGATCTCTCTGCCCAACAGAAAGAGAGCGTGATCAGCACTTTCAAACAGAACCCTGCGCATAAAGGGCTGGTGCTCTCGCTGCGCGCTGGTGGACAAGGCTTGAACTTGCAAGAGGCGTCGTACGTGTTTCACTTCGACCGCTGGTGGAACCCGGCGATCGGCGCCCAGGCAGAAGATCGCAGCCATCGCTTCGGTCAAGTCTTTCCGTCCAATGTCTACATTTACACCTGTGAAGACACGATCGAGGAACGCATCGAACGGGTGTTACAAGAAAAGCAAGCGCTCTTTGATGAACTAATTGACGATGTCTCTATCGATCTCCAGTCGAAGCTGACGATGGAAGAACTCTTCGGCTTGTTTGGTCTCACGCCGCCAGCCCCAATCAAAACCGCACGACGGAGCCTAGAGCCGCCAGTGAACTACGCCGAACTCAGCGGAGTTGAGTTTGAACAGTATGTGAAACGACTGCTGGAACGCAAAGGCTGGCGCGTAGAGACCACCCCGCTCACACGGGATCGTGGCATCGACGTGATCGCACGGCGGACCGATGAGGTCGGCGTGGAGATGACATTGTACGTTCAGTGTAAAAATCATGCGTCGCCCGTGGGGGTGGAGATCACCCGCGCCTTCAACGGCGCCTTACCGCAAGATTTATCGGGCACACGCGGCGTGCTCGTTTGCCCGAGCGGCTTCACCGCTGCCGCGCTCGCCTTCGCCAAAGAACGTCATCTCACGCTGTGGGATCGACATCATCTGTTTACACTGGCGGGTGAGTGATATGGTTCTTAACGAAAAGAATACATCGACTTCTCATTCAACTTGAGGAACAGCAGCCATGATCTATGACGTTATTGCAATACTGGGTGCAGTCGTAATTCTTGGGACTATCGTTGGCGTTTTATAGTTTGGGATCAGGGAACCTCGGCCCCCCTCACGCTCTCGCTGACTACAAATTGCCGAGCTCGACAAAAGCGGCAAAATCTGAACGAGTCTTCTAGTTAAGCAGAGCCATGATTTATGATATCTTCGCCATCATCGGTGCAGTCATCATTCTAGGAACGATCGTTGGAGTGCTGTGGGCTGCGAGTCGCATCTGGTACTCTCATCTTTCGCGTTGTTCATTCTTTCCTTTGCTCTCCTCTCCGTCTGTGCTAAAGTCCGCTCCAGCTTTATATACAAATGGCAGGAGGGGAATCATGCCAAAGCCTCTCGAAGGAATTCGTGTTCTTGACTGGACGATCTGGCAACAGGGGCCAGTATCCACCATGATGCTTGGCGATCTCGGGGCCGAGGTCATTAAGATTGAAGATCGGGTCGGTGGTGATCCCGGTCGCGGCATCATGAGTATCGGCGGCGCCGCCACGGGCGCGGCGGGCAATCGCAATTATTATTTCGAGACCAACAACCGTCACAAAAAGAGCATCACGCTCGATCTCAAAAAGCCCGCAGGTCAAGAGATTGTCTACAAACTGATCGAACAGTCTGACGTGTTCGTGCAAAATTTCCGCAAAGGCGTCGCCGGTCGCTTGGGGCTCGATTACCAGACGCTCTCGCTCCACAACCCGAAACTCATTTACGCCAGCGCCACCGGCTATGGCCCGGATGGACCAGACTCCGGCGAGCCGTCGTTCGACTATATGGGCCTCGCCCGCTCCGGCATTATGAACGCAGTTGGCGAACCCGACATGGAACCGCTCAGCATCACGGGCGGCATTGCTGATCAGATGGGCGCCATCATGCTCGCCTATGGCGTCATTACGGCGCTGTTGGCGCGCGAGCGGTACGGCGTCGGGCAAGAAGTGGACGGCTCGCACCTCGGTAGCATGATGGCGCTGCAGGGTCTCAATCTCGCCAGCCGCCTGACGTTAGGAAAAGGCTTCCGTCGCTCTTATCGCACGAAAGCGCCGAACCCGCTGTGGAACCACTACAAATGCGGGGATGGCAAGTGGCTTTGCTTGGCGATGATTCAGGCCGATCGCTATTGGGCCGACTTCTGCAAGACGCTTGGTATCCAACACTTAGAGCAAGATCCCAAATTCGCCACGATGGGCATTCGTGCAAAGAATAGCGAAGAGATTATCAAGGTCATCGACCAGGCATTCGCCTCAAAGTCGCGCGACGAATGGATGTCCGCCCTCAAACATGGCGGCGACTTCATTTACACCCTTGTCAATTCGATTGAGGATCTCCCGGACGATCCGCAAATGCTTGCGAACGACTACATCGTGGATTACGACCATCCCGCGTGGGGGCCGACAAAAGTGGTCGGCGTGCCCGTGCGTTTCAGCAAGACGCCGGGCGACGCACGCGGCGTCGCGCCGGAATTTGGCGAACATACGGAGCAGGTTCTCATCGAGTTGCTGGGATATTCGTGGGAAGACATTGGGCGACTAAAAGAGCAAGAGGTGATTTAGCTCCGAAACAAAAGGAGGGAAACGACTATGAAACGACCATTAGACGGCATTCGCGTACTCGACTGGACGATCTGGCAACAAGGGCCCGTGTCGACCATGATGCTCGCGGATTTGGGCGCTGAAGTCATTAAGCTGGAAGAGCGCGTGGGTGGGGACCCAGGGCGCGGAGTCATGAGCGTAGCCGGAGCGATGATCGGGGCCAGCAGCGGTCCCAATTTTTACTTTGAAGCCAATAATCGTCACAAAAAAAGCCTGACGCTCAATTTGAAAAAACCGGAAGCGCGCGAGATCATTTATAAGCTCGTCGAGAAATCCGACGTCTTTGTCCAAAATTTCCGCAAAGGCGTGGCGGATAAACTCGGCATCGGTTACGAAGCGCTGAAGAAATACAACCCGAAACTGATCTACGCCAGCGCCACCGGCTATGGTCCGTTTGGCCCCGATTCCGCCGAGCCCTCGTTCGATTACATGGGGCTCGCTCGCTCAGGCATCATGACCGCAGCAGGCGAGCCGGATATGGACCCCCTCAGCATCGCCGGCGGCATCGCCGACCAGATGGGCGCGATCATGATGTCGTACGGCATCCTCGCCGCTCTGATTGCCCGTGATAAATATGGCGTGGGGCAACAGGTTGATAGCTCGCATCTCGGCAGTATGACGGCCCTGCAAGGACTGAATGTTGCGTGTAAAGCCATGTTGGGAAAAGAGTTCAAACGTCTACCGCGCGTGGCGGCGCCGAGTCCCCTCTGGAATCATTACAAGTGCGCCGATGGGAAGTGGATCTGCCTGGCCATGCCGCAACAAGACCGCTACTGGCCGGACTTCTGCAAAGTGCTCGGCATTGCGCAAATCGAAAAAGACCCGCGCTTCGACACCATGAATAAACGGGCAGAAAACGCTGCCGAGATGATTCCTCTGTTGGACAAAGTCTTCGCCTCAAAGCCGCGTGACCATTGGATGAAAGCCTTCAAAGCAGGTGGAGACTTTATCTACACGGTCGTCAATTCGATCGACGACCTCATGCGCGACGAACAGATGCTCGTAAATGAATACATTGTAGACTACGATCATCCTCGGGTCGGCAAAACCAAACTCGTGGGCTTTCCAGTGCGACTCAGCGAGACTCCTGCCGACCCGCACGGAGCAGCGCCGGAGTTTGGCGAACATACCGAGCTGCTTCTGACCGAGTTACTTGGCTACTCGTGGGACGAAGTAGGGCGCTTGAAAGAGGCGGAAGTGATCTAAATAGGGAACAGGGGTCAAGCATTAGGGACCGGGAAAAGCATTTCATGCGACGGTCCTTCGCTGTTTTCTGATCCCCGATCCCCGATGGCTGATGCCTATGCCAATTCACCATTTTACTCTGACACCCATTCCCCCCTACTCTCTCGATCTCACGGCGATTCGTTTCGCACGTTTCAAAGATGAGATTGTTGATCGAGTCCAGCCGAAACAATATCAACGATTGCTTTCCGCTGACGGGCAGTTTGCCCTGGCAACAGTAACGGACGTGGGTACGGCGGCAAAACCACAGCTACAAGTGGAATTGCAAGGGCCGCATAAGATTGATCTTGATCGCCCAGAGTTCGCAGTTCAGTTGCGCCACATTCTCTGTACAGACCTCGACTTGAAACCGTTCTATCGGCTCACGCGCACCGATGAATTATTGGGGCCGATCACGCCGCGTTTCCGTGGCCTCAAATTGCCAGCCAGCCCCACGCTCTTTGAATCGCTGGTCATGGCTGTGCTTTCACAACAAGTGAACCTCTCTTTTGCTTACTCGATTAAAAGAGAACTGGTCGAAACCTTTGGTGAACAGTGGCGGCACGATGGCGACACCTATTACGCGTTTCCACGACCGGAACGGTTCGCTGCGGAAACCGCCGACGACATGAGACGGTTCCGCTTGAGCGGGGCCAAAGCCACAACCCTTGTCCGACTCGGCGAAGCGTTCGCTTCAGGCTCATTACAAGAAGAAGCCCTCGCCACTCTGCAAGACGAAGAGGTCGTCGAGCGCTTAATTCAACTCAAAGGCATTGGCCGCTGGAGCGCCGAGATTGCGCTATTGCGTGGGCTCGCACGACCTGATGCTTTCCCAGCAGGTGATCTCGGTGTGGTGAAATACGTAGCACAAGGGCTACTCGGTAAAGCCGAAAAAGCCACCGAAGCCGATATGCGCGCGTTCGCCGAGCGCTGGCGCCCCTATCGCGGGCTGGCGTTGATTTATTGTTACGCGGAACTGATGCAACGAAGTAGACAGTAAATTCAAGAAGAACCGGGGAATCGGCGAATCGGAGAAACGGTGAGGAAGAAAGCCTCGTCTCCGGATCTCCCCGTCTCCGGGTCTCCGTTTCTTCCTTGATGCTGAATGCTGTCTATTGACTACTATTTTCAAAACATCCCCGAAATCTTCCCGCTCGCGTCCATCTTCATCCCAATTGCCGCAGGTTTTGCCGCTAGCCCAGGCATAGTCAACATTTCTCCAGTCAGCGGGACACAGAACCCGGCCCCGGCGGACAAGCGGATCTCACGCACGGTGAGCGTGAAGTTTCTCGGACGGCCATACAACTTTGGATCGTCCGAAAGCGACATCTGCGTCTTCGCCATGCAAACGGGCACGTTGCTGTAGCCTAATGCATTAATACGTTCGAGGTCCGTGCGGGCGCGCCCCAGCAGGGCGACATCCGCAGCCCCATAAATTTTTTGCGCGATCGTGCGGATTTTGTCTTCGATTGAGGCTTCTAAAGGATAGAGAAATTTCGGCGCCGCCTTCGCTTTGTCACAAACAGCGACTACTGCCTCAGCCAGCGGTAGGCCGCCCTCGCCGCCAAGCCCAAACACGTCAGTAATCTTCGCCTCTAACCCTAAGTTCCGACATTCTTCGACGACTAGGTGCAGTTCTTCTTCGGTATCCGCGCCAAACTTGTTAATCGCGACAACTGGTTGCAGACCATACTCGTGAATACTCTCGGAATGCTTTGCCAGATTGCTCATACCGAGTTTCAACGCTTTGAGGTCTGGCTTGTTGATTTCGTTAAGCGCGGCTCCGCCGTGCATTTTCAGCGCCTTCACGGTCGCCACTACGACCACAGCCGACGGCCACAGCCCAGCGGCGCGACACTTAATGTCGAGAAATTTTTCCCCGCCAAGATCAAACCCGAACCCCGCTTCGGTGACGACATAGTCCGCGTAATTCAGCGCCAACCGCGTGGCCAGAATGCTGTTGCAGCCATGTGCGATATTGCCGAAAGGACCGCCATGCACAAACGCAGGCACTCCCTCCACCGTCTGCACCAGGTTCGGCTTGAGCGCGTCTTTTAACACGATCGCCATCGCATCCGAGGCTTGTACCTCACTGGCAGTGACGGCTTTTCCTTTGCTCGAAAAGCCCAAGACGATGCGCGAGAGTCGTTCAATCAAATCCGCTGGTCCGGTGGTCAAGCAGAGAATCGCCATGACTTCAGACGCCGCCGTGATATCGAACCCGTCTTCGCGGGGCACGCCCATCAGTCGTCCGCCGAGGCCAACGACGAGCTGACGCAACGCCCGATCGTTCATATCCATCACCCGTCGCCAACGAATTTGCCGCACGTCAAGGTCGACCTGACCGTGGAATAAGGCGTTATCCATCATCGCGGCTAACAAATTATGCGCGGAGGTCACGGCATGGATATCGCCAGTGAAATGGAGATTGATGTCCTCCATCGGCAACACCTGCGAACGCCCGCCGCCACAGCCGCCGCCTTTTACGCCGAACACCGGCCCCATCGACGGTTCACGAACAGCCACCATCGCCTTTTTTCCCAATTTCGCCAGTGCTTGCCCTAAGCCCACCGTTGTGGTCGTTTTTCCCTCACCCGCAGGTGTGGGATTAATCGCGGACACAAGGATGAGTTTGCCTGGAGTACGCACCAGGCCCGAGGGCAACGCGTCAAGCGCAATTTTCGCTTTATAGCGTCCATACGGCTCAAGATATTCTGTAGACAATGACAATTTGGCGGCGATTTCTTCGATCGGCTTCAGCGTGGTCGATTGAGCGACAGCGAGATTTTGGTCACGACTCATGAATGCAATTCCTTTCCAGATGCTGGAGCATAGCAGACGTCAAACGTGCTGCGTAGTGCGTAAACGAGGAAGGTCTCAGCTCGCCCTTCACACCAGAGGTGGCACGGAACACCCTTCACACACGCCTTGCCGCCTCTACTATGCGGGACAGCTTGCCTATGGCAATCTCGGTCGTGCGGCGACCAAAGCCGCAGGAGGGAGCAAGCCACAGGCGTTCAGGCTCAACAAAATGCAGAAGTTCTTTTATGCGCCCTTCGATGGAATCGGTCGTCTCGACTGGACCTTTTACATCAACAATACCGGCAATCACTTCCAGGCCCTTAGGCACATCACGCAGACATGCGCGGTCCGCCCACTGTCCTGGATGTGAACATTCAAGGTGGACTTTATCGACCACCCCGCGCAATCGTTGGACCACAGGCATCAGCGATCGCAAATTATGCACGGTCACAGCGGACTGAGAGCCGAGGTCGCCTAAGCAGAAGTGCACGGTCTTTGTCGCCCCTACGCCGGCAAAACATGGCGCAATAAGCTCAACCGCCTGTTCCGGCGCCAGAGCGCCCAGAACGGAACGGATCGCAATAAAGGGCGTGTCTAGTTGAATCTCTTTGGCCCCAAGCGCGGCAAGGGTGCGAATTTCTCGACCCACGATATCCACAGCACGCGGCAGTTGCGCCAACGCCTGCTCGACAGGCCGAAGATGTGAGACGAGTTCAAGAGGTCCAGGGACGGACACTTTTTCCAGCATCGGATCAATTTGCGACTCTCGCCGAAACCCATCCACATGGCCGAGCCCGTGCGGCGCGTTTATTTCGTCAACAATCTCATATTCCGCCACGTCAGTATACACACGCAGCTCCGTCGCTTGGGGCTTGATCAGCCGCACTCCCGTGAGTTGACGAGGCAGATGTTGAATAAACACCTCCGCGAAAAATTCCCCGCCCATGAACTGTGTCACTCCAGTCGCTTTTTGCTCGCGAATGGCAATTTCCGCCGCCCCAACCAGCGTCGGCTTGATGAGCATGGCCGGTAAGACGCCTCGATGATATTGCTGCAACCTTTCTCGATACATTTCGGGAATCGGCCAGCTTCCAACCACGGTCGTGCGAATCATAGGGCGTACTCCACCACCGCTGCACCGGTTCCCCAGACTGGGCCATACGCCAGCACTTTTCCCGGGGTGGCTGGCGTTCCCATCACACCCATGAGCCAGGCAAACGCTTTGAAGCCCATGTCCGCTGCGGCTGCACGAACAAACTCGCCGCTGGTCGCCAGCACCTCGGCGTTCTTGCCTTGTTCGACGAGCCCGAGAATACGACGATTCCATTCATCGTCTGTCGCTTGCAAGAAACGATCACTTTGCGGATCGATCTCCTCAGTAAAGAAGCGAGAAGACAGCCCCGAGCACGCAACCGCCACGGCCCGTTTCCCGCTCTCTGTAATCGCTTGTCGCATCGCCTTGCCTAAGGTCAAAGAATCTTCTTGACCCGCGTAAATATTGCAGGACACAATCGCCACAGGAATGCGGTTATCGGGATTCAAGAAACGCAGGGCGACAAGTGTCCCGGTATCGAGAGGGAAACCTTGATAATTTACCGTCTTCGTCGCCAGCCCTAGAGCAGCGGCCACTTCAGCAGCACGGGTTCCTAATGCAGCATCCACCGTCAGATCAAAGGGGAAGTCGCCCAGATTGTACCAGTTTTCATCAACGTGCAGCCCTTTGGGATTCGGGTTCGTCTGGAATGAATGACCCAGCACGGAAATCCACTGGGTGCTGTAGAGCACTAGCACTTCAGGCTGGAGGCTTTTGATGTGTTCGCCAGCCTGCCGCATGCCATTGCGGAGGGATTCCCAGCTCGCTACCGGCTTGTCTGAGACAAGGTGTGGCAGTCCAGGAACGATATAGGCGTCGACGATTGTACCTTGGGACATAGTAGTTGTCTTTCTGTATTAAGAAGGAACAGGAATCCCGAGTTGTCTGCAGATCCGTATCGCAGTGAAATCTGGGACCTCACGGTGACGTGGCACGGAAGTACGACGATTTGTGTTGGGATTCTCCCAAATCGAGTGTTCCCCACCCTCGCGCACGAATCGGCAGCCATGTTGATTGAGGTGTCGGAGCAAATCACGCCGTTTCATGGAGCAGGAACCTGAGGAACGATGCTCACACGTGACGCTGCAGTCAATAATAAATGGATCGGCTCTTCTAAATCAGCTTCCGGATCAGTACACAGTGGATCAGGGTGCGGCAGTGGCTCACCGAGAAGCAGATTCGTCTCTGCCATGTCCACCAGGGCGCTTGCCAAAAGTTGACGCGCCTCTTCCAGAGTTTTTCCGCAGGTGATAGCGCCAGGGAAATCTAATACTTCGGCATGAACGCCTTCATTAAGGAACTTATACATCGCTTTGTAGGTCAACATAGCTTGTTCTCTTGCGACAATGCAGCTTTCTGAGTCAGATCCCATTCCACGACAGCGTTACCGGTGCCGATCACCGTCCAGTAGCCATGCACCTGCGCTGGCGCCGTGGGGAATCCCATCGCAGACAGCATCCACGTGAGTCCGCCAGATTTCACCTCCGCCGCCGTCTTTTCCATAAACTCAGGTAAGATCGTCAAGAGTTGTTCGGTCTTACCTTTGCGCATCAGCTCCAGCACGCGCATATCCCACTGATACTGGTTGTTATTGAAGATGACTTCCTTGTTCATATCTTCAATCAGTTCCGGCTCGCGATCAAAATGGAGATGCGAGAGCGTATTGCTCGCGGCCAACACCGCGCGGCGTCCGGTTTTGGCGATGGCGCGTGCGGTCGCGCGCCCCAGTTTCACCATTTGCTCCTGGCCAATCTCCGTCGAGTAAAAATACGGCGAGTTGTTCGCGGAAACGCCAAGAATAGGAATGTCCCAATCAGGATTGAGCATGTGGAGAGACACAATGGTGCCGTAGTCCACCCGAAAATTAGGGTTGGTCATCTTTTTCGCAACGAGCCCTTCGCGTTGGGTTTCTTCGAAACAGGCATCGGCAAGTTCCACATCGACATCCATTTCGTACCGATAGCGAAAAATATGCGGAAAGATCGGATCGACGGAAAGACCTTGCAAATGGGGCACGCGCAAGAAGTGGTGACCGACAATGGTCATCCAGTGCGGACTATGGACAAGAATCACATCGGGTTTCCAGGCTTTGATTTTTTCCCGGCACTTTTCATAGGCCCACCGCAACACTTCCCACCCACCAGTCGAGCGAGGTTCGTTCCGCGTCGGGTTTTCACCATACACGAGATGCGGTGGATGTGGCGCGAGAAAGCCAGCTAAAATTTTACCTGAGTCCGCCATGCGTTTCCCCTCCAATCGAGATGAGAGAATTGTTCTCCTCGGACCGACGCATTGTCAAGGTGTCCGTCCATTCCCTAGCGTTGTCCCCACTCTATGCACCCTCATGGGCGTGTGGTAGGCATAACGCGGTAACGGTCTCACTACTTAAGGAGGGTGGATATGTCATACGAAGCCATCATGTACGAGAAGGTCGAAGAGAAAATTTTCCGCATTACGCTAAATCGTCCGGAAAAGCTCAACGCAATGAGCCGTCAGTTATTGTCAGAATTAGACAACGCGTTGGACGAATTTGAAAACAACAACGACGCGAGCGTGCTGATCATCCGGGGCGCGGGGCGCGCGTTCTGCGCTGGCTATGATCTACAACCAGTCAGCGGCTCGGGCGGCTTTACCGTCACCAGCGACCGCCTAGGCTTGCGCAAGATCGTGCAACGCTGGCAGCGGCTGTGGAATTTGCCGAAGCCGACCATTGCCCAGGTGCATGGCTACTGCCTCGCCGGCGCCACCGAATTTGTTGGACATTGTGATCTCGTCTTTGCGGCGGACGACGCGCAGTTTGGCCATCCGGCTGGCCGCTCGCTTGGCGTGCTGCCCACGTTGTCGCTGTGGCCGTATCTGATTGGTCTGCGCAAGACCAAAGAATATTTCTTCACCGGCGACTCGATGAACGCGCAAGAAGCGCTCGAGAATGGGCTGATCAATCGCGTGTTCCCGCGTGAAAAACTCGAAGACGAAGTCCTCGCCTACGCGCGCCGCGTGGCGATGGTGCCTGTGGATCTGCTGACGTTGCATAAGGCCGCAGCGAATCGCTTCGTGGAAAACATGGGCATTTACTCGGCTGAACAATCGGCCATGGAGTTCGACGTCATTGCTCACCAGACCGTTACGGTGAAGAACGAAGTGAAGAAAATGGCCGAACGCGGCTTGAAAGACGCGTTGCGCGACCGCGACAAACCCTTTGCCGGGAAAAAATAGAACGGAGCCAGTTATGGATGGACGCCGGATTTACTTGATGCGTCACGGCGAGACGCTGTATCAGTCGGAAGTCAACGAAGGCGCGCTCGGCAACGGCGCGCTCACGGAACGCGGGAGCGAACAAATCGCTGCTGCCGCCTTGTTGTTTCGCAGCGTGCCGATCGACCGCGTGTACGCCAGCCCGCTGGCGCGAGCGCAGGAAACCGCAAGTATCATCGCGCGGGAACACGGACTTGATGTGCTGCTCTCACCCGACTTGCAAGAAATCACACCGAGTGAAACCGGGACAAAAGGGAAAAGCATCGCTGATATTTTTCATGAAGTGCAGCGGTTTTTTAAGGCGTCAGAAACGAGCTGGGATGAACCTTATCTCGGGGGTGAGAGTTTTCGCCAAGTGCGCGAGCGCGGCGTTCGTTTTGTGAACTCGGTACTCACCCAAGATGATTGGCAAACTCTGCTCGTAGTCGCGCACGGCGGCTTCAATAACGCCCTGCTCTCGTACGCCACCGGCGTCACCAGTGGTCGGTTGTTCAACATCGAGCAAGACTTCGGTTGTATTAATATTATTGACTTTATCCACGGAGAACCGTTTCTGCGCCTCGCCAATTTCACTTTGTACGACCAGCTCAAGGTGAAGCTGCGCACGCATAGTCTCGACGTCATCCTCAACCTGCTGCGACAAAAAGGCATCGTGTGAGGGAGAAAGTATGTTTACATTATACACATCACCTATGTCCGGGAATGGTCGTAAAGTCCACATGGTGCTCGAAGAAGTCGGGGCGCAGTATCAGTTGGTGAAACTGGACCTGACGAAAGGCGACCAGAAGAAGCCGGAGTATCTGCAACTCAATCCCAACGGGAAGGTGCCGACCATTGATGATGACGGCTTCATCTTGTGGGAGTCGAACGCGATTATTCAGTATCTAGCCGAGAAGCACCCGATGGCCAATCTATTAGCTGCTGGGGCGCACAACCGCGCCCGTATGTTCCAATGGTTGCTGTTTGAGCAGACGACATTCCGCCCGCCGCTTTCTCTTCTCTTTCGTCAGACCCGTTTCACCCCGCCGGACCAACAAGACGCTAAAGCCATCGAGCAAGCGTGGGCGGAAGTCCGTGCCAACATGGGCACGCTGCAACACGCCTTGTCCGGACGAGACTACATTGGTGAAACTTTTTCCGTGGCCGACATCGCCGTGCTGCCGTACGTCTACCTGGCGAGAGATCTTGGCGTGGACCTATCAGCGTGGCCCACTGTCGCCGCGTATTGGCAACGTCTCTCAGCACGGCCAAGCTGGCAGAAAATTATTGCGTGGAAAGGATAAAACAAGAAAAGGGGGGAACCCATGAGTAAGACACTGTATGAACGACTCGGCGGCTACGACGCCATTGCCGCAGTGACCGACAATCTGTTGCCGCGTTTACAAGGGGACGCACAACTCGGGCGCTTCTGGCAACACAGAGGGGAAGATGGCGTGAGACGGGAAAAGCAGCTCTTGATTGATTTCCTGTGCTCCTGCGCCGGCGGCCCCATGTACTACACCGGACGCGACATGAAGACCGCACATAAAGGCATGCGCCTCAGCGACAGTGATTGGTCAGTGTTCTGGGGTCATCTCAACGCCACATTGGACGCGTTTGAAGTTCCTCAGGCGGAACGAACCGAGGTCCTCACGTTTATACAAAGCCTCAAAGCAGATATCGTCGAAGCCTAGCACTTCGTCCAGATAGTTTTGGGTGAGTTCGAGTCCGTCATGCCAGCGCAAGCTGGCATCCAGGAAGATTCGGCATAGGCTTCCAGCTATGCCTCTTGGATTCCTGCCCTTCGACAAGCTCAGGACAGGCTTGCGCGGGAATGACGTGGTCTTGGTTTACCCTTCACTTCATTAGTGGCGGTCTACCACCCTTTTTCCGTTGCGTTCTCTCCTTCCTCATTTTTTCTTTGCCTTCTAGATAACCTCTGCTTGACTGAATTCTAAGGCTCGCTTATATAGTCCACCTAAACTGTTCTGATGAGAATACTTCGTGAGTGTACAACTGGTAATTCTTGGCCTCCTGTCTGAACAGCCCCGCCACGGCTACGAACTTCGTCAAGAGGTAGAACGTCGCCTGTACGCCACTTTCATCAATCTCAGTGGCGGCTCTCTGTATTACAATTTGGGGCAATTGGAGCGCGCCGGTTATGTAGAAAAAGCCTGGGCCGAACAAAAAGGGCGCTATCCCACTCGCCAGGTGTATCAGATCACGCCCGATGGAGCAGCGTATCTCAAGACTGAACTGCGCCGACTGCTCTTCGATACCGAGGCTCGCGAAAAAGTCTTTGATCCTTTGAATGCCGCCCTGGCCTTTTGTCGTCCAACTGAAACACAGGAACTGCGCGATGCGTTACTCGCTCAACTCGATTGGGCGCGACAACGAGTAGAGTGGGTAACCCAGCAGCAAGCTTATTGGGGACAAAAAAATATCGCCTTGTCACAAAAAAAGATTATTGAACATGGGCTTGAACACTGGCGCGCGGAAATCCGTTGGCTGGAAAATTTTTTAGAGGAGCTTGAGAACTCAGAAGTAACGACGATCGCAGCTCCCCCAGAAGAACGGGCGCACGATGCTCACACAAAACATATCGCATCTCGTTAAGTTCAGTTGATAGGAGGGAACATTGTGGAAGGTTTAAGCGTACTCGATATGATCCGTCAGGGGGCGCTCGTTACATATCCCCTGATTGCGATGTCGATGGTGACCATTAGCATTATTTGTGAACGGTTGTGGGCGCTGCGAGGTTTAGTCTCCAGTTCTTTACGTCTTGCTGGTGCTGTCGTAGGACCTCTACAAAATGGCGACTTTCAGGCAGCACTGGCCACAGCACAGCGAAATCATACAGCCCCGGCTGGCCGCGTGTTTCGTGATGTGATGGCGCAACAGGAAGGCGAATCGCTGGATTACCTCGCCGAAGTGGCGGAAGACCGCCGCTTTGAAGAAATCGAGGCGTTAAAAGGCGGCATCTGGGTGTTGGGAACCGTCGGCGTCAGCGCCCCGTTTATTGGCTTGCTCGGCACAGTCATTGGCATCATCAAATCGTTTCACAACATGTCAGTGCAAGGCGCGGGCGGCTTCTCCGTTGTCGCTGGAGGTATTTCCGAGGCGTTGATCGCCACAGCGCTCGGCCTTGCGGTGGCGATTATCGCGGTCATCTTCTACAATTATTTCCACACCAAACTGGAACGCATCGAAGCCGTCATGACGATCGGGTCCGACCGCGTCCTCGAAGCAATTCGCCTTGGGAGGAAAGCCAATGGGAATGGCTAGTCCAAACAAGAAAAAAGGCAGCGGCTCCTCCATCATGGCGGAGATCAACATCACCCCGCTCACCGATATTTTCCTGGTGCTGCTCATCATCTTCATGGTGACGAGCGTCGCCATGGTGCAGTCCGGCGCGAATATCAACTTGCCGCAAGTGCAAGAAACCCAATCCGAACCCCGCCAGATTGTCATCACCGTCACGCCGCAAAAAGAGATTTTTGTCAACAACAACCCGGTCACGCTGGAGACCATGGAATCCTACCTGCGTCCGCTTATTGAGGCCCAGAAGGACATTCCTGTCATTCTTGAAGGAGACAAAGACGTCTTGTTAGGAGAAACAGTACGGATTCTCTCAGTCGCTCAGCGCGCTGGCGCGACGAGCATTGCCATCGCCGCCCAGACTGCCCGTTAGGCGAGTAGTTCGCTGACTCAAGAGAGTGAGCATTTTCATGGCTTCTGCGAATAAAAACACTCCCGCCTCGACCCCCACCCAGATAGAGGCCGAACTCCAAGAAGATCTCTTGCTCTATGGTGGCGGCGGCTGGGGCAAAAACGCGCGTTGGTTTGTGCTCTCCACCGTCGCCCACGTGCTCCTCCTCGGGCTCTTGGCGACGTTGACATTCACCATCACGCAAAAGCGGGATGAGATGATCAAAGTCAAAACCCTCCCCTTATCAGAAGAGGAGCAGCTCAAAGCCCAAGCCGATAAACAAGACGACAACTGGGAAGGAGAACCTTCGCTGAAGGATCTTCCTGGACTACTGTCGATGGAACAGTTGACGCCGAAGCAAGCCAAAACCTCAACCAGTCCCCCGCCCGCGTTAGGAACACCGGTGCCGATTCGGCAAGCAGCTTTACCTAATCCGCCACCTGTATTGAATGGCCTGGGGCCCATGACCATCGGGATCGGCCCCAATGACACCGTGCCCCAGCTTGGCAATCTCGCCAACGCCATCGGCAGCATCAACGGAGCCATCGGCGGCATTGGCGGCGGGTTTGGCGACTACGTGGGCGGCCTGCGCAAAGTCGGCCTCGATATCGCGCTCGTCATCGATGTGACCGACAGTATGCAATTTGTCATTGACTCAGTCAAAAGCCGCTTGCTCAAGCTCATTTCCTCCCTCCAGCAGATGGTGCCGACTTCTCGCATCGGCATTGTCGCCTATCGTGACAAAGGTGACGAGTTTGTCACTAAGTGGGTGGATCTCAGCTTTTCCAAAAGCAAACTGCAAGACTTCCTCGGGAACTTGCGCGCCGATGGCGGCGGGGATTGGCCGGAAGCCGTGTACGAAGGCTTAGAAGTAGCCGCCAACGATTTAAACTGGCGAAAAAAATCGAAACGCATCATCATCCTTGTACCTGGCTCGCCCCCCCATCCGGACTCGATCAGTAGAACCCTGAGCCTGGCGCAGAATTTTCAGACGCAAGGCGGGGCGTTGAGCGTTGTGGATCTCGCGGAAAAGATGCATGAAGATTTTGAACGCGCGATCTACAAGCATGGCGAAGGGCTCACCAAAGAACCCTTCAAACCCACCCCCTTGCCGGCCTTCTATCAAGAGTTTCGCGGTACTATGGCGTCCATCGCCCAAGCCGGTGGAGGAGATTTTATTCCCTTGACCGAGGACAAAGCCCTGACGCGCGAAATCATCGTCATGACCTTCGGCTCACGCTGGCAGACGGAAATGGCCAAATATCTGCGCGATCTCGAATGACAGCAGGCCCACTGATCACCCATACGTAAGGAGTTCCCGCGTGCGTCGTGCGACCGTCTCTCGTATCAAGCAAATGGTGTTGCTCGTTATCAGCGTTCCCCTTCCTATTGTGAGCTCCTCAACGCTCAGCCATGCAGCAACGATTGCGGAACTTCTCGCGCAAGCGCGGCAAGCGCAAGCGCAAGTGCGCTCGATCCGAAGCCAAGGCTGGGGTACGACGGACAAACAGCGCGCTATTCAGCTCCTCGGGCCCCTTGCGTTGAGTTTTCTCTCGGCCCCGGACCTCGCGCAGGCGGCCTCCAATCAGAAGAGCCAGGTGCGCGACCTCTACGATACGCTCAGCGATCCTCTTGACAGTATCTACAACCAGAGCGTAGCGAGCCTCGAAGGGCTCAGCAAAAGCGTCATGGACCGCGATGGCGATCTCGAAGCGCTCTATGAGACCAAAGAGTGGAAAGACGCACAGGCTATCGCGTCCCAAGCACTCTACTTTCTCAACTGGCTGCATTACGTCGGCGCCTTTGTCAACGAAGGCGCAGCGCGCAAGAAGTTGCTCGATGACTGCGCGAAGGGATTCGCTGAATTTGCCGTGGGCGAACAAAGTTCGCAGTTGAAACGAGAGAGTCTCTTTGGCCGCTCGCTCTGCGAAAAAGAAAATAAACATTTCGATTGGGCGATTCGGGACCTAGAGCTATTGCTCAAAGACACAGGCTTACCGATGGACATGGAGCGGAAGGTGCGCGCCGCGCTGGCCGATGCGCGCAACCGCCAGGCGCACGGGGACAAATCGTCCGACGTGGAGCGCGCTGAGAACGCGGCGGATCTCCAGGCGAGAGCCATGCTGCAGAAAGCCCAGAATCTGCTGAGCGAAAGTAAAAAGTTAACCGGCAACGAGAGAGTAAAAAAGCTGCTCGAAGCTATGGCCTATTTCGACGAAGTGCGGAAACAGAGCGGCGCTTGGAAAGAGAAAGCCGACGCACTTGTCGCTTCAAGTTTCAGCGAACAAGACCTCGCCGCGATTGACGAAGTCAAGAACCCCTTCCCCGCCTGGGGTCAAGCTCGAGAACTGCTGCAAAAAAGCGAATACGCGAAAGCGCTCCCGGCGTTGAAGGAAGTGTTAACCTCCGATGACCCCAAGGCGAAAGCACACCATCGCGAGGCGGAGTATTTTCTCGCGGTCGGCTTGTTTCAAACCAAAAACTACCGGGACGCGCTGACGGAACTCTCGAAGGTCATCGGGACTGAAGGCATGCCGTCTCAGTTTGTCGCCGATGCTGTCTATCTGCGCTTCAAGACAACGGAGGCGTTGTACACCAAGGACCAAGGCCCGGAGATCACTAAAGCCTATCTGGACGCGATCAAGGAGTTTCTACGCCGCTATCCAGACCACAAATCCGCTTTTGAAGCCTATTTTCGTCTCGGCGAATATCAACAAGGCCAAGGGAATTATCTCGCGGCGGCTGACGCCTACAATAAAGTCAACGGCGATCGCACGTTCCGTACGCGTGCGGATTTCGCCACGCTACAGTGCTATTTCGCGCTGTTGGATGTGTTGGAGGAACAGACCAATAAACAAGCCAAGCCTACGGACAAGAACGGCATTGGCATCGCCGAAAAAGACCTCCGTCAGCGGGCGGCAGCGGCTTTGCAAGCATTTTGGAAGAACAGCGCCAGTTTAGAGAAAGAGAGCCCCGCCGAGGCGAAACAAGTGCCGCTCCAAGAATACCGGGGCAAGGTCAGCGTCATGAATGCCGCGTTTCTCAGTAAAGATGTAGACGCCAATGCGAAGGAGGTGCTGAGCTTTCTGCAAGACTTCGAGAAAAAGTATCCCGAACAAAAAGACGCCTTCGCCAAGGTCGCACGCCTGCGCTTAGTGGCCTCGGAAAAAGCGAACCGTTTCGGCGATCTGGAAAAAGAAGTTGACAATATCTTTACCCATTTCAAACCGGAGGAACAAAAAGATTTGTTGGTCGGGCTCGATAAAGTGCTGCCCAAAGATGTGAAGAAGCTGGAAAAACAGAATGACAAAGACAATCTTCTTCCAGCCAAGCGGCTGTTGACGCGGCTCTACGCCGATCGCCTGCAACGAGGCGTCCCGTTCGCCCCGGATGAGTCGCCCGATCTGTTTAAGTACGAGCTGGCGCAGTTATATCTCGATGTGAAAGACTATGACAAAGCCACCCCGCTCTACCAAGAATTGCAGAAAGGCGCCTACTCGCTCGTCTCAATGGCGGGCCTTGCCCAAATCGCTGAGGTCAAAGGCGATCAACGCCAGGCCATCACACATTGGGACGAGATGCTGAAAGGCACCCAAATCGGAGACCCTTTATGGTTTCGCGGCACCTACGAAGTGGCGCGTTTGGACGCTGAGCTGGGCGAAAAAGATCAGTCGTGCAAAACCATCAATGGGGCGCGCGCCTCCTTGGCTCGCCTCGGTGAGCAAGGGCTCAAAAAGAAAATCCAAGACTTGGCCGTACAGAGTTGCGGGAAATAGACGGGGCGCTCTTCCCTTCACCGAGAGACTCCAGGTAAGGTGACGCTGAAAGTTCGTGGCGTCACTTATGTCAGCCTGGCAAAATCACAACCTTGCTACCATTAAAAAACGCCTTACCGTTGTCCAGCATCTGCGGTCGGGCGTGGTGTTTGAACAACAATCGCTGTTTAACTATGTCATCGTTCGACGCAGCGGCGATCAGATGTTGCTCTCCTACCGCCATCTTCATCGCAAAATTGAAGAAATTGAATCACGTCTGAGTCTGGAGCACCCGCTCGCGTTGCTGTCGGAATACACCCAAGTCATGTTGCTGGCGTTGGCCTGGCAACCGACGCCGCAGCGCATCCTGCTCATCGGCTTAGGCGGCGGACGGTTACAGTTGGTGCTGCATCACTATTTGGAGCAGACTTTACTAACTACCGTCGAATTGGACCCCTTGATCCTCGACGTGGCCCGGCGCTTTTTTGGCTTTGCTACCGACGAACGGCAGCACGTGATCATCAAAGATGGACGCGCCTATCTGCGGGGATTTCCCTCCGAAGCGCCGTTCGATCTTATCGTGCTGGACGCCTACCGCGCCGGTGGGGTGCCATTACATCTGAGCACCCTCGAATTCTATCAAGAATGCCGCGCTGTGCTTGCCCCTAATGGGGCCATCGCTACGAATCTACACTCCGGCACGCCATTGTATGACTCTGCGCGCAAGACCTTCGCCTCAGCGTTTCGGTACACGATTGCTTTCCCGCTCCTGGCCGGGAATATCATTGTCATTGGCTCAGACGCCGAACAACTAAACGAAAGTGAAATCGTCAACCGCGCTGTCGCTCTTCAAGAACACTACGGTTTCGACTTTGCTCTATCCGAATGGGCTGAGCTTGCATCCGTTTCAGCGCCATACCGACCGGACACGCCGATTTTGCGGGACCCCGCCGCCTAATAATAACCGTTCACATTCACTCACAGTCGCATGTTGGCGAAAGACGCAATTCTTCCTTTCGCCTATACAAATTCAAAGACCTCCAACGCAATAGATTTGGTCGGTTTTGCCTGACCATGCACCAATAAGCGCACTCGTTCGGTCGTCTCACGACTAAAAGTCTCTTCGCCACACCGGGTACACACTGTAGCCGGAATCCGGTCAACCAAGACATACTTCCCATCAATCTGGAAGATCTCTTTGACTAACTCTTCTCGGCTTTCGTGACTATGGCACACAGCACACAAGAACATGACTATCTCCGTTGCGAAGAGTTGATCCATTATCGTAACGACGATTGGGTGATTAGAGGCCAATCCCTATAGTTGCTACCGTAGCCAAGTTCATCGAGCAGGGCTTCGAGAAAAGTCTTTTCCTCGGGAAACGATGCCCTTGGACCCACCTTAATTTCCGCCAAAGGAAGCCGACTCGTCCTTGGGTTGCGAAGATCCATGAAAATGAAGGGTATCGACTCGTTGTCGCGTTGATAGTGCTGAATATAGGGTGCCTTCAATGTGCCGTCGTTAAGGTCCAAGAACAACCGCATTTCTCGTTCACTAGTGTAAGTAGGAGCTTTTATAAAATTGATAAGAGTGAACAAGTGCAAGAAAATCTCCTTTGTCACTCGGTCGCGGAGTGCGGTGAGATGTTCGGACTGTTGCGAACACGTGGCCGCGAAAGTCTGCAAGTCATGGATACCAGCTCCCACCAGACGCCATACAAGGTCATAGTGGTTCTGTTCGTTGTAAATTACAGGAGCGCACCAGCTGAAGGGCTCTTTTCTCTGATCCGTAGCAACCTGCCTCTTCAACAATTGAAGCAGGTTGAACCCAATTGCGAAGCCCTTCCCAAGCTCGGCGTAGGTCTCCCATTGTTTAGGGTGGTCGGGGCTAACTGTAAGGCAAGCACAATATGCACTGCTCATTTCGGTTGTCTCATTAAGAAATTTGTCTAGATTCTTGTGGATGTATGTTACCAAGCCCTGGCAAACGTTCGGAAGGTCATGTCGCTTGCCGATTTCATTCAAGGTCTCATAGACAACATTTCTTGCGTAATCAAACTCCCCGGCATCATTCATTCGCTTCCGATATGTCGCTCGAAGCCCACCGCTGCCAAGAATCCCCTTCAAGCCCGCATGTGTCGTGTAGTGATAAAAAATGTCCGAAGCATCGGTGGGTTTCCTCATGTACTGCTGGGCAATCTGTGCAACTGTTAGAGGAAACGATTTTATGATCTTCGACCACGGGTCCATTTATATATCCTCCTTGGGGGAGAAGAGTCTTAACTGAATTGCCGTCCCTGGCCGACGAAACGCGGCGGTGGAAAGCGCAGGTCCTCTTTGATCGAGCCCCGCTTTGCGACATGCCAACGTAAAAATAGCGTGAATTGTTTCAGCCAAAAGTCCTTCCCCACGCATGCGGTGACACCAGCGTGCGTCGTTCAGTTTTCCTCGCCGCATGGAGCGAATCTTGTTTAATACTTTGTCTTTCCGTTCAGGATAATGGGTCTCTAGCCATTGCACGAAAAGATCGGCGACGCCGTAAGGAAGCCGGACCATCGTGTGCCCCGCGAAGGACGCCCCAGCCCGCGCGGCGGCAATTACAATAGCCGGGGCTTCAGTGTCCGTCAGCCCTGGAATGATTGGCGCCACGTTCACGCCTACAGGAATGCCTGCTTGCGCGAGCGTACGAATGGCCTCAAGCCGTTTGGCCGGGGACGAGGCACGCGGCTCCAGACGGCGCGCGAGCTCGGCGTCAAGAGTGGTAATGGAAACAATTACCGCTGCGGCCTGGTCTCGTGCGAGTTGGGCGAGCAGATCGCAGTCGCGTGTGATGAGCGCATTCTTCGTCACGATTGCTACGGGGTTTCGAAAATCAACAAGCACTTCGAGACAACCGCGAGTGAGTTGTAACCGGCGTTCGATCGGCTGGTACGGATCAGTGACACCGCTCAGAGCCACTATCTGTGGCCTCCATCCCGGGGAAGCAAGAGCAGCCTGCAAGAGTTGCGGAGCCTGCTCTTTCACCACGATGCGCGTTTCAAAGTCCAGACCAGCCGAGAACCCTAACCACTCGTGAGTGGGCCGAGCGTAGCAATTGTGGCTCACGACGCCGTTGGCGATGAAGTCCCCGGTCCCTGTCATGATATCGTACATGGGAAGCTCAACGCCAAGCTGCTCCACCGAGAGCACTCGCAAGTTAGCTCGACTCTTAACAGCTTGGTTCTCAATGCTCCGTTTACGAAGGATAGAGGAATCGACCGCTTGTAGGATGTGACCATCTCCGCGGATTACACCGCACAGATAGCCAATTTGGTAGTCCGCTGTCGCAAACGGAGGAACAGCAAACGCGGCTCCGAAGCCCATCAGCTTGTTACCGACCGTCAAGTGAGGGCGTCGTTCGCGTCCCGCTCCAGAGCCGCTCACATACTTCCAGCCGCGTTCCGCAAGAAATCGATGATCACCGCTTGTGATGAGAGAAGTTCCATCAGCAAGCGTAACCTTGAATGCCGGCTTCCGAGCTTTCCAGTGCGATAGAACACGAGTCTTTATATATCGGCGATACCAGCCGCGACGTTCCGTGCCGTAAATCTCATCCCCAATCTTTAATTCCTCAAGCACTCGCATCGAGCCATCCGCCATGAAGATGAGAGTGTCGCCGCTCAGGCAGTACACACACCCATGCTCACATCCGCGATAGGGATTCACACTGAAGGTAAACCCAATATCTGGGCTGTCATTCCGGGAGAGAATGGTGCGCGAGGGGTCGCGTAGCAAGGTCGTTCGCGGACTTGGGAGGCTATCGGCTTCATCAAACAAATCTGGATCCGGCTCGTAGGAAATCTGTTCGAAGCGGTTCGGAGGATTGGTGGGAACACCGCGGCCTTTGAGTGGTTGGTGGGGAGACATCGCCGTTGCTCCTTCCAATTTTATTTTGGCGAAGATAAGGCGAATGTATCATTTTTGCTTTTTCTTCTCTATAGGCCAGATTTCGTCTTGTCTCCGTCAATCCTTAGAAATCCGAGCAATAGACGTCAGTCACCCTCGGTTAACCTGCTATGTTCTATGTTGCAGCTTAACACTCGCCGCAGTCGGCTTAGATGTGAATACCGCCGCTGCCTTTGATGTTCTCCCGCCACTCGAGGCCATATATACACGGCAGGTACTCTTCCTCGGGAACGCGCACTAGCACCCCGAACATCTGGATGCGCCGCTGGCCCAGCACATTTGCTGGACAGATAAACCGCTTCCGTAATGGGTAGACGGTCTCGTGATAGAACGCGAGCGGGTTGCCCCGGACCTGATCGAGATAAACGAATTCGATGGCGACCGTCCCCTTCCTGAGGGCGAGCTTATGACGCGCGACGCCATCTTCGATAATGTATTGCCGTCGCAGGAGCTCTGGGAGTGCTGTCCGAAGTGCTGCTTCGGCGCCGCGAAGGACATGGAAATCGATATCACTCTCAGTGTCTCCAAATTCTCCCGTGAGTGTGAAGTGCCGGAATCGACCTCGACCAAGCCAATAGTTGATTTGTCGCGTTTCGATGAACTCGACCACTTCCTTCAGTACCGCTATGCCAGCGGGTTCGTCGGTCATAAATTCCTGCCTTCGATCTCCGGTCTGATCCCGGTTGCTTAACTTGTAGAGGAACTGGGCTATGGTTAACGACATGCCATAGGCCCCAGTGAAGACGAAAACAGTAATATCTTCCGTAATATATGCTACTTCGCCAAACGCGTCTTCTGGATGCGTCTTTGCCCATCAGTGACCCCAATAGAGGACTCCTCGCGCCCCAGCTTACCCTCGCTTCGCAATCACGTCATTGGCGAAGCGTTCGAGCGCGACGTTGATGTCACGTTCTCGCAGGGCATGAATGTTAATCAAGAGCCGCTGCACGCCAAGCTCTTCGTACACCGCTAGGCTTTCTAAGCCTTCTCGGTAGTAATTCCAGTAAGCGGTGATTTCGATGTCGCGCGGGTTGCGTCCTTGGCGTGCACATTCATCCGCGAGTGCTTTCATGTGGATGCGGTAATCGTCAAGATCTTTGCCGATCACGTACCAGCCGTCGCCATACCGCGCGGTTCGCCGAATGGCGGAAGGGCTCACTCCACCGATGACGAGCGGCACGCCTCCGGGCTGCGCGGGCCGAGGTCGCATCTGAAAGCCTTGCCAGCGCACGAACTCGCCTTGGTAGTTAACTTCGTCTCCAGTCCAAATTGCTTTGAGCGCTTGCAGATACTCATCGGCGCGTTTGCCCCGGCGCTCGAAGGGAACACCTATCGCCTCGAATTCTTCCTTTAACCAGCCGATGCCAACCCCTAACATCAGCCGTCCCCGTGAAAGGTGGTCGAGTGAAGAGGCCCATTTAGCCAGATAGAGTGGATTAATCTGCGGCAGAATGTTGACCCCGGTGCCAAGCCGCAGCTTTGTCGTTGCTGAAGCAATGAAGGTGAGTGCGACAAGCGGATCGATAATCGCAGCGTCAACGGCAAATGGCACTTTGCCGCTCGGGTTATACGGATACACTGAAGTGTAATTCATCGGGATGATAACATGTTCCGCCGTCCACACTGACTCATAGCCCAGCGCTTCCGCGCGTTGGACAAAGGGGATCACCACGTCGGGGTTGCTGAATTCCTGTAAATTAATAGGCACGATGCCAAATTTCATGCTCGTTCTCCTAGTCCAGATTGCCGAGCCCCGGCCATTTAGTAAAATCAGCATAGGTGCGGTCGATAGCGATCTTTCCGTCTCGACAGACCAGCACCGCACAGAAAGGCAACTGCCACTCCGGCCCTTTGTCGGGATCAAGAAGTACGGCTTCGACTGTGACCGCGTTTCCTGAAGCGTGCCGTTGATCAACGCGCATGAGGCGTTTGGGCGCTGCTTTGAGCACTGCCTTTTCCACACGGATAAACTGCTCGGGGCTACGGATCGCCCCGCCGCCCATCGCGTAAGCAACGCAATCTGTCGTGTAACATTCCCGCACGAAACGCTCGACATCGGTGTTGTATAAATCCTCGTATCGTTTAGCAACTTCGAGGTTCCGTTGTTCTTCCACCGTCATGATCGGTTTCCTTTCTTTTCAGGGCGTTGTTTGAATATTTTGTAAATCGAGCCGATAGCGCTATCGACAATGCGGCATGACTTCTTTCGCAAACAGTTCCATCGAGCGCTTGACGATGGCGGGGTCAACGAGGCCCCCTTGATTGAAATAGCCGATGAACTCATCCATCTGGAATTCTTTTTTCAGGGCGCGAATGCGCTCGACACAATAGTCCGGGTCGCCAAAGACGCTCATGCGTTCGACGCGTTCGTACGTGGCCCGTTCCATTTTCGCGACGACTTGTTGAAAAGCTTCATAGCTCTTGATGGTCGTCTCCCCTAGTGGACGCAGCCGCTCACCAGCCGCGCGGAAGAAGTTCATCAAGCTCGCTTCACACTCCTCTCGCGCTTGCGCTTTACTCTGTGAAACATGCACGGAGAACATCAAGGCCGCGTCTTGCTTGAGCTCGGGCTTCAAGGAGTCGCGGTGCACGCCAAGATATTCGCGCAACTTCTCCGGTGGGTTGATCAGCGGCGAGGAAAAGATGGGAAAACCCAAGCGACCAGCGATGGAGAAGGTATCTGGACTATTCGCGGCCAGCCGAATAGGTGGGTGAGGCTTTTGGATCGGCTTGGGCACGACGGACAAATCTTCTGCGTGAAAATATTTCCCGTGATAAGAAAACCGCTCGTTGGTCCACGCTTTGAGGACCACTTCGAGTGTTTCCTCGAAACGCTCGCGACTTTCTTCTTGCGGGACATTGTAGCCGGTGTAATGAATCGGCGCCGTGCCCCGCCCAACGCCGAACTCCAAGCGCCCACCGCTTAGGATGTCGGCGGTGGCGGCCTCTTCCGCCATTTTGATGGGACTATGTAACGGCAAGAGTGTCACTGCCGTACCCAACCGGATGCGGCTCGTGCGTTGCGCCGCCGCCCCCAAGATCATGAGCGGCGAAGCGAGAATGGACGAACGCCGGCCAAAGTGCAACTCGCCGAGCCACACGGTATCGAACCCAATTTGGTCCCCCCAGACAATTTGGTCGATGATGTTGAAAATCCGCTGTTTCTCGGACTGCTCATCCGCGCAGGGCAATTGATCGAAAAATCCAAAACGCATGAGTGTTTCCTCCATTTTTGTTTGGGGCGAATGAGAGCGCCGACTCTCATTTGACTACACCTTTACATTATTTACATTGAAAGATACGCGGCGACGCAGAGCGCGAGTCCACCTAGATAGGTGCCCAAGGCGCCGATGAACCGCAACGGGTGCGGCTTGGCTAACGTCGGAGACATAATGATGCCCGCGGCAATGAGATAACGGCAGACCGTGACAAGCCACATCATCCACAACGCCCAAGTCGCAGGATTGCGAGCGCCGACGAGCAATATCAAGACGGCCGCCATCGGAGCATACTCCGTGGTATTGCCGTGCGCGCGGATCATTTTGTACAGACGGTCTGTTGGATCAGGATTGTAGCCGGAGGTTGTGTTGGTAGCGCCCCGCGTCATCGAGACACCGAAACCAAGACCAAACACCAATAGGCCCAGCAGAGCCGTACAAAGAATAGCGGTCCCCATAAGATCCCCTCCTTATCGAGAACGACAGATGTTTCCTTTTACCCTGTCTGACCCTCTGACGACAAGCCGCCTTATTGCTGTGTTGACAGCCGCCGGGCCTCCAGAGGATAATCACCGCCGATGGACACGAAAGACGCCGCCGTACGTCCAACCCCAGTCGGTAGTGAACGCAAGCTGGCTGCGATCCTCAGCGCGGATGTGGTCAGCTACAGTCGCTTAATGGGGGAAGATGAAGTCGGGGCCCTACGCACGCTCACAGCCTATCGGGTGATTATCGACGCCCTCATCGCCCAGCATCATGGCCGTATCGTCGGCACGGCGGGCGATAGCGTACTGGCCGAGTTTGCCAGCGTGGTCGATGCTGTGCAGTGCGCCGTGGAAATCCAGACCAATTTGCGAGCCGCAAATGCTCCGCTTCCGCCCGAACGACGGATGCTGTTTCGCATCGACATTAACCTGGGCGATGTGATGGTTGAAGGAGAGACCATCTATGGTGACGGCGTTAACATCGCCGCACGGTTGGAGAGCTTGGCCGATCCCGGCGGTATCTGTCTCTCAGGCTCAGTCTACGAGCAGATCGAAAACAAGCTGCCGTTGCCCTACGAAGACCTTGGTGAACAGACAGTCAAAAATATCAAGAAGCCAGTGCGAGTCTACCGGGTGAAGAGAGACGAAACGGTAGAGGCAGCCCACCGCCCATCTGCGGTAGGGGCGGCTCGCCGCAGCCGCTCGTTTGCCTTTGCGCGCTGGGGAGCAGCGGGGTTGCTACTTGTTACGGTAGCAATCGTCGCGGTACGCTATTGGTCTTCCCCAGTTCTTACTCCCCACTCCCCAATCCCTAACCCCCAATTCCTGCCCCTCCCGGACAAACCATCGATTGTGATCCCGCCCTTTGTCAACATGAGTGACGATCCTAAACAGGACTACTTCAGCGACGGCATCACCGAAGTGCTGACCAGCGACCTCTCGCGCATCTCCAGCCTGTTTGTGATCGCCCGTAACACGGCGTTTACGCTCAAAGGCAAGGCCATCAACGTGCAAGCGATCGGCAAAGAGCTCGGTGTGCGCTACGTGCTCGAAGGCAGCGTGCAGAAAGCGCAGGAGCAGGTGCGGATCGTCGTGCAGTTAGTAGACGCCACGACAGACGCCCACCTGTGGGCTGAACGCTTCGACCGTCCGTTGAAAAACATCTTCGCCCTGCAAGACGAGATCGTGCAGAAGATCGTGACCACGTTGAAACTTCAGCTCACCTTACAGGAGCAAGGATGGGTAATGCATAAGACGACGGACAACCTGGAAGCCTATGACGCCTTCTTGCGTGGCTACGAATACTGCTGCCGCTTCACCCAAGAAGCGAACGCGAAGGGACGGCAGTTGTACGAGAAGGCTGTTGCTTTAGACCCCAGGTACGCGGAAGCATACGCCGCCTTGGGACAGACGTACCTGCTGGAATGGAACTATCAATGGAGTCAAGATCCTCAGACCTTGCAGCGTGCGCTGGAATTGGCTCAGAAGGCGATCTCTATTGATGACGCTGTCCCCCGCGCCCATCTCATATTAGGTTTGGTCTACCTTTTACTGAAGCAGTACGATCAAGCCCTCTCTTCGACAGAGCGTGCGGTCGCGCTCGATCCGAACTTTGCGGACAGTTACGCTTTGGGATTGGCGACGATTTTTAGCTTTGTCGGGCGACCGGCCGAAGCGGTGGGCTTAGTAGAGAAGGCGATGCGTCTTAATCCTCGCTCTCCGCCCCTTTATTTCTTTGAACTAGGACGGGCGTACCGCTTACTGGGACGGTCTGAGGAAGCCATCGCCGCCTTGAAGGAAGCGCTCGCCCGCAATTCTAATCTGCTGTATGCCCATTTTCAATTAGCTGGCATCTATAGTGAATTGGGTCGGGAAGAAGAAGCTCGGGCAGCAGCAGCAGAAGTGCTGCGACTCAATCCCCATTTCTCTCTGGACGTATGGAGACAGAGTATCGCCTACAAAGATCCAACGATCGTAGAGCGCCAGCTTGCCGCCGCGCGCAAGGCGGGGCTCAAATAAATGAAGAATGGAGAATTTCTCATGCCTAGGCTCTGCCGCGTCTGCATTGGGGCGCCAGGCAGAGCCTATAGTCAGTCGTGTTGATTCTGAGAGGTGGAGAGGCGTGACGTCATTCCGGGCGAGCGCAGCGAGACCCGGAATCCAGGAGGCAAAATCACCGGTCAATGCTTCAAGCTCCTGGATGCCAGTCTGCGCTGGCATGACGGAAATCGACCTCACAAATCTAATGTGACTGAGTACTAGGACCGAGGCATCAAATTGTCGGCATTATTCTCCACTCTTCTCTGAACTCTCACTGAGCTTCTTCAACTCCGCCAACAACAACAGCGCCTCCATCGGCGTGGTGTGTAATGGATCTACACGCGAGAGTTTTTCAATGACAACATGCGAAGCGCGGTTGCCGTTGTTCTCGGCAACCGCAAACTCTTGCTGACTTGAAAGAGGCAATGGCGCTTTCTGCCATCTGGTCAATAATTCCTTGGCCCGCTGGACGACATGCGGCGGCACCCCAGCTAACTGGGCGACGTAGAGCCCATAACTCTTTTGCGCGGCTCCTGGGACAACTTTGTAAAGAAATGTTACTTCGTCTTGCGCTTCTCGTACGGCGAGGCGTGCATTTACAATACCAGGAATCTCGTCCGCAAGTTGCGCGAGCTCGTGGTAATGTGTCGTGAAGATCGTCTTGGCCTTGATCTCGCGTGCGAGCGTCTCCGCGACTGCTTGCGCGATGGCCTGTCCGTCCGAGGTTCCTGTTCCTCTACCGACTTCATCAAGAATGACCAGGCTCCGATCGGTGGCATGCTGGAGGATATTGGCGGTTTCCATCATCTCCATCATGAAAGTGGAAAGCCCACGCGCCAAAAAATCCGCCGCGCCTACTCGGGTGAAAATGCGATCCACCACACCCATGGCCGCGGACTCGACCGGCAAGAAGCTGCCGCACTGCGCAAGGATTACCAGCAGCGCGGCTTGTCTGGCGAAGGTGCTTTTCCCGGCGGCATTCGGTCCCGTCAGCAAGAGGAGATGCGCCTGTTCATCGAGTTGGAGATCGTTGGGTACAAAACTTATTGCTAATGTTTCAAGGACAGGGTGCCGTCCTTCTGTAACGTGGAGAGTGTAGGCGTCTGACACCTCGGGTCGCACCCAGCCTTTCTTGGCGGCGACCTCAGCAAACGCGCAGAGTACATCGAGGGTCCCTAGCACGCCCGCCGTGCGCCGCAAACGCTCCGCCTGAGAGGCCACACGCTCACGCAAGCCGGTAAAAATCTCGTATTCCAGTTGTTTACTACGGTCGGCGGCGGACAGAATCTTTTCTTCAAAGCGCTGGAGTTCTTTGGTGAGGAAGCGCTCCGCATTGACTAGCGTTTGGCGACGCATATAGCTGTGCGGGACGAGTGATAAATGTGATTTCGTGACCTCAATGTAGTACCCGAAGATTTTATTGAAACCCACCCTGAGGTTGGGAATGGTGGTGCGCTCGCGTTCTTGTTGTTCAAATGTGGCTAGCCAGCCGCTGCCATCAGCTTGCAGGACCCGCAGTTCGTCCAGTTCCGCCGAGACGCCATCGCGGATGATGTCGCCCTCCTTGGCCAGGACCCGCGGCTCTTCGACGATGGTCCGTCGCAGCTCCTGCTCAATATCCTCTAGTGCGTCAAGCTCTTCGTCGAGAGACCGCAACAAAGGGGCCGTCGTCGAAGGCAGCAGGGCGCGCACCCGGGGCAACAGAGCCAGGGAGGCCTGCAACGCCGCGAGGTCTCGTGGATTGGCAATGGCGGACGTAAGGCGCGAGGTTAACCGTTCCAGATCGAGAATACCGGAGAACAGGCGGCGCAGTTCCTCACGCAGGCCGTGCTGCGTGAGCAGTTCCGCCACTGCTTCCTGACGCTGGCGGATGCGTTCAACCGACAGCAGCGGATGCAACAGCCAGTTGCGCAGACGCCGGCTGCCCATGCGCGTGACCGTGACGTTGAGGACCGAGAGCAGCGTTCCTTCTTCTCCACCTTCGAAGAGATTGTCAACCAATTCGAGATTACGTTGGGTCTGTGCATCGAGCGTAACAAAGTCTTCACTTCGGTATGGCTGTGGCGCTTTGAGATGCGGCAAAAAGGCTTGCTGTGTCTCTTTCACATAAGAGAGTAGCGCCCCGGCGGCGAGCAACGAACGACGATGCGAGAGTCTCAGCGATTCCACCGGGCTCTGCCCGAACGTATCGGTGAGTACGCCGAGTGCCGCACTGGCAGTGAAGGCTTTCATTGGCCTTACGGTTGTAAAGAACTGTGCGTGAGGCCCGGTCTCAACTTTGTCTCCCGCGCGCAGGAGGATCTCTCGCGGCTGCAATTTGCCGACTAAACCGGGCAGGTCCGCTGCGGTTGTTTCAGCCACGAGAAACTCGCCAGTGGCTAGCTCCAAGAAGGCGACGCCGAGTTGATCTTTTTCGGGCAGCAAGGCCGCCAGTGGACGGGTCTCGCCTCCGGTCTCGAAGAGAGTGCCTGGCGTGACCACGCGCACCACTTCACGCCGGATGATTTTTCTTCCTTTTTGCGCTTCTTCGAGTTGCTCGCAGATGGCGACTTTGTACCCTTTCTCCACCAAGCGGGAGAGGTAGGATTCGAGGCGATGATGCGGGACACCGCACAGCGGGGCGCGCTCACGTCCTTTGCCGGTGGGGCGCGAAGTCAGCACGATGTCGAGTTCACGGGCGGCGACTGCTGCGTCCTCGTAGAACATCTCGTAGAAATCGCCCAAGCGAAAGAACAGCAGCGCATCCTGGTGCTGCGCCTTCGCCTGGCGGTACTGTTCCATCAAATCAGTTTCCGCCATCTGCAAGCCCCGGGCGCTTGCTGCACTCGCGGAATTTTTCTGGACTGCTTTCATTTCTTGTTGCCAACCATTACACGTCAATCAGCAGGCTATAGAAAGAAAGCTGGGGCGGCGCAAGGGTCCTTCACTCTTGTGTGTTCTCTGACATTCTTGGTATGGTCGCTTCACCATGCGTTACGTCTTTGGGGAATACGAACTCGACGAACACGCTTATGAACTCCGGCGGACTGGGGCGCCGGTGGAGTTGGAGCGCAAAGTCTACGACGTGTTGGCCTATCTCATTCAGCATCGGGACCGGCTAGTCACCAAAGATGAATTGTTAGAGACACTCTGGCCCGGGCAAGTCGTGGGCGAAGCGGCGCTCACGACTTGCATTACCTCGGCCCGTAAAGCCTTGGGCAATGATGGAGTTCGGCAAGAGTTTATCAAGACGCAGCATGGACGGGGGTATCGGTTTGTGGCCCCGGTCGTGACGGTTGCCGATCCCGTGCAAGGTTCAACGTTCCAAGTTCCATGTCAGGAAGAAGTACCCAGTAGTCAAGAAGCATCCACAAATGGACAGCGACAAGACGTGGCTCTTTCCCCTGAGTCCCCCTTGATCAAGGCGGCCTCCCCTGTGCCCTCGCGTCCTCGTAGGGGGCTAGCCTTATTGCTGAGCCCACTCTTCCTACTCGGGATAGTCGTCGTTCTCGAATGGCGTCTGGTCCGCTCTTTAGACTCCACTGCTCTACCGCTCCCCGATAAGCCCTCTATCGTCGTCCGTCCTTTCGCCAACCTGAGTGGAGACCCGGAGCTCGAGTATTTCAGTGATGGGCTCACTGACGACTTGATTACCGCCCTGGCCCGCATCCCTGGTCTATTTGTAATCGCTCGGCACTCAGCCTTTGCATACAAAAGCAAAGCAGTAAAAGAACGAGAGGTCAGTAAGGAACTCGGCGTACGGTACGTGCTAACAGGGAGTGTACGGAAAACCAACGACCACGTACGCCTCAATGTACATCTGGTTGATGCAACGATCAGTGAACAGCTCTGGGCAGAACGCTTCGATCGTCCGTTCAAGGACATCTTCGCCCTGCAAGATGAGATCGTGCAGAAGATCGTGCTCGCCTTAAAGGTGAAATTGCCGTTGCAAGAGCAGGGACAATTTCGGCGTGCTCTGACCAACAATTTGGAGGCCTATGATTATTACTTACGTGGGGTGGAGTCTCTTCCTGGAGTATGGAATGAGGGGAAGAAAGAAGCGAATGCACGGGCGCGGCAGATGTTTGAGAAAGCAATCGAGTTGGACTCGCAGTATGCAGCGGCGTACGCGGAGCTGAGCCAGACCTATCTCGCAGATTGGTTCTATCAATGGAACAAAGACCGAGGACAATCACTAGAACGGGCCTTTGAATTGGCGCAACAAGCCGTCGCTCTAGACGAAGCTCTGCCCGAGCCCCACCGAGTATTGGGTATCGTCTATGTGTGGGAAAAGCAGTATGAACAAGCCATCAGCGAAGCTGAGCGGGCCGTCGCTCTCAATCTCAATTTTGCGGATGGCTATGTAACTCTGGGGGTTATCTTGCCCTTTGCCGGGCAGCCGAGAAAAGGCATTGAGATGATTGAGAAGGCGATGCGCCTCAACCCTCAGTATCCGGTTGAATACCTGCATCTGTTAGGCTTCGCCTATCGCATAGCAGGGCAGTACGAAGAGGCGATTGCGCTACAGAAGAAGGTCATCACCCTCGTCCCTCATTTTCTACGCGCCCATGTTAACTTAGCTGCATGTTACGTTGAATTAGGCCGGCTGGAGGAAGCCAAGGCTGAGGCGGCAATCATCCTGCAAATCCGCCCGGATTTCTCTTTAGAAATAGCGGAGCAGAACTGGCCCTACAAGAATCCAGCGGAGTTGGAGCGTTACCTGAGCGATTTGCGCAAGGCGGGACTCAAGTGAGGGGAAGCGTGATTAGTAAAAGAATCATTAAAAAAGTAGCCCAAGAGATCGTGAATCACTTCCACCCTCGGCAAGTCATCCTCTTTGGCTCTCATGCATATGGAACGCCGACAAAAGACAGCGACGTGGATTTATTAGTGATCATGGAGACGGAGGAAAGGAATTTACCACAGGCGCTGAAAATTTCCCGCACCATTTCTCATCCATTTCCCATGGACCTGGTCGTCTTAAAACCCCACGAGGTGCAAACGCGTCTAGCAGGAGGAGACTTAGTCCTCCGGGAAATTCTGACGAAGGGAGAAGTCCTCTTTGAAGCTGGCGACACGGGAGTGGATTGAGAAGGCCGAGGGAGACTACCATACGGCTCTACGAGAAAGACGAGTGCGCCGACACCCGAATCCTGACGCCGTATGTTTTCATGCTCAACAGTGCATAGAAAAATACCTGAAAGCACTGCTGACCGAGCATGAGACGCCCTTCCCAAAAATCCACGACCTCGTCAAACTTGGAGAAATGAGTGTCCCGCTCGCATCTGAATTAAAAGCGGTAGAAGCTGATCTTGATCTTCTTTCCCGCTATGCGGTTGCGTTCCGTTATCCTGGGGAAGAAGCTAATCGAGAAGAAGCAAAAGCAGCAATCAAAGCACTGGAGAAGGTGAGAAATCTGATCAAAGCTCTCCTTCATCGAACATCAAAAGCGCCTTGAATCCACTTCCTAAATCACGGTGATCACCATGCGCTACGTCTTTGGCAACTACGAACTGGATGAGTACGTCTACGAACTGCGGCGGTCGGGAGAGCTGGTAGAGCGGGAGCGCCATCTTATTTTTCCCTCCGTTTCTACGATCATTTCAATTTCATTCGATTTATATTCGACCTCGATCAAGCTTTTTCTTGCAGAGTTTCCTATCAATCCTCCCACATTGTGGGGAGGATGCCATTATGCAAGGCGAGACTGATATTCTGTTTCCGCCGTTCCGGCTTGATCTGCGCGCTGAAAAGCTGTGGTGCGAGGAACGGAAAGTCGCGCTCCGCCCAAAGACGTTCACCATCTTACGTTATCTTGTGGAACATCCCGAGCGTCTGGTCAGCAAAACTGAATTGCTCCACACCATTTGGGGCGGGGTTCAGGTCAGCGAGGCCGGGCTGCGAGATTATATTCGCGAAATTCGCAAGGCTTTGAAGGACAACGCCGCATCTCCGCGCTTCGTCGAGACTGCGCTTGGACGCGGCTATCGCTTCGTTGGGAGAATCGCCAGCAGTCAGTCTGCAGTAGTCAATCAAACAGAAGCTAGTAGAAACAATGGGCAAGAAAAGAATGGAGAGACACCTCAACGGTTGAGGCCCCCTTCGTTACTCATTGTCCGTGGTATGTACGATGGAGAAACGTTTCAGGTGCTGCCGGAAGAGCCGCTCCCTAGCGTCAAAAAAGCCGTGCCTATCGCGATCATCTTTCTCGAAGACGTAGAATGAAAAAATTTTGATCACTTGCCAAACGCTTCGGCAACTCTGCGATAATCTTCCAACCGGGGCAACAACAATGGAGTATCGACACCAGCACGACGATACTCGTCAATTCGCGCTTTGCAATACTCCGCCGGGCCAACCAGGTAGAAGGCGTTGACCATTTCATCAGTGATGAACTTGACCGCCGCTTTTTCACCATCTTTTTTGATCGTTGCCCGTAACGCCGGTAGGATGGCTGGATCGAAACCGCCTTTGTCAAGGAGAATTTCTCCGACGTGTTCTTCCTCCAACAGACGAACGAGGCGTTGCTTCAAGGTTGGATACAGATTGGCAGGATCATCCGTCAGCCGTACGACCAACATGCAGGCAATGTCGATCGTTTGCGGGTCACGACCGGCAGCCCGCGCGGCGTCACAAATCTCCTTGACCGCGTAACGTACATACGCAGGCGGGACATACGCGTTAAGCACTACACCATCGGCGATTTCTCCCACCAAACGTAGACCTTTCGCACCGATACCCGCAAGATAGATCGGCAGTCGTGTTTGGATAGGCATGGTCGCCAGACGGACACTACGGAGCTTGTTGCGCCCGTCTGTTGCTGTCACTCGTTCACCTGCAAAGAGTTGACGAAGATGACGGACAGTATCCACCAGCGCTGTACGAGAATTGCCGTAGGGAATTCCCATCTTGTCTTGGATCACTTGTCGCTCGCTTCTGCCGAGCCCCAAAAGAAACCGCCCGCCAGAAAGGCGATCCAGAGTGGCGCTGGCCATCGCCAACAGCGCAGGGTTGCGCGTATAGGGATTGACAACGCCGACGCCGAGCTTAAGGCGCTGGGTGACCGCCGCCAAGAAGCCGAGCATCACGAATGTTTCTTCATGGAAATAACGCTCGGTTACCCAAAGTGAATCAAAACCGTTATCTTCAGCGATGCGACCGTATGCGTGCAGTTCAGGTCCGCTGGTAATGCCGTGATAAAGGACGAGGCTGAGTTTGGACATAACAACACCCCGATGTGGTTGTGAAAGAACAACCGTAAGAAAGCATGAAGGGCGAGGAATGGCAAACCCTCGACGCACGGCAGGCGCATATCAATTTTTTTGTTCATCCAGCTTGTAGAACGCTGGCAATCGACTGTTCACCCTTCGACAAGCTCAGGGCGAACGGGACTCCACTTGAAAGGTCGGCCCAATCTGCCGTTCGTGCTGAGTCCATCGAAGCACGAGCTACACTGAGGACCGTCCGTAGAGCTGAGTCAATTCTGTCAATCTTGCGCTCAGTTGTGGCTGGAGCGCACCAGGCGCATAGCGCCAGCGCCAGTTGCCTTCGGGTTCGCCGGGGACATTCATGCGGCCCTCGCTGCCCAGGCCGAGGATGTCTTGCAATGGTGCAATGGCGAAGGTCGCCACAGAACTCCATGCTAGGCGGGTCATCTCCCAGTGCAAATCGAATTCAGTTTGACGACCGAGATACCGCAGCACGCGCGCCCGACATTCCGGAGAGGCGGTGCGAAACCAGCCCAGCGTTGTGTCATTGTCATGCGTCCCCGTGTACACGACGCATCGTGAGTCCACATAATTGTGTGGGAGATACGCGTCGGCGGCGTCACCACCAAAAGCAAATTGCAAAATCTTCATACCCGGGAAATCGAATCGCAGCCGCAGCGCATTAACCTCTGGCGTGATGACGCCAAGATCTTCGGCAATCACCGGCAACTCTCCGAGAGTTTCTCGGACGACTTGAAAGAGCTGCGCGCCTGGGCCGGCGACCCAATGACCCTTGATCGCGGTGGGCTCTTCAGCAGGGATCGACCAATACGCCTCGAAGCCGCGAAAGTGGTCAACTCGGACAATATCCACCAGCTCGAACGTGGCGCGGAATCGTCGCACCCACCAATCGTACACCGCAGTCAGAGGCTGATGGTGCTCGTCTCGCCAACAATACAGCGGGTTACCCCAGCGCTGTCCGGTCTCACTAAAATAATCGGGCGGGACACCGGCAACGTTGAGCGGCGTCCGGGTGTCGGGGTGCAGTTCAAACAGTTCAGGATGCGCCCAGACCTCGGCGCTATCGAACCCAACGTAGATGGGGAGGTCCCCGACAATCTTGATCCCGCGTTGGTTCGCGTACGCCTTGAGTCGCGCCCATTGGCTGAAGAACAGAAACTGGAGCAATTTGTGAAAACGAGTTTCCTGGGAGAGACGTTCTTCCCAGGCCTGCAAAGGGGACTGTTCCCGGTGCACGAGCTCCGGCTCCCAAGTGACCCAGGAGGTTTCCTGAAACGCCTCGCGCAGCGCCATGAAGAAGGCATAGTCAGTCAGCCACCAGCGATGACGATCGCAGAATTCCGAGAACGCGGCGTGCTGTCCAGGAGACGCATCGCTAAAGAATCTTGTCGCAACTATTTGCAAAGCGTTGTATTTGTTCGCGCTGGCGGCTTCATAATCGGCGACGCCTGCGGAAAGCACGGGGAAGCGTTGCAACTCTTCTTCAGATAACAGCCCATCACCGACCAAGGCCTCAAGACTAATCAGCAGAGGATTGCCGGCGAAGGCAGAGAGGGCGACGTACGGGGAGTGGAGAGTCCCACTGCTGGTTGGTCCCAGCGGTAAGATTTGCCAAAGAGACTGTTTTGTTTCCGCCAGAAAATCGACAAAGCGATACGCCTCAGGGCCGAGATCCCCGACGCCGAATCGTCCTGGAAGCGAGGTGAGATGGAGAAGCACACCGCTAGCGCGAGCAAACCATTGCATCGACGTATTTTACTTATGTAAACCCTTCTCAAAAGCGCGGGTGGCTTTGTCCGCTGCTCGGGCCGCTTCTTCAGCCGCTCGCTTTGCTTCTTCGGCAGAGGCGCGGGCTTCGTCTGCCGCGCGGCGTGCGGCTTCAAGGTCCGCCGGGTTTGCCGCTGGTCCAGCCGCGACCGGGGGAGGCGCCATAGCGACAGGCCCGGCTCCGCTCGACAAATAATCTTCAGCGTACCAGTCCGGATGCGGCGTATGGCCAAAGACCGGCTCAAGTTCAGGCTGCGAGACCAGCGCATGGAGAGGCCGCGCCACAAGCCATTCGAGCGTGTAGCCTACTGGATGGATGACATACGCAACCACACGCAACGGGTTCGACTGCGAATCATCGTAGTCGTCAAAATAGGCAGGAGCGGTAGCGGAGAAAATTAGTGTTGAGAAACCTGCGATTAGAAAAATCTTCCACGACCTCATGGTCCACCTCCTCATTTGCGAAAATCTTTATCCTTTACACTCTACTCTTCCTGGGTTTCCTGCTCAACCTCTTTGCGCAAGGTGCGACGCTGGCTAGGGCGTTGATACTTTTTCTCATCTTCCTTCGCTCGGCTTGGCGGCGGCAGCGGTTTGCGCACCTTTTGTAACGCGGTCAGTTGATCCAATGACTGTGATTTCTTGCGCGGCATGATAACGGCGACAAAGACTGAGCGGTCTTCGTGTGGTTACCGTAAAATCCGGGCCACAGCTTTGGCAAAATACGTCAAGATGATATCGGCTCCCGCTCGTTTGATTCCTGTCAACGCCTCCATCATAACACGTTCTTCATCTAACCAACCATTCAAGGCTGCGGCTTTGATCATAGCGTACTCGCCGCTCACGTTGTACGCGGCAACCGGATAGCCGAACTTTTCTTTGACCCGTTGAATAATGTCGAGGTACGGCAGTGCAGGCTTGATCATGACAATGTCCGCCCCTTCGGCGATATCTAATTCAACTTCTCGCAGCGCTTCCTCCGCATTCGGCGGGTCCATTTGATAGGAGCGGCGATCGCCAAATTGCGGGGTTGACTCGGCGGCTTCACGGAAAGGGCCGTAGAAGCCAGAGGCAAACTTGGCCGAATAGGCCATGATCGGCAGGTGGGGAAACCCTTCGGCATCAAGCGCTTGTCGAATCGCGCCGATACGACCATCCATCATGTCCGACGGCGCCACCATGTCCGCTCCAGCGCGTGCGTGCGACAAGGACTCTTTAACCAGAATCTCTAATGTCGCATCGTTATCGACGTCCTGGCCTTTAATAATGCCGCAATGGCCGTGATCGGTGTATTCGCAGAAACACACATCGGTAATCAGCAGGAGTCCCGGTACGTGCTCTTTGAGGGCGCGCAGGGCGCGTTGGATGATGCCGTCATCATTGTACGCGTCCGAGCCCACGGCGTCCTTGCGGTCAGGAATGCCAAAGAGAATCACCCCGGGAATACCGAGATCACGAATCGCTTTGCACTCTTCCACGGCCTGATCGACTGATAACTGCGCGATGCCAGGCATAGAGGAAATAGGGTTCGCCACTTTCACGCCTGGGACGATGAACAGCGGCATAATCAAGTCGTTCACGCTCAACGTCGTCTCGCGCACCAACCGGCGTAAATTTTCGGTGCGCCGCAGTCGGCGCGGTCGGTAACTTGGGAAACGCATAATGCCTCCACAAGAAGGCTAAAGGGAAAACCCCTGAAGCCTACGGCCTGAGACCTATTGCCTATCTGAAATACTCCACAATCGCTTCAGCAAACGCCGGCACGGTGTACGATGCTGGCTGCACGGCCACCTCAAGGCCATACGCACACGCGGTGTCCGCCGTAATCGGACCAATGCAGCCTATTCGCGCAGACCCCAGCAGCGCCCGCAGATCTTCTCCTGGAAACAACGCCGCAAAATTCCGCACGGTGCTGGAACTAGTAAATGTCACAAGGTCAATTGTTCCCGCTTTGAACCGCTCGCGCAACTCCTCAACTCTGGTCCCACGCGGTTGAACCGTCCGGTAAACCGCGATCTCATCCACTTGAGCGCCCAAGGCATGCAGCTCTTGCGGCAAGATCGCGCGCGCTTCCTCCGCACGCGGCAATAGCACCCGTTGTCCCTTCACATCTCCCAAGAGCGGAATGAGCGCCTCAGCGCGGTACTCTTCTGGAATCGCATCAACCCGTAAATGAAACTGTTCCACCGCCCGAGCTGTCTCTGGGCCGATGGCAGTGATCCGCACCTTCCCCAAAGTGCGAATGTCCTGTTGCCGCTCTCGTAAACGCGCGAAGAAATACTTGACACCGTTAACACTGGTGAAGATCAGCCAAGCATAGGCTCCGAGCTGATTAAGCGCAGTGTCCAAGTGTTCGTAGGAATCCAATGGAACGGTTTCTATGGTGGGACAAAGTACAGCCTCGGCGCCTTGTTGTTCGAGCAGATCGACAAATCGTTGCGCTTGCCCGCGCGGACGCGTCACCACAATGCATTTACCGAACAACGGCTTGCTGTCGAACCAGCGCAATCGTTCGCGCAAATGCACGACTTCTCCGACAACCGCAATCGCTGGCGGTTGAAAATTGCGCTCCGCCGCGACCTCCGCAATCGTACCAACAGTCGCGGTCAACACTTCTTGCTCTGGCCGCGTGCCCCAACGAATCAACGCGACTGGGGTGCTGGCAGGTAGACCATAGTTGATGAGCCGCTGCATATTATTGTTGAGCTGACGCGTGCCCATAAGAAAGACCAACGTACCGCCGACACCGGCGAGCGTGGCCCAGTTAAGATGCGGCGCATTGTCCCACACTTCTTTATGACCGCTGACAATGGCAATTGCTGAAGCGTAGTCTCGGTGCGAAACCGGAATGCCCGCGTAGGCGGGCACGGCTAAGGCCGAGGTCACACCTGGGACAATTTCAAAGGGAATACCTGCGGCTGCCAACTCTTCGGCCTCTTCCCCGCCACGACCAAAGAGAAACGGATCGCCGCCTTTGAGGCGAGCGACTACGCGTCCCTGTTGCGCATGCTCAATCATCAAGCGATTGATCTCAGGTTGTGGACGTGAATCGCCCCCACTTTTTTTCCCGGCATACACCTGTTGGGCGTCGGGGCGCACGAAGAAAAGAATCCGCTCGTCAACCAGGTAGTCGTAAATGACTACGTCCGCTTGTTCGAGACAGCGCTTGCCCTTGAGCGTGAGTAAGCCCGGATCACCTGGGCCAGCGCCAATCAGGTAGACTTTACCAATAGGCATAAGTAGCAGTCAGCCTTCAACCGTCCTAATTCCCAGCTCCGCCAAAATCGCTTTTCCACCTTGCGCTAATAAGTGTTCGGCCAACTCGGCTCCGAGATCTTCAGCCTCTTCAATTCGTCCGCGGAGTTCGCCCCGAATCACTTGGCGTCCGTCGGGGCTTGCGACCAATCCGTTCAACCGAACAATATGATCTAGAACCTGTCCTTTCGCAGCCAGCGGCGTATGGCAACTGCCGCCCATTCGTCGCAGGAAAGCGCGTTCGGCAGTCACCGCCACGGCGGTGTCCTGATCGTGCAAGGGACGCACCAAGGCGATCACGTCTTCTTCCGTGCAGGTTTCAATGCCCAAGGCGCCTTGTCCGATGGCAGGTAAAAACACGGCGTCATCGAGAACGTGGCTATGCTCCGGGGTGAGGCCAAGTCGTTTGAGTCCAGCCGCAGCTAGGACCGTGGCGTCGACAACTCCTTCACGTTGTTTTCGTAGACGAGTATCGACGTTGCCGCGCAGCATCTCTATGCGCAGACCGGGATTCAGGGCTAAGAGCAGAGCCTGCCGCCGCAGGCTACTGGTGCCGACGCGTGTACCGACTGGCAAGTCATCCAGCGTTTCTCCGTTCTTGGTAATGAGCACATCACGTGTATCTTCTCGCGGAGGAACCGCACTAATGGTGAGTCCCTCCGGGAGATCAGCAGGCAAATCTTTCATCGAATGTACAGCGAGATCAATCGAACCATTCAGCAACGCCTCCTCGATCTCCTTCACAAACAGCCCTTTCCCGCCAAATTTAGAGAGAGAGACGTCTAGAATCTTATCGCCCGACGTTTTGATCGGCACGAGTTCAACCTTCAACGACAGCCAGAAATGGGCGAGCCGGGCCTTGACCCACTCTGCCTGCCAGAGCGCCAAGGCGCTGCCGCGAGTGCCGATGCGAATCTTTTGTTTCATGCCAATGTCTTCAATGACTCAATGACCCGATGGCTCAATGGCTTGAGGACTCAGTCTTCCCCATCCAGGCCAAACATCTGCCGCACGGTTGTGATGCTACTGGTATCTGCCCCTTCTCCACTTTTGCTGCTGTCTTTCAGATATGCGATCGGCGGATGCACCAGCTTATTGGTGATCGACGCGCTGAGAGCTTCGATGGCTTGTCGCGCATGGGGAGGGAGGTCTTTGAGAGAGGCAAGAGTTTTTTCCAGCTCACGACGGCGGATGGTTTCGGCTTTTTCTCGCAGAGCCACGATAGTCGGTGTTACCTCCATGCTCGCGAGCCAGGACCAAAAGGACTCCACCTCTTCCGCCACGATTGACTCGGCTTTAATCGCCTCGCGCTCGCGCTCGTCTTTGTTGTCCTCGATGACTTTTTCTAAATCGTCAATATCGTACAAAAAGACGTTTTCGATTTTGTTAAGGCGAGGATCAAAATTGCGCGGCACTCCAAGGTCGATAAAAAACATGGGCCGTCGTTTGCGCTCACGTGAGACTTCTTCCACCACTGCCGGGGCGAGCAAGTATTCGTTGCCTCCGACGGAGCCGATCACCACGTCCGCCAGACGAAGATGTTTATGCAATTGCTCGAAGGGCACGACGGTGCCGTTGCATTGCCGCGCCAGCTCGACTGCCCGATGAAACGTGCGGTTCGTAACGAGGACCGTGCCAATCCCATTACCCTGAAGATGTTTGACGGTCTGTTCGCCCATCTCCCCGGCGCCAATGACCATCGCCGTCTTGTCGTCCAGATGATCGAAAATGCTCTTCGCCAGATCAACAGCGGCGGAACTGATCGACACGGCTTTAGCGGCGACGCGCGTCTCGCTCCGCACTCTCTTAGCCACCGAGAACGATTTGTGAAAGCAGCGATGGAGAATCACGCCAAGCGCGCCGGACGTGGACGAGGCGGCGTAGGCGTCTTTCACCTGACCAAGAATCTGCGGTTCGCCCACTACCATCGAGTCGAGGCTTGAGGTGACGCGAAAGAGATGACTCACAGCATCTTTTCCGACCCGCGTGTAGAGATGATTTTCAAAGAGGGATCGTGCAACCTGTTGGACCTCGGCCAGGATGGCGGTGATCTGTTCACTCGCAGCGTTGACATCGGTCGTACAAGTAATGACTTCGACACGATTACACGTGGACACGATCGCGCCTTCGCGCACAACCTGGCGATCGACCAGACGACGCAGTGCGGGCTCCAGCGTTTCGTTAGTGAACGCCAGCCGCTCACGCACCTCCACTGGCGCACTGCGATGATTCAGCCCTATCAATAAGAGATTGGCGGTGAGACTAGCCAAACTCGCCTCCATGCCGGCCCGGAAACAATAATTTCACTCCAAGGAACGCGCCGACGAGCACAACGAAAAAGACGATGGTCATCGCCGCCGCGCGTCGTCCCCGCCACCCTGCGGTGCGATAATGCAGCAGCAGCGCATACAATACCCAGGTCACTAATGATAACACAGGGCGAGGCTCCCACAGCCAAAAGGTTCCCCACACATATTCCGCCCACACTGCGCCGGTGAGAATGCCAAAGGTCAGCAACGCAAACCCCCAGGACAAGACTCGGTAGTTCAAGTTATCGAGAGTCTCTAAGGAGGGCAGGCGGCGAAAAAGCAGGTGCCCCTTTTTCTCTTTGAGTTGCCGCTCTTGCAGCAAATACACCAAGCTCGCGCTGAACGCTACGCCAAAGACGGCGTTTCCTAAGAAGGCAAAAGCGATATGAATCGGCAGCCAGGCGCTGTGCAGGGACGGCGGTAAAGCATGCGCCTTGGTGAAGAATACAAAAGCGCCCATCGTGACGATGAAACATAATGGGCTCACCACCGCTCCGAGGATGGCGACTGGCGCGCGTAACTGAGCCAGCAAACAGACTCCGGTCATGAGGCATGCAAAAAAGGACAACGTCTCGTAGGAATCAATAACGGCAAGATACCCAGCCGTAATGGACCGTACGGCGATGGCTCCGGCATGCGCGAGAAACGCGGCGCTGAGCAGCGCAGGGGCCAGCGTCCGTAAGAACGGACGTGTTGACACTAACAAGGAGAAAAATGCCCACGTGCTCAACAGGTAAAAACAGAGGGCGACTTGCAGGAGCGGCATTTCCATCATAGCGGGAACTTCAACCCTAGCGCCTCGCACGTATACCCAGCGCCAACGGTTTTTTGCAAGAGCGCGTTGATCTGATCGATCTGTCCTGCACGAAGATAATCCAGCAAAGGCGACTCCACTAACGCGGTGAACATTCGCTGTCGTTCAGTGATAGCCACTCTATCATTCCCCAGCGACTCACGCACCCGGGCGAGCAATGCGAGCGCCTGGGTGTACTCTGGACCGAATTGCCGCCCTAAATCTCGCCGAATTTTTTTGGCGAGGGCCGGGCTCGCCCCGCTCGTCGAAACAGCCAACGTGAGGTCTCCCTGTGAGACAATGGCCGGTACAATAAACGAACACAACGCTGGGCGATCTACCACATTCAAAAGAACTTCGGCTTCCTGAGCTTCGGCGGCGATTTGACGATGGAGTTCTTCGTCATCAGTTGCGGCGAACACCAGCGAAAAGCCGCGCACATCTCCTTTTTGATACGGGCGCAAAAAGGCGGTGATTTGGTGCTTCTGCGCCCAGGACTGTAACTGCGGAGTGAGAGTTGGACTGATCACTGTCACCTGCCCCTCGGCTTGCAGCAAAGTTTCAACTTTACGTTCAGCAACCTCGCCGCCGCCGATGACCAGGCAGCGTTGCGCTCGTAAATCTAAAAAAATTGGATAATACCGCATGTCATCCTAGCGCCGTGGTCATGCACATTTGCTGACCACCAAAACTCTTTCTTGTTTACTCGCACGGCTCTAGCATAGCAGCAACACTTGGACGGACAAGCTGAGTAGAGGTGAGTTTTCTGGGATGCAGACTTGGATCACATAGGGAATAAAAAGCGAAAAAAGAGATTCCTCTTATCGATGTTTACAAAGGCCAGGCCCAGCAAATTGATCGTAGAAAAATGACAGCCAGAAGTATTGCCCACGTGTTGCGAGTCGAGACCAATATGGACAACGAGAAGAGCCCCGCCGAGATATACTGCGGGCTGATATCGGGATATACCGCCAAACTAGCGGCTTTTGCGGCGCGGCAAGACTTGACAAAGGTGAAGTAGATGGCGGATACTGCGGCAGATTTTACTGCTTTCGTCCCTCGCTGGTAAATATGATATACCGCGAGGCGGGGCGCGGTACATTCACAAGTTGAACGAAACCGCTGCGC
>CAYTVL010000008.1:0-18799 GCA_964441775.1 uncultured Enterobacteriaceae bacterium
TCCGCATCACGAACCCCTTGGTATTCCCCAAAAGGTGTCCTGAAAATGCACTAGGCGAACTTGTCCCTGCCCAAGCACGGTTAGAACAAGCTCTAGCGTTATACAATCCTCAAGAGCACGGCACCTCTACCGCTCTCCATTCTGGGGGTAATCCTAAGGTGATTTGCCTCTGTTATGCAGCTTTTACCTTCTGGGGACTAGGCTATCCGGACCAGGCCCTCCAGAGAAGTCACGAGGCGCTGACTTTGGCACGAGAGCTGGCTCACCCCTTAAGCCTGAGTTTCGCACTGTACTTTGCTGCGGTACTCCATCAATTCCGTCAGGAAGGGCTACTGGCCCAAGAGCGAGCCGAGGCAGCTATTACGCTCGCAACCGAACAAGGATTTCTATCCTTTTTAGCCTGGGGGCCTATCCTGCGGGGCTGGGCACTAGCCGAGCAGGGGCAAGCCAAGGAGGGTATCTCACAGGTCCGTCAGGGTTTAGCCGCCTACAGAACAGCAGAATCCGGGTTATGGCAACGGTGGTTTCTTGCTCTCCTGGCCGAAGCCTATGGGAGAGCAGGGCAAGCTGAGGAAGGACTCGCCGCGCTGGCCGAAGCGTTGGCGCTGGCAGACAATAGAGGGGAGCGGTTTTCCGAAGCCGAGCTGTATCGCCTCAAAGGCGAGCTGACGCTTCAACGGGAAAATCAAAAATCAAAAGGCAAAGGGCAAAAGTCAAAAATCCCCAACACCCAAGCTGAGGCGGAAGCATGTTTCCTTAAAGCCATCGACATCGCTCAGAAGCAGCAAGCCAAGTCCCTTGAACTGCGCGCGACAACAAGCCTCGCGCGACTATGGCGGCAGCAAGGCAAGAAAGCTGAAGCTCGCAAACTACTGTCGAATGTTTACAACTGGTTTACCGAAGGGTTTGATACGAAGGACTTGCAAGAGGCCAAGGCGTTGTTGGACGAATTGAGCGGATGAACGAATGATTCAACTAGGTGAAGGAGAAATGCGGTATGCAGCCGTTGACCATTGAGATCCCCGCTGATGTTCTTCTCTCAACTGGGCAGTCGAGAGAAGAGTTTATTAAGGAAGCGAAGCTGCTTCTCGGCGCAAAGCTCTTTGAGTTAGGTCGCCTCTCTTCTGGGAAAGCGGCTCAGCTCTGTGACATGGGGCGCGTGGACTTCCTTTTGATGGTGAGTCGTATGGGTATTCCCGTGGCCGACCTTGACGAAGAGGAAATGCAACGGGAGTTTAAGGATGTCTGAGAGTGGACCAGTGGTGACGAACAGTGGACCCCTGATCGCACTTGCCAGCGTGGGACAGCTTGACTTACTGAGTGCACTCTACACTATAGTTCTTGTGCCGGAAGCGGTATGGTGTGAGGTCACTGAAGCTGGCGTGGGTCGACGGATCGCATGAACTTGCTTCCGCCTCATGGGCTGTCCGAGTCACGCTTGATCTGCCGCCGGATCGTTTGCTGACAGAAGAATTAGGGGCCGGAGAAGCTGAAGCCATCGCGCTTGCCGTGCAACGCAATGCGCAATTGCTGCTCATGGACGACCGTCGCGCACGACGAGTCGCTGAATTGGCGTATGGACTGGGGGTCAAAGGAGCTGCCGGAATCTTGGTGGCGGCAAAACGTCAAGGGCTCGTCTCTACAGTACGTCCACTGCTCGAAATGATGCAAGTGCGTGGATACTATTTGTCTCCTCGACTGATCGAACGTGCATGCCATGAGGCCGGGGAGTCATAATGAGGAGAGTGAGGACCGCCAGCAGTCCCAACAGCTTCCCCTTGGCAAGTAACAGCAGGGTTGGTATGGAGAGCTGATAACTTCGACAGAGACTTTCGTCCTCACAAGGGGGAATTATGCGTTTGGTTACATTTCTGCGGCTCGGAGAAGCCCGGCTCGGGGCGATTGCTGGCGACCAAGTCATCGACCTGAATGCTGCGTATCAATTGATGCTGGAACGCGCGGGTCGAGCCCGTGCGCGTGAGATCGCTGCTGCGGTCGTGCCGCCAGACATGGTGGGGTTTCTCTCGGTTGGCGAAGAGGCCCTCGATGTGGCGCGCAAAACGGTGGCGTATGTCACCGGCGCGGAGCCCGGCGCGTTTGTGGGCCAGGGAGTTGTTTACGGACTCAAAGCGGTGACGCTAAAGGCCCCAGTGCCGCGCCCCACTAAACTCATCCTCGTCGGCCTCAATTACCGTGACCACGCGGAAGAAGCCGGCATGAAAATCCCAGAGGAGCCCACACTGTTCTCCAAATACCCCAACTGTGTGATCGCGCCAGGCGAAGCCATTCGCATCCCCAAAGTCTCTACTCAGATTGATTTTGAAGGGGAGTTTGCTTTTGTCATCGGCAAACGCGGCAAGGACGTTCCCAAGAACGAAGCCATTAACTACGTGGCGGGCTACACCATCGTGCATGATGTGAGCTGCCGCGATTATCAAATGCGCACCGGTCAGTGGATGGTGGGAAAAACCTTCGACACCTTCGCGCCGATGGGACCGTGCCTGGTGCTGAAAGACGAGATTCCTGATCCCCACAATCTCAACCTCACGACCCGCCTCAATGGCGTGGTCATGCAAAGCTCGAACACTAAACATCTGATCTTTAATACCTTCGATCTGATCGCCTACATGTCACAGGTGTTCACGTTGGAGCCTGGTGATGTGGTGTCCACTGGGACACCCGCTGGCGTGGGGTTCGCGCGCAAGCCGCAGATTTTCATGAAGGCGGGCGATGTGGTGCGCATCGAGATTGAAGGAATCGGGGTGCTGGAGAACCCGATTGCGGGAGCGGAGTGATCTATAGCCCAATTCAAACAACGGACCTTTCATAACTAAAAGCAAAAATCCCCCCTTCCCCCTTTTGACAAAGGGGGGCAACGCAAAGCGTGGGGGGATTTTGATACTCATTGCTAATGGAAAAAGGAGTTTCGTGTGACAGACTACTCCATCAAAGACAAAGTCGCCATCGTTGGCATTGGCGAAACGCGCTACTACAAAGCTGGGCAGTCGCCAGTCAGCGAATTTCAGCTCGCTCTCGAAGCAATCCAAAAAGCGGTGGCGGACGCCGGGCTACGGATTGAAGATATCGACGGGTTTGCTTCGTACAGCGATGACCGAAACGATCCGACCCGTTTAGCCGGGGCGCTGGGAATCCCCCAGATCCAGTTCTCCAACATGCACTGGGGCGGTGGTGGTGGCGGGATGGCTGGGGCTGTAGGTAATGCAGCGGCGGCCGTTGTAGCGGGCTACGCCAAACACGTCGTGGCGTTTCGCGCTCTCGCCCAAGGCCAATTTGGTCGCTTCGGTCAGGGGCACGCTGGTTCCCGCGTGCGCGGGGCGGCGGCGTACACCGCGCCGTATGGACTCATGTCCCCAGCACAGATGTTCGCTATGCGCACGCAACGCTTCATGCATGAACACAATATCGGTCAAGAAGCCCTGTGCGCTATTTCTCTTGCCGCCTACAAACATGCGCAACACAATCCGCGTGCAGTCATGTACGGGCGTCCGCTGACGCGCGAGGCTTACTACAATTCGCGTTGGATCGTTGAGCCGTTCCACCTGTTTGACTGCTGTCAGGAGAACGATGGTGCTGCTGCGGTTGTCTTGACGAGAGCCGACCGCGCGCGGGATCTGCGTCATAAACCTGTGTACTTGATGGCGGCGGCGCAAGGGACTGGCTATCGTCAATGGGTCCCGGCTCACAATGATCCCGACTACGCGACCTCTAACTTCAAAACGCTCGCGCCCCGGTTGTACGAGATGGCGGGGATCGCGCCCAAAGATGTGGACGTAGTCCAGATCTACGAGAACTTCACTGGTGGTGTGCTCATGAGTCTTGTGGAGCACGGTTTCTGTGATGCCGACGAAGCTGAGCAATTCTGCACCAACGGCAATCTCGAATGGCCGAATGGCAGACTACCCATCAACACCAGTGGCGGCAATCTCGCCGAAGCCTACATGCACGGGCTCGAACTCGTGCTTGAAGGCGTGCGACAGTTGCGCGGCGACTCAACCTGTCAAGTAAAAGATGCGCGCGTCTGTCTCGTCGCGGCGGGGCCAATGGTGTCGCCGGTGAGTAATTTGTTGTTGAGGAATTGAAACGTAGTGCGTGGTGCGTCTTGCGTGATTAAGAAAATTCGCGCCCTCGCCCTTCTGTCTTACGCACCACGTAACATGCATCACGTGATACGCTCTACGTCCGAGCCCAACAATTTTTCCAGGTTGAGGAACACAATGTCCGAAAATAACATGACTACCGAATCCTACCTCCCCGAAGGCATGCCACTGCCTGCGCCCATGCCGGACGGGCTCGATGCCCCGTTTTGGGAAGGAACGCGCAATCACAAGCTGCTCGTGCAGCGCTGCAACGCGTGTAGCGGCTTTCAGTTCGGTCCCGAATGGATCTGCCATAAGTGCCGCTCCACCGATGTAGGCTGGGCGCAGTGCTCGGGAAACGGCAAGGTCTATGCGTTCGAGCGCGTCTGGCATCCTGTGCATAAAGCCCTGCGAGACAAAGGACCGTATCTCATCGTTCTGGTTGCATTGCCCGATGCCGACAACGTGCGCATGGTGGGCAATCTTATTGGCGATCCCCAACAAGACGTCAAAATTGGTGATGATGTTGAAGTGGTGTGGGAAGACCATCAAGATGTTACACTGGTGCAATGGCGACGCGTAGCACAATGATTGTCACTTCCCATCGCGGGGCGGGTTTCCTCGAACCGGAAAACACTCTCCGCGCCATTCGTCGGGCAATCACCCTTGGTGCAGATCAAGTCGAACTCGACGCTCAACTCACACGCGACGGTCATCTGATCCTCATGCATGATGAGACAGTTGAGCGCACGACCAACGGCGCGGGTAAAGTTGCCGAATTGACATTGGCGGAGATTCGCCAACTCGATGCCGGTCAGGGCGAGCAAGTCCCAACGTTGGAAGAAGTGCTTGCCCTGACTGACGGAAAAATAACGCCGCAGATTGAACTGAAAGGGCCAAGCACGGTTGCCGCGGTGGTGCGGGCTCTTGAAGCGGCGGGAAGAATCGAGACGGTTATCCTGACCTCTTTTTTACATCAGCAACTGGTCGAGGCCCGCCAGCTCATTGCTCATGTACAGACCGGCGCCTTATGGGGTCGTCTCCCGGTCGATGTAGTCTCTCGCTCGCAACAATTGGGCGTGCGCGCCCTGCATATCTGGCACGAATTCATCGACGCTAAGCTGCTGGCGGATGCGCATGCGTGTGGGCTGCTGGTCCGCGCGTGGAACGCGAACACAGAAGAAGCTATGCAACGGCTCATCGATCTTGGAGTCGATGCCATCGGCTCGGATCGTCCAGACTTGCTGCTCGATGTTTGTCGCCGATCTGGTGTGCGCTGATAACGTCTGACCTCTTTTTATGCAGCTTCTTTGACTTGTGAAAAGTTAATCTCCTGTTCCGGGTGAACGCCCAACCAAAAGAACGCGCCGATAACAGCTAACCCTGCAGAGGCGTACAGCGCGCCCTCCCACCCGAAATGATGAGCCAGAAAGGGCGTGAGCGTCGGCGACAAGGCGCCGCCCAAGTTTCCCCCCATGTTCATAAAACCGCCGGCAATCCCTGCGTGTCTTTTAGCCAAGTCAATCGTCGTGGCGAAACAAGCGGGCGCCCCAAGAAAAAGGGAGCCCGCCCCGAGCGAAAGAAAGACCACTGCCCACAATGGATGGGAAGCCGCCGCCCCGGCGCAGATCCACCCAGCTCCCATGAGTAACCCGACCGTCCCTAAGGCACAGCGCCCCATGCGTTTGCCATAACGTTGGCTCAAGTAATCCGAGCCCCAACCAGCTACGGGAGCGACGATGGCCGCCGTCAAGAACGGCAGACTGCCGTAGAGTCCCCCATGAGTGATCGAGAATCCTCGCACATTGACGAGGTAAAGATAGAACCAGGAAAAATATAGATAGGCGACATAACCGATAGTGAAGTACGCTGCAGTGACGCACCACAGACTCTTGTTGCGCAGCAGCGCAGGCCACGGATTCACGGGATTCGCGTCAGGATGAGGAAGCATGGATTCCTCGGCAGCCTGGGTAATGTAGCGCAGCTCGGCGTGGTTGAGCCAAGGATGCTGTTGCGGATGGTCGCGCGCAAGCCAATACCACAACGCGGCAAGCCCAACACCCACGGCACCAGCCAGATAAAACGCCATGCGCCAGCCCAGCGTCACCATAATGGCGACAATCAGCGGCGGCGTCACGGCGGCCCCCAGCATACTTCCACTTCCGCCAATGCCGATCGCTTGCGCCCGTTCGTGCGGCGGAATCCAGTTAGCCACAAGGCGATTGCGATTCGGTAACGTCGCCGCTTCTCCGGCGCCGATTAAAATCCGCACGATCATAAACGATCCCATGACACCGAATAGCGGAACGAGAAAGAGGACATCGGCAAAAGCCGTAAGCACGGTGAAGGTAGACCACCAAAAAATAGCGGCGGCTAACACTCGCCTGGGACCGAATCGATCACCAAGCCAACCCCCAGGAATCTGTAACAGTGCATACCCTAACACGAACGCGCTGAACACAGACCCCATCTGCACTTCAGTCAGGCCGTACTCCGGGATGATATATTTGGCGGCGATGGAAATGTTGACCCGGTCGATGAACATCAGCACATCGACAATGAAGATCAGGCCAATCATCAGCCAGCGAATGCGGGTGGCCCGTGCAGTCATCGGCGTGACCACCGCTTCGATGCCGTGTTCCATGTCTCCTCCCCCTTTTTTAACGGGTGACGTTCGGCAGTGTTATGGCGCGCTGTTGCCGTGAATATCAAGGGTACGGCGCGTGACAGAAGCGACTTCGTGCAGTTTATGACCGGCGCAAAAATTCGACGACCTTGGCGTTCACCTCTGCTGGCCGTTCCAGGTGCAGAAAATGACCGGCGCCTGGAAGAATGATTTTTTCGAGCCCCGCAGCAAAGAACTGGTCCATGCTGTTAAACGCCTCAAGTCTTCCCGGACGGTCTTTGGTGCCATGAAACGCGAGCGCCGGCGCCGGCGTGGAAGTTGCGGTAGCTTTTTCCTGAAGCTGAGCCAAGGCCGGATCGCGGTTCGCTGGGTGCATCGTGTGACGGTAGTAGTTGATCGCTGCGGTCACTACCCCAGGCTGACGGAACGTCTGCCTCACACTTTCCATGACCTCGAATGGAATGTCATATTCCGGCGACGCATCGCGCCACCACTTTTCCAGAAACTCATAATCGTTGGCCATGACCGCTTGCTCGGCGAACGGCATCTGGAAAAAGTACGCATGCCAGCCGCCTTTGATCATGTCGTAGTTTGTCGCCAATGCCCCTAGTAACGTCGCAGGATGCGCAGCAGCGAGAGTGACAATTTTGCGCACGCGGTCCGGGGCCAGGGCGGCAGCGCCATACGTCGCCAGGGCTCCCCAATCATGCCCCACTACGTATGCCTGCGTCTCTCCTAGCGCCGTGATCAACGACACTGCGTCTTGCGCCAGTAGCACAGACTGATAGCGCTCATCTTTCGGTCGTCCAGTCGGCGCATAGCCGCGCATAAACGGGGCCACGACTCGGAACCCTGCTTCAGCTAGGACTGGCCCGAGATAGCGATACGTGAAGGCATTATCCGGGAACCCGTGCAAACAGAGAACAAGAGGTCCGGCTCCCATTTCGAGATAGTGAAACTCAATCCCATTGGCTTGCACTTGACCTGGACGGAAATTGTCCATGATTTCCTCCTTCTTGCTCCGATCAGGCGCTAGGCGAACTGCAGCAGCTCGATCACTGACCCGTCGGGGTCCGTGAAGCACACAAACCAGTCACTCCCTTTACCATCTTTCCTAGGAATCTCTTGCGGTTCAGAGAAAAACTCAACTCCCGGCATGTTGGCGGCCTTCACTTTGTCACACAGTTCCCGCAAATGGTCGGTGACCAGCGCGATGCGAGCAATGCCAACGTGCCACAGATGTGGATAGGGTTTCCCTTCGGGTTTTGGACTTTTCCATTCGAGCAAGTCGATACGCGTGGCCCGTTTGTCGTCGCCGCATTGCAACAGCGCCGCCCGTCCAACCGGGTGCGACATCCGCAAGCCGCGCTCAAGATATTTGTTGCCGACTTCGCCGAGGTCGCGTGCGATTCGGAATCCCAACAATTCATAAAAAGCTAACGACCGTTCAAAGTTCGTGACGTTTACATTGATGTGATAAATGCCTCTGACCATGACTTCCTCCTTAGGACCGTGAGACAAAACTCATTTGATGAAAGGCGGGGACCTGTCATTGCGAGGAGGCGGAGCCGACGAAGCAATCTCGCAAGTGCACGATCACCCAAGCAAAGATTGCTTCGCTGCGCTCGCAATGACCTGCTCGCCTCACCGCACGCTGTGAGAGTTTTGTCCTATAGTCCTCATGCACGCAATCCGATCAGCCCATTCGATACCGCCAGTTTGCCGTCGGTATTGCGCACCTCAAAGCGCACCACGTCGCCGTCCGGCGTAGTCTCACGAGAAAGCACCCGCACGGTAATGGTTGACGGCATCAACACCATAGCGCTGAAACGACCGGCAATTCTTTGTACTTTTTCAGGTTTATTGTCAGCTTCCAGCTCAAGGATGCGCGAGATCGCTAACGCTAGCGTGCCGGTGCCGTGCAGGATCAGGTCTGGCAGTCCCGCACGTTTTGCCACCGCGATATCGGTATGGACAGGGTTCCAAATGCGCGCGCACTCGGTGTAGACATGCGCGGCGAGCGCAGAGATCAGAACATCGACCTCGGCGCGAACAGAGGACGCTTCGACCGCTCGGGGCGCTGGCGGGGCTCCGATCGGAAAGCGGTCCTCGCCGACGACATCCACATCACGAAAAAGCCCACCCTGCCAGGTCGTGCAGACCGGTTGACCCGCAGCGTCGACCGTATCAAGCCGCATCACTTGAAAGGCCCCAGGTTTACGACGTTCCACACCGACGATGGTGGCGCGTGTAGTGAGCTTGTCGCCGGGGCGCGCCCCGCGATGAATCACGAGGTCGTGGGTGGCGTGGACCGAACGGATGGCTTCATCGTGTGCGAGCCCCGAGGCGCTTGCACTGCCCCGCATGCCCACAACAGCAGGCCACTCAAAGCATACGGGGAACAGCGGATGGGCTTCGATATTTCCCGGTCGCAGCGTATCAAGATAACAGGACAGGGTATCGCCAAGCCCCGAGGCGTAAGACATCAGCCAACGCTCGTCGATGTCATGGATAATCGGCTCCCCCGAAGCGCCAACGGTAGATGAATTGAGCGGCATAACGTCTCCTCCTCAAGCGTCGCCTTTCTCGTAGCAGAAATACGGGCGCTATGCATTAGGCCGCGGAGAAGGCTTCTCTTCGGGCGATGATTTTCGTATCCTCATGGTATGAAGAAAAAGAGCAGCGAAGATTGTCTCTTCAGATTAACTCCTCCAACAATGCTTTCGCCTCTTGCAAGTCTTTGGTGTCAAACCCTTCGGTGAACCAGCCGTAGATCTCCGCCAACATCTGCCGGGCTTCGTCCTTCTTACCTTGCTGCTGCCAGAGGCGGGCAAGGCTAGTTGAAGCGCGCAGTTCCCACGACTTCGCTTGTTGCTTCCGTGCAATCTCAATCGCTTTCAAAAAATACTCTTCTGCTTCTGACTCTAGACTCTGGACGCTAGACTTTAGACTGTCCTCGACTTTGAACTTTGAACCTTGAACGTTGAACCGTTGCAGCGTCAGCTCCCCCTTAAGCCGATACAGCTCCGCTTCGTAGTAACACTCCCCATTCTTGTCTACTAGAGCTAATGCCTCGGCCAGCACGGTCAGCCCTTCCTCGGCCTGACCCACTTTCCCATGCGCCTCGGCTAGCAGGGCAAGACAATGCGGCAGTCCTAACTCTCTTCCACTGGCTTGCATGGCAATCAGACCCTGGTGCATCTGGGCAATCCCCTCTTCTCTCTGTCCCTGTTCGGTCAATGCCCAGCCCCGCAGTACAGTTCCAAACGCCAAGAACAACGCAAAGCCGTGCTCGATCGAAAGGGCAATGACTGCCTCCGCCCGCTCCTGGCTCAGTTGCTCCTCGCGGCGAAGCTGATGGAATATGGAAGCAAAGTTTAAGGCGATAGCTTGGCTAGGGAGGTGAGCCAACTCCCTAGCCAGGGTGAGGGCCTCAGGACTCCTCTGCAGGGCTTGCTCGGGATAGCCCAGCACCCATAATGCATGAGCGGCAAAGTTCCGGCACTGGACGCCTGGGTCGATACCATGCACAAAGGCCAGGGATCGGTGCTGCTGGGGATCATGGAGGGCAATCCCTTGCTCCACCTGTGCTTGGGCGGCCACAAATTCACCCAGCCAAAACAATCCATTGCCCAAGGCATGGTGGGCTTCCACGAGCAGCGCCGGGTCGTGCACCCGCTGAGCTATGGTCAGCATCTGCTGGGCCAACTCGCGGGCCGTGTGTGACTCCCCTCGTCCGGCATAAAACCGGCGCAAGCCTGCTAATGTAGGGAAAAGCTGGGGCGTATCCTCGAGGTGCCGGCACAGCTCGTAGGCCCGCCGAAAGGCCACTCCGGTTTCCGGGGCCGCTTGGTCCTTGGTGATCTGGAATACCGAGCCAAGGAGCGTTTGCAGAGCTAACTCGTGCTGCAGCCGTTCCGGCAAGTCAGGGCTGGCCTTGAGCAATTCTAATCCTTTGGTCAGCAGACTGATCGCCTCCTGATGGGCCGAGCGCCGCACCGCATTCTCGCCCGCACGCTGCCAGTAGGGAATGGCTTGTGCGATGAGCCCCGCCTCGGTGTAGTGATGGGCCAACAATTCAGGTTGCGTCTCTTGGATTTCTGTAAACTGCTCCTCCAACACCTGCGCAATCTGACGGTGATAGTGCTGCCGCGTGCTCTTCAATAACGAGTGATAGGCCGTGTCCTGAATCAAGGCATGCTTGAAGAGATACGTGGCCTGTGGCGGTAGCCCATGCTGATACACTAGTTCCGCCTCCACTAATTGCTTGAGCCCATGCTGGAGTGTGGCTTCGTCTATTGAGCAGACGGCGTGCAGGAGTTCGTAGCTGAACTCGCGGCCCAATACGGCTCCCACCTGCGCCACCTCTTTGACGGGGGCCAGCCGATCGAGGCGGGCCATCAACGAATCCTGCAACGTGGAGGGAATGGCCAATGGTGGGAGCGGCCCGCGTAACTCATAGCGGTCCTGGACGGTGATGAGCAACCCTGACTCCACCACCGTCTTGGTCAGTTCTTCGACGAACAATGGCACGCCATCGGTCTTAGCCACGATGTGCTGTACTACTTCCGATGGTAGAGCTTTGCCGCCCGCGACCCGCTCAACCATCGCCTCGACCAGAGGCCGGCCCAAGCGATTGAGTGTCAGTTGCGTGAGGTACGAGCGTGTCCCCCAGGGCGAGGTGAACTCGGGGCGACTGGTCAGCAGCACTAACAATCGCGTCGTGGGCACTTGGTCAACGACAAGTGTGAGCACCTCTAGAGTCGAAGGGTCGGCCCAATGAAGGTCTTCCCAGACCGTGTAGACTGATCGCTGTTCCGCCTCTTCGACCAGCCACGCCACTAAGGCTTCTTGGGTTTTCTGCTTCTGTTTCTGTGGACCCAAGGTGATGGCAGGTGCGCCTTCCGGATGGGGTAGCGAGAGCAAAGCAGCTAACAGCGAGAGCGTCTCTGCTCTCGGGAAGCGATAGTGACGCAGAGTGTGTTGGAGTTTCTCCAGTTTGATAGCGGGCGTGTCTTCCCGCGCAAATTGGAGCAGGCGCTGCAAGTGATCAATGATGGGATGGAAGGCGCTGTTCTGATGATAAGGAGAACAGCGAAACTCGATGCGTGTCGCCTCCTCGTGCTCTAGCTGCTCTTTGAGTTCTTGGACTAAGCGGGATTTGCCGATCCCCGGCTCCCCACTAAGCAGTACGATCTGGCCAGCTCCACCCTTGGCGAGAGCCCAACGTCGTTGCAGCAATTCCAGCTCTTCAGCCCGACCCACCAACGGCGTTAAGCCAGCGCCGACGGCCGCCTCAAAGCGGCTTTGCGCGGCACTCTCTCCCATGACATGGTACAGCGATAAAGGAGTAGCAATACCTTTGAGCGCTTGCGGTCCCAGATCTTGGCACTCGAATAAGCCTTGCACTAACCTAAAGGTCGCCGTGCTCAAGACTACACTGTCAGGTTCGGCCTTCCCTTGCACCCGGGCGGCAATGTTGGGCGTCCCCCCTAGGGCGAGCCGTTCGGTACGCACCCCCACCCCAATCTCGCCCACCACCACCGGCCCGGTATGAATACCAATCCGCACCTGTAAGGGGGGCGTATACTTGAGCTGGCCCACGGCCGCCACGATTTCCAGGCTGCTCCGCACAGCGCGCGCCGCATCTTCTTCATGCGCCAACGGATAGCCAAAGTACACCAGCACGCCATCCCCCAGATATTGCGCGATATGCCCGTCGTAGCGCTGAATGATCTGATGGCAGGCCGTCTGATACGCCACTACTCGGGCATGATAGTCTTCAGGGTCAAGCTGTTGCGAGAGGGTGGTGGATCCGACGAGATCAATGAATTGCACCGTCAGCTGGCGGCGTTCGGCTTCGGCTCCCTCTCTCGCAGCTCGTCGCCGTGTACGTGGCGTATTCAGCTCCCGGGACTGCGCGGTCCCTTGTTTGGCGGTCCTGGCTGCTCGCTTCGTGCGAGTGGAGGTCGTCTTGGCCTGCTGCCTCTTGGTCGCAGGCGCGGCCAGCAGGACGCCGCACTTGCCGCAGAAGTTGGCGGTGGGCGTGACCTCCTGCCCGCAGCTCGGGCAGACCCTTGCCAGCTTGCTCCCGCACGCTTCACAGAAGCTCATTCCCTCCGGATTCTCCAACCCACAGCGTAAGCACCGCATACGGTCTCTTTACTCCTTTGGGCACTCCCGGGCAAGGAAAACGCCGGCTTACTTTCCAGCTCCCTGTTATTACCGCGGTAGCCCAATAATCTGCCGTGCTTCTTGTGGAGTTGCGGGCTCACGTCCATGCGCGCGGGCAACTTCGACCGCCCACGATACAAAATCCGCACTGCTCTTTGCTAACGCACCGTCCACTAACGTCGCGCGATCCTCGAACCCAATGCGGACATGGGCTCCTGTGGAGATTGCCAGACTTGCGATAGTAAATACGCTGTCTTCACTGCCATGCGTGATCCACACGGCGCCGGGAAACAGCTCTTTCACACAGTCCGTCATGTAGAAATAACTGCGTGGCGTACCGGGCATAATCAGAAGGCCATCGCCGAAGCGTCCGCCAAATTCGACTAACAAATAGCGCGGCGTGGGCAGTAAACCATCCTGCACGAGCGTGGCAACATTGTTTAAAAAACCGGTATCCAGAACGGCGGGTTCCGGTGTGATGCCCCGCTCCCTGCACGTCAGAATGGTCTGCCGAATATCTTCATAAGAATTGGGGATGGCTATGGTGCGACGCGTCCCGTTCTGCAACGGCGAGTGAATGACGATATTGCCAGTGTTGAGCGACACCATATCGACGGGTTCCGGCGTCTCGCGGAGATAGCGTAGCACATCCTCGATCGACGCGTCCGGCAGGCGCGCGGTCGTGTGATTCAATACCAGCTTGGTCTGGGCGCGGATGAGTCGGTCAGCCTCTGCGTACCACGCAGGATCGTAACTCACGCCACCGGTCGCCGTGCGTCCATGAAAATGGACGATTGCAGCGCCTGCGTCCGCGCACCTTTTCGCCTCAGCCGCCACTTCTTCCGGCGTCCACGGTACATTTTTATTTTGTTCACGACCACGCCCGCCATTGAGGCAGGCCTTGATAATGATCTTGTCCATGAGTTCCCCCTTTTTCTGTTTCCCGCAGAGTAATAGCTTCGTAAGTCGCTCAAGTCTGACATTCTTGCCGTAACGCTGTCAACTTCGCAGTCACTGCACTGATGCTTTTTGATCCAACGCAACAATCCGTGGCAACACCTCGTGCTCGGCGCGAGCGAGGTCTTCAGGAAAATCAATCTCTGTCCACGGCAGATCGTCCACACGTTCAAAGCCGACAACTCGTTGAGCAAGGAAGATCGGAAAGGCTTCTTCATGTTCGATAGAATCGCGCCCCTGTGCAACCAGATCATCGAGAATGGAGCGTAACAGCGGGGCGTCACTCCGAGAGACTTTGAGGAAACCCACCGATTCGCCGACCGCATCGAAATCTCCTGACCCGCCACGAATGATATTGAGCACGCGCCCGCCGCGTGTGAGCAGCATTTGCTCTTCACCAGTGTTCTCAGCGCTGCCGTCGAGGAGAAAACAGTTGGCGTGCGAGGAACGCACGAGCCGTTCAATCAGCGCGATGGGGAAAAGGACATCCGCGTCCATGATCAGAATATCGTCGTCAAACTCCGCGTGCGCGCTCCGGAGTGAAAGAATCGCGCCCTTTTCGTACTGCTCGTTGAAGACATAACGCACTCGCACACCGCCGCAGTCCGCACCAATGGCTTGCTTGATCATGTCGCCGCGATATCCGATCACTACCACTGCTTCGTTGACGCCGGCGGCGCCGAGCGCCTGGAGCGTGCGTTCGAGCAGCGTCTTTCCTTGCACCTCGATCAAACATTTAGGACGATGATCGGTAATCTCTTTGAAGCGTTTGCCGACACCGGCGGCAAGAATGATGGCTTTCATGGCTTTTGTGCACCTTTACTTTGCAGGGAGAAATTCAGTTGAGCCCCCTCCCTATCGGTTTCCTCTTGGACGATCAACCCTGACCCTGTTCTTCTCCCCAGCGCTGATACACCGACGGCACGACAAACAAATTTAACAAGGTAGAAGTAAACAATCCGCCGAGAATCACTACCGCCATTGGATGTTCAATCTCTTGCCCAGCGCGGTCGCCGCTCAACGCCAACGGCAAGAGCCCCAACGCAGCGACGAGCGCGGTCATCAAGATCGGAATCAGACGATCAAGCGCGCCATGCACGATCAAGTCATAGCTGAACCGCTCTCCGCTCGCCTGCAAGTGACGATAATGCGCGATCAACATGATGCTATTACGGGCAGTGATACCGAGCAAGGCTAAGAAACCGACCAAGGACCCGAGCGATAAGCTCGCGCCTGACAAAACCACCGCCCAGACCGCGCCAATCAACGCCAGAGGGAGACTGAGCAGCACGAGCACCGAAGCGCGGAGCGAGTGGAAATCCGCATAGAGGAGCAAGAAGACGCCCAGCAGCGCGGCGGCGCCGAGCAGGCTCAGCTCTTGTCTCGCCGCCAGTTGCGCTTCGTACTCCCCCGTGACTTCTACGTGATAACCTTGCGGGAGCGTGAGATGTTTGTGCAGCCGCCGTTCGATCTCCTGTGTCGTTCCTCCAATATCGCCGCCCGCGACGTTGCATTGGACCACCAAGCGACGAGAAACATTCTCATGGTTGATCACGTTCGGACGTTTTTCCACTTGAATAGTAGCCAGAGCCCGGAGCGGCGCGTGCGCCCCGCCTGGCGTAGTGATCAGTGTGTTGCCCAGCGTCTCGGTATCGCTTCGCACGTCTTCACTAAATCGCACGGTGAGATTGAAGACCTTGCCTTCCTCGTAGACTTGCGCGACTGGGGCGCCGAGAAACGCAGTGGTCAGCAAGGTTTTAAGTCGCCCCATCGTGAGCCCGTAGCGGGCCAGAGCCTGGCGATCGAAATGCAACGTGACTTCAGGAATCTCCACTTGCGGCTCCACGAATACGTCGACTACGTTCGGCGTGGAATTCATCAGCTTATTCACCTGCTGGCCCAGGGTGCGCAAGGTCGCCAGCTCTGGACCAAAGATCTTCACCGCGATCTGCGCCGTCGCCCCGGACATCACCTCTTCCATCCGCTCTTTGAGGTACGACAGCACATTGAACGAGAATCCCGGGATGTCGTCCAACTGCGCGCGAATCTGTTCCGTGATGTCGGCGTACTGGCCAAGGCCCGGGTCCAAGGTGATATGAAATTCGCTGGCTTCCGGCCCCCAGGTGTCCTCGGACAATTCAGCGCGTCCCGCAAACTGCGCCACCGACACGACGCCAGGAATCTGTTTCAGCGACTGACTGATTCGTTTCCCCATGCGGACGGATTCTTCCAGCGAGGTCCCGGGCGGCGCAGTCATTTGCATCACCAGGTTGCCTTCGTGAAACTCCGGCAGAAAACTACTTTGTAAAAATAACAAAACTGCACCCGACATAACGATGAGGGCGATAGTGGAGCCCACCACTAGGCGAGGATACAACAACGGGAAAGGAAGAAGATGCGAGTACCACCGTTTGAGCCTGCGTGCTAGCCATCCCTCTGCGGTTTCCGCACGCCGACGAGCGAGCAACGCCAAGGCTAGCGCCGGGGTCACCGTCAACGCTACGATAAGCGAAGCCAAAATAGACAGTAGATACGCGGCGCCTAACGGGGCAAAGATGCGCCCTTGCACGCCGCTCAGGAAAAACAACGGGGCCACCACCAAAGCGACAATAAAGCTGGCGTAGACGACGGAACTTCGCACCTCGACTGACGCGTCATATACGACTTGCAGCACCGCACGGGGCTGCGGCAGCAGCGCATTCTCACGCAGTCGGCGATGGATATTTTCAACATCGATGATTGCATCGTCAACAACTTCGCCGATAGCAATGGCAAGCCCGCCCAACGTCATGGTGTTCAGCGGAGCGCCGCTGGCCCAGAGGACCGCCACCGCAGCGAGTAAAGAGAGCGGAATCGCCAAGAGGCTGATAAATGCCGTACGCAGGTCAGCTAAGAAAGCCAGGAGCACCACAATCACCAGGATCGCGCCCACAAGCAGCACTCGGCGCATATTGGCCAAGGCGCTTTCAATGAATGCAGCTTGCCGAAAGAGACGAGGATGTAACTCGACGCCCGCCGGCAGCGCCGTGCGCAGGTCCGTCAGCACTTGCTCCACTCTTTGGCTCACTTCGAGTGTGTTGGCGCCAGGCTGCTTCGAGATAATGAGGAGCACACCGTCTCCACCTTCTACCGTCGAGTCCCCCGCTTTGAGCGCCGCGCCCAAGCGCACGTCCGCGACTTGGCCGAGCGTTAAGGGCGCGCCGTCGCGCAGACTAACCAATGCGGTTTGCACGTCTTTGACATCTCTGACCATGCCGTCTCCACGAATTGGGAGACGTTGTGTGGTGCGGTCTAAGAAACCTGCTCCGATCAGCGCGATTGCCTCGCGGCTCGCGGTTTCTATTTCTTCAAGCGTCAAGTCAAAACGTCTCAGTCGCTCCGGGGAGATCAATACTTGATACTCCTTTACCTGCCCGCCGTAGATCACCGCTCCCGCCACGCCTGGGACGGCCAGAAGCCGTGGCCGAATCACCCAATCCGCCAAGGTGCGCAGGTCCATCAGCGAAACGTCAGTACTGGTTAACCCGATGGACATCAGGGTGCCGGTCGAAGAAGTGATTGGCGTCAGTCGCGGAGAGCGAACTCCTTGAGGCAGCGCCCCTGCTGCGCTCGCCAAACGTTCGTTCACCAGCATGCGATCCGTCAGCACGTCGCTCCCGTCCGCGAAAATTGCGGTGATCACCGAAATACCCGGGGCGGAGGAAGAACGCAGCGTCGTCAGAAAACTTGTCCCATTCAGCGCCCGCTCGAGCGGCGTGGTCACCAGCGCTTCCACTTCTTCCGCAGAGAACCCGAGAGCTTCGGTCTGCACGACCACTTGAGGCGGAGAAAACTCAGGAAAAATATCCAGCGGCGAACGGATCGCCGCCACGAGCCCCACGGCGAGGAGCAACGCCGCTAGGCTCAACACGATTAGTCGATTACGCAAAGAAAACAAAATGACGGTGGAGACCATGTTAGTCTTCTTCCTTGGGGAGACGGCCGGGCCCTTTGCCAAAGAGTTCCGCCGCGCCAGTCACCACGACCTTGTCTCCCTCTTGCACTTCGCCGGTGATGGCCACGAGCCCATCTCGTCGGACTCCCAGCCCCACTTCCTTCTCGGCGAACACCGTAGGGGCCTGTTGGACGTACACGACACCCTTCCCTCCACCGTTTTCCAGCACAGCCGCCTCTGGGACCAGCACGGCTGGTTGCTCCAGTCCAGCCGGCAACGCCACCGTTACCGACATGCCGAGTTTCAACTGCCGGTCCTGATTCTTTACTTCGTAGAGTGGGTTGGCTGTGCGCTTCACTGGATCGACAACAGCACCAGCATAAATCGGAGTCCCCGTCCACGATTGTTCTGAGGGTTGCGTCTCTCCGCTGCGGCGAATAAGCGCCGGGCTTTTCGTGTCAACCTTGTCTAGGTCTCCCTCGAAAATCGGCGCTTCAACCCATACTGTGGAAACGTCTACAATAGTGAATAGAGAGGTGGTCGCATCGACCTGCTGTCCGGCGGTAATGTCCGCCTGCGCGATGATGCCATCGATTGGAGCGGTCAAGGTGAAGAGGCGCGCGCTCCCACGCTCCGCCGCGTGTGCAGTCCGATAACTGTTTTCCTGGCGGCGCGCGGTGTTGTATCGACTTTGTGCTTGTAACCAAGCCGCTTCGGCTTCTTCGACCCGCTTACGAGAGACTACTTTGGCCTGGAAAAGATTCCGGCTGCGCTGATACTCGGCGGCGGCGGCGTCCAGTGCAGCTTTCGCTTCCTGTCCGGCGCCGGCTGCCCCTTCGCCCGCCACATCAAATTGCACCCGCTCAGACTCTGTCACTGTTTGTTCGATCTCGGCCAAGATCTGCCCTTTGTGGACGAAGGTCCCAGGCGTGGGCAGACGTTCCGCTTCCAACGTAATCACCCGCCCGGCGACAGGGGGGGTGATCAACACGCGACCTTGCATGCGAGGGA
>CAYTVL010000008.1:18899-179592 GCA_964441775.1 uncultured Enterobacteriaceae bacterium
ATCACCCGCCCGGCGACAGGGGGGGTGATCAACACGCGACCTTGCATGCGAGGGACGACCCGGCCAAAACTTTCGATGACCGGACGCACAGCTCCTACTACCACGGGAACTGTTGTGAGCCCGATCGCTTCTTGCTGTTCGGTTGTCAGAGTCAACTCATTGGGCCTGTCCTTCGCCGCAGGCGTTTCCGACTCCGGCGCCTGGTGTCGGCAGGCTGTGACCAGGAGGGTGCAAAAGAGTAGGAAGCTAGCGCCCACTAGGCCACCAGAGTGGAAATGAGAGGCGAGCCATGACCACGTCATTCCCGCGAAAGCGGGAATCCAGGAGGTATAACCGTATGCGAACGCTGAATCTTTCTGGATGCCAGCCTGCGCTGGCATGACGGCGCTGAACTTATCAAAATCAGCATGGCGGGCTACTACTCTTTGTCGGTTTTTTCTCATATCTTCCGCATCGCCCTCCTCACTCCGCTGCAATCCCAGCCGTACGCTCCACAGTGACCCACGCAAGGTTGCGGTCAAAGAGCGCTTGCGCGTAATCACGGCGCACCAGCAGCAGACTCCGCTGCGCGTCCAACACGCCGAGCAAGTCTCCCTCTCCTTCTTGATAACTCCGTTGCGCTAAAGCAGCAGCTTCTTCCGCTTGCGTCACTAATCCCCGGGCGAACGCCTCTACTTGTTTTGTCGCTGTCTCCCAGTTGCGATAAGCGGCTAGCAGTGCCTGGTGCAGTTGGAGCCTGGTCGCACGCAGGGTCGCCTCGGCCTCTTCTACGCGACCACGTGCAGCGGCAATCTCGCCTTCTTTGCGGTCCCATAAGGGAATGGGAAAAGACAGCCCTACAATAGGGCCAGACACCCCAACATTGTCTCTTTTGGCGATACTCACTTCAGGATCGGGGACCAAGGCCGACCGCGCGAGCTTGAGGTTCAGTTGTTCTCGCTCCACCTTTTGCTTCTGGGCCACGAGCTGGGTGTTCTGCTCTTCCGCGCGCGTCAGCAGCTCTGCGAGCGAAGGAACCAAGGGTACGGTCAGCAAGGAGCCGCTCAACACGAGTGGGGCATCTGCTCCGCGACCGAGCAGTAGGCTCAGACCTGCTCGCACGGTGGCAAGCTGGCCGCGAGTTTTCTCCGCCTCGGTCGCGGCTCTGAGCGATTCCACCTTGGCCTTGGTGACTTCGAATTCGGGCGCGTCGCCTTCTTGGAAACGCTTTGCGATGGACTGCTGCAATTGCGCCGTCGTGGCGGCGAACGCTTCGACGACCCGACTACTTTCTTGAGCCAACAATACCTGGAAGAAGCCTTCGCGGGCCACGGCGATCAATTCTTGACGTGTCCCTCCTTGCTCGCTTTTGGCGATGCGCTCATCCGCTTGCGCGACCCCGATACGATAGCCACGTTTAAAAGGCCACTCCAGCGGCTGTCTGAGCCCGTAAGTTAGTTCCCGTGACGGATCGTTATCTTCGTAGGAAAAGGTGGGATTGGCGTAGGCTCTGGCTTGCCGTGTTAAGCCTGAGGCCGCCTGAACCCGCGCTTGTGCAGCTTGGGTCAGCGGATGTGCAGCGAGCACGCGCTGAACAATGTCGGTCAGGGTCAGCGGCTCTCGTTCTTGAGCTGACGCCGACGGAACTGTTCCGTACGGCATAAGGGCTAGAGACAAAACGGCGAGCACGAGAGATCTCAGGCAGGGTGCGGTGTGTTTCATTTTTATATTGTTGTAAATAATAAAACCTCGACCTGCGTGGAGGCCCTATTCTTTTATAAAAAAGAAAGATTACTCCATCCTTTCTCGAACATTACAGTTTTGCAAGGTTTGGAGGGACGAATGCAGGCTGCTCACGCGCGCTGGAGTGGGAGCAGAGGAAGAGCCACCATGAACACAGCGCCGTCTCCAGGGTTACTGTGGACATTTACGCTACCGCCATGGGCCTGCACAATGGCTTTGACTAAGCTGAGACCGAGCCCCAGGCCACGCTGAGAGCGGCTTTTGTCGCCGCGATACAGGCGATCCCAAATGTGGGGTAAGTCCTCCGGAGGAATGCCAGCGCCCGTGTCGGTAACAGTCAGTACGATATGGGAAGGTTGCTGCGCCGCCGTGATAACGACTTGGCCGCCGTGGGGCGTGTACTTAATTGCATTATCGAGGAGATTGGCGAGTACTTGTTGCAGACGGTTGCCGTCAGCAATCATGCATAGCTCCGGCGGCGCGGTGGCGGAGACCGCGACCCCTTTGTCCTCGGCCACGTCGCGATAGAGTTCGAGTACGTGAGCAATGAGGCTCTGAGCATGCAAAGAGTCTCGTTCCAGTCGCATCGCACCATGTTCGGCCTCGGAAATATCCATTAACGTGTTTAACATCGCCAGAATCCGTTCAGATTCTTCGAGGCAGTTGGCGAGCGCCTCGCGCAGAGCGATAGCTGGCGCGTCGGTTTGCAGCGCGAGTTCCGCCATCCCGCGCAAGCGCGTCATTGGCGTCCGCAGGTCATGCGCTACGTTGTCCAACGTGTTCTGCATGCCGCTGATAAGGAGGTTAATTCTGTCAAGCGTCGTATTAAATAATTGGCTTAACTCGGTTAATTCATCTTCAGAGTCAGGTACGGGGGCTCGCGTCGCGAGGGCGCCAGTGGTGATAATCGCGCGCAGAGTATGGATAAGCCCGCGCAGCGGATGCAATGCTCGTCGGGTGAGCAGGGCTCCCCCAATGACGCCCACGAGTAAGATCGGCAGCATGACGCCGATAAACGCGCCCCGAAACCGCTCAAACAGGTCTTCGCGTTGATCCGTACTTTTTCCGACCTGTAAAAGTTTTCCGTCGGGCAACAGCGCGGCGGCGACCTCTAAGGCTTCCGCATCGCCGTTCGTCGAGGAAAGGCTGAAGAACAGTGAAGGCTCCTGCCCGACTGTTCTTTCCAATTGGGCGAGGTCGAATTGTTTTTCCCAGGCTTGTGGGCTGTGGAAAAAGAGCGTCGTATTGGCGGCGGTTGCGACCCGCACGAGAAAAAGTGGGTTCCCGGCTTGATTGTACTTCTCTGCAACCTCCTGTTCGATGCCCGCCATCCCTTCGCGTTGGTACTCGCTTTGATACTCGATGAGTGCAGCCTGAATCTCTTCCCGGTCCCGACGCTGTAAGGAACGGGAGAGGAGAAGCTCGGTGGCGCCGAAGAGTAGGACCGTACTCAAAAGAAAGAGACCCGAGTACCAGAGGGTCAAACGGACACTAAGAGTGCGATGCCCCCATCTACGCGTTGCGAAGGACATATCCTACGCCCCGGATGGTCTGAATCCGTTTGTCGCTTTGCTCTTTGTCCACTTTGCCGCGGAGTCGGCTCACCAAGACATCCACCACGTTGGTTTGTGGGTCGAAGCGGTAGTCCCACACATGTTCCAGAATCATGGTTTTTGAGATCACGCGCCCGGCGTTGCGCATCAGGTATTCGAGCAGGGCAAATTCTCGTGGTTGCAACTCTAAGCGGTGGCCGGCGCGAGTCACCTCACGAGTGAGCAAGTCCAGCGTCAGGTCGCCAACAACGAGCCGCGTGGGTTCGGTCGCGCCGCTCGCCCGTCGAATCAGCGCCTGCACGCGCGCCAAAAGCTCTACAAAGGCAAATGGTTTGGTCAGATAATCATCCCCGCCTTTCTGCAGCCCCTTCACCCGGTCATCGACCGTGCGCTTCGCGCTCAGAATGAGAACCGGGGTATTGACCTTGTGGCGACGGATTTCTTCAATCAACCCGAGACCATTACGCTTTGGCAGCATAATATCGACAACGGCGGTATCGTATGGTTCGGTCAAGGCGAGGCGCAACCCTTCGTCGCCATCGGCCGCGCGATCCACTGCAAACCCAGCTTGCTTCAAACCAGCAGAAACAAAATTGGCGATCTGTGTATCGTCTTCAACTACGAGCACCCGCATGCAGCGTCCTTCTTGACGAGAGGGGAATTCCTGTCGGACAATTCTCGCCCAACCCCGATCTCGTGCGTGGGTTGAGTCTATCACGAAAAAGCTAGTGGGAAGCAAGCTGGGGTGACAGCCAAGTGGCAGGGATTGATTCATCCCTATCGACTTGTCTTCATCGTAAACTCTTAAGGTAGACGGCGAGCTGCTCCAGTTCCGTTGCAGTGAGCTGTTTGAACGGCGGCATGGTGCTGTCTGCGTTCAGACTATCAGGATCACGGATGTATTGTTTCATCCATTCTCCTTCGCGCGTCTTCCCAATAAACGATAAGTCTGGTCCACTGCTCGCGCCTTCTCCACGGATTTTATGGCAAGACGCACAGTCGTTCTCGACATACACCTGCGCCCCGGCGCGCACGGCGGGATCGAGGAAGTACGCAACCGCCGCTTTGTCGACATGGCCATGCCAGGGATTGTGCATGCAAGAAAGAGCGGTTATGTTCGCACAGGCCGAGGTTGAGAGGAATCCGTAGTACGCCGGGAATGAGATCCCGGCGTTTGTTGTTTGTTGCCATGAGAACATATCCTCTAAAAATCGATCCACGCTGAAAGATACAAGGTGTTGTTATCGTACGCGTTACGTCCGGAGCCGTCAAAATTCCGATGGGTGCCATTAAATTGCGGATAGAGAGTATATTCAAGGGATATTTTTACGTTGCTGGCTGGCCAGAAGTGCGGTCCCCCCGACTTGTTAAAAGGCAAATAGTCGAGCTGGAACACCCATCGGTCAGTATTGGGGCTTCCATTGCGAGATCCATACAGCGTCGCATCCTTGCTGCCTCCGATACGGAAATATTGGATGTCGAAACCATAAGTCTTATCAAACAAATACGAGCCGGCGATCGATGCTGTCCACAGCGTATTCGACGAATTTCCTGAAACACCAAGTCTACGGCTCGCATGTAGCCTCTGATCTTCGTGTATCCAATTAGTCAGGATAGTAATATCGTGCGGCGTTGAGAGATATTGATATTGGGAGTCGAGTCCCACATCTGTCAGAGAATCGTGGCCAGCGCTCCGCTTGCGTCCCGGGAAGGTCTGCGCCGCTAACCCAAACGTGCCAAATTCGAGGGAGTGGGACTCCCTATTTTTCTCGATCGCCACGCGCCAGTAGGGGGCGAGATTGTCGAGTTGGGTCTCACCAGTAGGGTCCACCCCAAGGCTCTTTTGCACATGGGCCGGCAGCGATCCATACGCTCCAGCATCCACATACAGCAGGTTATTGATCATACTATAGCCCCCGAACCCGATCACTTGCTGAGCGAGGCCCCCCGAAATAAGCGGCGAGGCTGCAGGGGATGGGGCCAGATTCGAATCCGCAAACGGGAAGCCCCACGCGGGGGTCGTGTTCCAGAGGTCCTGCAGGGTGGGATTGTTATTGACGTAGGCTCCGAGAATCACACCGGTATTGGCGATAGTCATTCCTTTCGCCGCCCGCACTTCCATATTGTCCCATGACCATTGCCTCGCGACTCCATCCCATGTGCCTTGGGCAAAGACCCCGATGCTATTGAGAAGGCCAGCCCAAGATTTGCCTACGAGTCGTTCCGCATACGGCCCAAAGAGGCGGCCAGCATAAAAGAAGCTGATTTGATTCAGTGAAAAGTTGTCATTTCCGCTGAATCCAGAAGGTACATCAGCTTTTGGTTGCGCCTTCTGCGTGTGCGTAAACCCAGGAGCGCCTTGCATCATGACCGCGAGCGGCGGCAACTCCGACTGTTCACTACTTAGGGTGTAGCCGGACAGTTTAAACGCGCGCCCGAACGGACCAAGCTGAGGAAAGGCCGTATGACAGCCGGTACACGCCATCCCCGTTTGCCGCGCAAACGAGGGGACCGCATACACCTCCGACGCAGAGTACAGGATGGCTAAGACCATCGTGAGCATGCCAATCGTTTGCACTCCCGCAAACCAGAGGCCCCGCCAACAGTCCCACAGGGGCTTTTGCTTCATCATGAAGTTCCTCCTCTTTCCCGTTGCCTTCCCTGTTCACCAAGTCTAGTAAGGATGGGGCAGAGAAAAACGAAGGAGCTTTTCCATTGCCATGGCAAAACAGCTCCTAATTCGGCGCGTAGGGAGGGACGGCCAAGGTCCGAAGATACGCCACGACGTTGTGAATGTCCTCGTCCTTGATTTGGGCGCTCCAGGCTGGCATCAAGGACGACTTGCCTACAGCAGCGCCTCCTTCTTTCACCACCTTGAACAGGTACTCATCCGTGAGCTTGTTCATATACTCACCGTTAGTGTGATTACGGGGTTTTGGACTAAGCATCGCTGAGGCGGGCCCATCCCCCTTGCCAGCCAGCCCGTGACACATCGAACAGGTCTTTTCATAGGTGACTTTTCCAGCAGCAGGGTCCGCGGTCCCAGCAAAAGCACCGGGAAGACACAGGGCGCTGAGCAGACCACCGACTCCAATCACACGACTCAGAGGCACTCGCTTCATGGTAACCTCTCGTGTAAGGAACATTTGACAATAGGGTAAATATTCTCGAGATCCTGCCGCATCAGAGGTGGGGGATCACCTGCCGCGCTGACCGAGGGCCCTCCTCGGTCAGCGGGGTTCTCGCACGATCCCCCAGACCCCAGCGGCTCCAGGCTCGGCAATCGTTGCCGAGCAGCACGTTGTCAGGATCGCGGAGAGCGTGTTGCCTGCATTCCACTTCGCGCATCTTGCCAATACACGATCAATCTGGGTCACTGCGCACGCCTTCTTCACGGATGGTGTGGCACGAGGCACAGTCGTTCTCAGCCTCATTGGGGAATTGCACTCCGTGCCAGTCTGAAAGAGTAAGCAATCAGCAACACGGAAGGGGCACGAAGGCTCAACCTCGACAAAGAACCCGGCGTTCTGGCAGACGCACATTACAGGGTCTGCTAAGTGCAGCGTGAAAACCGACCATCTCAGGACTTGGGCTGTAGCAAAATTCGTTTCTCCTTCTCTAATCGCCTCTCTTAGAATGGGATCACCACTGGTGATAGCCTCCGAAGAGGAGCAGTTGGTGGAAAACCGGAAAAGGATGAAAATGCTGTCAGGACAGGAAACCTCCGTAAAGTTTTTTCTGACCAGAACGACGAACCTACACGTCCCAAGCGGAGGTTTCCTCTCGTCGTCAGTCACGAGTAGCCGTCGTCATATCTCAACCATTTGGGACTTTCCCGGTCTGAGCTCCGCGAGATGTTCCCTCTAATCGTCATCATCGTGCGGCTAGGGGATAGGTTCAATCCGTCCATAGAGCCCGTGCATTTCATCACCTGGTCCTGCCGTGAAGAAGAGGGTGTTGGCAGGTTGGTGCTGCACGCCATTCCCAAAGCTCAGCGCCCACAGCCCGTCGATTTTGAGCACCCTGTCATTAGGGTTTCGCAGACGGCCCTGGAACTCGCCTGTGGTTAAGCTATAGGCTCCGATTGTGCCATCGCCAAAATTGCCGATCAGCAAGCGCCCGCGGAACTTTCCGAATCCCGCCGGAGCCAACGCGAGACCCCAAGGAGCATTGAGCGCTCCTCGTGAGGCGACGCGGTGCAGAAGATTTCCATTGGCGTCAAAAACATTAACGTAACCCAAACCCCTGCGGTGCACGTCATCGTGTTTGGCGGCGTCCTGTTTGGCGTAGGTCACATAGATATCCCCAAGGATATTCTGAATGCCAAAGGGGGCAAAGCCAGCGGGGATAGTGGGATCAGTAAAGGGAAACTTATCCGTCACTCGCGTAAACCCCTTGTCAAAAACGTCAACTATTCCATTATGGAAGTCGGTTGCATACAGGAAGTGACCGCTGCCGTTGCCCCCAATTGCTAAGCCCTTATACACCGCCCCGTTGTCAGTGGTGAATTTGGCCACCGCATTATTAAGATCCACTGATGGCGCCCAGGCGCTAATGACACCGCTCTCGCTGGCAAAAATGAACAGACCGGCCGACGTTAGGGCATTGGTGATGAGGAAGTCTGGAGCGTTACCGCTATTGTTATTATTAAAAACAATGCCCGTGGGGCCCCCCTGGGGAATAGACACCACTAGCTGTTTCGGAGGAGGGAAGAGAATGGCTACGCCATCGCCATTATAGAGTGTGGAAACGCCAGTGCCATTATCGGCGACCCACGCGGGAGTATTATAACCGAAGACAAGGCCCCAGGCATTGACAAGATTGGGGTCGGTGTGGTCGGCGGTTATATTGGGATCACCTCCATCAGTTACAAGATTATGCTGTTGATACCTATTCTCGTCCGCGTACGATGAAGACGTAAGAGTGGTGAGCGCCAGGGCGGCGCCGACCGTCAACCGTCGGAAAGAACTTGAGTGCGGAAAGGCGTGCATAGAACCTCCTCATTATTTTTCCGTGCTGTGGGAAGAAAAGCGAAATGGGGGAACCGACGGTGGGTCGCGTTTGAGACGCGGGGGGAAACCGCGCGCGCACTGGAGTCGAGGAGAGAAGCAAAAGCATCCAACCTGCTTGGCGAGCGAAGCGCCAGGAGGGTTGAATGATGCAAAAGCGAGGGGACCAGAGCCACCCCCACGGGAAGTTCTCGGCTCGTGCGCGTTCCTTCCTCATGGCGGCAACTTTTATTCAAGCGAGCCGCTAATACAAGACTCACAAAAGGAGGTTTTTTTTACCTCCTAAAGAGATTCTTCATCTACTCCAACAGGGGTAAGTGTTCTCTCTACTTCCAGCGTAAGAAAAAACCGGACGATGAATTCTACTTTTCCTTGTCAACATATTTAAACGCGGCGCAGAAGAGCAGACACAGGTGGAGCGAGACGACGAGAAGGATGTTCTCTTGGCGTGATATTTTCTTATCGCCAGAAGGTCTCTTTACGCAAGTTTCCTCACGTCCCGTCGGTCCATCATTGACTTACAACTCTTCATTCCTAATGAGTGGGAAGTGGCAAGGAGGGTCATGCCCCATCATTGTGGAGGCGCCTCATGTGGCGACAACGCAATGGAGAAGTAGAGACGGGACATACACGGAAGGAGAGCTTGTGCGTGCGTCTAAGGCAGAACAGCAGGGCTTGGGGCAGATTCCCAAGCCCTAGCAAGGTCAAGCGAGCCCCATGTTGTACAGTCGATTCGCGTTCTCGAAGACGACATTCCGCGTTACTTCCGCCGGGACTCCAGCGAAATTCTCGTCGATCACTTTGAGTGAGTTGGGGAATGTTGAATCCGCATGAGGAAAGTCCGAGGCCCACATGTAGTTACGTTGCCCGAAGAATTGCCAGGTGGCTGGACCCAGCGGATCATCTTGGAAGGTGGCCCATACGTTGCGTCGCACATATTCGCTGGGCTTGAGCGGCAACTGCTTGGCGTTGGCGACCTTGGCGTGCACATGATCGAGACGATGCACCCAGTTCGCTATCCAGCCCACATCGTTCTCCGCTGAGACAATCTTCAACGTGGGGAACCGCTCGAACACACCGCCATATATCAGTCGGGTGAGGCATTGCTCGACCACGTGAATGACATGAATCTGTAGGTCCGCCGCCGTCGGCATGGATGGCGTGAGCGGCATGCCGGACACCAGCGGTTTATGCAGAGAGATCGGCATGCCCGTCTCAGCGCACACTCGCCAGAGCGGGTCAAAGCGTTCGTCACTGTAGGGAACATCGATGGCGTCCGAAGCGAGCACCAGCACGCCTTTTAAGCCTTTCTTCGCACACCATTCAATTTCCGAGACGTCAGGTAACGCCTTGAGTGTGTAGAGGCCAATACCCACTAAGCGTTGAGGATCATGCGCACAGAACTCGGCGAGCCAATCGTTGTACACCCGCAGACACGCTTTCTGGAGTTCTACATCCTTCATGTCGAGCAGCACGATGCCAAGGCTTGAATACAGCACTTCAGCGATAACGCCATCGAGATCCTGATCTTTCAGGCGCTCTACCGGGTCCCAGCCGCTTGGTCGCGCCGCTTCATAGCCGCGTTTCATGTGTTCGCGCAAAGCATCACCGCTGCGCCCCGCCGCAAAGACACCCGCGACGGTAAGAGGGTGAATGCCAGGGGCGACGAACAGATAGGCTGCGCCGGTGGGTTTGTCATTTTTTATGACGCGGGGCGCGTCGTCGCGATATTTGCGATCGAGCCGCTCGACCCACAGGTCGCCGGGCTCCGTCATGTGTGAATCCGCTGAAATTATTCGTTGCATTGTCATTGATGATTCTCCTTCACCACGTGTGACTGTGTGACTGTGTGATTACGCCTCGAACATCAAGACCGTGCGGGCGACCTCGCCGGCCTTCATGGCGCGGAACGCTTCGTTGACATCTTCGAGACGGCCTCGTCGAGTAATCATCTCGTCGAGCCGCAAAATGCCCCTTTGGTAAAAGTCCACATATTTCGGCATGTCCACTTTGAAACGGTTCGAGCCCATCGTGCAGCCCTGAATGCGCTTTTCCCGCAGGAACATACTGCCTTCAAGTTCGAGCTTTTGGCCGACCGGAATCATACCGATCACCGTTGCCGTGCCGCCAGGACGGATGCACTCGAAGGCTTGCTCGGCGGCTTTCTTGAGACCGATCGCCTCAAAGGCGTACTCGACTCCTCCACCGGTCAGCTTGCGAATCGCGCCAATCGGGTCTTCCTTGGAGGCGTCCACTGTATGGGTGGCGCCAAGTTCGCGAGCCTGCGCAAGCTTATGTTCGAACACATCGACCGCGATGATCATGCCTGCGCCAGCGATGCGCGCCCCTTGGATGGCGGCCAAGCCAACGCCGCCGGCGCCAAATACCGCGACCGTCGCTCCCGGTTCGACCCGGGCGGTGTTGAGCACGGCCCCCACTCCGGTTGTCACCCCGCAACCGATCAACGCGGCGCGATCCAGCGGCATGTCTTCACGCACGCGGACCAGGCCGTTCTCATGCACGAGCATCTGCTCGGCGTAAGAGGAAAGGCTCGCAAACTGGTTGACCGGGGCGCCCTTCCAACTGAGCACGGGCGGTTCTTGCGTAGAACGGGCGGGCCGCGCCTGACAGAGGTAGGTGCGTCCGGTCAGACAGTAATCGCAATGCCCACAGAAAACCGACAAGCAAGCGATGACATGATCGTCGGGCTTGAACTCCGTGACGTGCGGACCGACCGCTTCCACGACACCGGCAGCCTCGTGGCCAAGAATCGCCGGGGTGGGAAAAGGATAGAATCCGTCAACGAAGTGAAGATCACTGTGGCACACCCCGCTCGCCACTGTGCGCACCAGCACTTCTCGTCCAATGGGCTCTGCAATATTGACATCTTCAATCGTCAGAGGCGTGTGTGGTCCGTGAAATACGGCGGCTTTCATTACCATTTCCTTTCATGGTCAGTAGGCGGCCTTCACCAACGCTTGTTCCAAGGGTTTTAACTCGCAAGTTTACCGGCGCGCAGCACCTGCCCTGGGAGGATACCAGTGTGGCGCTGACCTTCATACAACACTTGTCCGTTCACGATTGTGTACTGAATACCTGTCGCTTGCGTCACCAACCGGCGTCCTCCTCCCGGGAGATCGTGGCGAATTTCCGGGCGCTCGGGTGAACTGATAGTCCTAAGGTCGAAGATCGTGATATCCGCCGCCAGTCCGGGCCGCAGCAGCCCGCGATCGGTTAAGCCAAAAAAATGCGCGGGCTCCGACGTGATCCGCTTAATCGCATGTTCGAGGGTCAGCGCTTGCTTCTCACGCACGAACGTTCCCAACAGATAGCTCGGATAGCCCGCATTACATAACATGTCGACGTGCGCGCCGCCGTCGGAAATACCGATCAACGTGCGCGGGTCGCTAAATTTCTTCGCGACACGTTCTTCGTTGATGTCGAGCAATGGCATCATGAAGTCCACCGCGAGCTCATCCTCAAGCGCGAGATCAAAGAACGCGTCGAGCGGTCCGACGCCCCGTTCGCGGGCAATCTCGGCGAGGCTTTTCCATTCGACGGACTTGAGCGCGGGAGTGGCGACTTCCTTAACCTTAGTGGTCTCCCAGATGTCGTGGAACACCGTGCGTCGTTCGAGTTCCCCGGCAAAGACGCGGCGAAACTCGGCGCTCGCGTACACTTGTTTCTGCGCCTCGACCGATTTGTCCTCAAACACGGGCTTCATCGACGGCATGCTCGCGAACAGAAACGGATTGCGTAAGTTAAATTCAACAATCAGAGGCCGCACGGCGACTTGCGGGCGACAGCCGCGCTCCAACAAGGGGGCCACTTGCGTCAGGGTATCGCTCCACGCCTCGGGCGCATCGTCGCGGTCACGCAAGTTGAGCCACGTGACTGGCCGTCCGCTTTCCGAGGACAGGAGATCAAGCAGAGCATATTCCTTGGCGGACACGGAGCTGGGCTGTTTCGTAAGAGCGACTTCAATCGTGCCGCGCTCCAACTCGCGGAGCACGCCGGCGTAGGCGCGCAACTCGTCCTGACTGGCGAGCCGACACGCCAACGGTTGCGCTTTGTAACCGAGATGTTGCGGCATCACGGTGAGTGAGAATCCCACCGCACCCGCCTCAATGGATTCCCGCAAGAGCATGCGGATTTGAGCGGTCTCCTCGGCGGTCGCCTCGCGTCCCATCGCTTCTTCTCCCATGACGAAATGGCGAAACGGCGAGAGCGCCGCAAGAAAGCCCACGTTGATGCCCACGCCGCGCTTGGCGATCGCGTTCATATATTGTGGAAACGTTTCCCAGTCCCACGGCAGGCCGCGCGTGAGCACCTCATACGGAATCGCTTCGACATGTACCAGGTTCCAGGTCGCCACCTCGCGTTCGGCGGGTTTGCATGGGGCCAGGCCAACGCCGCAATTGCCCATGATAACGGTCGTGACGCCATGCCAAGACGAGCAGGTAATCAGCGGGTCCCAGCACACCTGGGCGTCATAATGCGTGTGTGGATCAATGAAGCCCGGGGCGACGACGAGGTCGGAGGCGTCGATGACGCGCGCGGCGCTTCCGGAGACCGCGCCGATCTCAGCGATGCGTCCTCCACTGATGGCGATATCGGCGCGGAAAGCGCGCGCCCCGCTTCCATCAACAATGGTTCCGTTCTTGATTAGTACGTCGTGAGGCATTGTCGTTTCCCCTTTTTTGCGGAACTCCTCAATGGTGACTTTTTTGGAAAAGCAACGAATACCTCGGCACTATGCCAAAAAGAAGGAAGTGTCAACTTCGCTAGGCCACGGCTATCGCCCAAGAATTGGCGCACCACATACAAGAACTGCTAAAATAGCTTTTATGTATTTCTCCCAACTCGTCATTTTGGCTATTATTCAAGGGGCGGCGGAATTACTGCCGGTTTCGAGTTCCGCCCACGTCATTGTCGCCCAACATTTGATGGGTCTCGACCCGGGGGCCCCGGAGATGACGTTGCTGCTGGTCATGCTGCATACGGGAACCATGGGTGCCGTCATCGTTTATTTTTGGCCGCGGTGGCGGCGACTGCTGGCGTATGGCAGTCGGCCGTTCTTCACAGCAGTGTTCCTTGCTACAGCCTGCACTGGAGTGGTGGGACTCGGATTGAAAGTGCTGATTGAAAAGATCCTCTTGGAACGAATGCTGGGCTACTCTCATGGCGAAGTGGAGCAACTGTTTCGCAACTTGCCGCTGATCGGTGTCGCGTTGGGCACCGTGGGGATCCTGATTTTAGTGGCGGCGCGCCATCAATCTTCCGAGGCTTCTTTTGCCTCTTTGAGAGAGATGCGCTTCTTGGTGAAGAATAGCAGCGCCATTCTCATTGGGCTTGTCCAAGGTTTTTGTTTACCTTTTCGTGGATTCTCTCGTTCGGGGGCGACGATTTCGACCGCGTTAATGCGTGGGCTTTCCCGCGATCTCGCGGAAGATTTTAGTTTTGCACTGGCGCTCCTGTTGACTCCTCCGGCCGTAGGGCTTGAGCTGCTACGATTCTTGCACGCTCAAACGGCGCACGCAGCAGGGACTATGGCGGAAGGCGCGATGGCTGGTTGGCTCTTTCTCGGAGTCGCCGGAATGGTATTGAGCTTTGGGGCTGGCGTTTTTGCGTTGATCGGCTTGTCGAAGGTACTGGACCGAGGCCACTGGCAGTGGTTCGGTTACTACTGTCTCATCGCCTCGGGCTTTGTCTTGCTAGGCCCCGCGTTCGGTCTGCTGTAAACGGGGTTTCTGGAACCCAGGGGTTCCGATTACGCTTCTGGCGCAAAGAAGACGATCGTGCGCACTTCGATGCTTTCACGGGGGGGAGCATGGGTTGGAGTGGTCGGGTCGTCAAAGGCTCCGTGCGCGGTGTACCGCGCGCGCCCATCGGTCTTCGAGTCGTAACATTTAAGCAGCAACGCTTCGTTGGGCTGCATCTGTGGAAAATAAAACCAGCGATGAGAAGGTTTGTAGGAGACCATGTAGACTTCTCCCAAGCGGTCGCGGTAGATGAGATCCGTGGGCACGAAATCTTCTTGACGAATGCTGCGGCCATCACACACCGCCAACGGCGCTTCTTGCACTGGTCCTCGAATCGGTCGCCACACGTTAATAAACACGTAGCGATTTTTTAGGCGTTGTTCGGCTTCGTCAGCCGGGAGCAAGTCCCTCACGCGCTGAGGGCCTGATTTCAGCGTGTAGTCATTGTGCATAACTTTCACCGGCTCGCGCACGCCGTTCTCGCCCTGTCTCGCCATCGGACCGCAACGCACGTTGTGATCGAAGATAATCACCTTCTCTGCGCCGGTCACGTCTTTCAGCAGTTGTTCCACTTCGGGGTAGTAGACGGTTTTGACTTCTTGCTCGTCATAGAAATTCTTGACCTTGCTTTCGTGGGAGGTGAGTCCAAACCCGCTTTTGTCTAGAGTGAGATCGTCAAGCGCAGCGCGACCATTGTACACGCGCACCTGACGTGGCTCGACGCGTCCGGTCCGTTCCGGCACGCCCTCGGGCGGCTTGTACATGTAGGTATGGGGCTTCTCGTCCATGGGTATCAGGTAGTTCATCTTACCTTCTACATACTCGAGATTTGTCATGAGATGATTCTCCCTGCTCCTTTTGCTTGCTCCGACCTTACAACGGCGAGGCCCCCTTTGTACAGATAGTTTTGCTCCACTTCAAATTAATGCCATGCGTTGTAAGCGTATCACGTGCATCTGGATAATCGGCATGACTGTGTCAGCGATCATGGCTTCGAGGGCGTCTGCCGGAGTTTGTCCAGTAATAAAACCGGAGTAATGTTGGATCAATTGCTCTTGGATGACAAGGAGACGTTCACGGAGGGTTGGCGTGCGCGCCAGACTCTCCATGATTTTCTGCTCGCCATACGTGACATGGCTTTCTTCATCACGAATCACGCGTCGGAGCCCGTTGCGGATCGGCTCGTCGCGGATGACATCATGATAAAAATAGAGCAGGACGAGAGCGAGCCCTTCGCCGACGACCATCGATTCGAAAAGCATTTCTTCCCAGGTATGACTAATGACGCCGTGCAGTTCATCCATGTCGCCAAGCACGGCTTGGGACGGCTCAGCGCCATACCGTTTCAACAGACGGAGAAAAATGGCCGTGTGACGGGTCTCGTCACGAGTTTGTTTGACGATTTCCAACATCCCTTCGAGGTCAGGGGCTTTCGTCACCCACTGTCCGATCTTAACGGCCCCCACTTCACCATAAAACAAGTGACTCAAGGCGCGAATGATCGTCTCTCGATTGCTCTCTATTGAAAACCGTGGCGCGTCTTTATACAAGGTCAGTTCGTCCCGCGTCAACAACATATAGACCTCCTCCAGCTCAAGATGAAAGCATACTCTCTAGCGACCGGGGACGAACCTCGCAAGTCCAATCCGTCTCGATTATTGGTTATGCTGGACTTGCCATTGTAGTGTGGCGAGCAACACATTGAGGCTGTGCATTTCGCTCCGTTCAGAAGGCTGCCGGCGCCAAAAATCGTGCACGCCACTCGGGCCGCCAAGTGCGGCCAGTCCACGTTGTCCGACCTCATGGATCACCTCACCAACAGCCCAAGCCAGAGTGCGGTTCGCCCGTTGAGCGACGAGCTTGCCTTTGGTGACAAGATGATCGTAGTGGGAATGGAGAGCAATATCGAGATCCGCAATATGCAGATTCGTGGCGGCACTGACCGCCAGCACGGGTCGCTTCCATGATTGCTGCTCATACGAGAGCGCAGCCCTCACATCGGCCATTGCTTTGCGTGCGAGCGTTTCATCGTCGGCTTTATTGACCGCGAGCACGTCGGGAATTTCCATGACGCCGGCTTTAATGAACTGCAACAAATCGCCCGAGAACGGCTGAACAACCAGCAGGATCGTATCCGCAATATGGGCGATGTCGGTCTCGCTTTGCCCGACGCCGACGGTTTCCACGATGACCACGTCGCAGAGATGACGAAGTAGAAACACGGCGGAGAACGCTTCGCGACTCAGGCCGCCCAGACGATCGCGCGCGGCAAAGCTGCGAATGTAGACCAGGTCATGCTGAGGAACCTGCATGCGCCCTCGGTCGCCGAGAATGGCGCCGCCGGATACTTTACTCGATGGGTCTACGGCAACAACAGCCGTGCGTCGATTTTTGTGCGCGGCGATTTCGAGTAATCGAGCGATGAGCGAGCTTTTGCCGACCCCCGGAGGACCAGTAATGCCGACCACCTGAGCTGACGCAGGGCGGGAGGCCAGTTCATCAAGCAGCGCAAGCGCCTGTGCTTGGCGAACGGGGCGGCGGTCCTCGAGCAAATTCAACGCCGCGGCGATGGATTTGCGCTCGAAGTGGAGAAGAGCGGGAAGGGCGATAGAAGGGCGAGCCGTAGTCATGAGGAAAACAGCCCAATAGAGCTGAGTTGGCGTTGTAGGGAACTGCTTAAAAGCGTAGAATACTCTGTTCCGAAAAAATTATTTCGCTGCCGGCGCTTCTCGTGGCGACTTGTGCTTTTTCGACTTGGTGACAGCGGTTCGCAATTGAGTGGGGCGAGGCGTCTGACGGGAGGTTCGCTCATCAAGCCATTTCTTGAACGAGTTTTGAGTCTCACCCGAAGGCTTGCCAGCGATGAGTCCTTCCACGCTAATATCCTCGTCAATGTCCTCCCAATGGACGCCGTGGCCTCTCCCAATTAACCTCCAGTTGCGGCGTTCTTTCATCGTTGCATGAAACAGTCTGGGAAACCAAGCGAGCGGCGCAGAGATTGTGCGGCCATCACTCAAGTCGACGCTGAGTGTATCCTCCGTTACGGTGACGCGCTCGGCTGTGGGAATAACCATATTAATCGCCGAAGTAGTCATGCCATGCCTTGATCAATTCCTGCTGATGCTCTTCCAGAAGTTTTTGAATGCGTCCGAGTTCTGCCCGAGCAAATCCCCTATTACTTTGTAGCCGGATTGGTTCCAACCAGAACTTTACCACATTGTCATCACGCTCAACATGCATGTGTGGGGGTTCTTCACGATCTCCGGCATAGAAGAAGAAACGATACGGACCGACTCGCAGAGCAGTGGGCATTGTTCCTCAAGCTTGACTGCCTTGCTTGTGAAGGTGTCCCTTCCTACCCGTGCGCCGCTTCCGCGACCTCCACCATATCCGAGAGAATCTTGATCATCTCAAAATCTTTCGGCGTGTAGACGCGTGCGACACCGGCCGTCCGTAATACCGCAGCGTCGTCTTCCGGAATAATGCCGCCGACAACGACCGGCACGTCGCCAAGTCCTTCGTTCTGTAAGCCTTGCAGCACTTCCGGCACGAGACGCAGGTGCGAGCCGGAAAGAATGCTGAGCCCGATCAAATGAACGCCCTCGTCACGGGCGCTGGCGATGATTTGTTCAGGCGTGAGACGAATACCTTCGTATACGACTTCCATGCCGGCGTCGCGGCACCAGACCGCAATCTGCTCGGCGCCGTTGGAGTGCCCATCCAGCCCAGGCTTGCCGATCAGCACTTTGAGTGGACGGCCTAACGTGTCAACCGACTTGCGCACACGAGTCCGCACGGTTTCCAACCCCTCAGCAACCGATCCCTCAACGCTGCGAGCCGCTGCAGCTCCGGCGATTCCAGTGGGGGCGCGGAACTCGCCAAAGACTTCTCGTAGTGTCTGCGCCCATTCCCCGGTAGTTACTCCCGCTTGGGCGCAACGAATGGACACCGGCATGATGTTGGCGTTGCTCTTTGCGGTATCTCGTAAAGCGGTCAGCGCAGCCGCAACTTCCGCTTGATTTCGTTGCGCACGGAACGCAACCAGGCGCGCGAGCTGCTCACGCTCGGCTTCTTCATCCACTTTCAATATGGCGGACGAATCGCCGGTGTAGAGCGGCGACGGCGCGGTTTCGGTGAACTTATTAACGCCAATTACCACATGCTCGCCAGCGTTAATGCGTCGCACCCGCTCCGTATGGCTGGCGACGAGCTGCTCCTTGACATAATCAAGCGCAGATACGACCCCGCCTAATTCCTGCACGCGTTGCGCTTCGGCCCATGCCGCTTCTTTGATCGCCGAAGTTTTAGCTTCAATGACTTTGCTGCCCTCAAAAATATCTCCATATTCCAGCATGTCCGTCTCATACGCGAGGATTTGCTGAATGCGAAGACTCCATTGTTGGTCCCACGGTCGCGGCAGGCCCAGCGCCTCGTTCCAGGTCGGCAGTTGCAGGGCTCGACAGCGCGCCTCTTTGCTCAAAGTCACACCTAGTGCTTCAAGCACGATGCGCGGAACATTATTCTCCGGCTGGGCCTCGGTGAGTCCCAGAGAATTGACCTGGACTCCGTAGCGAAAGCGGCGCAGTTTGGGATCGGCAATACCATAACGATCACGCGTCAGCTCATCCCACAATTGGCCAAAGGCGCGCAGCTTGCAAATCTCCTCAATAAACCTGATGCCAGAGTTGACAAAAAAACTGATGCGCCCTACGGCTTCGGCGAACTCTGCTGCGCTTAACTCACCGGAAGTGCGGACGGTATCCAGCACGGCAATCGCCGTGCAGAGCGTAAAGGCGATTTCTTGCACCGGCGTCGCCCCGGCTTCTTGTAGATGGTAAGAGCAGACGTTGATCGGGTTCCACTTAGGGACATTGGCTACACTATAAGTGATCGTATCACGGATGAGACGGAGACTCGGCTCGGGCGGAAAGATATAGGTGCCGCGCGAGAGATATTCCTTGACGATATCATTCTGCGTGGTGCCCTGGAGCACTTTCGCGGCAACGCCTTGTTGTTCAGCCGTGGCGATATATAGGGCCAACAGCCACGCCGCCGTGCCGTTGATGGTCATCGATGTGTTCATGCGATCAAGCGGAATCCCCTCGAAGAGCGTTTGCATGTCGCCGATGTGACCGATAGGCACGCCGACCTTACCGACCTCTCCTCGCGCTAACTGGTGGTCGCTGTCGTAACCAGTCTGTGTCGGCAGATCAAACGCAACGGACAGCCCGGTTTGCCCTTTGCTGAGGTTGAGGCGATAGAGTTCGTTACTAGCCTTCGCGGTCGAATGGCCGGAGTAGGTGCGCATGACCCAGGGGGCGTCTTTTTTCATGACTGTCGATCCTTATTGCTACCGTCGCGAGATCAGTTGCAATAGCACACCGTGCGTATGTTTGGGGCTGATGAAGGCGATATCACCACTGGTAGGAGATTTGACCACGTTCGCCTTGATCCCTTTTTCCGCAAGCGCCTGGACCGCGCCGGACAGATAATCAACGTCGAGCGACAGGAGATACATGCCCTCCCCACTCTTGCCGATAAACTGTCCAATCGGACTTTTCTCGCCAAGCGGCTCAACCATCTCAATTTTCGCATCGCTGATCGGCAGAAACGTGTTGCGAATTCCCAAGGCAGATACATCTTGCGCGGGCCCTTCACGCATGAGACCGAAGTTCTTCTGGTAAGTCGCAACGGCGGCTTCGAGATCTTTGACCGCGATGACTACGTGGTCAAGTCGTTTGGTTGTAAAGCGACGATCACGGGCTTCGCCGAGCAAAGAAGCGTGTTCGCTGTGATCCACGGGTTGGGCATATTCGACCAGCACGCTGCAACACGCCTGCGGATGGAGAAAGGCGATGACACCGGCCAAACCGGGGCGCGGTTTCTGATCAATGACGCGCAACCCCTTGTCTTTCGCGCCTTGCAGCTCGGTTTCAACATTGTCCGTCTCAAAACAAAGATGGTGGAGTCCGCCGCCTTTGTTTTCCAGGAAGCGGGCGACCCCGGAGTCCGACGTGATCGGTTCGAGCAGCTCAATTTCACTCTCGCCGACGGGCAGCAGCGCTGCGCGCACACCTTGATCTTGCACGGTCGCCATTTTTCCTAACGGCAAGCCCAGGGTGTCTTTGTAAAATTTGAACGCTTCTTCGAGGTTGCGAACGACAATGCCGATGTGATGAATCTTTTTTAGCATGAGAGCCTCTGCTTCCTTATTAACCGAACAAGAGCATCAAGGACCGGGCAACAGGCACCAGAAAGGAAAACTAAACCCCGATGCCTGATGCCTGCCTACCCAATCCGCTTCATCTGCTCCAGAATGTCATAACCAGTGATCGACTTGCTCTTTGCGGCCTGCTCAGCGAGGTAGGCTGAACTGACCGTGCCTGCTTGCACGGCCTTGGCAAGATCCATCAGGGCGATTTTGATCGTCGCTTCGTCGATCATTTCGCCGGTCTCTGGGTCTGGCATCGAGCCGCCGCCTTTGACATGATACAGGTCAAGTACACGTTTAGCGTAGTTCACCTGCGAGTTGTTGGGCGTGTAGCATTCGTTGGCAATGGCGGCTTGTTGTGGGTGAATGACCCAGGTGCCGTCCATGCCCAGGTTCGCGGCCCCGACGTTCTTGTCGCGTAGCCCGGCCTCGATTTCCGCCACTTTCTCCGGGCCATCGTCTTTACGCCAGAGCGGCAGGTACACATTGTCAACCGCATGCAAACCGGCGGCTTTAGCGGCGACCACAACAGCTTGCTTGGAGTAGAGGAAGTTGATGTTCTGATTTTTTACGACTTCGCGAATGCCGAGCGTAGCGGCAAAGTCGGCGATGCCAAAGATGAGCCCGGCCATGCGACTCGACGCTGTGGCGATATCGTAGGCTTTGACAATCGCTTGGGGGATTTCAATCAGCGACTCGATTTGGACATGCGTTTTCCAGCCAGCCTGCTTTTCTAAATTGTCAAGCAAGCTGGAAACGTACTTAATGTCATCAGGCCCGTGCACTTTCGGGAGGATGATGCCGTGAAATTTATCCGGGGCGCCGAGCACGATGGCTTCGAGGTCGCCCAAGAAAAATTCCGAGCGGATGTTGTTGGGGCGGACGGTGATGACTTTCTTGCCGAAGTCTAAGGTGTTGAGCGCTTCGACCACGCATTGACGACTCTTGGGCCCTTTGAACTCGTAGGGGCAAGCGTCTTCAAAATCCATCATGACATGGTCGACCGGCGATTTCACCGGGTCCGCCGCATTTTGATGCAACTTCATGCTGTGCCCGGGATAGGTCATCTCCGTGCGGGGAATCACAAAACGCTTGCCGTCATCGAGAACGAACATAACTCTCCTCCTACTTTCGATTGAGTCATCGGGTCATCAAGGACAATTGAACCATTGCGTCATCGGATCATTGCATCATTGAAGACGAAGGAGGGCCAAGTTCTCAATGGCAATGACTCAATGGCAAAATGGCTCAATGACTCAATGCTGTCCAGAGCCCAGGCTTTTACCAGATTCAGCTTGATGACCCAACCCTCCTAGCTCAGAAAACAGGGGAATGGTAGAAATTTTCCCTCACACCGCCGAATGAGGAGACCTGTATGACCGACACGCTACAGCAGACCACGACGATCGTCGATGCACTTCAGAGCGTCCGCGACAAAGCTTTGGAGCATGGCCGCACCGTGACCCAAGGCGGAAAAGGTATTGACGATCACCAAGTACATGCCGAACGACTAGCCTATCTTTCCACCGAAGTGGAGGCAGCGCGCGCACTCCTCGCGTATGCGCAAGCGGCGAGTACGCAGGGAGAAGTGCACCTCGGCAACATGGCGTTGGGGTTCAGCGCAGAGATCGGCCAAAAATTGCTGGGGCAAGCGGACGTTCACCAGTCCGATTTTGGCTTTACCGATGGATTCTTGGCCGAAACGTTGGGGCGAGCAGATGTCAAAGCGGCCATCCGCGACGGTGCGCATGAAAGCCGCTTTCGTAAACTCGGCCAAGCTGTTATCGCCACTCGCGGCGTGAACAATTCCTGGCTGGACAGCGACCTCGCGCTGATGACGCGTGATTCGGTGCGTCAATTTGCTCGTGCGGAAGTGTCTCCTGTGGCGGAACGGGTACATCGCCATGACGAACTGATTCCTGAATCTATTATCAAACAGATGGCGGAGTTAGGATTTTTTGGCATGTCGGTGCCGGAAGAATACGGCGGCGGCGGCATGGGCAACCTGGCCATGATTATTACGACCGAGGAACTTTCCGCCGCCTCGCTTGGTGTTGCCGGCAGCTTGATTACCCGGCCAGAGATTTTGACCAAAGCGTTATTGCGCGGAGGCACGGAAGCGCAAAAGCAACAGTGGCTGCCGCCGATCGCGGCTGGTCAGCTCATGGTGGCTATTTCCGTGACTGAGCCGGACACCGGTTCGGACGTGGCGTCGGTGGCGTGTAAAGCCGAACCAGCCACGGTTGGCGGGAAACAAGGCTACCTTATCAATGGCGCTAAAGCGTGGTGCACCTTTGCCGGGCGCGCCAACATCATCGCGCTGCTGGCGCGCACGAACCAAGACCCAAAGTCCGGCGCGCGTGGGCTGTCGTTGTTTATCGTCGAGAAGGATCAGTTTCCCGGGCACGAATTTGAGATGAAACAGGCGACAGGCGGCATGCTGCACGGCAAAGCGATCCCGACTTTAGGCTATCGCGGCATGCACTCGTACGTGCTGAGTTTCGATAATTATTTTGTTCCCGCTGAAAATCTGGTTGGCGAAGCTGGCGGTCTGCATAAGGGATTTTATTTACAAATGGCGGGTTTTGCCGCCGGGCGGCTACAAACCGGAGGACGAGCTACCGGCTTGGCGCAGGCCGCTTTAGAAGTGAGTGCGATCTACGCTGGCGAACGCAAGCAATTCGGCAACGCACTGGGAGATTTTCAACTTACGCAATACAAACTCGGTCGCATGGCGGCGCATATTGCCGCTGCCCGTCAACTGACTTATGCCGCCGCGCCAGCGATGGATAAAGACGAGGCCGCAACCGTTACTGCGGCAATGGCCAAGCTGCTTGCTTGTGATGTCGCGGTGTGGGTGACCCAAGAAGGACAATTGATCCACGGCGGCTGGGGCTACGGTGAGGAGTACGCCATTTCCCGCTACGTGGTCGATGCGCTGGTTTTGCCGATTTTTGAAGGCGTCAAGCCGATTCTGGAGTTGAAGGTGATTGCGCGAACGTTGCTGGCGTGAAAAGGGAGTTGGCTCTCAGTTTATAGCTTTGAACGACAGCGGTTTGATAAGCACCTTTCCGCCTTCTACGATTTGCATGGTCAGTTCATAGCCGTAGAGGAGAGCCATTCCAACAAGAGGCGCAACATCAACTTCATCTACGGAAATGCGGCGTGGGTTGCCATCCCACATCGTTGTTGCCTCGTAGATATCGAACACGCTCTCATTGCCGTCCGCCAACAGTGCCCGTCCACGCCGGCGCCATGGTAATCCGAGAGCGGCAATAATATCCGAAGGTAATGTCAGCGAGCCATCGAACCCAGTGTCAATCACGGCCTGAATTTCCCGTACCTGGCCTGTTGGTCCACGCACGGTCAGGGTGATCACTGCCTCTCTTGCGTTAGTAACAACGCCCGTGATCATGTTGTTATTGACTGGCCACGTGGGCCGAATCGTCGAACATAGCGAGAGCCCACTCGCACCAACCACATTTGCGCCTGGGGACATCGCGCTAAAAGACGGTCTGATGCGGCGAGTTCGTCCCTATCAACTTCATACGCTCCAGTGTCGAGATCAATTACGACGAATTTCCCCTCGTCCTCGGCTCTGAGGTGGGGGGAAATCTTGTGTTCATAGATTTCATCTCCACGGCGCGCGAACTCTTCTTTGTCGTAATGCGGTTGCGGAGTAGACATATTCGTCTCCTGTCCGATTAGAAGAAGGAACTCAATCCTCTGCTCCTTCAATAGCTCAATTCTTCCAACAGCGCCTTAGGACTACGGGACAAAACTCCTCCAGTCTGGCAAACCGTCAACGTGTCATTGCGAGGGGAGCGAAGCAATCTTTGCTTTAGGTTTTCGATTCTTGCGAGATTGCTTCGTCGTCTACGACTCCTCGCAATGACAGGCTCCTTGATTTCCGTTCGTGGGTTTTGTCTCAAAGTCCTTAGCTTCTTGCAGTTCTGCTCCTTCTGTGTCGCCCCTTCAATATTTTTCACGCGGCTTTTTTCTTACGGTAGAGGGGCTCCAAGACACTTTTGAGAATCTGAGAGGCGCCTAAAATTTCCACGCCGATTACTTCCCCTTCTTCGTTTAGTTCAACGTTCACTCCAGGCATGATTTCGGTAAACTCAGACTCGACTCCTTCGTGAGTAACAAAATAGAGGACGTCAGTTGTGGGATCGTAGTTGACCAATGGCTCACGTTTCTTTTTCTTCATAAGGTATCCATCTGTGAACGTCGATGCGATTCGCCTTTTGCTGTTCTTTCAACGGGTGAATCGTAATAAGGGTAAAGGTTTCTCCATCGTCGTCAAACGAGACTGCCATCTCTCTCATTTTTCCTGCGTAGCGAGCACGCGCGACTGCAACACGATGATGGGTATTCGTGTCGAAGAACCGTTCTTTGGCGCGGAGATAAATCCTTCGCGGAAGTTGCTCAGGAATCTCTCGTAAGGTGAGGCGAAGGTGGAGATGGTCAGCATAGACAATTCTTTTGCGCCTTTTCGTCGTTTTTCGTTGTATCACGCTAACTCTTCCAACAGCACCTTGGCCTCTTGCAAGTCTTTCGTGTCAAAGCCTTCGGTGAACCAGCCGTAGATCTCAGCCAATATCTGCCGGGCTTCGTCTTTCTTGCCCTGCTGTTGCCACAGACGGGTGAGGCTCATTGCCGCTCGCAGCTCCAATGATTTCGCTTGCTGCTTGCGGGCAACCTCGATGGCCTTCAGGAAACATGCTTCGGCTTCGCCCTGAGCATCGGACATCGGGTCTCGGGGCTCGGTTTCCAGTTTTGCTTTTTGACTTTTGCCCTTTGCCTTTTGATTTTCCTGCTGAAGCGTCAGCTCCCCTTTCAGCCGATACAGCTCGGCCTCGTAACAACGCTCCCCAGTTCTCTCTACCTGAGCCAATCCCTCAACCAGCACAGTCAGTCCCTTTTCAGGCTGTCGCACGTCTCCATATGCCTCAGCGAGCAAAGCAAGAAAAAACGGGCGGGAATTTTCTGCGCCCATCGCCCGCCACACGTCTACGCCCTGGCGCATCTGCTCGATACCCTCCTCTCGTTGCCCCTGCTTGGCACGCGCCCATCCAAGTATAATGGTTCCATTTGTCGTCCAGAAGGGAAACCCTTGCTCACGCCCAAGCGCGATTATGGCCTCCGCCCACTGTTGCGCAGCGTACCCCTCATATCGATACACGCGAACCCATGCGAGACCAACCTTCCCATAAGTGAGGCTAAAGGGGTGAGCGCATTCCCGACCACGGGCAAGCGCCTGCTCGGCCCTTTGCAATGCTTGAACAGGATAACCAAGGATCCACAACCCCATAGCTAAATGAACGAGGCTAGCAACTCTAGTATCTCGGGCGTAGAGGGTAACGTTCCTGCGGGATTGATCAGGATCGTCGAGAGACAGAGCCCGATCAAAATGTTCCTGTGCTGCCTTGAACTCACCCATCCAGAATAACGTGTTGCCATGTTGGAAGTAGGCTTCTAAGAGTAAACTTGGCTCCTGAGCACGTTGCGCGAAGGTCAAGAGTTGTTTCCCGATATCGTAGGCTTGGGCTATTCGGCCAGCCATTGCGTAAAACGTCCGCAGCCCCGCCAACACATGGAAAAGCTCTACGGTTTCTCCTATCAGTCGGCACAACTCCAGGGCGTGGGCGTAAGCCTGTTCAACCTCCTGGGCGGCATAGCCTTTGGTAGCGATCAATGGCGCGCCCAGGGCAACTTGCAGCATAAGTTCTTGCTGAGTGCATTCAGGAGTATTGGGCAGAGTCTTGAGTAACGTCAACCCTTTGGTGAGATGGCTGATCGCCTCTACATGAGACGAACGCTGGCTCGCTCTCTGCCCTGCCTGCTGCCAATAGGGAACCGCTTGCTCTGCAAGACCTGCCTCGGTGTAGTGATGAGCCAGCAGCTCGGGCTGGGTCTCCACCGTCTCAGGAAACCGCTCGGCCAACACCTGAGCGATTTGTTGATGTAGTTGTTGACGCTTACTCTTTAGCAGCGATTGATAAGCGGTGTCTTGGATCAGCGCATGCTTGAAGAGATACGTGGCCTGTGGCGGGAGGCCACGCTGGTAGAGCAGCTCGGCCTCGACCAATTGCCGCAGCCCGGGCTGCAAGCTGTCTTCGTCTCTATTAGCAATTGCGTGAAGGAGTTCGTAGCTAAACTCGCGCCCCAAGGTTGCGCTAAGTTGGGCGATTTCTTTGGCTGGTCCTAGTCTATCCAACCGCGCCATCAGGGCGTCTTGTAGGGTAGAGGGAACGCCCATTTGCAATGAGGACACATCCGGATGTGCCCCGATAGTTTCCACCACCGTCTTGGTCAACTCTTCCACAAACAACGGCACGCCATCGGTCTTGGCTACGACTGCTTCAATGAAGGCTTTGGGTAGCGCGGTTTGTGCTTCGACAGGCTCAGCACGAACGGGTAAGCTCTCTCGGTCCGATTCCAATTCCGTTCGCCCTGAGCTCGTCGAAGGGCGTAGGGCTTGTTCGGCAACATGGCTCACCATCTCACGCACCTGCACATGCCCCAAACGATTGAGCGTAAGTTGCATGAGGTACGAGCGCGAGCCCCACGGTGGTGCAAACTCAGGGCGAAACGTCAGTAGCACTAACAGCCGCGCCGTGGGCGCCTGGTCCAGCAAGAGCGCGAGCACCTCCAGCGTGGAGGGATCAGCCCAGTGCAGGTCCTCCCAGACCGTACACACTGGTCGCTGTTCCGCCTCTTCGATCAACCACGCCACGAGCGCTGCGTGTGTCTTCTCTCTTTGCTTTTGGGGACTGACTGTGATCGGCGGGTAGCTTTCCGGATGTGGGAGCGACAACAGCGCGGCTAACAACGGTACTGTCTCAGCTTGAGGAAACCGATAGCGAGCAAGCACGTACTGGAGTTTTTCTAATTTGGCCACGGAAGAATCTTCTCGCGTAAACTGGAGCAGCCGTTGGAGGTGGTCAATGATCGGATGCAGGGCGCTGTTCTGATGATACGGCGAGCAGTGAAACTCAATACACGCCGCGCTCTCGGTCAGGACCTGTTCTTTGAGCGCTTGCACGAGGCGTGATTTACCGATGCCCGGTTCTCCACTCAATAATACCGCCTGGCCCGCGCCCTGCTTAGCCCGTTCCCAGCGCTGCTGCAATAGCGCCAGTTCTTCGGATCTTCCCACCAGCGGAGTTAATCCTTTGTGTACCGCCGCCTCAAAGCGATTCTGCGCCTCGCTCTCTCGCATCACTCGGTACACCGCCACCGGAGTTGAGAGCCCCTTCAGGTGTTGCGCTCCCAGGTTCTGATGTTCAAACAACCCCTGCACGAGATGCTGCGTGGCGGCGCTGATGACTACGGTGTCGGGCTCCGCCAGCCCTTGTAGCCGCGCAGCCAGGTTCGGCGTTTCGCCCAACGCGAGAATTTCTTTTTTCTCACTACCGCCAATCTCCCCAATGACGACGAGCCCTGTGTGAATGCCGATGCGCACTTGGATGGGGTGCGGTAAGCGTGCTGTGAGCGCAGGCTGCAACTGAGCCTTGAGGGATAGGAGTCCGTCTAGAATCTCCAAAGCGGTGCGCACCGCACGCGCCGCCTCATCTTCATGCGCCGTCGGATAGCCAAAGTAGACGAGTAACCCATCGCCCAAATGTTGGGCTGTGTAGCCTGCATACCGGGTGATCGCTCCTGCGCACATCGCATGGTAGGCTTGTATGACCTCTTGCAGTTCTTCGGGGTCCAATTGTTCGGACAGCGTGGTCGAGCCCACCAGGTCACAGAACAGGACAGTCAATTGGCGACGCTCGGCGGCGGCGCGTCTAGAGTCTAGGGTCTGCGGTCTAGGGTCTGGGAGAACTGTGTCTTTGGACGCTAGACTCGGGACACTCGACGCTAGACTGTCTTGGCCGACCCAGACGAGAAAGCGTCCGTCTTCATCAATCGCCAGCCGCTTGGCGCCGATGAGTTCTTCTTTGAGGTCTTCGAGATACTCGTCATCCAAGGCAAAGCGTCGCCTTAAGCCGCGGTAGGAAACGCGCTGCTCTCGTTGCAGCAGGTCCTGAATCTGCGCAAGCACCTCGTCAAAGGTCATGCAAGGTTTCTACTACAATTCGACCTCACGCGTAATGGCTGCGCCGTTTTACCGCCATGTCCCGCTCTAAGTAGAAGATCTCCATCTTCTCCCACGTTTCGCCTTTTTTGACGAATTTATGACCGCGCAGGATGGTGGAAACGATACCGAGATCTGGCCGTCCAGGATACTCGCGCTTGTCTTTGATTTCCGTCGAGGCGAAAACTGTGTCGCCGACGAACACGGGTCCGGTGTGGCGTCCAGTGATGTAGCACACGTCGCCCACCGAGTTGTCACCGACATCTGGGCAAGAGAGACCAAGACAGAGATTAAAAGGAATCCCGCCATACACGATCAACTGCCCGCCGATGTATTTCGCGGGATTTTGATCCACCAGGTACTGATTGCTATGCACCTGTGACGTGTTATCGAGCATGGCGGTCAGTTCCATGTGCGCCGTGGTGACCGTACGCCCACGAGAATGCGCAAACACGTCACCAACAGTGAAGTCCTCGAAGTAAGTGTCTGGGTTCGTCAGATGCGCCAGCTCACGGTACTTGCGGCTTTCTTGGTAAGCAGGAATCTGCAAATCGCACGGAATCGCCGGAACTTCATTGAGAGCAGTGGCCTCGACTTTTGTCTCTTGGTTATCTTTCCAAATTTGCACTTTGCGCTGGAGCGTGAGGACAATGGCGCCATCTTGATTTCGTCCAGTGGTTTGCACGTGCACCACGCCGCGATCCGGCTCTTTTGAAGAGGGCTGCACGCCGACGATGGTGGTTTCCACTTCAATAGTGTCGCCAATGTAAACTGGCGCGCCGAAGCGCATATCTCGATATTCGAGATTGGCGCGGGCATTTTCGGAAATGTCTTCAACACTTTGGCTGAACACCATGTTCATGACCAACCCCGGCGGCGCAATCAAGCCTTTGAACCCATAGCGCTGAGCGTAACGCAGGTTCTTGCTCAACGGGTTGGTGGTCATGCCGAATTCGGTGAAGGCGTTGAACAACCCTTCAGTCGCGGTTTTGCCGACTTTGTGACGAAAGAGTTGACCGACACGGAAATCTTCTAAAAAGTTGCCGCGTTTTTTGCGAATAAGCACGGAGGAGGTCCTTTACCGGCGAATCGAAAGCGGAGACATGAGCTCCAAGAAGTCGCTCAAATTGTTAAAGCGGAGAAACATATTGTGACGTTTTTGTTCGCCCAGCGTGGCGAACGGCTTTTCCGCGTAATTGTGGCCAGGAAACAGCACCGTGTCGTCTGGTAACTTCGCTAGCTTCTGTGTGAGGCTGTAGTACATGTCTTCCGGGCTGCTGCCAGGAAGGTCCACGCGCCCACACGAGTTGATAAACAGGGTGTCTCCAGCCACCAAGCGGTTCTCGACTAAAAAACACTGCGAGCCTGGCGTGTGGCCCGGCGTGTGGATAAACGTCACTTCCAGATTGCCGACGGTGGTTTTGTCGCCCCCGTCGACTTGCACAATGTCAGAGGCTGAGAGACCAACCAGTTTAGCTAAGTACGGGGCTTCGGCTTTATTGGTATAGACCTTGATTTTGAGGCGTTCGAGCAATTCGGCGACCCCTTCAATGTGGTGCCCCGAGAAGTCGCCCCCCAGATGATCTTGATGGTAATGCGTAACGAGGGCTTTGGTAATCGTAAACCCGTCTCGTTCGGCAAGGTCAAGGATCCCGCCAATATCCCAAGCCGCATCGACCACCAGCGCTTCACGGGTTTGCGTATCCCCTACGAGATAGGTGAAGTTCTGCATCGGTCCAATTTCTATTTGTTTGAAATAGAGTGAAGATTCCACCATAACGCTTCCGCTCCTCATGCCCGTATTACGCAAGACGCCGCACGTGGTCCGTTTCACGTGGCGTGTGAATTATTTTTCCGTGCTGCCGTTTTTGCCGCGCGATCATGCCCGCGCAAGCCCCGTTCCCACAGGTATTCAGGCTCGCCTAAATGCTTACTCACCCACCGAGAAAGCACAAATAACAAATCGCTGAGACGGTTGATATACGTGAGCGGCCAAGGACTGATGTCTTCCTCACGGGAGAGACGCAGGATTTCTCGTTCCGCGCGACGACAGACGGTGCGCGCCTGATGCAAGAACCCGCCGACTTTCCCGCCGCCAGGAAGGATGAACGAATTCAGCGGCTCAAGGTCTTTTTGTAAATCGTCGATGAGCTTTTCCAACGCTTTGACTTCGTCGTCACCGACGTGGAATTGTCCTTCGTACGAAAAATCGGCTGGCGTTGCTAACTCGCTGCCCACATCGAACAACTCATTTTGCAACCGTCGGAAAATGTCATCGAGACGCCGTGCGGCAGGCAAGCGGTCTTTGAGGTCGTCGTTAAAAACCCGCGCGAGGCCAAGAACAGAATTCAGTTCATCGATAGCGCCATACGCTTCGATGCGACGGGCGTCTTTGGGAACTTTTTTACCGCCGACCAGTTTGGTGAAGCCTTTGTCGCCGGTGCGCGTGTAGACTTTGGTGATGCGGATAGCCATGTTTTCATTCTAGGGTCTAATGTTGAGGGTCCAGGGTCGAAAACAAATCATTCCCTTCGTGACTCTAGACCCTAGACTCCGGACTCTGAACGTTTATGCTTGTAATCGTTTGGCGAGGGCTTCGCTTTCCTGCCATAGCTCTTTTGGCATGTGATCGCTGAATCTCTTGAAAAACTCTTGCTGACCTGCGACAGCTTCTAGCCAGTCGCCACGATCGATAGCGAACATTTCTTTGAGCGCCGCTGGTGAGACATCCAGACCGGTCACATCAATGCCGGTCGGATGCGGGACGTAGCCGATTGGTGTTTCGGCTGCGCCGATTTCTCCATACACGCGTCCGATGACCCAGCGCAGCACCCGGAGGTTTTCCCCGAACCCTGGCCAGAGGAATTTCCCCTGCGCGTTCATGCGGAACCAGTTCACCCGGAAAATGGCCGGCGGGTTTTTAATGCGTTGTCCCATGCGGAGCCAATGACCGAAATAGTCGCCCATGTTGTAGCCACAAAACGGCAACATCGCCATGGGATCGCGCCGCACTTGCCCTACCGCGCCGGTCGCTGCCGCTGTTGTTTCCGACGCCATGGTTGCGCCCAGGAACACGCCATGCCGCCAGTTGAACGACTGATAGACTAACGGCACGAGCGTTGCGCGTCGCCCTCCAAACAAAATGGCTGAGATCGGCACCCCGTTCGGACTTTCCCATTCCGAGGACATGGACGGGCATTGCCGTGCAGGCGTAGTAAAACGTGAATTCGGATGCGCGGCCTTGGTCACGCTGTCCGGTGTCCACGGTTTCCCTTGCCAATCGATCGCTTCTTGAGGAGGAGGACCATCCATCCCTTCCCAGTAGGGTGTGTTATGCGGAGTCAGGGCGACATTCGTGAAAATGGTGTTCGTGCGAACCGTTTCCATGACGTTAGGGTTGGTGCGTGAATTGGTGCCCGGCGCCACGCCGAAGAACCCTGCCTCAGGGTTAATGGCCCACAGGCGACCATCTGGGCCGACATTCATCCAGGCAATATCATCGCCAACCGTCCACACTTTATAGCCCTTCTGACTGGCGGGCGGCACCAACATAGCCATGTTGGTTTTGCCGCACGCGCTGGGGAACGCCGCCGCAATGTACGTGGTGCGACCGCTGGGCTCTTCGATGCCGAGAATCAGCATGTGTTCGGCCAACCAGCCTTCGTCACGCGCCATAGCGCTGCCCAAACGGAGGGCAAAGCATTTCTTCCCCAGCAAGGCGTTCCCGCCGTATCCTGAACCGACTGACCAAATAAGGCGCTCTTCGGGGAAGTGGAGAATAAAACGACGATCCGGGCTCAAATCTCCGAGGGAGTGCAACCCTTTAACATAGTTGTCTGAAGAACCAAGCCGGTCGAGCGCAACTTTCCCCATGCGCGTCATAATGCGCATGTTGACGACCACGTAGGGGCTATCCGTAATTTCAACGCCAATCTGGCTGTAGGGAGAAGCCGTGGGGCCCATGATGTATGGGATAACGTACATCGTGCGCCCCTTCATGCTGCCGGAAAAAAGCGCGCCGACTTTCTGCTTGGCGTCCGCCGGCGCCATCCAGTTATTGTTCGGGCCGGCGTCCTCTTGTTTACTTGTACAGACGAATGTGAGGTGTTCCGTGCGCGCAACGTCGCTCGGGTCGCTGCGGTGGAGATAGCAGCCGGGATATTCTTTTTGATTGAGCTCCTTGAGAGTGCCCAAGGCGAGCATTTCCTGGATAAGCCGCTGGTACTCGGCCTCCGAGCCGTCACACCAGACGATGTTTTTGGGCTGTGTCAGTTGAGCGCATTGGTCGACCCATTGTTCAACGGGGGTGGGCATAAGCGGGTCCTCTCCTGTCTGATTGATAATCGAGATAACATACCATCGTGTTAGGGGTCGCAGAAGTTGCGCTGTTCTACCCTCTCGTAGGCAGTGAGTCAAGCAACGTTTCCCGCTCTCCGTTGACGAGAAAATTTTTGCCGCCGCTTTCGGTCCATACCGATGAGAGCCTGCACGGAGAGCGCTAGAAGAAGTCGACTCTATGTTGACGCTGAGCGTTCACGTGTATTTCGCGCGCGATCGCGGTGTCCATTACGTGTCACTGCGCCCCTCGGTTCCCGAAGCCGATAGTGGCGCCGCCAGTTCTGGACGACACCGTTGCAGGATCAGATTCTTTAATTTGTCTGGGTCAACAGGTTTTTTGAAAATCACCTCTTGCAGCCCCTCGAGGCGACTGCGTTTAATCACGTGATCTTTATCGTAGAAGTACGCGGTCATAAGAATGACCGGCGTTTGGCAATAACGTTCCCGGACTTCCATATAGAGGTCATAGCCATCCAAGTCCGGCATGACTACATCGCTCAACACAATATCGACCTGTCGTCGCGCCAGCACTTTTAACGCCTCGAGACCATTGGTAGCGACTTCAATTTCACATCCCTCTTCGCGCAAGAGGTCACGGAGCGAGTAGCAGACGCCCAGGTCGTCATCGACCACAAGAATGACGAGTCCGGCGAGGGCCCGGTTCAGCGGCTTCACTTCTTGCTTCTCGTGAATCTGCGGCTCTTCTTGACCAAGGTCAGCCATGCGAGAGCCATGAATATATTCCGTCGTGTCGTAGCGACTGCCGTGCGCCATCTCGTCGATACGGGTTATAATCGTGCGAATTCTCGCCAATTCGCGTTGAATCGATTCGATCCGTTCTTCTTCCACCACATATTCTTCATCAGGGCAGATGTTCGAGAGATGTTTCGTCAGCAAATCCAGGTTGTTAAAAATGACTTCCAGCGGATTATTGATGCGATGGGCAAGACCGACTGCGAGCTCGCCCAAGGTGGCGAGTTGATCGCGCCGGCGAATTTCTCGCAAGTCTTTCAAGAACCCGATCGAGCCAATCTCTTGGCCGTTTTCGTTATGAATAAGCGATCCGGAGATGGCGACAGGGATCTGTTCTCCATTTTTGTTGATGAGCACGGTCTCAAAGTTTTTAATTTTCCCTCGCCCTTGGGCCTCGCCGCTGCGCATCGCGTTCATCACGCGGCGAGCTTCGTCGAGAGTGGGGTAGACCGTAGTGACATGTTTCCCTTTTATTTCCGAAGGCGAATACCCTAACGTCTGACTCGCGCCATCGTTATAGAACGTGATCTGCCCTTTTTGATCAACCGCGATGACGATATCAAGGGAGTTTTCGAGAAGCTTTTCAAAATAGACAGGAGGAAGCTGAGACATGGGATTACAACTTCTCTTTGGATGCGGTGCTTGAGTGAGTAGTCATGCCGATTGTTCTCAAGGCGTGCATTCCTTACTTGTATGCTATGTTAGGTCGCGGTTCTTCATATCGTCAAGACCGGCTGTTCTCATAACAGGTGCTACAAATCTGTATTATTTTTTTTATCCGACAGGCGTAGCTGCACGACGTCTCCATGTTCTTCCTGCAATGATTGTAAATCTGTTTTTGTATGGAAGCGAAGCTGGCGACCGAACTTACCTCTGCTGTCCTGCTTTATGATAATCCGACAAGAACCGTTCAAGGCCAATATCGGTCAGCGGATGTTTCATAATTTGCTGGATGACGGAAAAGGGGCAGGTCGCCACATGCGCCCCCAGCTCCGCCGACCGAACGAAATGGACGGGGTGGCGAATGCTCGCCGCGAGAACTTGCGTCGGATAGCCGTAATTTTGGTAAATGCGCACGATCTGGCCGATCAAGTGCATCCCATCTTCGGCAATGTCGTCGAGCCGACCAATGAAGGGACTGGCGAAAGTCGCCCCCGCCTTGGCGGCGAGTAACGCTTGCGCTGGAGAAAAGACGAGCGTGACGTTGACCGGAATGCCTTGCCCGCTCAAGATTTTTGTCGCTTTTAAGCCTTCCGGAATCATGGGCACTTTAACCACGACGTTCGGATGAATCGCAGCTAGCCGTTCCCCTTCGGCAACCATGCCGTGCGCGTCCACACTTACGACTTCCGCGCTGACGGGCCCATCCACAATGCTGCAAATTTCCTTGATGATCGCTTCAAGCGGCTGTCCGGTCTTCGCCACCAGCGAGGGATTCGTGGTGACACCGTCAATAATGCCCCACGCATTCGCTTCGCGGATTTCATCAAGATTTGCAGTGTCAATAAAAATTTTCATGACAGCAATCCCTCCCGCTCTCTCACACCCAAGACCTGAAGATCATCCGTTCGGCGGCAACAGCGTAACTTTCTTGTCGTCCTTCACCGCCGCTAACAACTCCACAATGGTCACGCCAAAACGAGGATGCGTCAAGTGCGGCGCCAGCTCAGCCAAAGGTAGCAACACGAACCGGCGGTTATGCAGCTCTGGGTGCGGGACGGTCAAAGGTTTCGACTTGATTGTCTGGTTATCAAAAAACAAGAGATCGAGATCAATCTTGCGCGGCGACCATTTTTTTGTTTCCGGCGCGCGCTTTCTACCGAGGGCGAGCTCAATTTTCTGGAGGCCATGTAAAAGAGAAAGTGGTGTGAGCTCAGTTTCGATCTCGATCACCCCGTTGACATACCAGATCTTCGCGTCGCCGTGCGGTTCCGTTTCATATAAAGAGGAGGTTTTCACGATATGCGTCTTTGGCAACGCTGCAATCTGGGTCAGCGACTTTCGGTAATACGCACGCCGGTCGCCGACATTTGAACCAATACCAATAAAAACCCGTTGGAACATCGCTTATGCTCACCTCATTCTACTAAATAGACTTGTATGAGAAGCGAATCAACCAGTGTTCTTCCTGAAAGCGGCATTATCCTGTGAGATGGAAAGCCTGGGTCATCTTTTCAAGGATCATCTGTCCGATTGCAAGCGAGGCGGTTGCTCCAGGGGAAGGGGCGTTGAGCACGTGCAAGGTATTGCCCGCTGCTGTAATGACAAAGTCGTCGACAAGGGCGCCGTTGGCGGCGATGGCTTGCGCTCGGACGCCGCTGCCGCCAGGTTGTAAGTCGCGTTCTTGCAGCTCCGGCAAGAGGCGTTGCAGCGCCTTCAAAAAAGCCGATTTGCTGTAGGAACGATACATTTCCCCGATCCCAGTACGCCAGTATTTGCGCGCCATGCGCCAAAAACCGGGAAAGGTGAGCGTGTCGCGCAACTCGGAGGCGACAAAATCGGTCTTGTGATAACCTTCGCGAGCAAATGCCAACACGGCGTTGGGGCCAGCTTCCACTAACCCGTCAACAGTACGAGTAAAATGAACTCCCAAAAACGGCAACGCAGGGTCAGGAACCGGGTAGATCAGGTTCTTCACTAGGCTGCGACGCTGAGGAGCAATAGTGTAATACTCGCCACGGAACGGAACGATGTGCATATCGACCTGCGCGCCGGCTAACCGTGCGATGCGGTCGCAGTGTAACCCACCACAGTTCAGCAAAAACTTGCCGCGAATTTCTCCTTGTGTGGTATCGAGCACGATGCCGTTCTCAAGATGGCGAATGTTCTGGACCCGATGCTGAAGTTTGATCTCTCCTCCGCGTTCTTGCACGAGATGCGCGTAGGTCTGAGCGACGCGGGGAAAGTCAATAATGCCAGTGGTGGGAACATGGAGCGCTTTGAGGCCGGTTGCATGCGGTTCCAGCTCGCGCAACTTTTCGGGGCCGATCATTGCCAGCCCTTCGACCCCATTCGCCATGCCGCGACGAAATAATTCTTCAAGCCGAGGAAATTCATCAACGGAGGTAGCGACAACGACTTTCCCGCAGCGTTCGTAAGGAATGCCGTGTTCCTCGCAAAAAGCTACAAGCGCTCGCGCACCGGCAACGCAGGTCTGCGCTTTCAGCGAGCCGGGCTTGTAGTAAATGCCAGAGTGGATGACGCCGCTGTTGTGACCAGTCTGATGCGCGGCAAGCTGATCCTCTTTTTCGAGCACCACTAAGCGCAGCTTCGGAAAACGCTGCGTGACGGCCAAGGCTGAAGCGAGCCCCACAATGCCGCCGCCGATAATGACAAGATCAAATTGGTCCGCCATGCGAGTCGGTGCTCACCACATCACGGGAAAAGACCTGGGAAATGTAACCCCGTCGTTTCCGGCAGGCCACACATCAAGTTCATATTTTGGACTGCTTGCCCCGCCGCGCCACGCCCCAGATTGTCAATTGCAGCGATCGCGACCGCGGTCGCGGTACGCGCGTCAATCTTGACGCTGACATCGCAATAGTTGGAGCCCAGCGTGGCTTTCGTGCGAGGAAGCTCGTCATGGAGGACGCGGATGAATGGTTCGTCTTTGTACGTTTCTTGGTAAATGGCGACCGCGTCTGCTTCCGTTAGTTGCCGCGTGAGCCGTGCGTAGGTTGTGGCCAGAATGCCTCGGGTCATGGGAATCAGATGCGGGGTGAAATTCACCCGCACCGGGGCTTTGGCGACTTCAGACAATTCTTGCTCAATTTCAGCGATATGATTATGGCCAGCCACGCTGTAGGCGCGAACATCCTCATTTGTCTCCGCAAACCCGAAGCCGCCGCCACCGCCGCGCCCAGCACCTGATACTCCAGATTTCGCGTCGATCACGATGCCCGAGGTTTGTCCCAGTCCCGCACGTAAGAGCGGCAGCAACGCCAGGATTGACGCCGCTGGATAGCAGCCGGGATTGGCCACCAGCCGCGTCCTTTGTAGCGCGTCCCGATGTAGCTCAGGGAGACCGTAGACCGCTTCCGCGAGGTACGCTGGCGCACTATGAGTGACTTTGTACCAGGTTGGATATAGGGCGGCGTCATGCAGGCGAAAGTCCGCGGCGATATCAATGACTTTGCTGCCTTGCTCCAACAAGGTTGGGACGAGGCTCATGGCTTTCCCGCTTGGCAAGGAGACAAATGTCACGTCAGACTCAGCGCCAATACGTTCGGGATCGACTGCGATCATCGTCTGATCGACGAAGCGGCGGAGGTTCGGATACAGACTCGACATGCTCTGCCCCTGCTGGGACTCCGCCGTTACATGCACGATGTCCACGTTGGGGTGAGCGCTCAGCAGGCGCACTGCCTCAGCTCCGCCATATCCAGAGGCGCCAATGACGCTGGCTTTAATCTTCTTCACGACTGTGTTCCTTACTCTCTTTAGTGCTTTACAAAGTTTTCAACGATTCTGCAACCCGTTGCAGCGCCGTTTGGACATTTTCGTAGCTATTGAACGCGCTGAAACGCACGTAGCCTTCGCCGCATTTGCCGAATCCCGCGCCAGGCGTACACACTACGCCTGCTCGTTCGAGCAGCAGGTCGAAGAACTTCCATGAGTCCATATTGGTTTTGACCCACACGTAAGGCGCGTGATCACCGCCAACGCACTTGAAGCCGATCTTGCCGATGGTCTCACGAATCAACGCTGCATTTTTAAGGTAATAGTCGCTCAGTTCGCGCACCTGTTGCTTACCGGCAGGCGTGTAGGCCGCTTCGGCGGCGCGCTGCACGGGATAGGAGACGCCATTAAACTTTGTAGACTGGCGACGATCCCAGAACGGATGCAGCGAATGCACATTGCCGGCCGAGTCATACACTGTGCAGCGTTTGGGCACGACGGTGTACGCGCAGCGCGTCCCGGTGAATCCCGCCGTCTTGGAAAAGCTGCGAAACTCAACCGCCACTTCTTGCGCCCCATCGATCTCATAGATGCTCTGCGGCAAGGAGTTGTCCCGAATGAATTCAACATACGCGGCGTCGTACAGAATCAGCGCTTTGTGTTCGCGGGCGTACTCTACCCACAGCCGTAGCTGGTCTTTCGTAATTGTGCGGCCCGTCGGGTTATTGGGGAAGCAGAGATAGATCACGTCAACTTTTTCCGTAGGCAACGCCGGTACGTAGTCGTTCGCCTCAGTGGATTCAAGATAGACAAAGCCTTCGTAGCGCCCGTCTTTCCAAGCCGAGGCGCGTCCAGCCATCACGTTGGTGTCGACGTAGACAGGATACACCGGGTCAGGGACGGCGATCCTGGTATCGAGCGCAAACAACTCCTGAAAATTGCCGGTATCGCACTTCGCCCCGTCGCTGATAAACACTTCATCCGGCGAGACCTCCGCGCCACGTGCTTGATAATCGTGCTCCGCTACTTTCTCGCGCAAGAACGCATAGCCTTGTTCGGGACCGTAGCCGCGAAACGTGGCGTCCGCCGCCATTTCGTTAACTGCCGTATGGAACGCTTCGATACAAGCGTTTGGCAGCGCGCGGGTCACATCGCCGATCCCCATGCGGATAATTTTCTTGTCTGGATTTTGCGCCTGAAACGCATTCACGCGTTTGGCGATCTCTGAAAAGAGATATGAGGCTTGCAGTTTCAGATAATTCTCATTCATCCGGATCATCGATACGGTCCTCCTCGCCCATTTCTGTGTCAGAAAAATATGTCAGGGAGGAAAAGATATAGCTGCTTCTGCAGCATTGCGAAATAATCCCGACCGCTGGTTCAGGAGTTGCCAAAATGCAGGCGCTCAGGCAAAAGGAGGGGTATCTATCGCCAAAGGAGGAGATTCGTATGATCACATTCACCGCGAAGCTGACAGTCAAAGCTGGAGGAGAGGCCCAGTTTGAAGAGACGATGAAACGGGTCGTGCCGGAAGTGCGTAAGGAAGCAGGGAATCGCGCCTATACGTTCTGCAAATCGAAGAGTGATCCCCGCGTGTTCATGTTCTTCGAAGAATATGTGGACGACGCCGCCGTCGCCGCACATCGTAAGCACCTGGGTGAACTGGGCGTGGACCTGCGCGCGATTCTCGATGGCGCGCCGGTGCTGGAATTCTACGAAAAGATCGCGGAATAGGACGGGCAACAAGTAACGGGAGACAGGCAACGGGAAACAAAGAAACACGGATTTGCTATGCCCGAGCCCCGTTGCCCGATCCCTGTTGCCCACTGCCTGTTCTCTGTTGCCCACTTACCATGCTTGCGCGCGAACATTTTTGGATTTTAACGGCGCTGACTCTGCTTTCGGGGCTCGCGTGGGCGGGTTCTATCTATCAAGCCGGGAGCATGGGTCTTGGTCTGATTACGTGCAGCATGACTATGGGTGCGCCGTTCACGCTGAGTAATGCGGCGCTCTACGTTGTCTTGTGGGGTGTGATGATGGCGGCGATGATGTTGCCAGCCATGACCCCGATCGTTGGACTGTTTCAAACAATTGCTAGACGCAAGCAGGAACAAGGTTTGCCGTTCACCCCGGTTTGGGTGTTTGTGGTCGGTTATGTGGCGTTGTGGACCATGACCGGAGGCATTGGCTATGCGGCGGACCTAGCGATGCAATCGCTGCCCGAGGTGTTTCCGCCGGTTCGCGCGTATGGGGCGCTGATTGGCGGCTTCACTTTGGTGGGGGCGGGTATCTATCAACTGACGCCGCTGAAATATCTCTGTTTGTCGGAATGCCGCTCGCCCATTGGCTTTCTGATGACCAATTGGCGGGACGGAACTGTCGGAGCTTTTCGCATGGGTATGTACCACGGCGCCTATTGCCTTGGGTGTTGCTGGAGCCTCATGGTCGTGCTCTTCGTCATGGGCACGATGAATCTCGTGTGGATGGGGATGCTCTCGATCGTGATTTTTGTGGAGAAGACTGCGCCACAGGGCGTGACCCTAGGAAAAGCGACAGGACTCGCCTTGATGCTCTTGGGCGCAGCTCTCACTGTCGGTTTTGTTCCATTCACTGGATAGGAGCATGGCATGATTCAACTCGATCCCGAGCTGTTAGGCAAAGAAATGGTGGTCGGTGAGGTGCTCGTCACAGCGGAGAGTATCCGCGAGTTTGCCGAAGCGACGAGGGATCTGAATCCGCTCTATGTCGATTCCGAGGCTGCACGACAAGCTGGGTATCCGGCCTGCATTGCGCCTCCGCTCTTCTGCATGAAGATTCGCGGTGAACATGCGCTGCCGGATGCGACCGTGGGGCCGGGCCTCGTAAGCTTGAACGCCGGTCAGGAATTTGAGTTGTATGACGAGATCTATGCAGGGCGGACGTATATGGTCTCCGTGAAAATTACCGATGTATACGAGAAAACCGGGAGAAGCGGTCCACTCGGGGTGATCGTGCGAGAGATGCTCATCAAAGATGCCACGGGTAAGTCGATCGTGCTCATGCGCGAGCGGCGGATGGTGCGATCGCCGGAGAAGAAGATTTAGGGCGTATTGCGTAGACCGTGTTGCGTGGCGCCGAGAACAAACCGATTATGCAATCATTATTACGTAACACGCACCACGTAACACGGGCTTGTAGAACTTTCTAGAACAATTATGAATCCGCAAACTCCAAGAGCTTTTGAGGAAATCGAAATCGGCGACGAGATCGGTCCCGTGTCGTATGCACCGACGATCGAGGATATTCAGCGCTACGCTACAGTGGTGCGCATGGTGGATCAACGTTTCCTGAGTAAAGAAGTTGCCCAGCAGCGCGGCTTCCAGCATCCGATCGTGCCTGGCCCGCTCAGTTCGACGTTTCTCGTGCGGATGCTGGCGGAGCATTTCCCTGGCTGGCGCTTGCAAACCTTTGCTATCAGTTACCGCACTCCCATCCGCCACGGTGATACGCTTTCGTTCTGGGGGACGGTCACTCAAAAAGATGAGCAGCAAGGGATCATGACGATTCATTGCGACGTCATAGTCGAGAACGGAAATGGCGACCGCGCCATCGTCGGCACGGCCATGCTGCAGCCTCGCCATATACAGAGTTGAACGGTAAAGAGTTTCCCTATCGAACAGGAGGCTTGGCAAACGAGCGCCGTTCGATCATGGGGTTATCAACTGGCGCTTTGGCGACGACCACGTCGTGCGTCATATTGAGGAACAGGCCGTGCCCTACTACTCCCGGCATGCTATTGAGATCATGGTTCAATCGCTCAGGGTCAGCAATAGGGCCGAAGTGGGCGTCAATGATCAGATTGCCCAAATCCGACACCACGGGGCCCAGCTTCCTCACGCCATCACGTAATACTGGCGTTCCGCCTAATTCTTGTAAACGACGTTGAACAAAAGCAACCGCCGGCGCGATCACTTCGATCGGCACAGGAAAGCGCTCTCCTAACGTGTGCACCAGTTTCGATTCATCAGCAACGATCACAAAACGGTCTGCACAGGCCGCTATCAACTTTTCCAACACGTGCGCTCCGCCCGCCCCTTTGATTAAGTTGCCAGCGGGATCAATCTCATCGGCGCCGTCAATGGTCACATCGACGTGATGCGTATCGAGAGCGTCCTGAATCGTGATGCCGTACTGTCGGGCCAACAAGCGGGTTTGATATGAGGTCGGTACGCCAATGATATGAAGCTGTCCAGCACGCACCCGTTCGCCCAACAGTTCCAAAAAAATCGCCAAGGTCGAACCTGAGCCGAGACCGAGGACTGCATGAGAGGGAACAAGCTCGAGCGCTGCCGTCGCCGCCGCTTTTTTTAGTGCGTCCACAATGACTCCATATAATAAACAAAGATTTCCGAAAGTGTGAGCGAAGACAAGGGCCGAGTGAAACACAATCCCTTGTAGGAGAACAACCCTAGCATCCCCTACATCTAGCGCAAAGAAGATGAGTAGGATAAAGAAGAACACATTGGTGGAGCGACGAAGCGGAGAGAGGTTTCTGTATGCGCATTGCTCTGGATCCATGGGGAAGCGATTACACCAGTCAGTTCGCCGTCCCGGCCGAAGATAATGGCAATGAGGTCCAAGCACAAGAAGAGCCGGTTGAGGATTGCCCTTGGGCTCCGCTTACTCCTTGTCCACGTACGATGGCGAAGATGACCGCTGTTGTCGACGGCGTCATGCGGACGGACGCCTCTGCTATGGTTATGGAGGGAAATCGCAGCGCGTTGGCGCTGTTTGGCTCTTACGCCGCCGGAGCGGTGGTGATCAACTCACAAGTGCAAATCGCGCAGGACCGGGTATTTCGGATTTTTCTCGCTGGTGGAAATTGGTCAGAACCAGAGGACCTTGCGGTGCCAGCCGGAACTAACGCATCGGTTTGCTACGAGGGAATCAGCAGCAAAGCAGACACCTACGAAACACTCCATGAGAATCTCAGGAAGAAAATGCGCCAAGCGGAAGCACAGGTCGCCGAAGCGCTGTCTGAGGAAGGAAATCTTATCCTTGCTGATGGAAATTTGACCTCTCTCCAGGAAAGCTCCTCAGTAGTGGGCGTTATCAAGACGATTCATCGGATATATCTCGCTCCCCACAAAGAAGTAATTTTAAAGTACTTACAGCCGGGAGAACGCACCCCTATTTTTAAAGTTGCCAGCGTGCGTAAGACCGATGGATATAGTGTGTTCTCTTGTTACTTGCGTCTTGCGCGTCCGCAGCTTACGGAGCTGCCGTATGCAGGGCTTGTCCGTTTGGAAGCAAAAGCCTCACTTCTTAAGGAACGCGCGGTGGAGTTGCTTAACCAAGCCGCCGTGAGAGTGAGTGAACTGGCTTCGCGCGCGCCGAAAGATCCGCGCGCCCCACAAAACCTGATTCCGGTCGGCGGCCTAGAGCGATATTTGCGCCATCGATTAGGTGATCCGCAATTGTTGTTGCGCGGCATTAAACAAAAGGTTCGCACCATGATGGAGCAATCCGCTCCCGAGTAGAGGATATGGATTGGAGGAAGCATGGGTAGGGTGATTGGTACGCAGGACTCCACGCCGCTCGAATTTTGGGTGTTGCTGGACAAAGGCGAAGCCGTGCAGGTGGATGAAGCCATTGTGGTGGAAACGGACTCGCCGGTCGGTCCGCTCAAACTCTTCGGTATCATCAATGTCATTCGCGCCAAACATCAAGGCTCGACCTTCGATTCCGATGTGGTCGAGGCTGACCGTGGCTTGCCGGTCGAGCTTTCCATTGCCGCGCACGTGAAAGTCACGCGTCTCGATCCCGAATATTACTATCCGCCATTACCGGGCGACCGGGTGCGCGTTGTCACCGGCGACGAATATGCGCGCGCGCTCTTCATGGACAAAATGGAGCGCAAATTCCCGCTGGGGCTGTCGCTCTCGCGCAAGGAAGTCGTCTACGGCAACCTCGACTTTCTCAATGGCCGCAAAGGCGCACACGTCAACATTAGCGGCGTCTCCGGCATCGCCACCAAAACAACGTACACTACGTTTCTGCTGCATAGCTTGTTACACTGTGGCGCGTTGAGTGATCCGGCCAATACCCATGCGATTATTTTCAACGTCAAAGGCGAAGACTTGCTCTTTCTTGACAAAAGAAACAATACGCTTTCGCCCCAAGACCTTGAAGAATATGACAAGATGGGGCTCCCTTCGGAACCATTTGACTCTGTCCAGTTCTATGTGCCGCCGACCGAAGCCCCGCGCGGGCCGATCATGCCTCGGGTTGGGTCGCGTCGCGCCGATGAGGTGACGGCGTATTTCTGGACCGTGCGCAGTTTCTGCAGCGACCGGCTCTTGCGCTATCTCTTTGCTGACGCTGGCGAAGATTCTTCGCTGCTCTCTACCCTGGTCTACCAAGTTGAACGGCGACTCTACGAGGCGGCGGAAGAGGCGAAGAAGCTAGGCGAGGGACCGGGCATCGTTCTGAAAATCGAGAAAAAGAAAAAAGCGGCGAAAGACGAGGATGCGGAGACCGAAGAAGCTGTCGAAGAACGAGAGATCCGTGATTTTCCCGCGTTGATGAAAGCCATCGAGGCGATGGCGGAAACGACCGGACAAGCTTCCGGTACGATCGGCGCCTTCATGCGCCGTCTTTATGGGTTGGAAGACAAAATCTCCTACATCATTCGTGACCCCGGTGATGCCAATCCAACGCAGCACTTGATCAACTGGCGTAATTCGCAAGTGACGGTGGTGAGTCTCAACGGGCTCTACGAAGTCGGTAAAAGTTTTGTGGTCGGTTCCGTGCTGCAACAAATTCAACAGGAGAAAGAAGCAACGGGTTCGGCAGAGCCTCTGTGCTTCATCGTGGTGGACGAACTCAATCGCTACGCCCCACGGGACGGCTGGTCGCCGATTCGCGAGCGCTTGTTGGAAATTGCCGAACGCGGACGTTCGAGCGGGACGATTCTGATTGGCGCGCAGCAAACCGCGTCGGAAGTAGAGCGGCGCATCGTGGCCAATCCTGCCTTTCGTATCGTGGGCCGCTTAGACGCCGCTGAAGCGGAACGAGCGGAATACGGGTTTCTGCCGCCGACTTTACGGCAGCGGTCAACAATTTTGACATCAGGACGCATGATCGTGTCACAACCGGACATTCCCACTCCGGTCCCGGTGTGCTTCCCGATGCCGGCGTGGGCGACCCGCGCCGAAGAGCAAGAACTACCACCGCCGAATCTCAAATTAGTCAAGACGAGACGGAGTTCATGAAATTCCTGCATACCTCCGATTGGCATGTCGGTCGCACCATTCGCAGTCGTTCACGCAGCGAAGAGCATCGCGCCGTCTTTGCGGAACTCGTTGACATTGCCAAGAATGAACAGGTTGACGCTGTCTTGCTGACTGGTGACGTGTTCCACGAACGCCGCCCGACCCTCGAAGCGCAGGAACTTTTGGTGGAGACGCTGGCGGAACTCGCCCGGCAACAGATCCCTTCCGTGATTATCCCGGGCAATCATGATGATCCTAGCCTCTTGCGTGCGCTGAAACCGTTAGGCGACTTAGTAAGCGTCCATATCGTATCGGAAGTGGGAGAAGGGCTGGACTCACTCATTGTTCCGCTGGGCGAGCGCGGCGGGAACGAACGCGCCCTGATTGGCTGTCTCCCGTACTTGCACCCGCATCAAGCATTAAGCACGGCTGAGGGCGTGGGCACTAGCGAAGACGCCAGAATGAGCGCTTATCAAGCGAAGCTGCAAGAGTATTTTCGCGCGCTGGAAGAACAACTGAAGCGACGGGACAAGAACGCAGTCGCCATTGTCCTTGCCCATGCTGATATTCAGGGCAGCGAATTCGGCGGCGGCGAATGGCGCTCCAACGTGTTCTCCATCAACGGCGCGATTCTACCGGCGCACGTGCAGTACGTCGCCCTCGGACATATCCACAAACCGCAGCCAGCTCCAGGCGCACGCGCACAAGCGCGGTACGCCGGATCGATCTTGCAGATGGACTTTGGCGAACGCGAACAGCAGAAAAGCGTGTGCGTCATTGAGGCGCATCCAGGAAAACCGGCCTCGGTCTCGCAAATCTCCTTAACAAAAGGGAAACGTCTGCTGCGGCGCACCGGAACCGCCGAAGCCTTATTAGCGCAAGCCCACGAGTTTACCAACGCCTGGGTCGAAATCGTGGTGGCGCGGGAGAAAGCTGATGTAAACTTGGTGGAGAAGATAAGTGCTTTGCCCGAGGTCATAGCGCTGCGATTTGAAGAATCCCAAAAGGAATCTGAGGGAAATGGAGAAGCGGAGAGACGCGGAAACGGTGATCGCTCGGCGAGCGAACTCTTCCGCGATTATTATCAGAAGAAAAAGAAGATTGCTCCTGAACCGCAACTCGTGGCGCTGTTTGAACGACTCTATCAAGAGGCGAGTACGGCAAACGAGAGTGAAGACTGACGGTTCGCAAGAGAACCGCGCCTTCACTCTCACCTTCTCTTAATACCCCAACTGCTTATCCACGACCCCCAGCAAGGGCTCGCCAGAGCGGACTCGACGTAAATTCTCACAGAACCGCTCCAGATTGCGCGGGGCGCGCAGTTGGCTAGCGCCAGCGGTATGCGGGGTCATCACCACATTGTCAATCTTCCACAACGGATGCTCAGCCGGTAGTGGTTCGGCTGGCGCCACATCGAGCCCCGCTCCGCCACAACGTCCGTCTTGCAAAGCTCGTACGAGCGCCTCGCCGTCGATAATCTCTCCGCGCGTGACATTCACGATGAGCGCCCCGCGCTTCATCCGAGAGAACGCCGCGTCGTTGAACAGGTTGCGAGTTTCTGCGGTGAGCGGGCAGCAAACCGCCACCACGTCGGAGGCCGCGAGCAGGTCGTTTAGCCGATCACGCTTCCACACCTCTTGCACTCCATCAGACGGCGGCACAGGCCATTCATCGAGCGCCAGCACGTGCATGCCAAACGCCACGGCTCGCCGGGCCATCGCGCGTCCCGTTCCGCCGAAGCCCACGATCCCCATCGTGAGACCTTCCAGCTCAAGCTCTTTGCGGCGCATCGCTTCGCGCGCCCCCCAACTAGCGGGACCGAGACGAATGGAAGTGGCGATCTGGCGAGTCAACGCCAGCAGCAGACCAAACCCGGTGTCCGCCAAATGCCCGCCGACTAATCCTTTCTCTCCTGTCAATACAACCTGAGAATCGCGCATGGCTGGATACAGAAACATATCCACGCCTGAGGCAATCGCATGCACCCAGCGCAAACGGGGCGCAGCCTGGAAGAGGGCTTCGGGGATGAACCCCAGAATGACCTGCATTTCGGCTGCTGAGGCAATCGCGTCGCGCAGTTGGGGCACGACCTTCACCGTGGCGCCGGGCCCTGCCGCCGTTTGGATCTTCGCCAGATCGCTTTCTGATATTTCAGGCAGGGTGAGCCCGAGCAGGACAAGGATATTCGCTGGTCCATCGAGCTTCAAATTGGTCATGTGGGGGGCCCTCCTTTTTGCCGCTGGCGTTCGTACACCACTCACGCCCATTCATACAGACGCGTTCTCGTCTAGACAAACTGCACCGACACCTCACCGATACCGACAAACACGGCGCGGTACGCCCCTGGCTGGCGCACTGCGTGGTGACAGAACGAGCCCGTGATTACTGGCTGACCGGCCTCCAGCCCGACGCCGTATTTATGCAGCAGCCGACACAAGCGCGCGAGCGAGAGATAGGGATCATCCATCGTCGTTCCCGGCGTCTTGGTTTCGACGAGCTGTCCGTCACGATAGAACTCGACGGTGGTGTCAATCAGCCCATCACGCACCGGCGCTTCCGGTCCGACAACGATACCCCACTGTGCGAGCCCATCGGCCAGCAGAAACGTGTTGCCCTTTTCAGCCGGGGCGCGACGTTCGTTGATCTCGAACGCTGGGGCCACGGCGCGCACCGCCGCTTTCGCTTGCGCAGCGTCTACGGCATCGCCACGCAGCGACGAGCCGACAATCAGACAGAGTTCCGGCTCCACTGAACAGTTGAGAATCTTCGATACTGGCGCGGCGGAGCCCGAGGAGAGAATCCGGTTCTTTAACACATAACCGAACGGGCGAAAGTCCTTACCCATGCGATCGCGCGCGCCGCCGGAGGTCAGCCCCACTTTCCAACCGCCGCGCTTTTCTCCCGCTGCCTCGAAACGACCGAGCACACCGAGCTGCAAGGCCAAGGCGTCCTCCAGGCCGAATTCTACTTGGTCAAGTTCTGAAACCGGCGCTCCATTCTTGCGCGCCGTGTATAGGGCGTCAATCACTAGCGATTGCACTGCCTCCTGATTGTCCATGCTCTTCCCCTCCTTTTTTCGTCAATGCGGCGCAAAGCCTTTCCGAATAATTCCCCATTGAACGCCTTTGCCCCGTGGGCTGAGCCTTGTTCTCTTCTCTTACTTGACCAGTTCTTCTGGTCGTGGCCCATCGGTTCGTATCGGAACCGTTTCGAGACGAGCGCTGCAGAGAGAGGGTAATCCGCCCAAAACCTCTTGTTGAATGAACTCACTGTGACCGAGAGTCAATCCATAACCTACCCCTCCCAAAGCGGCAGTAGCGCCGCAAGCCGCGACCTTGATCGGCAGGCTAGTGATAATGGCGAAGGCTTCGCTCAAACCCACCGCAGCCTGGGTGGTTCCATCCCTTTCTTCGGCGCGAACAGACGAAACGTGAAACGTCTGGACAAAGAGGCAGAGAGTAATCGTTGCTATCCCTACAATAAGACGTTGCATGTGTATCCTCCCGCGAAAAAATATATCTTCATTGTCACATGCTCGGCGGGGAGAGACAAGGCGTAAGTCAATATTGTGAGCCAATATCGTGAACAGTGGGCGGCGGTGCTTGCTGCCTGCTGCTTGTGTTCTGCATGGTCTCTACAGTAGAGTAGTCCCGTTTCCAGACGTAAGTGACCCGTTGTTGCGATGAGGATGAGAAGGTTATCGAATGAGTCCCTTGTTCGTTCTTGCGACCGCGATTTTTTGCACCATGCTGGGAAACGGCGTCGTCATGCCGTTCGTCCCTCTCTATGCTCAACAATTCGGCGCCGCCAGTTTGGGCGCTGGCTTTCTCTTTAGCGCTCTCTCAGCGCCGCGGACGTTTCTGCTCCCATTGATTGGCCCTGCTTCGGATCGCATGGGCAGACGGGCATTTCTTCTAGTCGGCGTTCTGTTTTATACCGTTGCGTCGGTTGCCTTTCTCCTGGCCAACAGCATGACGCTGCTCCTTTTGGTGATGGCGTTGCAAGGCGTCGCGACGGCCATGGTGCAACCCGTGACGATGGCGTATGTGGGCGACCTGACGCCGAAAGGCAAGGAAGGGGCTTATTCCGGCTATATCAATACGGCTTTTCTCGGCGGGGTCGCGGGAGGGCCGATGCTCGGCGGCGTGCTGAAAGATTTGTTCAACATGCAAGCGAGCTTTCTGGCGCTCGGGGGGCTGAGCCTACTGGCGTTTTTGTTGCTGTTCTTCTTTCTGCCGGACACGGCAAGAAAAAAAGCTGAGGCGACGGCGCTGACGCCGCCGTTGCGCGAAGTCTTCTCATGCCGCCCGATTCTTGGCGTGGCGTGTTATCGTCTGGGGTATGCGTTCGCCAACACGATCACGTGGGTGTTCGTGCCGTTGCTGGCGGCGCGGATGTTACCGCTCAGCACCTCGCAAATCGGGGCGCTCATTTCTCTGAATGTGCTGGTGAGTACGCTGCTCCAGGCCCCATTTGGTCGGCTGGCGGATCGCGTGAACAAGGCCAATCTGATCGTCCTTGGCGGGACGATCAGCGCGGTCGCCTTTAGCATGTTTCCTTTGGCAAGTAGTTTTTGGCATTTGCTCTTGCTCAATGTCTTCACCGGGGCCGCGACTGGCGTGGCGTTTCCGTCTCATACCGCCTTGGCGATGGAAAACGCGCGCGGTCTTGGCATGGGCACGGTGATGAGCTTTTTATTGACTGTCCACAGCCTCGGCATGACGGTCTGTCCCGTGCTGTTCGGCTTTATTGGCGATCATTTCGGCAGCAGCAGCACCTTTTACGTCGGCGGAGCCGTAAGTGCACTTGCCACGGGAACCTGTTACGTGCTTACTTATGCGCCGCCGACGGCGTCTCAATTAGTTAAGGAAACGGCGACTGAACCTGTGGTGACGGATTAGCAAGCGAAAAGCACAACTTTCCTTTTGTCTAAGGGGAGGACAATATGGCGGCGCGCTTAAACAAAGTTATCGAGTTATTGGAACAAGGCAAGGTCGTGTTTGGCGGAGGGATGGCCTGGACCGGCAACATCGACGAAGCGATGGCCTTTGCCGATCTCGGGTACGATTTTGTCATTTTTGAAATGGAGCACGAGGGCTTTCATTTGCCTGGACTGCGATTGTCTTTGCAATTCCTGCTCGACCGCAAACGCATCGCCGCCAAAGGCAACTTGCAGCCTGATATCGTGCCCTTCGTGCGTGTGCCGCCCAACGCCCGCGAGCGTAATCAGTGGGTCATTAAGCAGGCGCTGGACACCGGTGTGTATGGTCTGATTGTTCCGCATTTAGATACGGTCGAGCAGGCGCAAGCGATGGTGGTGGCGAGCCGCTATCCGCAAGCGGTGGGAGCGCCCGACACTGAGCCAGTGGGCGAGCGCGGTTGGTGGTATCGGCTCGCGCCGCGCTACTGGGGCTTGAGTCTGCAAGAATATTACAAAGTGGCGGATCTGTGGCCGCTTGATCCCCAGGGTGAGTTGTTCTTAATGCCGATCGTTGAAGGAGTGCAGGGCGTGAAGAACTTGCCCGACATTCTGCGCAACGTCAAAGGCATTAGCGCCATTTGGGCCGGGTCCGGCGATCTCTCGATCGAGCTGGGGACCGGCGGCAATATGAGCGATCCACGGGTCGAAGAGGGGGTGCAGCAGATTCTCAAAACCTGTAAAGAGTTCAATGTGCCCTGCGCGACGATTGCTAGTCCTGACAATGTCGAGCAACGCATCGAGCAGGGGTTTCGGATTATTGTGACCATGCCGGCGCGGGTTGATCCAACCTTGAAAAAAGGAAAAGCGTTTAACGGTCGGTAAGAAAAGGAGGACTTCTTTATGAAGTTTGGTGTTGCGATGTTCGCTACGGATTATGCCATTCGTCCAGACGATTTTGCACGCGCTTGCGAGGATCGCGGGTTTGAGTCCGCCTGGTTTCCGGAACACACGCACATCCCTGCGAGTCGCAAGTCGCCGTGGCCGCTGGGCGGCGACCTGCCGAAGGACTATTGGCATACTCACGATCTGTTTGTGAGTATGATGGCGGCGGCGGGAGCCACCAAGACAATCAAAATCGGCAGCGGGATTTGCTTGGTGATTGAACATGACCCCATCAAATTGGCGAAAGAGGTGGCCTCGCTTGACCAGCTCTCGCATGGTCGTGTCCTGTTCGGCATCGGTGGCGGCTGGAATGCGGAAGAGATGGAGAATCATGGCACTCCTTTCAAGAAGCGCTGGAAGGTGCTGCGTGAGAAGATCGAAGCCATGAAAGAGATCTGGACGAAAGATGCAGCGGAATATCACGGAGAGTTTGTCAACTTCGATCCAATCTGGTGCGATCCGAAACCATTGCAGAAGCCGCACCCGCCTATCCTCCTTGGCGTGCATAGCGGGAACGGGCTCAATCGAGTTGTCAACTATTGTGACGGCTGGATTCCCGTCGGCGCCGCCGTGCAGGATTTGAAAGCCTCTCTCCAAGATCTACAGGCCAGGGCGGAGAAAGCGGGTCGCAAGTCGCAAGAGTTGGCCATCTCGATTTTTATGGGGGCGGATAATCCGACGGTATTGCGTCAATACCAAGAACTTGGCATTGAACGCGTTGTCTTCGGCGCGCCTTCTGAAGGAAAAGAGAAAGTGCTGCCGTTGCTGGACAAATATGCGAAAGTGATTCCTCAATTTGCGTGATGGAGGCGATCCATGAGTACGACCACGGCTCCGCATACGACGGAGGACCTTTGTGAACGGTTCGGTCCGCCTGATGAACTCACGGTCAAACACAAACTACCCTACATTGACGAAGCCGCTCGACAGTTTATTGCCCAGTGTCCCTTTGTGATTGTAGCGACGGCGGATGCGCAGGGGCGTTGCGACGCCTCGCCGAAAGGCGATCCGCCCGGCTTCATTCATATCGCTGACGAGCATACGATTTATATTCCGGATCGCTCGGGTAACAAGATGTTCCAGAGTATCAACAACATCTTGGAGAATCCGCACGTCGGGATGATCTTCATGATCCCCGGTGAGGAATGGACGATGCGCATCAACGGGGTGGCGCGGATTGTGGATGAATCTGCGCTGCTTGAGGAACTGAGTGCTCGGGGCCGTGCGGCGCAGCTCGCCATCGAGGTAAAGATCGAGGAGTGTTTTTTCCACTGCCCCCGTTCGTTCAAGCGCGCGGAGTTGTGGAACCCCGAGCAGTTTCAACGATACCAAGGAGAATCGTGGGGAACCATTCTCGCTCGCCGCACCAAGCTCGATCCCAGCAAAGTCGAGATACTTGATCAGCGGCTCGCAGAAGGGGTGAAGCATTTGCCTTAATGCTAGTGCTGAGTCCTGAGCAATGAGTCCTGAGTAAAAGGTGCTGCTTCTCCTCTTAGCACTCAGGACTCAGCACTCAGGACTAATACGGTTCTTTATCCAGCGCCCCCAATCCCTCCAGCGCTAGCCCGTACCCCAACAAATCGAGGAGCTTTCGTTTAATCTCCTGGGTGATCGCCACTCTGGCGTAGCGCAGCGTCAACGGCGGTTGTTTTAATAATTGCTCAGCCAACTCCCAGGCGCGCGGCAGCAATTTGTCTTTCGGCAGCACTTCAGCGACAAGTCCCAACTCTTGCGCTTGGCGCGCGGGGATGATCTGGCCAGTGAGCAGAAAGTAACGGCCACGGTTGGCGCCAAGCAGGAGCGGCATGACGATGTGCATGCCGTCGCCCGGCACCAAGCCGGACGGAAAATGCGCCGAATCCTGAAACTCGGCGTGCTCCGCTGCTAACACGATATCGCACAGCAGCGGGATTTCGCAGTGTCGCAGGGCCGGTCCGTTGATAGCGGAAATCATCGGGACTTCAATGTCAAGAAGATTTTGTAGCAAATGTTTGCCTTCCCAGTAGATCGCGTCCCAGGCGCGCGGCGTGCCGCCGGGACGATTCGGTCCACTGGGACGCGGACCGGAAAATTCGTCGCCGGTGCCAGTCAGGATGACGACCTTGTTTTCCGGATCGCTGCCGACATCAGCAAAGGCATAGGTGAAATCTCGATGCGGCTGCAGCCCCCAGCGCAACGGACCACCGTCCGTGTGAAAGGACATTTGCAAGATACCGTTCCGCCGTTCCATGCGGATGGTTTTGTATTTATTGGCGTAGTCATCAAATTTCGCCATGATGGGGTCCTCCTTTTCCGTATTGCTACAGCATGCGCGAGTGGAGATGACAAGCGGCCTCGCTGGTCCTTGGCTGCTTTCCCCCCAGTCCTGTGGTAAAGGAGACGACACCAGACGGTCAAACATTCGTCCAGCACAGCTAATGCCAACTTGAAGAAGAGCAGTTTAATCGAATTCGTTACCTCCTGCTAAAGTTCCCGCAAACGGAGACAGATATTAGAGCGACATTGAAGCTCATTAGCCGTGTCGCAAAAGTGCTCAGACCATCCGTTTCCGTTCGCGTCTTAGCTGTTGACAGCTAAATCACTATAGCCTGGAGGCAATCCGGGACATGCGGGTCTTCGATCGCGCGGAACTTGTCCTGAGCGAAGTCGAAGGGCTTCCTCCAGACTACGGCGCTGTTAAAAAGAGAGGCTGGGATGCGCAACGCCCATCCCAGCCTCCTTTCCGTACGGATGTAGTTTTTTGTAATGAGCACAGTCTTTCTCTCCAGCCGTAGAGACGCACGGCCGTGCGTCTCTACGAATAGAGAATTTCAGTCTTTTTCACCCGGTAGGGTAAGTGTTCCTGTGCCGATTTCGGTAAATTGGCCAAAGCCGCCAAAGACATTATCCTTAACTCCCAGAACTAAGTATTTCCCAGCGCCCCGAATGTCGATGGACCCAGTCGCACCGGCAAACTTTCCCGTGCCCCCAATGACGGTTACTTTCCCTGTGTAACTGAAGGGCAAGTCTGGTAGCGATGGATTCAAACAGAGCGTGATGACGGAAGCTTCACTCAAGACTTGGTCCGAGGTTTTCTCTTCAGTCCACACACTACGATTCTGCACGCCATGAAATTCTTCTGTGCCTTGAGGACAAGTCGTGAGGGGGGTAATAGGACCAACATATTCAGTTTCTAATTGAATGAAAAATCTTCCAATGTTGCAATTGTCAATCCCTTGACTCAAGCCGGCTGATACGCCATCGCCATTGGTATCGATGTGAGTTTCCACTCCGTCGGCAAAGGTGCTAGCAAATGTGCAGCTCAGGTGTTGGGTCTTAGCTGAAACGGAGCTGATGAAACCGGTGAGCATGAGGAGGGTGAGTCCGAGGGTTGAGAAACGAGTACGCATATAATATCTCCTTGTGTTTGTAATGAGAGGTTGATGATCAATACAGTTCTGATCCTTCCGTGCGATAGCCATTCTGCGTCCGTTTTTGTTTCCTATTCCGACATCGCTTTCCCCTCCTTTCGTGGCTTTGCAGCGCCGGGAGACTTCCTTCGGGCAGGCATAGTCCTTGCGATTGCGTCCGGCATATGACACGAGGGTAAAAAAGCGGAAGTAGGAAATCATGGATTTTTTCTGGAGTTTTCATGGAATTTTGTTAGAAAGAGGATCATGGAGCAAGCGCAATTTCTTTCGTTCCCACCATTTCTCATTGACCTCGTCAACGAACGGCTCTGGCGGGAGTCCCAGGAAATTCCTCTCCGACCCAAAATTTTCACTGTGTTACGCTGCCTGGTCGAGCATGCTGACCGTTTAGTTACAAAAGAGCAGCTCCATAAGACGGTGTGGCCCGAGACGTATGTAGGGGATGCAGTCTTGGTAGGCTACATTCGCGATTTGCGGAAACTGCTTGGAGATGAGACGAAAGCGCCGCGGTTTATTCAGACGATGCACAAGCGGGGGTATCGGTTCATTGCCCCGCTCAGTACCACCCAGCCAGTTCAAAGTTCCAGGTTGCAAGTTCCAGGCTTACAAGCAGAGGACGATGGTCAACGACGTGGAACTTTGAACGTGGAACGTGGAACGTGGAACGCAGCTGGTGGGTCGAGATAAAGAACTAGCGCAACTCCACGGTTGGCTAGACAAAGCCTTGAACGGCGAGCGTCCATTTGTCTTCATCACTGGCGAGCCGGGGATTGGGAAAACGACGGTGGTCGAGGCGTTTTTGTCAGAGATCAGGGGACAGGCATCGGGGAACAGTAACCCCGCTCCAACCGCCCCCTGTTCTCTGACCCTCATTCCCTGGATTGCTCGGGGACAATGTATCGAACACTATGGTCAAGGTGAGCCCTATCTCCCGCTGCTGTCGGCGTTCGGACACGTAGGACGTGGCCCAGACGGCCACCAGCTCATTGCGTGGCTCCGGCAACATGCGCCGACGTGGCTAGTACAGCTCTCGACATTGCTGACAGACGAAGAGCTGGTCACGTTACAGTACAAGACTGCGAGCGCCACGCGGGAGCGTATGCTGCGGGAGCTGGCCGAGGCGCTGGAAGCGGTCACCGAGGAACGCCCACTCGTGCTGGTGCTCGAAGATTTGCAGTGGAGTGATCCGTCTACCCTTGATCTGCTAGCTTTTGTAGCCCGCCGGTCGCGACCGGCGCGACTTCTTATTCTTGGCTCCTATCGGCCGCTAGAAATGCTCAGCGATGGCCATCCACTGAAACAGGTGCTTCACGAACTCTACGCCCACGGACTAGGAAGTGAACTGGCGCTGCAGCGGCTCACCGAGAGAGAGGTGAGCGCCTACCTGACGCTGCGGTTTCCCGAGAGCGTACTACCCGCCCGGCTGGGCCCGATCTTGCAGCAACGAACGGGCGGCAATCCGCTCTTTCTGGTCAGTATGGTGCGGGAGATGTTGCAACGCTCGGTGTTGAGTCAAGCCGACGACGGTCTCTGGACCTTTCAGGGAGAGGTCTCGGAACTGGAGCGATGGACGCCAGAGAGTGTCCGTCACGTCTTGGCGCGGCAGCGTGAGCGGTTGGCGCAAGAGGAGCAACGTGTGCTAGAAGCGGCCAGTCTAGCCGGTCTAGAGTTTTCGGCAGCCGAGGTCGCCGCTGCATTAGAGACCGAGGTTACACGGATTGAGGACCATTGCGGTCGGCTCGCGGAGCAACAGCACTTCCTGCAGCTCGCAGGCATCAGTGAATGGCCGGATGGAACGCGGGCGGGGCGGTATGGGTTTCTCCATGCGCTGTATCAAGAGTTTTGGCATGAGCGTGTGAGCGTAAGTCACCAGCAGCAGTGGCATCTGCGGATAGGAGAGCGGAAAGAGGCAGCATATGGTCAGCGGGCGGGTGAGATTGCCGCAGCACTGGCGGTACACTTTGCTCAGGGCCGAGAGTACCGCAAGGCCGTGTACTATCTTCAGCAAGCCGGTGAGCTCGCTCACCGGCGCTCGGCTTACGAGGAAGCGATTGGTCATCTTACAAAGGGGTTGGAGTTACTCGAAGTTCTGCCGAATAATGCCGAGCGCGTCCAACAAGAATTTACTTTGCAGCTCGCCCTCAGCTTTGCCTTGTTTACTGCCAAAGGATATGCGGCCCCAGAAGCAGGAAAAGCTTCCTCTCGGGCGCTAGAGCTATGCAGACAGGTAGGGGAATCCCGCCAGCTCTTCTTTGCGTTGGGGGGACTGGCCGCGTTTTACGTAACACGTGGGGAGTTACTGACAGCGCGTAAGGTGAACGGGCAAATGTTACAGCTGGCCCAGAGCCTCCAAAATCCAGCCCTCCTCCAAGCTGCCCATTATGGGATGGGAGAGAGTTTATTCGATCTCGGAAAGTTGTCCCAGTCCCGAGCACATCTGGAGCAAGCGATTAGCCTTTACGATCCACAGCCGCGTCGCTTCCGCCCCTTCCATGACACTGGAGTGGCTTGCCTATCTATCGCCGCCCTTACCTTGTGGTCCCTTGGCTACCCGGATCAGGCCCGGCAGAGAATCCAAGAAGCTCTCACCTTGGCTCACGAGCTGGCTCATCCTTTCAGCTTGTCGTTTGCTCTCTACTGTACTGCTGAGCACTATCAGCTCCGCCGCGAAGTAAAAACAACTCAAAAGCAGGCCGAAGCGCTGATCGCGCTTTCTCGTGAGCAAGGGTTTACCCTCCGAGAGGCGTCAGGTGTGATCCTGCAAGGTTGGGCGCTGACCATGCAGGGACAGAAAGCAGAAGGGATTAGCCAAATACGTCAGGGTCTAGTCATCGTTCAAGCTACTGGAGCAGATATGTTTCGTCCGCATTTTCTTGCCCTGCTGGCCGAAGCATATGGAAAAAGGAGACAGACCGAGGAAGGGCTTGCTATGCTGGCCGAAGCGTTGGCTTTCGCGGACAAAAAACCTGTTTACGAGGCCGAACTCTATCGGCTCAAAGGCGAACTGACGCTGCAGCAAGAAGATCAAAAATCAGAAGGCAAAGGGCAAAAATCAAAAATCAAAACCAATCCCAAATTCCTAATCCCTCACACCCAGGCGGAGGCGGAACGAGCGGCGGAGGAATGTTTTCTCAAGGCTATCGAAGTCGCTCAACGGCAACAAGCCAAATCGCTGGAACTGCGCGCGACGGTTAGCCTCGCCCGTTTGTGGCAACAACAAGGCAAACGAACAGAAGCTCACAAGATGTTATCTGAGGTTTACAACTGGTTCACCGAAGGGTTTGGCACGGTGGACCTGAAAGAAGCAAAGGCGCTGCTGGAAGAATTGAGCCATTGAAAGAGTGAGCCGCTAATTCACGGACTACTGTCTCTAGCGTAGCCACAGAAATCGAAAGTGTCCCTTTTGCTCAAGGGGATCGAATTCATGATGATCTGTGGTCACTAGGGGAATCTGCAAACGTTCGGAGAGGGCCAAGGCGAAGGCGTCGGCAAAAGAAACCCTCTCATTCACCTTAATCACTCCGACTCGTTGGACAAAATCATCATCCGTATCTCGTCGAAGGGTAAGAGGAAGCGCTACAGTGTTTGCCCAAGCTGTTTGGGCGGCTTCTATTCCATCCTCGCGGAAGAAATCATAATAAATTTCTCCAAGGTTACAGACGTGCATAGCCAGGAAGGTATCCGGCTGTTCGATGATTTCTTTGAGAACCTCAGCCCCCGGCTCTTTGCGCAGATAGGCAATGACCGCGCAGGCATCTAGACAGTGGGTTGGCGTCACGATTTCCACCGACGTTCTTCTTTGGTTTTCTCTTCCTGTTTACGCCAAGCAAAAGCATCACTACTGGTTTTTGTCTCGCTCAGGCTCCCCAATGTTTTGGCAACCGCTTCTCGGCGTTTCTCCACCGTCCATGCTCCAAGGACTTGGCGAGCGACAAGGAACTCGACGAAGTCGAGCACTTCAACTTGCTTTTCCAGCGAGAGTTCCTGACTCAGCTTTGCAATTTGTTCAGTGACGTCCATATCGCGAGATTGTACATCAGTAGCCTGAGCGGGAAAATAAGAAAACTCTATTTCTGTTCCATTTGTACGTGGCGCACAAAAGCAAATTTGAGCAACAGGAACTGCCCTCATTGGAGACAATACTGTCTGACAGGTCCTGGCCTCACCTCCTCGGCAGTGGCGGATCGGTGATCTTGAGCAGTTGCTTGCCGATGTTTTTCCCCTCAAATAAGCGTAGAAATGTCCGGGGCGCGTTGGCAAAGCCTTCCTGAATGTCTTCTTGATAAGCAATTTGCTTAGAGGCGACCCAGCCCGCGAGTTCGGGAATCGCTTCTCCGAAACGCGAAGCGTAATCGACGAGAATGAATCCTTCCATGCGCGCCCGCTGGATAATAAGCGCAAAGTAATTCTTAGGGCCGGACGGGAGTTCTTCTTCGTTGTAGCGGGAAATACCACCACATAGAACAATGCGTGCCCGCAGTGCGAGGTTCGCGAGCGCAGCGTCGAGAATGTCACCGCCGACATTGTCAAAAAAGATGTTGATCCCGTTGGGGCACAGTTCTTTGAGGCGTCGCTCGACCGACTCGGATTTGTAGTCGATCGCCGCATCAAAGTGCGCCTCTTGTGTCAGCCACTGGCATTTCTCCGCGCCGCCGGCGATGCCAATTACGCGGCAGCCTTTGATCTTGGCAATTTGTCCGGCAATCGAACCTGTGGCGCCAGCCGCGCCAGAAATCACAACGGTTTCTCCAGCTTGGGGCTGACCCACGTCCAGCATGCCGAAATAGGCTGTGAGTCCAGTGATGCCAAGCACGCTGAGCGGCATGGTGAGCGGAACGTCTCGGGCCACGAGCGTGGTAGGCATGAGCCCGCCGCGCCCATTAGTGACGGCGTATTCTTGCCAGCCGTATCCGCCTGCTACGCAGTCGCCGGGTTGAAACTTAGGGTGCTTCGATTCGATCACCTGTCCTACACACACCGCACGCATGACCTCACCGACCTGGATAGGCGGGATGTAACTCGCGCGGTCCTCCATCCAGCCGCGCATGGCCGGCTCAAAGGCGATGTAGAGTGTACGGACAAGAAACTGCCCTTCGGCTACTTCCGGCAGCGGGGCTTCGTGCAAGCGAAAGTCGGATTCCTTTACCATGCCGTACGGGCGAGCGACTAACAGCCACTGATGGTTCATTGTAGTTGTCATAGGATTCTCCTTGATTAAAGAAAATTACTCTCTGTCCTTACATACGCCTGGCTGTCTTCCGCTACTTCGACATGGTTGTTCGGAATCCCATCACACACAAGCAGGCTCTGCTCATGCGGGGCCTCTACGTGGTTGTCGAAAAACCGTACACGCACCGCGTTGCCCTGAAGCGTGCCTGCCCCGCCTGCGCCTTGTGCGGCGATGGCTGGCAGCGCGCCAGCCACAAAATTCCGCGACACGATCGCTTGCAGGACGTTGTCATGCGTGGCAACGTTTGGGGTGCCGACGCCGCCAATCAGACGCACCGCGATTTTACTGCATGAGGAAATGCGATTGCGATCAATGGTGACTTCGCACACATTGTGGTGCGTTTCGCCGACCGCGCCTTGGATTTGCATGCCGATGGGGCTGCCGGAGATGGCGTTGCCGGCAAACACCGCGCTGACATGATTGTGATGCGGCACACGTTCCGCCAATGGCAACGCGGCAATAATGCCGACGCCGAATTGTTTGTTGTCGCGAAGGATGTTGTCTGCCGCGAGAATGCGATAGCGGTTCTGGGCCGGACCAAAGGAACTCGAAAACAGCAACCCGCCACGTTGGCTTTCTTCAATCGTGTTGCGGAGAATAGTGGCGCTGAACGACACGCCGTCCGGCTCCGGGAAAAAACAGATAAAGGCAATGCCGTCGGCGAAGCATCCGCGCATGCGATTGTCCGTGGCGACTAAGCGGTTGCGTTGACCGTGCTTTGCTTCGGCAAAGATGTGATGCCCCTGGCGCGCCCCGACGCCGCGCGGCAGCGCCGGCTCGAACCGTTTCAAGCCATTGTCTTGCAAGCGACAACCAATCACCACTGCGTCCGCAACCCCGCTGAGATAGATCCCGTGGTCGCCGTGTCGACTGATCGTGCAGTTGCGAATGACAACTGACGCGCCGAGAGGAACACCAATGCCGTGACCGCCACCATTGGTGACGGTCACGCCGCTTAGGCTCGCTCCGTCTTCCAGGAGGACGACGGACATGTCCGGTCGAATGGGATTAAAGGAGGGCTCAAATTGGCCGCCGCCGTCGATGACGCATGCGTCTTGATCGACGCCTTCGACGGTGACGCCAGCAGGTACTCTGAGCGGCAGCGCTTCCTGTGTATGACTGGGCGAATACACGCCGGGGTCAACAATCACCACATCTCCGGCCTGGGCTGTCGTGAAAGCCTGGGTGAGTGAATGAGCATCGGCTTGGTCATCTGTCGGGTGGACTACGATGGTGCGCATGAATTTTCCTCCTTTAGGGTCAATGATTAGGATGCTGAGCTTTTGGCCAACCTCGCTGCTTGTAATCCCGCAATCCTGCCGAACACCGCTCCGCGCATGAGGCCCGCCCCAGCTGGATAGTTTATGTAGAAAAACCCGCCAGTCATTTCCCCCGTAGCAAAGAGCCCAGGAATAGGTCGACCTAGATGATCTATCACCTCGGCGTTCGTGTTGATGCGGATGCCGCCGAAGGTGAAGGTGATCCCAAGCGTTACGGGATAGGCGACGAACGGAGGCCGGTCAAGCTGTGTGGCCCAGTTGGTTTTTTCTGGGCGGAGCCCGGAGGTGTGTTTTCCGTCGAGAATATCCGGGTTGAACACTCCATCTTGAACGGCGTCGTTGTAGGCTTCTAACGTGTTTACAAAAGCATCTTTGCGGAAGTTGAGCGAACGGTACCGCTCCGCGATGCGCTCGGCTAGCTCTGGAAACGTGTTGGCAGTGACTGGCGTGCCGGTGTTATACCGCGTCTCCAGCAGGGGCACGGTCTGCTGGTCGAACACTTGAAAGATCACAGAACTCCGCTGCTGGAGAATTTCGCGCCCCATACGGGCATAGGTGTATAAGTTGAAATCTGCGCCTTCATCGGTGAACCGTTCGCCGTCGAGGTTGACCATCACCGAAAAGGGGTACGAGAGCCGGTTCGTGCGATCGGTCAGTCGTAGCTCGCCGTATGTCGGAGCGTCCGCATCAATTGGCGTGGCGTGGCAACCGGACCATTCGCCGTAGCTCTGGGCCCCAACAGCCAGAGCGGCGCGCGTCATTTCTCCCGTGTTGAATTTGGTGCCGCGTACTTTGACGAGGCTCCAGTGTGGACCAAGATAGGCCGTGCGCATTTCTGGATTGGCTTGGAAGCCGCCGCTGGCCAACACAAGTGCGCGACAGGAAAGTTCCTCCACACCGTCGGGACTGCGTACTTCAATGCCAGTGACGCGGCCATCACTACCGGTGACGATTCGCTGAGCGAGCGTTTCGTAGACGATCTTCACTCCGGCATCTTCGGCAATACGAAACCAAGCGCTTGAGAGGATAACGCCTTCGCCCTTCACTCGTAGTGCGGCGCCAGCGGGAAGTTTTACACGAGCAGAGCCGGGAATGGTGACGGCGCCAACCGCGCGGTTGAACTCCCACGGAATTCCGAGATCCGCCATCCAGCGGACGGTGTCGTGCGATTGGGCAATGAGCAGGGCGCTGAGTTCTGGGTCCGCCCGCCCGCCAGTGACGCGCTCCAAGTCGCGTTGATAGTCCGCCGATGTGTACGGATCGAGCGCCACGGTGGCTGGGTTATCGTAGTCCCGCACGATAGGCATTAACTCGTTAACATTGTTGTAAGTGCAGCGGAACAGTCCGCCGCTGAAGCGGGTGTTGCCGCCCCGTAGTTTCTGCGAGGCTTTTTCCAGCACCAGCACCCGCGTGCCTTCTTGACGTGCAGCCAGTGCTGCGGCAAAGGCGGCATTGCCCGCCCCAACTACGATGACATCGAATTTTTCTCCGCTTAATTGTGACACCCGAGTTCTCTCCTGTTGAAATCCCCCGCTCGGCTACGCCTTCGCCGCTCCCTTTGGCAAAGGGGGCCGACAGACGCGGAGCGGCAGGCGGGGGGCTTTTTGGCTTCTACCGCCGATCAATAAACACCCGCTCCTTGCCAATCCAAATCGCGGAGCGTGGGAAATCGATAAACTTCCCTTCATCCTCTACCGCCAGCACCATCGCCGTCCTGCCTTCCGGCGTCTGGGCTATCGTTGCAAAATCTGCACGATCGAACCAGGCTTCTGCGTGTCCCGTATACGGCGGCGCGGTCGTGCCCCGAGCAGTCCGCAGTTGCTGTTCGACCGGATCGTCGTAGCGGTGCACTTGCAGATAGCGCTTCATTCGCATGCCTTGCGCCATTCCGCGGATGAGCGGTCCGTGGTTAGTTCTCCAGTATAACTGCGACTGGTCTTCAGTCAGAGAGGGAACCGAACGCAAACAGAAGAAAAGCTTGACCAAAGCGCTCTGTTCTCGCGCCACGATATCCTCTGAAGGATTCACCTGCGGATATTCGTGTGCGAACCAGAGCGGCGACTGCGGCAGGTCAATAAACCGGGCTTCATCGTCAAGTAATTCTTTCGCGGCGGCTTGACGCGCGGTGCTATTCGAGTTTGCGCTGAGCGCCTCGCGACTGGTCCACCACAATTCGGCGACTCCGTCATACGGCGGCTCCATCGTTCCTCGCGCTCCGGACAGTTGATCGTTAATGGGGTCATCCAGAGTGTGAAGCTGCACATAGCGGAGGATGTTCAGCGTGGTCGAATGCTTCGCAACCAAAGGACCGTGGGTGTCGCGCCAATACTGTTGAAATTCCGCACGCGTGAGATTCGGTTTGCGTCGGAGAACAAACACCAAGCGAATCATAAGCTCCCTCCTTTTGTCGTCCGTAAGTGCGCAGTAAAAAGTGTCGTCTTCATAAGAAAAATCTGCCAGCGTTGCAAGCCGGAGCCGACTTCCTAAGCTAGCCATCATCGTTTATCGTAGGCGCATCGTCGTGAAGGAGGAACGTATGGCAGGACTTGTACAAGGAAAAGTCGCGTTGGTCACTGGCGGTAGCTCGGGTATTGGACGTGCTACCGCGCTAATTTTTGCTCGGGAAGGCGCCAAGGTCGTGGTGGCTGATGTGCTGGTTGATGGCGGTGAAGAAACCGTGCGTCTGATTAAAGCTGCTGGCGGCGACGCTACTTTTGTCAAAACCGATATGGGCAAAGCGGCGGAAGTCGAGGCGATGGTGCAAGCTGCCGTCAACACGTACGGGCGGCTCGACTGTGCGCACAACAACGCTGGCATTGAAGGAGCTACCGGAAGAACTGCGGATTACAAAGAAGAGGATTGGGAGCGCGTCATGCAGATCAATCTCAAGGGAGTATGGTTGTGCATGAAATACGAGATTCCGCAAATGCTGAAACAGGGCGGTGGAGCAATTGTCAACACGGCTTCTGACGCCGGGCTCCTCGGTGTGCCCCAAATGCCTGCCTACGTCGCCAGCAAGCACGGCGTCGTGGGGCTCACCAAAACCGCAGCGCTGGAATACGCAAAGTCTGGGATTCGCGTGAACGCGGTGTGCCCCGGCGTAATTAAGACCCCAATGGTCGAGCGCATCACCGGTCAACGCGCCGGACGCGCCGAACGCATGGCGGCGGTGGAGCCAGTGGGACGTATGGGTAAGCCAGAGGAAATCGGTGAAGCAGTGGTATGGCTCTGTTCCGATGCGTCATCGTTCGTCACCGGGTTGCCGATGCCGGTCGATGGCGGGATTGCAGCGCAGTAATGCCGCAGCCTCTGTCTCTATCTCTGTCACTGTCTCTAAAAAGGAGGGCCTTCTCATGAAAGTCGGCGTATTTTTCTTAACCTCAGATCCAGCGACCGATCCGGCCGTCATTGCCAAGAAAGCGGAAGAAGTAGGCTTCGCGTCGTTTTGGGCGCCAGAGCATCCCATCATTCCTCTTCAATTCAGCACGGGCTATCCCGGCTCGCGGGACGGGCGTATTCCCGAAGGCGCCAAACGTATCGCTGATCCTTTCGTGGCGTTGGCGCGTGTCTCTGCGGTGACGACGAAGATTCAATTGGGCACAGGAATTTGCCTGGTGCCTGAACGGAACCCGTTGTTACTCGCGAAAGAAATTGCTTCGCTTGACAACTACTCTGGCGGACGCTTCCTCTTCGGCATCGGCGCCGGATGGCTCAAGGAAGAATCAGAAATCATGGGCGGCGACTTCGCCCATCGGTGGACGCAAACCCGTGACGCGATTCTGGCCATGAAACAGTTGTGGACGGCTGATGAATCTGAATATCACGGCAAATACTATAACTTCCCGCCAGTCATTTCCTTCCCGAAGCCCGCCCGCAAACCGCATCCGCCAGTCTTGCTTGGCGGCTCTTCTAAGCATGTGTTCAAACGCATTGTTGACTGGGGAGACGGCTGGGTGCCGACGATTTCGTCCGTCGAACAGATTCGCCAGGGCCGCGCCACGCTAAATGAACTGGCCGCACAAGTTGGTCGTGATCCGAAGTCGATTCCGATTTTTGCTTTTGGCGGTCCCAATCAATTCCGGGATCGTGGGCAGATTGAAGAGTTGGCTCAGGCCGGAGCTGAGCACGTCACTTTGTGGATCAAGGCCACGAGTAAAACCGAAGCGCTTGCGGAAGTAGAAGAGTTAGCGAAGTTAGTGCTGTAGCCGGACCGCCGTCGCGCCGTGGCCGGTCTTTTGACTGCGCCACAGCGACGCAGGCGAGGGCAAGCAAAACCAAAGCGGTGCTAGGCTCCGTCCACCGCGAGAGGCCAACTGTGCCCTTTCGGTTTCAGCAGAACCACAACCGGGCAGCAATGCGGTGGAACAGGTTGTTAGGAGGCTTTTCCTTGTATATGGTTCCGTACTTCAGTCAGCTTGGCGTTTGCCACCGTCAACACCGGCTGAAATCCAAACCGGCCCCACGTCCTCTCAGCTTCCGTGTTCCCTATCACATAGTCCAGCACCAACACTTCAATCCGCGCCCTCTCAAAAAACTCCAAGAGGCGCGCCATTAATATCCGACAGATCCCACGATGCCGATATTCTGGCTCTACCCACACATCATCAATGTGTCCCCAAACCGTCGGCTCAAATTCCTCATGAGGAATGATACGGCCTACTGCCATGCCAATCCTTTGTGTTCCCAACGGTTCATGCGCCACCAGGACTCGTGCCTGAGGATCATCGATGAGGTTTCGATAGAAGTCTTTCAGGGTGGCCCTTCGTTGTGCATTGAGCGCCATGAGATGCGGATTGGCCTTGGCAAGGTGCGCTTGCAGGGCAAGGCGCATCCGCTCCAAGTCTTCTACGTCAACTTGAGTCGCTTCACGAATTGTCCGAGCGAATTGAGGATCAGATTGCGCCATTGATACCCTTCACTTCAAGTGAGCCACCTAACGTCGCCGATCACTTGCCGCTGCCCAGACGCTGTCTTTCAGAGTCATTCCAATCCGCACGTGGGCGGCGGTCAGGCTGGAGGCGAGGGTTAGGTGTCTACCCCGTCTACTCCTCTCCGAAAAAGCGCCGCCTGACTGTCTCATCGGCGGGCAGATCCGGCCCACTGAACTGATGATCCGGAACCCGCGTCGGATCCTGGGCGATTAACGGCAGTGCCTTGGCACGGCGCGCTGCGGCTTCCGGCCCGGGCTCAAAAAACATTTGGGACAGCCAGTTCTCTACCGTGTGGATCGCTCCGTAGTAGCGGTCGTGCTCTGCGGCGTAGGTATGTCCGGCGGCCTCCCAGTCGCCCTGGGCAAGCAACTGATCGCGCAGGACCCGCACATCGCGCACGGTGAGGGACAAGCCCAGCCCAAAACTCGGATCATTGGAGGCCGCCGCGTCTCCCACCAGGGCCACCCCTGCCCGGTACGGGTGCTCCACCCACGTGTCAGCCCCCTCAAAGGAGGCCAATGGTCCTGCCGCTTTCACGCCAGCATAAAACTCCGCTGGGGCGCCGGTCCGGATTGAGTCTGCGATAAAGCGCGATACATCTGCCGCCCCCTGGAGCCGGTGGGGAGCATCATGGCGGTACACATGATACGCCCGCACCCGCCCGCCGCCTTGCGGGGCGAGAAAGACGACTTGGCCGAGGTCTGGGTTGAACTGGAGATGCGCTGTATCCTCTGGGACAGCAACCATCCCCTCAAAGAATACTCCAGCAATCAGTCGGCGGGGCGGGTCGTGGGAGACCGAGAAGCCGGCCCACTTGCGTACCATCGACGTCCGGCCATCAACGCCGACGACTAGTCGTGCCGAGAGTTCTTCGCCGCGCCCTTCTTGCTCAACCACTACAGTCGGCACTCCGCCCGGCCGCACGTCTCGCACACTCGCGCCTCGGCGCACCTCCGCGCCTGCGTCGGCTGCCGCTTGCAGCAACGCCTCTTGCATCGCCGGGTGATAAAACATCAATTGCGGCGCATGCTGTGGGGTGGTGGCGACACAATCGCGGCGCTCTAGCGCCATCGACCCTAGGTACGTCTGCCACCAGCGCACCTCGTGTCCACAGCTGTTGCGTAATAGGTCATAGATCCCCAATTGCCTCGCCTCCCCCACGCCCCAGGAGGTCAGCTGCTCGCCGCGCACGCGATCTTTGAAGTGCGTCTCCCGCTCCAGTACCAGCACGCGCGCGCCGTGTTCGGCCATTACTTTGGCCAGAGCAGCTCCGCCCAAGCCACCCCCAACTGTGATGATATCGTAAGTTCCGCTCGCCATAAGATCTCCCTTTTGTCGTGGTACGAGCTTACAGCCCTCCGAATAGCTCCTTTTGTGTCAGTTGACTGAAGAGACATCTAACGTCACCGATCACCTGCCGCCGCCCCACCGTATCCTTTCAGGTTCGTTCAGGTCCGCAAGCGGGCGGCGGTCAGGCAGGAGGCGAGGGTTAGCCCACGCTGCTCTGCTCCTCCTGCTCAGCGTCCCCTATTGCACTGGGCGACAAGACGAAATCTCGCCCGCCAGAGACCGCCTGGAGGAGTTTGTCTAATTTCTCCACCGTCGGCATCGAATTCCCTTGCTCATACCGAGCGTAGGCATTGCGCGACTTCGCCCCCAGGCGATCCGCTGCCGCCGCCAGAGAGAGCCCATGCACCTGGCGCTGACGTTGCAAGAGCAACCCTACCATCGCCTTGGTGTCTGAGGCGCTGAGCTCGAAATGGCCCTGTGTCCCTTCATGGACTGTGACGGAAAAGCCCGGCCGGTCGATCATAGTAGCGAACCAATCAGCGATCATGACCAAGGCTTCCTTGCGAGTGCGTCCCTGAGTCATCGCCGCGAATGCGGGCACTTCGACTAACCAAAACTTGCCATCCTTATAGAGTTTGCCTTGAAAACGCATCGTCACTCTCTTCTGGCCGCTCGACGGAGGATTGCGCGTACCAGTTTTTCGTTAATCTCAGCATGGCGCGGAATCGGCTCTTGGTGTTCACCCTTGGTCCAGATATCGTGCTTCGCTCCGTGCCGCAAAAAGCTCCACCCCAGTTTCCGCAGCGCCTCTTCCAGCTCACGCCTCTTCATTTCGTTCTTGTACACGTATCGGTGTACATCGACAAGGCTGGGCTGAAGCGGGCTAACTACTGCTGAACCGCTTTGCTTCTCTCTACCAGTAGATGGTCCCATCTATTCATAGATGCCTCGCTTGTCCGGTATATGGGACTCGGCCTCTCTACATATAGAGGGATGGAAAGGTTTCTCGCTTCCCGCTCAGGGTGGGCTGCGGCGTGGCCTGTTCGGCTTGGGGGGTTGGGCGCCAACAGTCCGCCGCGTTACTTCTTCGTGGCGCCGCGCAGTGTTTTTGCTTCCTCGTAGACCTCCTGCCTGTGCGTGTGGTTCTCACGGCTTTGTCGAGAACCGGCGCACAGGACAGAGGGGGCAAAACTCTCTTTACGGGGCTCCTGCCGAGCTATCCGCCTTTGGGGCAGCAGGACTCTTTGCTCTGACAGCAGGACTTCTGCTGCTTACAGCAGTCAGGGACATCGGCTGCCTTGGCGCTCGCGCTCCAGAGTACCCCAAGGAGCACCGCCATGGTGACAATGTAACGTCGTTTACGCATAGACCGTCCTCCTTTCCGCCGAATTGGCCACCAATCCTACAGGAGAGAGGGCGAGTTTGCCAAGAGGCGTAGGTTCAGCACTTCCGCTAAGGTTAGCGCTGCCAAAGGAAGACCGTAACGGGGCGTGAAGATTCACGCCCCGTCGTTTTTTACCTTAGTGCAACGTCTCGCCGTAATTGGCCAAGTACGTTTTGGGCACGTCGAACTTAAACAGCTTCGCCGCGTTGAGCCCGAGAATTTTGGCGCGATGTTTGTCGCTCAGTTCGCCCATCTGTCGCTCGATCGCTTCGGCTGAGTGCGGCCAGGAGCCTTCGTGATGCGGGTAATCATTCGCCCATAGGCAATTGTCTACTAAGTTGTATTTCACTGCAAGATCGACCCCTACGCGATCTTCTTGAAACGACGCATAGCCATGCTCGCGGAAATATTCGCTCGGCAGCTTTTTGAGTTTGGGCCACGTCCACATGTGATGCTTCTTGTACGCCTCGTCCATCGCATCCAGCGCCCAGGCGACCCAACCGATGCCGCACTCAATGGCGGCGAATTTCAAGTGTGGAAATCGCTCCAGCACGCCAGACGCGCACATGTTGGCGATCGGCTCGACTGTCGGTGCGAGCGAGTGCGAGACATAATTGATCACCGCGCCGCCGTCTTTGCGGGCAGCGCGCGGATCACGGCCAGTCGAAATGTGAAAGGTAATTGGTAAACCCGTCTCCTGAATGACCGCCCACAAGGGATCGAACATGGGCAAGTTATAGTTGGGATGTCGCGCATCATGAGCGCCAAAGATCGGCTTGCAGGGCAGGGTTAAGCCACGATAGCCCATTTTCGCGACTCGTGTGACTTCCGCGAGCGAACTTTCGAGATCACCGGTGGCGAGGCCCGCCATCGGCGACATGCGATCGTTATACTTGCCAAAGGTCTCCCAGGCCCAGTCATTGTAAATCTTGCATTGCGCCATGGCGAACTGCGGGTCCGGCGTTGCCCACATAGCCAGCCCTTTGTTGGGGAAAATGATCTCGGCGTCCACGCCGTCTCGGGCCATGTCTTTGAGACGCTGCTCTGGGTCAGCCCCCGATTTCTGTCGCTCGAGATCTTCTCCGTGGAAAACCGAGTCATGCAAGCGCGACCGTTGAAAGCCTTCTGAAACGCTCCATTTCACGCCCTTTTCGTCCACCTCGATCCGAGGCAGACGATCACTGTACTTGGCGTCCAAACGCTCTTTCCACAGGTTTGCCGGTTCGTTCATGTGGCTATCACACGAGATCATGAAATACTTGTTTGGGTCCTGCGGGCGGGCGGTTCGCTCCCACCCTGCATGCCCCGGAGTCTCTAATCGCCATTCGTTTGGTGCATCGATCGTCATCTCATGCCCTCCTCATTGTAAAATGCTGCCGCTTACTCCACTGAAACTACCAATTTTTCTCTCTTCTGCAAACGCTACTACGCTTGATCATTTATCTAGACGAAGCGCTGGTCTCCCGCAGATATGACTCGATCGCTTCCTCAATGCTGGCCACACTCACCCAACTGATCAAGTCTTCTCTCCCAGTTGGCTGCTTGCGCTGAAAATACATGATCCTTCGAGAGCCGACGACCATATCGAGCCGTGGGCCGACTGGACAGCCTGCCATGCACGCCGCTTCGTGAACTGCGACGTCTTCGTTAAGTTTTTCCTGTTCGAGTAACTGACGAACAGCGACAAGCAGGGCAGGGCCATTGTAGGACCCGGCGTCGGCGTCGCTTTTGCGCAGTTTCAGTCGGGCTTTTTTGGCTGTACACTTGCTTTTCGTGCAGATGTAGATATCAAGCCTGTGCATAGTCCTGGACCATAAAGGAAAGCCGACCATGAATGCAACCGAGCTGATGGAATATCGGAAGAAGCACATACCGGTTTTCAACGACAACAAAATGAAGCTGGGCATTTTTGGTCAGAACTGTAGCAATGGCTGCACGATCAGCCACGCCGAAACAACCTTCGAGCCCACCTACAAACACAGCGTCGCTATTTCCCAGAAAGCGGATGACTTGGGATTTGAACTGCTCGTGCCCGTTGGGCGCTGGCGCGGGTTCGGCGGCACGACCGATTTCAACGGCGATTGCATGGAAGTCTACACCTGGGCGGCGGCGATGGCGACACAGACCAAGAACATCATGATTTTTTCTACGTCCCATGTGCCGACTGTGCATCCGATTGTTGCGGCGAAACAAGGGGCGACGGTCGATCATATCTCGGACGGACGCTGGGGGCTCAACATCGTCTGCGGGTGGTTCACGCCGGAAATGGAAATGTTCGGCGTCAAACAGATGGACCACGACACTCGGTATCGCTATGCAGGTGAGTGGATTCATGTGGTCAAGCGGTTGTGGTCCGAACAACACTTTGATCACGTGGGTGAGTTTTTCCACGTGAAAGATGGCTACTTGCTTCCGAAGCCGGTCCAGAAGCCTTATCCGGTTCTGATTAACGCGGGGTTCTCGCCTGCAGGCAAAGACTTCTCGGCGCGCGAGGTCGATTTCAATTTTATTTCCATCGACACTCTCGAAAACGGTAAAGCCGCGGCGGATGATGTCAAACGTCTCGCGGCGCGGGAGTACCATCGCAAGATCGGGGTGATGAGTTACGGGTTAGTCTGTTGTCGGGACACGGAAAGAGAAGCGAGGCAGTTGTACAACTACATTGTTGAAAAAGGTGACTGGGAAGCTACGCGCAATATCCTCAGTCTCTTAGGCGTGGAAAGCGGCTCATTCACCGAACAGCACCTCACACAATTTGCCGAACACTTCATTGCCGGTTGGGGCGGATACCCCATGATTGGGACGCCGGAGCAAGTGGTGGATGAACTGTTGAAACTGTCAGGGATCGGTATCGAAGGCATGATCCTATGCTGGCTCGATTACAACGAGGAGATCCAATACTTCGGGGAGAAAGTGATGCCGCTTCTCCGACAAGAGGGATTGCGACAATAAAGGAGTTTTCTATGGCGGAGCGCAGCCAACGACCGGTCCCGGTGGCGGACGAATTAACCCAACCCTTTTGGGATGCGGCGAAACAACACCAACTTGCTTTACAACGGTGCGACGGATGCGGCCATTTCAATCACCCGCCGCGCACAGTCTGTGATGCGTGCCAGTCACAACAACTCACCTTTACGCCGGTCAGCGGACGCGGGACGATTTATACCTATGCCGTGATGCATCAACAAAACATCGCCGGCTTTGAAGATCAGACTCCTTACCTCAACATTCTGGTAGAACTCGACGAGCAGCCGCGTTTGTTTCTGGTCGCGAACTTGCCAGGCTCCGAACGGGACACCATCCAGATCGGGAAACGCGTGGAAGTGTATTTTGAGAAAGTAAACGAAGAAATCACCTTGCCGCAGTTTCGCGTTATGGAGGGGTAAGCGTATGTGGTCAGGAAAAGGGAAAACCGCGATCGTTGGCGTGGGCTACTCACAACTCACGCGCCATTCACAAAAACCCCTCGGCCTGCTGGCGATTGACGCTTGTCGGGCTGCGCTCGAGGATGCCGGGGTAGCCCCAGAGCAAATCGATGGATTATCGACGTATCCTGAATTGCCTGCGCTTGGAGCGGGCAGTCGAGACGGCGAGGATATTGTCAGTGTCATGTACATCCTGAACCAACTGCGGCTGGCGTCGGATATTCGTTGGTATGCGCAGATTGAAGCCGGCATGATCGCCAGTCCAGTCATTGAAGCGGTGCATGCGCTTATTGCCGGAGCGTGTGACTACGTCCTGGTCTGGCGCGCGTTACACCAGCCGCGCGGGCGCTACGGCGCGTGGACGAGTAATCGCGCCGCGGGTGAGACCCAATTCGTTGCTCCTTATGGCTCCACCAGCATTTTTCAGTGGCACGCCATGCAGTGGCAACGCTACATGCATCGCTACGGCGCCAAGCGTGAACATCTCGCGACCTTTGTGGTGAACAGTCGGCGCAACGCCAATCTGAATCCGCGCGCGTTTTTCCTGAACACGCCGATGACGCGAGATGACTATATGGCGTCGCGTTGGATTGCCGAACCGCTCTGCTTGTTTGACTGCGACATTCCGGTGGAAGGATGCGTGGCGATCGTGCTCACTACGGCGGAGCGGGCGCGTGATCTGCGGAATCCACCGGCGTATATCGCGGGCTACGGACAAAATACCAGTCGACGGAGAACCTTGTTCCACTACGCCCTCGACGATTATGTGGCCTGTGGTCAGTCGCTGGCCAACAAGCTCTGGTCCTCCTCGGGGTTAGGCCCCAAAGATATGGATGCTGCTGAATTGTACGACGGCTTCAGCCCCTCAACTCTGTATTGGCTCGAAGCTGCGGGCTTTTGTAAAGAAGGCGAAGCGTATGAATTTATTCAGGACGGTCGCATAGCGCTTGAAGGCGAGTTGCCGGTGAATACCTTTGGCGGCAGTCTCAGCGAAGGGCGATTACATGGCATGGGCCATATTGCCGAAGCCGTCTTTCAAGTAACAGGGCGTGCAGAGAAACGACAAATTCCTAGCGCCGCAGCAACCTGCGCTATTGATGGGTCGCCCATGTTGCGCGGCAGCGGAATAGTCGTTACCAAAGAGCCGTAGTTAAGAAAGACGAGTAACGTTGCCCCCGGCGCGATTCGAACGCACGGCCCCAGGATTAGGAATCCTGTGCTCTATCCTCCTGAGCTACGGGGGCGTATGGAAAAAACAAGGACTTACGAGGTCAATACAACACGCTCCAAAGTCCTGTGTACCATGTGAGAAAGTTACCCTAGCATCTTCTTGAGTGAATTGGCTAGCGCCACCACTTTGACGTCTTCCTCAGTCGGGTTGAGGATTTTTCCGCGGCGCTTCCCACCGTTCCCCGATCGCTAACACTTTGATCTTATCAATATCGCCTTTCGCAGCCGCCACTACACGACGCAACTCGCGCGGGGGCTCGTCAATCGGTTCATCCGTAAGGCGAAATGTCCCCCAATGGCACGGCACCATCCACTTTGCCTGGAGGTCAAGAAAGGCTTGATAGGATTCAGCCGGGTTCATGTGTGAATAGTGCATGATCCAGCGCGGCTCGTACGCCCCGATTGGCAACATCGCCACATCAATCGGTCCATACCGTTTGCCAATCTCCTTGAAGCCGTGGAAATAACCCGTGTCACCGGCGAAGAAATAGGTGTACTCATCGGAAGCGATCACCCAGGCGCACCATAATGAGGTATTCGGCCATTGATCTAACCGCTGAGACCAGTGCTGAGACGGCACGCAGGTGACGCGCCATCGTCCATGCTGCCGGGTCTGCCACCAGTCGAACTCTACGACGGAGTTGCGCCCTTTCCTGCGAAACCAGTCACCTAATCCCATCGGCACAAACCACGTGACCGATGCTGGCAGGGTTTCCACTGAGTATGCATCGAGGTGATCGTAATGATTGTGAGAAATGACGGCGAAGGCTGACCCAGGAATCGACGAGATAGGTACGCCGGGAGGATGATACCGTCTGGGCAACAACGCGCGAGTGTTGAACTGCGGATCGGTCAAAAAAACATCGGGCCCGTCATGAACAACAAAGCTGGAATGACCCACCCAAGTCACGGAAGCCGAGTTCTCAGGAACGGCAAAAGACGCTCCATCGTTGTTAACGAAAGCAACATCAGGCGGATCACGTCGTTCACCGTTGAACGCGCTGCGCGAGACGAGCCAGCGGAACATATCTGAGTAATGGCGTTCTCTGGGATTCCAAGGATTGAACCATGCGCCGGGACTCCCGTGCGGGGCAAAGAGCAACGCCGGATCAGGGGACCCTTTCGGAGTGTTATCCGGCGGGACAGCGCAGCCTGGAACAGCGCCAAGCAGCAGGAGAAAGAAGAGCAGCAGGAACATCATGTCTTGTACAAGGAGGCCACAAACTCCCCATACCCATTAAACGGCAGGGTCGGGACGCGCTCCTCTGTCCCCAACACGCGCTCGGAGGCTTGGGACCAGCGTGGATGCGGCACGGCGGGGTTTACATTGGCGACAAAATCATATTCGCTCGGAACCAGCGTCGACCAGAACGTCGGCGGTTGTTGATCGAGAAACTCGACCCGCACGATCGATTTGATGCTTTTGTAGCCATATTTCCACGGCGTGACCAGCCGTAATGGGGCTCCATGCTGTTTCGTGAGTTCGTGACCATAGATACCAGTCACAAAAAACGCCAACTCGTTTGTCGCCTCCGCCATCGTCAGCCCTTCAAAATAAGGCCACGGGTAGGAGTCATCTTCCATGCCGACTGCTTCATCCGGCTTGTTAAAGGTGACCATGCGCATAAACTTAGCGGAGGCTTGCGGCTCGACCAAGTCGATAAACGCTTTAATGGGAAAGCCCGTCCACGGTACGGTCATCGACCAGGCTTCGACACAGCGATGTCGATAGAGTCGTTCTTCCAGCGGCATGCGCTGCACAAAGTCGTCAATGTCAAATGTTTGCGGTTTTTTGACGAGCCCTGTCACTTCCACTTGCCAAGGTCGCGTCTTGAACAGATCCACCAGTCGGCTGACGCGTTGTTTCTGAAAGCTGAATTCATAGAAGTTGTTGTAACGCCCGGCGATGGCTTCATCCGTAAGTGGACGGTCCAGTGTATACTTCTCATTACGTTTGGCTGGATAGAGTTTTGTCGTTGCGCTCGGTTCTGGCATGCCAATGAGGGGGGGCTTCGTGTTTCCCGACTGACTCTCGGCAGGGTGGTTACACCCGGCCAGAATTCCAAGGGCCCCTAGGCTGGCAGTTCCCAACCCTTGTAAAAACCGTCGTCGATTCACATAGACCTCTTCTGGAGTCGCCAAGCGCTCGGGGATCTCCCAGCCACGCCGGATACGGATCAACATAATGCTCTCTCTTTCTTCACAACGTGCCCAGTTCTGATGCCGATAGGAATCGTTTGGTGTCTACGCATCGTTTCCACCTCTCACCAGAAACGAAAACGAGGCCCACACAGAAATCCGTGGTGAGAAAAGTGCCCTTGCGGGAAGAAGACCCTAACGCCTCGACTGCGTAGGCCTGGGAAGAAGTGGGAATGTGGAACAAATCGGGTAGACGCACAGGGCGCGGAAAAATAAGGCCAGCCATAATAGGGGTAGAAAAACGGAGAATAATACCCTGGCGCCCTGGACTGAATAATCACCGGGCTAGGTTGTTGCACGATCACCTGGGTCGGCGGCGTGTGCGGCGCAGCAGCAAGCATGGTTTGCGCCAGTCGCCCAGCCAGCTCGACTTGACGTTCCGCTGTTTGCATACCTTTCTCAAGCCCACGTTCATACGCACTCGTTTCCAAATTGGTGAGAGGAGCAGGATGAAGGGAAGCCTCCGGAGGAGTTGTTGGCGATGCAGAGGCCGACTCAGCCGGCTTGGCGAATTTTGAAGTGAACTGTTGAGCCGAATCGCGTTCGGTTGCGGGCACCTCCGCGGGATCATTGCTGAGGCGCCACACACCGCCCTCGCCTTTCCAACCGTACACCGTCGCCCAGGCGGAAGAGCAGCACAAAAGCATCAACCCCCACAAGAAAGATACGATCAACAGATGACCGACTTTTTGGCTGCCCATAAGCTCTCCTTTCCTCACCATAAGCGATCGGAAGCCGCTGTCAATCTTGCGGGCTGACGTCTGCTCAAGTAGAACGGCGAAGGGCATACGCAAGCATCGACGTGAAAGGAGGATCTATGGCCTACAGCGGAAATGGAAAGAAACGGTTACTCGCAGGGGTGAAAGTGCTCGATTTTACCCAGTACCTGGCTGGTCCAGCCGCCACTCGGCTTTTAGCGGACCTCGGCGCCGATGTCGTGAAGATTGAGCGGACTCCGGATGGAGACCTGGGTCGCAAAATCCATATCGTCGCTCCTGGTATTAGTGGGTTTTTCCTGGCGGCTTCCGCCGGGAAGAAAAGTGTGGCGATCGATATCAGGAATCCCCAAGGAATAGCGATTGTCAAAGAGTTAGTGCGGCAAGTCGATGTCGTCGTCGAAAACTACAGTCCGGGTGTGATGGTCAAATACGGTCTCGACTACGAATCACTCAAACAGCTCAATCCGCAACTCATCATGTGTTCGGTGTCGGGCTATGGTCAGGATGGACCGTACGCGCAGCACACGAGCTTCGACATTATCGCGCAGGCTCAGAGCGGGGTCATGGCGATGACCGGCGAACCGGACGGTCCGCCCGAATACGTTGGCAACTACTTCGGCGACCCCAATGCCGGTATTCATGGCGCGCTGGCCATCTGCGCTTCGCTGTTTTATCGCGCCTTGCACGGTGAGGGACAATACATCGACGTGTCGCAGCTCGAATCGCTCGTTTACTTGGACTACATCAACTTCCCCCTGTTTATGATGAGCGGCGGCGCAATTGAACCGAAACGTTTCGGCGGCGATTTTTTCAACATTTGCCCTTATGGCGTGTACAAAGCGAAGAAAGGCTACATCGTCTTCGCTGTGGCGGAGCATCAGTGGGGTCCGTTGGTGCGCACGATGGGCAAACCTGAATTGGAGACCGACCCACGCTACTCAACGCAAGTGGCGCGTTGTCAACGTCGACCGGAAGTCCGCGCCTATGTTGAAGCCTGGCTTCAGTCGTTTGACGATGATGAAACTCCGTTGAGAATCCTGGCGGAGGCGCGCGTACCGTCGGCGCCCATTCTCGATATTCCTCAGGTGCCGGAACATCCACAAATCAAGTCGCGGCAATTATTCCAAGACATGCCGCATCCGATTCTCGGCCCGACACCGGTCGCCAAATCACCCTTTCATCTCTCCACGGCTGCGGTCGAGATTCCCTTTCGTGCTCCGTTCTTAGGAGAACATAACGAAGAGGTTCTGCAGAGCCGCTTGGGCTACACGGCGGAACAGGTCGCCGCTTTGTACCGAGACGGCGTGATCGTACAAGATGGAAAAATGAAAGAGTTGCGCGAGCGAGGGCAATTGTAGCTAGTGTCAAGGCAAAGGAGGTCATTCCCGCGCAAGCGGGAATCCAAGAGGCCTAACCGGAGCCAAGTGCTGAATCTTCCTGGATGCCAGCCGGAGCTTGTCCTGAGCAAAGTCGAAGGGCTGGCATGACGGCCCTCCATTCTGCAACCTTAGCCTTGACCAAGCATCATTGTCTTGATCTCATCACGAGTGCTTCCTTCGCAACGTTGAGACCGGTATCATAACTAGCTATGTCAAATTCGTCTTTACATGCAGCCGATCTTCCTCAGCTTTCTGAATCAGCAAAAGAACTCCAAGCCTTATTACGTGACCGTGTCCTCTTATTCGATGGTGCTATGGGGACATCGATCCAAGCCCGCAACTTGGATGCCGCCGCCTTTGGCGGGCTGGAATATGAAGGCTGTAATGAACACCTCGTCCTGACAGCGCCGCAGATCATCGCGGATATTCACGCCGGGTTCTTTGCCGCTGGTAGTGACATTGTTGAAACCAACACCTTCGGAGGCACGAGCATCGTGTTGGCCGAATATGGGCTGCAGGACCAGGCTCGGGAGATCAACCGCGCCGCAGCCCAGTTGGCGAAAGAAGTGGCTACACATTACAGCACCTCCATGAAGCCTCGCTTTGTGGCGGGCTCTATGGGTCCAACCACCAAGACCATTTCCGTGACTGGCGGTGTCGATTTCGACCAAATGCGACGGGCCTACGCCGAGCAGGCTGAAGGGCTTCTGATGGGAGGCGTAGACCTGCTCGTCTTGGAAACCGCGCAAGATACGCTGAACCTCAAAGCGGGATTGATTGGTGTTGATGAAGCGATGCACACGGTTGGTCTGAGCGTGCCGGTGATTGTCTCGGGTACGATTGAAACGATGGGCACAATGCTGGCAGGGCAGGGCGTCGAAGCGCTCTACGTCTCGCTGGCGCATAAAGAGTTGTTTGCCATCGGTCTCAACTGCGCGACTGGGCCAGATTTCATGACCGATCATATCCGCACCCTGGCGCAACTGTCGCGCTTTCCGGTGCTGTGCATGCCTAACGCCGGGCTCCCCGATGAAGACGGGCGCTACAACGAAACTCCAGAGATGATCGCCGCCAAACTCGAACGCTTTGTCGAGCAGGGCTGGGTCAATATGATTGGCGGCTGCTGCGGCACCACTCCAGCCCATCTTTCCCTGTTGTCGCAGATGCTGGAGGGCAAAAAGCCGCGCCTCATCCAGGCTGCGCGCCGTAGCGTCGTGTCCGGGCTGGAGCCCTTGATCATTGACGAAGACAAACGTCCGGTCCTTGTTGGTGAACGCACCAACGTGATCGGCTCACGCAAATTCAAAGAACTCATCGTGGCTGGGGCTTTTGAAGAAGGGACGGAAATCGGGCGACGGCAAGTGCGCGGCGGGGCGCAAGTGGTGGATGTCTGTCTCGCCGACCCGGACCGGGACGAGATGGCGGATATAACGAAGTTCTTGGAACTCCTCGTCCGTAAGGTCAAAGCGCCGTTGATGATCGACTCCACCGACGCAAGGGTGATTGAAGAAGCGCTCAAACGCTCGCAGGGCAAAGCTATTATCAACTCGATCAATCTTGAAGATGGCGAGGAGCGGTTTGAGAAGGTCGTGCCCCTGATCAAACGTTACGGCGCGGCGGTAGTCGTAGGCTGTATCGACGAAGACCCCGTGCAAGGCATGGCGGTCACGCGCAAGCGGAAGCTGGAGGTCGCGCAACGCAGCTACGAACTGCTGACCAAAAAATACGGCCTGGCGCCGGAAGACTTGATCTTTGATCCCCTGGTGTTTCCTCTCGGCACTGGCGATCAAAACTACATCGGCGCCGGCGAAGAAACCATCGAAGGCGTGCGTCTGATTAAGCAGACGTTTCCGGAGTGCAAAACCATCCTTGGCATCAGCAACGTCTCGTTTGGCTTGCCGCCAGCAGGGCGCGAAGTGCTCAACTCCGTGTTTTTGTACCATTGCGTCAAAGCTGGGCTGGATATGGCGATTGTCAACAGCGAAAAGCTCGAACGCTACGCCACCATTCCGGAAGAAGAACGTCATCTTTCTGAACAACTGATCTATTGGCAGGGAGAAGACCCAGTCGCGGAGTTCGCCGCACATTTTCGCCAGAAGAACACGAAAGTCAAAAACGACACGCGTAAAGATTTGCCGCTCGATGAACGGCTGGCGCGCTGTATTATCGAAGGGTCGAAAGACGGGCTCATCGACGATCTCAACGAGGCGCTCCAGGGGCGTAGACCGCTTGACATTATCAATGGCCCACTCATGACAGGCATGGATGAGGTGGGCCGCCTGTTCAACAACAATGAACTGATCGTCGCCGAAGTGTTGCAGAGCGCGGAAGCGATGAAGGCTGCGGTCGCCCATCTTGAGCCGTTCATGGAAAAAAGCTCCGACGCGCTCAAGGGCACGGTGATGTTGGCGACGGTGAAGGGCGATGTTCACGATATCGGCAAGAACCTGGTCGAAATCATCCTCGGCAATAACGGCTATCGTGTGGTCAACCTCGGCATTAAAGTACCGCCGGAAACCTTGATCGACGCCTACCGCACTCATCAGCCGAACATCATCGGTCTCTCGGGGCTGTTGGTGAAGTCCGCGCAGCAGATGGTTGTCACCGCACAGGACCTCAAGAATGGCGGGATTCGCTGTCCCATCTTGGTCGGCGGCGCTGCGCTTACGGCGCGATTTACCGCAAACAAGATCGCGCCGGAGTACGACGGTCTCGTCTGCTATGCCAACGACGCCATGCGCGGACTCGATCTGGCGAATCAAATCATTGATCCCAGCAAGCAGGCTGTATTGATCGAGAAGGTCGCTGAAGAACGGACGCGCCTGGCTGCGCAAGAACGGAAGCCTGTGGAGATAGTTGAGTCTACTATCGCAACACCACCACGCGTGTCGAGCGTGACGCACGAGCAGCCAATTCCCTTGCCGCCGGATTTGCGCTCGCATGTGCTCGACCATTACGACCTGGAAGCCATCTTTGCCTACATCAATCCCACCATGTTGTATGGCAAGCACTTAGGGTTGAAAGGAAATCTGGAGACTCTGCTCGATCAGCGCGATGAAAAGGCGGAACAACTCTATCGTCAGGTGCGTGCGGTCGAAGAAGAAATTCTCGCCAAACAATTGTTCCGGGCGCGGGGTGTCTATCGCTTCTTCCCCGCGCAAGCCAGCGGCGACACGCTTCTTATTTACAACTCCGCAGCAACGGAAGTCATCGAATCATTCCACTTTCCACGCCAGGCGCACGGAGAATATCTCTGCCTCAGCGATTTCGCGGCGCCGCGTGACTCCGGCAAGGTGGATTATGTGGCCTTGTTCGCTGTGACGTGTGGGCAGGGCGTACGAGAGTTGTCGGAACAGTATAAGCAAGCGGGCCAGTATTTACAGTCACACATTGTGCAGGCGTTGGCGATCGAGAGCGCAGAAGGATTCGCTGAGCTGCTGCATCAACGCTTGCGAGAGATGTGGGGCTTCCCAGACCCGCGCGACCTGGCTATGCGCGAGCGCTTCAAGGCCCGTTATCGCGGGGTGCGGGTGAGCTTCGGGTATCCCGCCTGCCCGCGCTTGGAAGATCAAACCAAACTCTTCGACCTCCTCCAAGTGACTGAAGCGATTGGCGTGCAACTGACCGAAGGCTTCATGATGGAGCCCGAAGCCTCGGTCTCAGCGCTGGTGTTTCACCATCCGCAAGCCAAGTATTTCAGCATCTTGGAGGATGAGCTGGCGGCGTTTGAAAAAAACTTGGCCGTCGGAGCGTAAGTAGCTCTCAGGATTGCTTGTGCGACATGTGCTCTCGCTGCCAGTCCCGGAAGCGCTCTGACGTGCGTTTGATCTGTTCGCCTAGTTGAATGAGCAACTCGCCGTTGCCGTAGAGAATAAATGCGGCGGCGGCAACCGCGCCGATGATGAATCCGACTACCATAACGCTACCCCCTTATGAAGCCATCGCCTTAATCGCGGCAACAATCTGCGGAATCGCGACTCCGGCTTTTTCTTGAATGATGAAATCGGAAATGCGCTGAGTCAAGTCTGTTTTTTCCGGATTAATCTCAATCACCTGGGCGCCGGATTCCTTAGGACTATAGGACAAAACCTCTCTGCGTCCGCCATATCGCTTGATATGACAAAGAATTACGGAACTGCACTTGGGTTTTGTCTCAAGGTCCTTAGCGATGCGAGGAATGTCCGCCGCCGGATAGACAACGGCTGAGGTGCCGATCACGAGAATCAGATCGCAGCTCTGAGCGGCCTCTTGCGAGCGATACATAGCGTCCACTGGAATAGGCTCGCCAAAGAACACGCCCGCCGGTTTGAATACACCTTTACATGAGCAATAGGGAGGCAGCGTGTCCAGCGAAATCTCATCCAATGGCAAGAGCTTGCGGCAGCTCATGCACACTACTTGGCGCATGTTACCGTGAAACTCGATCACGTCGCGGTTGCCCGCCGCTTGATGCAGGTTGTCCACGTTCTGCGTAATTATGCAGTGCAACATACCCATTTGTTCAAGCTGGGCGAGGCCATGATGTCCTGGGTTGGGTTTAGCCGTTTTCAATTCCGTAAAATCTTTCATCATGCGCCAGACTTTGGCGGGGTCGCTGCGGAACGCCTGGATGGTGGCGTATTCTTCTGGGTCGTAACGGTCCCACAAGCCGCCGGGATCACGGAACGTAGGGATGCCGCTCTCGGCGGATATACCAGCGCCAGTCAGCGCGATGGTTTTGCGTGACCGGCGGATCGCTTGGGCAGCGCGCTCGATGAGATTTTGCATAGAGTCCCTCCTTAGCAGTTCTGAAGAAAATGACGCACCTCTCGTAAAAAAGCTACCAGGTTATCAAGAAAGACATGATGCCCGGCGTCGGGAATCTCCGTCGCCTGTAAACGTGGCGACAAGGTTGTCATTTCATTCACTACTTCCAGCGTAAGGGTTTGGCTTCGCTCGCCACGGATAAGCAAAGTGGGACAAGGAATGTTTACGAGCTGTGAGGTGATGTCGTGAGGCTGCCGCACGAACGTGGCGCGGTCGAACTTCAGCGTCAGCCGCCCATCCTCGCGTGTTCGTACACTGTGCCGGGCGATGTGTTGTTGCAGCGCTGGCGGGGCCTCAGTTTCGTCCGGCAGGAGACGGAAACGTTGGAATAGGTCCGTTTCGTCGTGAAACACTGGAGCGGGCAAGCGACTCAACAACAGCATCCGCCGACTTCTGCGTGTACGTGGTCCCATGTCCACTACAATGAGCGCTCGCAGTGCAGCGACGGAGCGCGTCGCATACGTCAAGGCAATCAAACCGCCTAGAGAGTGCCCAACGAGCACGAATGGAGCCAGTTGGAGGGACGCGACCACTGCGGTCAGATCAGCGACATAATCGTCGATCTCGTAGGCTGGCGGCGACGCCCAGTCGCTGTCGCCGTGCCCCCGTAAATCTAACGCGATCACCCGATACTTTTGCGCTAGCTCGACTGCAATGTGGTTCCACCAATGGGCATGAGCGCCGCCGCCATGCAGCAGCACGATCGGCGGGTTTTGCGGGGCGCCCCATTCGAGGTAGTGCAGCTCCACTCGCGCAAGGCGAATCCGCTGACTACGTGGGGAATCAGATGGTTGAACAGATGCCATGCAATGTTTGTGGACTGGAGACATAAGCCAAGGATGTTTTGTTCTACCATGTGCTTCCGATGGCTCACAAGGAAAGAGAAGAAAGGGTAGTGGTGCAGTGTGATCCCAGTCGTGGGTATAACGAGAAACGAAAGAGGTGCATTTTGCGGGATGACGACCCCTCTCTTCATGCAATTTGCAAGAGCAGGTTTTGTTACTCTTCCATAACCTTTGAGGAATTCACGTCTTGTTATCTCTCCTGCAACGGCACGGTTGTTGCGGATTCAGAGAAGACAACTCTCTCAATGACTGAAGGAGCAACGACGTGCTTGATGTTCTTTTTATTGGGGCAACAGTGGGCTTCTTTTTCGTTTCCTTAATCTACATGCGTGGCTGTAATCGTCTCTAAATCAAACCACATGACATTGGCACACAAGCTCCCATCACCGCTCATGCTGAGCGTAGCCTGAAAGGCGCAGTCGAAGCACGCGCTCGCCGAGATACGCTGCCCTTCGACTCCGCTGCGCTATGCTCAGGACGAGCGAGTGGATAGCCCATCTGAGCGTGGGACAGTGTACGAATCTTTTGTGGTTTGATTTAGAAAAGGAGAGTTATGAATCTGGAATATCTACTCGGCGGTATCTTGTCATTTTTACTGACAGGTTATCTCATTTACGCGCTCTTGTGGCCTGAACGATTCTAGCGAAGCATCGCAGGCAAATGGACACTTCTTACGCATAAGAATTCTCAGCAAGATCTTTCTCGCACCTGAGAATCTTTAGGGAGCACCCATGTCAGCGAACGGTTGGTTGCAAATTCTTTTGTACTCTTTGGTAATCCTGGCGGTGACCAAGCCGTTGGGCGTTTATATGTTCCGTGTCTTTGAAGGAGACCAGAAACCGTTGCCGCGTTTCCTCGGCCCCATTGAACGTAGCCTGTACCGACTTTGCGGAATCAACCCCAAGGAGCAGCAACAATGGACGGACTACACCGTTGCACTCCTTCTTTTTAGCGCGCTCACGATGCTGGTAACGTACGCCATCGAGAGACTCCAGCACCTGCTGCCCTTGAACCCTCAGCAGTTTGGCCCGGTCCCAGAGGACCTGGCATTCAATACGGCCGCGAGCTTTACCACGAACACCAACTGGCAGGCGTATAGCGGCGAGTCTACGATGAGCTACTTCACGCAGATGGTGGGGCTTGCCTGGCATAACTTTATCTCTGCAGCCGCCGGTATTGCGGTTGCGATTGCCCTGGCCCGCGGGCTGACGTATCAGTTGCGACCGGGCGACCCTAGGACGCTCGGCAACTTTTGGGTGGACCTTATCCGCGCGACGGTTTATATTTTACTGCCGATCTGTATCCCGGTGGCGCTGGTGTTGGTTTCTCAAGGGGTGATTCAGAACTTTGCTCCCTATGCAGATCTCACCACATTGGAAGGAGCCAAGCAGACATTGGCGCTGGGGCCAGTTGCCTCACAGGAAGTTATCAAAGAACTAGGCACCAATGGCGGCGGCTTTTTCAACGCCAACAGCGCCCACCCTTTTGAGAACCCCACCCCATTCACCAATTTTCTGGAAATGGTCTTGATCTTCTGTATCCCGGCGGCGCTAACGTACACCTATGGGCGCATGGCGCGAGACCAGAAACAAGGGTGGACCCTTTTTGCCGCCATGTCCCTGATGTTTTTCATGGGCGTTGCGCCCGCGTATTATTTCGAGTCCACCGGCAACCCCGTGATGCATGGTCTGGCGGTGGATCAAACAATCGGCAACATGGAAGGCAAAGAGGTGCGCTTCGGCGTCGCCAATTCAGCCCTGTGGGCGACGGTGACAACAGACACCTCGTGTGGCGCAGTCAATTCCATGCACGACAGTTTCACGCCCCTCGGCGGCCTCGTGCCACTTGCCAATATCCAGCTCAGTGAGGTGGTCTTTGGCGGCGTCGGTTCGGGGCTCTACGGTATGCTCATCTACGTCCTCCTGGCGGTCTTCATTGCCGGCCTCATGGTGGGCCGCACCCCGGAATACTTGGGCAAAAAGATCGAAGCCCGGGAGGTAAAACTCGCGATGCTCTATGTGTTGATCTTTCCGCTTGTGATCCTCTGCTTCTCCGCCTGGTCGGTCGTGGCGCCTTATGGGGTGTCCTCGCTCAACAATGCAGGGCCTCACGGGTTGAGCGAAATCCTGTACGCGTACAGCGAAGCTGCCGGTAACAATGGCTCGGCTTTCGCTGGCCTTAACGCCAATACCCCTTGGTACAATGTCAGCATCGGTCTTACAACGCTGATTGGCCGGTTCCTCATGATCGTGCCAGCGTTGGCAATCGCGGGCTCTTTAGTCGGCAAGAAGGCGGCGCCGCCGGGGCTCGGGACTTTCCCGACCAATGGGACTCTCTTCGTTGTCCTCTTGGTTGGCGTTGTTCTGATCGTCGGAGCGTTAACGTTCTTCCCGGCGTTGTCGTTAGGGCCTATCGTTGAACATTTTCTCGCGCAAAACGGAAAGGTTTTTTAGTATGGCGGAGTCTAGAAAGAAAGAGCTCTCACTGTTTGCTCCGGAGATCCTGCAGCCCGCAATCCTCGACAGCTTGCGCAAACTGGCGCCGCGACAAGTCATGAAGAACCCGGTCATGTTCGTCGTCGAGGTGGGCAGTGTTCTGACCACGCTGATCTGGGCGCGCGACTTGGTCGCCCCTGAACCGAACGCCGCCCCATTGTGGTTCACCGGCTCCGTCAGCCTATGGCTCTGGTTCACGGTTGTTTTCGCGAACTTTGCGGAGGCAGTGGCTGAAGGGCGCGGCAAGGCTCAAGCCGCCACGTTGCGCAAGATGCGCAAGGAAACCACGGCGCGTCGCCTGATCAACGGGAAACGAGAAGAGCAAGTGCCGGCCTCTGCCCTGCGCAAAGGTGACCTCGTTGTTGTCGAGGCCGGAGAATTAATTCCCGGTGATGGCGAAGTGATCGAAGGCATCGCCTCCGTTGATGAATCCGCTATCACTGGCGAGTCGGCGCCGGTGATTCGTGAAAGCGGTGGCGATCGCTCAGCCGTGACTGGCGGCACGAAAGTGCTCTCTGACCGCATCGTCGTGCGCATCTCGACTGACCCAGGCGAATCGTTTCTTGATCGCATGATTGCTCTCGTGGAAGGCGCGTCGCGTCAGAAGACGCCTAACGAGATCGCGCTTAACATTCTTCTGGCTGGCCTCACTCTTGTCTTTTTGTTCGCGTGCGTTACTCTCGTGCCCCTTGCCTTGTATTCCGAGATCGCGCTCTCTGCCACGGTGATCGTCGCGCTGCTGGTGTGCTTGATCCCCACGACTATCGGCGGGCTGCTCTCGGCCATTGGCATTGCCGGCATGGACCGTTTACTCCGTAAAAACGTACTGGCGATGAGCGGACGAGCGGTGGAAGCGGCGGGCGATGTGGACACCTTGCTCCTCGACAAAACCGGGACAATTACGCTCGGCAACCGTATGGCGACAGAATTCATTCCTGTCGGGGGCGCTCGTATCGAAGAGCTCGCCGACGCCGCTCAGTTAGCCAGCCTTGCCGACGAAACCCCAGAAGGGCGCTCCATCGTCGTGCTCGCAAAGGAACGTTACAGTCTCCGCGGACGTGAAGTGGAAAACATTGGCGCGCACTTTATTCCGTTTAGCGCTCATACCCGCATGAGCGGCTGCGACCTCAATGGACGCATGATTCGCAAAGGGGCAGTGGAGGCCATCAGTGCACACGTAAAATCATTGGGCGGGCTTGTGCCGACGGAAGTTGATGCCGTTACCCACTCCATTAGCGACACCGGAGGTACGCCGCTCGCCGTATCCGACAGCAAGCGCATCTTGGGCGTTATTCATCTCAAAGATGTAGTGAAAGGCGGGATCAACGAGCGTTTCCAACGCTTTCGTGCGATGGGCATTCGCACCGTGATGATTACCGGCGACAACCCCCGCACCGCAGCGGCGATCGCGCGTGAGGCCGGTGTCGACGACTTTCTAGCCGAAGCCACCCCTGAAGCGAAAATGCGGCTTATCAAGGAAGAACAAACGAAGGGGAAACTCGTAGCCATGACGGGAGACGGCACCAATGACGCGCCCGCGCTCGCGCAAGCCGATGTCGGGGTCGCGATGAATACCGGCACGCAAGCCGCCAAGGAAGCCGGCAACATGGTGGACCTCGACTCGAATCCGACGAAGCTATTGGAGGTTGTTGAAGTTGGCAAGCAGTTACTTATGACGCGCGGCGTGTTGACCACTTTTTCTATCGCCAACGACGTAGCCAAGTATTTTGCCATTATCCCTGCCCTCTTCGTCGGTGTCTTTCCGGAGATCGCGCCCCTCAACGTCATGCGCCTGGCGTCGCCGCAGAGCGCTATTCTCTCGGCGGTTATCTTCAATGCGCTCATTATCGTTGCCCTCATTCCCTTGGCGTTGCGCGGTGTGCAGTATCGCCCTTTAGGCGCCGGGGCATTGCTGGCGCGTTCGTTACTGATCTACGGAGTGGGAGGTGTTATCGCGCCCTTTATTGGCATCAAACTTATTGATCTCATTTTAGTCGCGCTCGGCTTGGTGTAAGGAGTGCTCTCATGAAAAAAGCCTTGCTTATCGCTGTACGGACCACGGTTGTCACGCTTGTCGTGACGGGAATCATTTACCCTTTGATCGTCACAGGGCTCGCTCAACTTCTCTTTTCCCACCGCGCTAACGGCAGTCTGGTTATGGATGATCGCGGGCAGATCGTTGGCTCAGAACTTATTGGTCAAGGCTTCTCGAACCCCGCCTATTTTCAGCCCCGCCCCTCGGCGGCGGGAGACAAGGGCTATGATGCAACGGCGTCGTCAGGATCTAACCTCGGCCCGACTTCAAAAAAACTGCAAGATCGAGTGTCACAAGATGTGGGCCGGCTCAAAGAAGAAAATCCGGATGCCAAGGACGCAGTCCCCGTGGAACTGGTGACGACTTCCGCGAGCGGGCTTGATCCTCATCTCTCGCCGCCGGCGGCGTTGTGGCAAGCCCCGCGCGTCGCCGGCGCACGGGGGGTGGCGTTTGATCGTGTTAGAGCCGTCATTGAGTCCTCCATCGAGGACAGAGACCTCGGCTTTTTTGGAGAGGCGCGAGTCAACGTCTTGCTGCTCAACCTTGCACTTGACCGCCAATTTGGCCACCCCGCTCCGGTGCAGGCGCAGGAGAAGAAGGACGCAGACACAGGAGAAGCTGGAAACGTACAGCCAACGGCTCTGAGCGGTCAGCCTACGAAGGAGTAGACTATGAAGAAGATCGAAGCAACCATCACACCCTCCAAACTTGAAACTGTCAAAGAAGCCTTGACAACCCTCGGTGTCCGAAGAATGACGCTGTCGGAGGTCAAGGACTATGGCCCGCATCCGGGTCACATCGAACATTACCGTGGTGTCTCTTACGAGGTAGATCTCCTCCCCGAACTCAAACTTGAAATAGTGGTCGATGACGAGGAGGCGAGTACCGTAGCCAACACCATTTTCGCGGCGCTGCGGACCGGTCCGCTCGGTGATGGCGAGGTCACCATCCTACCGCTGGAGGGACGGATCCGAAATCGTGTCGGTCAATAGTGAGGGAGGCAAACCATAAATGTCAAAAGCAATGACTCGGTGTTGCGGGATCCAGGGGCGGTACAAATGCTTCCGTTCCGATGGAGTTTGACGTAAAGGCGAAAAAACCATAAGGACCGGAGCATAAGGGAAACAGACCTAGGATATGAACGGGGAATGGGAATAGGAGGATGTAGCAATGAGCACGGCCCAGCGCCCCCGCCCCGAAGAGTTCTTGGCTTTAGTGGAGAGAGCGAAACGCGGACGCTTGAAGGTCTACATCGGTCCAGCAGCGGGGGTGGGAAAAACCTATCAGATGTTAGAAGAGGCTCACTTGCTCAAAAAGCGCGGCGTTGATGTTGTGCTGGCGTTTATTGAAACACATGGTCGACCAGACACCGAAGCGCTCGTCGAAGGGTTAGAGTGTGTCCCGCGTCGACGATTTGAGTATCGCGGCGTTACGGTAGAAGAAATGGACCTCGACGTTGTCTTGGAGAGACGACCCCAGGTCGCGATCGTGGACGAGCTTCCGCACACAAACGCTCCAAGTAGCCGCCACAAGAAACGCTATCAAGATGTGTTGGAATTGCTTGATGCGGGCATCAACGTTATTTGCGCCATGAATGTGCAGCATCTGGAAAGCTTGAACGATCTCGTGAGGCAAGCGACCGAAGTCATAGTCCGCGAAACCGTGCCGGACTCCTTTCTCAAGCAAGCCGATCAAGTGGTCAACCTTGACCTCGCGGTCGAGGATTTGCTTGACCGTTTACGCGCCGGGAAAATCTATAGCTCGGAAAAAATTCCCTGGGCCTTGGAACATTTCTTTAAGCCGGAAAATCTCTCCATTCTGCGGGAGATTTCTCTCCGCGAGGTGGCTGAAAGCGTCGATCGAGCGGTTGCTGCTCAAACTCCTGGCAGCGAGACCCCCCGCAAAACTGCTGCGAGCGAACGCGTCATGGTGTGTCTGTCCTCCTATCCCCCGCATGGCGCTACTTTGCTGCGACGTGGGGCGCGCATGGCGGGGCGCCTCAACACTGATTGGTTCGTCGTGTACGTCGAAACGCCGCAGGAAGCCCCGCATCGGATCGATGCTGAAGCGCAACGTCATTTGCTAGACAATTTTGAGAGAGCCAGAGAACTGGGCGCCCAGGTCGAACGACTGCAAGCGGCTGATCCCGTGCCGGCGCTCATCGCATTTGCTCGCACCCACAGCGTCGGTCGCATAGTGATCGGACGCTCCCGGCAACCCTGGTGGCGCCAGGTGTTCGGGCGCTCGGTAATGCAACGGCTCGTAGCAGAAGCGGTCGATTTTGACGTACTCATCGTCTCATTAGAAAAAGAGGACGATTAGGCATGACCTTCCGCGCAAAACTCTTACTGGCCGAAGCTCCCTTGGCGATCGTACTCGCGTTGGTCTGCGTACTCTCCGTAGTGATGATTTCCACCTTGAGTTCTCGCTCGCAACTCATTTTAAAAGATAACTACCGCAGTGTGCTCGCCGCACAGCGCATGAAGGAAGCCGCCGAGCGATTGGATGACACCCTGGTGTTGTCGCTGCTAAAAGACCAACAAAAGGAGGAGGCCAAACAAGCCGCAACGTATCGACAGCAATTCGAGCAGGAACTCCAAGTGCAGGAAGGCAACATCACGGAGCCCGGCGAGCAAGACGCAACACAGCGGCTGCGGACGTTCTGGAACGACTACCAAGACAAGATGCACCGCTTCAAAGCCCTGCAAGCCCCCGAAGCCGCCAAGCAGTTTTATTTCACCGAACTTGCCACAGCGTTCCATTCACTACGCACCACCTTGGAGGATATTCTTGCCATTAACCAAGATTCAATGGTGCGGAAAAGCGAAGAAGCGCGTCGAGCGGCAACCCGTTTGAACACCATCACGGTCACAGCGGCGCTGGGCGCGTTGCTGCTGGGGCTCGTGCTCTCCACCGTACTGACGAACCGCTTGTTACGTCCGTTGTCTGTACTGAGCCAAGTCACGCGCCGGATTGGTGAAGGAGATTTTCAGGCGCGCGTCAACATCTCGGGTAAAGATGAAATCGCCCAGCTCGCCAGAGAATTCAACACGATGGCCAGCCATCTTGATGAGTACCGCAACAGCTCTTTAGGAGAACTCCTCCACGCCCAGGAATCGTTACAGGCGGCCATTGATAGTCTTCCTGACCCTGTCGTGGTGTTCGGCGTTAACGGCGACATCCGTAATGTCAATCAAGCGGCGGAGACAATACTGGGGCTCCACGTGGAAACCGTCACCAAAGATCCCCTCCAAGATGTTGATCCTTCGGTTCGTGCGGTTCTGGAACAGCTCCGGACTCAGGTGTTGAGCGGAAACGGTCCATTCTTTCCCAAAGGATTTGAAGATGCGATCCGGGTTGCTACGCGGGAAGGGGACACCTACCTCCTCCCACGAGCGGCGCCAGTGTACGAGATGGGAGGCACCCTGATCGGCGCCACCGTTATCCTTCAAGAGATCACCCGCTTGCACCGGTTCGACGAACTGAAGAATAACTTGGTGGCGACCGTGGCGCACGAATTTCGCACCCCGCTCACCTCGTTGCGCATGGCTATCCACCTGTGCCTTGAGCAAGCAGTCGGACCCATCACTGAGAAACAAGCCGACTTGCTCCACGCGGCGCGAGAAGATTGTGAACGCTTGCAGGCCATGGTCGACGATCTACTCGACCTCTCGCGCATGGAGGCTGGTCGGGTTGAGTTGCATCTCCATGCGGTGTCTCCCGCTCTCCTCGTCAAAGGAGCGGCGGAAACCCATCGCGCGCTTGCGGAAGAACAGGGCATACAGCTGCGCATGGTCCTTCCTGCACCTGATACAGCAGTGGCCGCCGATCCCGAGCGCATTGCCATCGTCCTCGCCAATCTGGTGACGAACGCCTTGCGACACACCTCGGCTGGCGGTCAGATCACCATCGTCGCCCGCCCGATCAATCATCACGTGCGGTTCGAGGTGACTGATACCGGAGCTGGTATTCCGCCAGAATATCAGGCGCGTGTGTTTGATAAATTTTTTCGTGTCCCCAGCGCTCCCGGTGGGGCGGCGGGATTGGGGCTTTCCATAGTAAAAGAGATTGTGGCGGAGCACGACGGAGAGATTGGTCTCGACAGCGAGGAAGGAAAGGGGAGCACTTTTTGGTTCACCTTGCCCCGAACGATGACGAATAGCACGGAGGAGGCCGTACAATTATGAAACCGACACACGCTCGCGTGTTAGTCGTCGACGATGAACGCAACATCCGCAAAAATCTGCGCCTCGTACTGGAAGCTGAAGGATACGAAGTCGATGTGGCGAGTGATGGGGAAAGCGCGCTCGCCAAGGCCCGAGAGCGACATTATGATATTGCCTTCGTCGATCTCCACATGCCCCACATGGGAGGGCTTGAACTGACCCGTTCACTTCGCGCCTTCAGTGAAAGGACCGCCATCGTCATCTTGACCGCCTATGGCTCCGTGGAGCACGCCGTCGCCGCCATGAAACTGGGGGCAGTGGATTTTCTGGAGAAACCTTTTGACCCCAAGAACATTCGACTGCTGGTCGAAGAGATTCTGCTTCGTCAGCAGTTGGGCTCCGGAGGCTCGGTGGAGGAACTGCTCCATCTCGCGACCCTTGCTCGTGAACGCAACGCGCATATCGAAGCGCGCATGTATCTCAAATCAGCGATGCTGCGCGACGCCACCCGAGCGGAGCCCTTCTATTGGCTAGGCTATCTCTGCGAGATCGAGGGCGACATGCGACAAGCTGTCCACTATTACTACTTAGCCGTCGAGGTCGACCATTTGCATCAACTCGCTCTTGATGGTCTAACCCGGTTAGGACGCAGGACTTCAAAGTCTCAGACCTGAGGTTCTCCTTCGTACTTGCGGCGCTTGCGCCATAGAGTGGAAGCATCGATGTTGAGAATGCGAGCCGCTTCTTCAAGTGTTGAGGTACGTGCAAGCACTCGTCGCAGGTGTTCTCGTTCAATCGTTTCTAGCGAATAATCACCACCGAGCTGCAGCTCCGCCTGGGCGTGAGAGACAATTCCTTCGACAAACGCCTGGGGCTCTATGACTTGCGCGGGCCAAAGAATCACTGCCCGTTCGATCGCATTCCGCAATTCCCGGACATTTCCGGGCCAGGGATACGCTAGCAACGCGGCTTCCGCCGCCGGGGAAAACTCCAACAAGAGGCGCCCAGCAGCGCGAGCAAAGAAGGCGAGAAAGCCGCGCGCTAAGCGCACAATATCTTCGGAGCGTTCACGCAAAGGGGGCACGCGAATCGTAATGACATTGAGACGATACCACAGATCCTCACGGAAGCGACCTGCCTTCACATCGGCTTCAAGCTCTCGATTTGTCGCCGCAAGCATCCGCACGTCCGCTCGTCGCGTCTTTTGCTCTCCCAGTCGCTCAAATGTTTTATCCTGAAGGAATTGCAGAAGTTTTGTTTGTAGACTGGGAGCAATTTCTCCGATCTCATCAAGAAAGAGCGTCCCACCTTGAGCCGCTTCCACGCGTCCGGCTTGATCACGCACGGCGCCGGTGAACGCTCCTTTTGCATGACCAAACAGTTCACTCGCCAGCAACTCTTCGGAAAGAGTCGGGCAATTAACCACGACAAACGGCCCAGCCGCTCGAGGGCTCGACGCATGCAGTACGCGCGCCAGCACGCCTTTCCCGGTTCCGCTTTCACCGCAGAGTAACACCGTCGCTTCCGACTTTGCCGCGCGCAGCACGGTCTCAAGCATCGTGCGCATGGCTGTAGAATTCGTCTCAAGATCAATCTCCGGTACGGACTCCTGTAACCGTCCATCCAGGTCTTGCAGGCGTCGAGCGAGGGCGCGCCGCTCCATGAGTTGTTCGACAAGATGGCGGATTTGCGCTGGGGTGAATGGTTTAGGGAGATAGTCCGTGGCGCCGCGCTTAATTGCTTCGACCGCTGTATCGAAGGTCGCATAGGCAGTGATAACGACCACCGCGAGCGTAGGGCTTTCGTCCAAAAGCTGCGGCAACAGCTCAAGGCCGCTCGTCGTTTCCAAGCGCAAATCGAGAAACGCCACATCGAATGATTGACGCCGTAGGGCCGACAACGCCGCCTGTGCCGAAGGAACAGCAGTAACTTCACAGCCCATTCCTTCCAAACACATTGTGAGCGTTGTGCGGATATTTTTCTCGTCGTCGATGACTAAGACACGCGGCGTCATACCTTCTCCACGGCTTCGGCAAATTTCGCGTCCAGCATGGTTGCTTCAATATGTGAAGGCAGGGTGACCTCGGCGCCATCTCGGCCAAAAGCAAGTTTTACGTTCATGGGAGAGAACACTCGTTGTCCACCAATCGTCTGCACGGGGTGCGCGATCAGGCACAACCGCACTCCTACCATAAACCTTCGGCCTCATGCTATAAGCGTGGGAAAAGGAGGCTCCTATGGCGCAAAAAAATCTTGAGACGCTCGTACAAGAAATGGCTGACCGCGAAGCCATTCGTGAGCTGCCGTTGAAGTATTGCCACTATGTGTGGAAAAAAGATGTCCCCGCGATTGTGAATCTGTTTACCGAAGATGGCGAATTTGACGCTGGCGGTGGCGCGCCGCTTGTAGCAAAAGGAAGGGCTGCGTTACTGAAAGCCTATCAAAAAGGGCTCTCGGACCTCGATCCTCATCCGTTCATTCACAATCACGTCTTTGAGATGCAGGGGCCAGACCAGGCGACCGGCAACTGTTATTTGGATTTGCGCGCCACTCGCGACGGCAAGAGCGTGATCTCAGCGGGCCACTATGATGACGTCTATGCAAAAATTGGGGGAGAGTGGAAATTTCGTTCGCGCAAGTTTCATGTCTACTTCTCCACCACTCTCAGTGAAGGCTGGGCGGAGCAGAAAAAGTAGTTGTCTACATAAGCAAATCTACGTCAAGATAACGGGGAGTCTACAGGTAGTCTGTGTGAGGATCGTGGCAAGCTTGGGCATTCACGTCCACATGGCGGTCTGACGGACTCTCCGGGCTTTCCGGTTTCGTCCGTTTGAAGGACCGTTTATCGAGTTCATATTGGCGCATTTTGCGATAGAGTGTCTTGACGTCAATGCCAGCAGTCCGGGCGACAAGGTTGATCTTTCCGTCGTGGACATCGAGTTGTTGGGAGAGATATTGTTTTTCCTGTTCGTTTAACCAGCGCTTGAGCGACAAATGAAGGGCCACAGGAGGTTTATCGTCAACTGGAAGCCTGAGGGCTGTATCAGGAAGATCAACGTGTTCAATTATTCGTCCACTTGTCAACACAATGGCGCGTTCCAGCACGTTCTGCAATTCGCGGACATTCCCAGGCCAATCATACTGCGTGAGTTGTCCGACAGCTTGTGGGGTAAGGCTCGTGATGCGTTTCTTTTGCGCTAAAGGATGATGGCGTAAAAAGTCCTGTACGAGTAAGGGAATGTCTTGTCGCCGCTGCCGCAAGGGAATGAGACGAATGGGAATGACGTTAATGCGATAGTAAAAATCGCTCCGCATTTGTCCTTGCGCCATTAGCTCTTCGAGACGCACATTGCTGGCGGCAATGACGCGCATATCGATTTGTACGCGTCGGCTGCTCCCGAGCCGTTGCACTCTCTGGTCTTGTAGCACGAGCAGCAATTTTGCCTGCATAGCAAGCGACATGCTTTCAATTTCGTCAAGAAAAAGTGTCCCGCCGTGCGCGAGTTCGATCTTGCCAGGGCGCGATTGATCGGCGCCGGTAAAGGCTCCCCGCTCATAACCAAAGAGTTCACTTTCGAGAAGTGTTTCTGGGACCCCAGCACAATTGATGGGAATGAATGGACCTCTGCGTCGCTCGCTTTGTAAATGCACGGCAGTCGCCACCAGCTCTTTGCCCGTGCCAGTTTCTCCTTCCACCAGCACAGTCACATTGGTCGCCGACACCATACGAATGGTCTCAAAGACTTTATGCATCTCTGGGGTCTTGCTGAGCATACCACCGAATTCATAACGATCCTGCAAAGTGCGCCGGAGATGGCGAATCTCAGTAAAGACCCGCGACTTTTCCAGCACTGCTTGGGTCGATTCTTTGATAGCAGCCGTGGTGAAAGGCTTCTCAATGTAGTCGCTTGCTCCCAGCTTCAGCACGTCAACCGCAGTACTGATGTCGGCATGGCCAGTAACGACGATGACAGGCACATCCGGACATTCTCTCTGAACCCATTGTGTCAGCTCCACCCCACTCATGCCCGGCAACCGCATATCGGACACGACAAGATCGATGCCGCCAGCCGCCAACCGTTCCACCGCCTTTTCCCCGGAATGTGCAACTTCGACTGTGTAGCCACTCAACGTGTAGAGACGTTCCAGTTGTTGACAAATAAGAGTATCGTCATCGACGACAAGAATGCACGGAGTTGGAGGTTGTCGTAAGGCCTCTTCCTCAATGTTCTCTTGCACGCGTCCTTTGGTGGATACGACGCGAGCTTTTCCCCCGAAGGCGCTCATTTCATTATCCTTCGATGTAGCCATATCCTGTCTCTCGTTCAAGCTTGCCTGACAAGACGTTTTCAGGAAGGACCTCTAAGTGCAAAGTGAATTGAGCACGGGAGGAATTGATTTTCTTAAAGGTTAATTCGCCGCCTTTCCGACTTTGCATTGCTTGACGTGCAAGGACAAGCGCAAGACCAGCTTGGTATTCATTGACTCGGCAACAGGGGGTAAAAATCTTCTCCTCTTCGACGAGGAGTTCACTCGCTCCGCAGATTTCTATCTTGATTTCGATGCTGACCCGAGACAACTCTTCGTTGATTCTCACGCTTACGACGGTTTCTCCTCCTTCGGAAGATACCAGTCCGCATGCACAGCGCAGTACTCGGTCGAGCACGCGACTCACAATACCCCAATCATAATGCATCGAAGGGAGCGGTTCGGAACATTGGAAACGAATGTTGGCGCGCCCCGATTCTTTCACGGCTTTTCGCACCACTTTTTCAATCACTTCACTCAAATTTTTCGTCGAAAACGCAGCTTCGGGAGGAAAGAAATATTCCTGCATCTCACGCAACAAGCGGCTGGCTCGTTCTATTCCGCCGGTGATAGCATGGCTTTCTAGCTGTTCCTCGTGGCTCAACTGCAACAAATCAACCCCCATGCCAATGCTCTGTAAACAATTCTGCAGCTCGTGAATAACGCTATCGAGAATAATTTCTTTGGTCGTTCTTTTATTTTTCTGAGGCCCGACCAAATGCAATTTTTTTCGTCTTGCTGCTTGGGGGTATATGAGGAACGAACCCGTTCCTGTAGGGCGCCATTTTTTCTGCAAGGTAGTGGTTTTCCCCATCTTTTACTTCTCCCTCAAGAGACAACGAACCTTAGTCTCACAAGCCAGTCAACAACATTGATCGGCTTGTTATCAGGGGTCTTAACCGTTTTTGCTTAAAGATGAGGAGAGAAGTGCTGAAAAAATCGCGGCATAAGAACCGCTCGGACAGTAACTCAATAAAGGGATTGGCAAGGTGAGCGTCATGCTTTCAGCCTCTCGGTAACATTCGGTTCAGGATTCCTTCTAGCCTCCCTCTTTTTTGCCCAAAGGAGATCAGGAAGGCACAGGCTTGGAAGTATAACATGAAACTATTTTCAGCCATAAACCACCTTGCTCACAAAGTCAAGGAGAAAAAAAGAATGTATGTCCCTCACGAGGCTTCCGTACTTTATCGCTTGGGAACAGTTTTCAACAAGCGGGAGAGAATTTGATCTGCACCCACATTTTCCGCCTCGGCTTGGAAATTCAACAGGCAACGATGCCGCAGGGCAGGTAACACCACTTCAGTAATATCTTCGAAACTGACGTTGGCGCGTCCGTCGAGTAACGCATTCACTTTCGCTCCTAAAGTTAACGCTTGTGCTCCTCGCGGACCTGGACCATACCGGAAGTATAAAGAGACCTCGGGAAGAGACGACTGTTCGTCCCCAGGAGTGGCTGTCGTAATGAGGCGCGCAATATACATGCTCAACGGCGGCGCCAAAACAACCTGGCGTACCAGAGTCTTCATTTCTTCCACGACGGCGCGAGCAGAATCCAGGGGAAGGATCGGTTTTGTCTCATGGCGCCCTTCCGAGGTCGTGCGCGCTAAAATTTCCGTCAATTCCATCGCAGTGGGAGGATGCACCAACAACTTGAACAAAAAGCGATCTAGTTGGGCCTCTGGCAAAGGATAGGTCCCTTCAATCTCAATGGGATTTTGCGTCGCCAACACAAAGAAAGGTGGGTCCAATTGATACGTTTCACCAAACACCGACACTTGATGTTCTTCCATCGCTTCAAGTAGCGCAGATTGGGTTTTTGGCGTCGCACGATTAATCTCATCAGCTAAGACAATATGGGCGAAAATCGGGCCTTGTTTAAAGGCGAAATGACGCGCTCCCGCACCTTCGGAAAGAATTTGGGTGCCAACGATATCCGAAGGCATCAAATCCGGGGTAAATTGAATTCTCTTGAAGTTGAGCCCGAGGGCGCTACTCAGCGTCTTCACCAACAGCGTCTTCCCTAAACCCGGAGCGCCTTCCAACAATACATGTCCACCAGCAAAAAAACTGATGAGCACTTTTTGCACGATATCTCGTTGACCAACGATGACGCGACTCACTTCTTCTTCGATCGCACGAAATACGCGAACAAATTCTTTAATACGTTCGTCTGGGAGCGGCATAGAAAAACCTTGTATTCCGAGGATAAAAAATGGGAACTCGATTGGAGTCTGATTCCAGAAAGAACGGCTGCTCGTGTCAGCTCATTCACTAAGAATCGACCGATATTCTAAGGGAATGGGCTGTTTTGGTTGCGCGGGATCGAGCGGGCTCTCTTTCAAGGGCGCATTGCTATAGGGTGTTGTTGGCGAGGTCCGGCGAGTATTTGTTGTACGACCATCTTCTTCGGCTTGCTCATCCAGACCGACAGGAACGCGAACTTTCACAAAACGTGCATCTTTCGTCAGAAATCCACCACCGGCTTGTTCTCCCGGTTTCGAGAAGCGTTCACCTTTGCTCATGCCCACACTTGCTCCTTCTGCACTCTTTTCGTTCTTCTGCTCTTGCCCCGGCCCTGGTTTATTGGGATCTTTTTCTTGAACGTTCTGATTCGGAGTTTGGTCCTGCTGCTCCGCTCCCAATGGGTTTGGGTCTGCTCCCGGGGCGCGACTTTCTGGCGTTTGCGGCTGGGACGGTTTTTGCGCGGTGTTTGACGGTTTTTGCGGAGATTGCCCTTGCTTGTTTCCTTCCGGTTGAGGGAAATTAAACGTGACGCCCCCTCCACTTTGACGAGGTTGTGGCTGTTTCTGTTTGTCGCCGGTTTGTTGTGAGCCCGGATTGGTTTCATTGCCGGCGTCAGTGGGTGAGGGCGACTGCTTGGACTGTCCGGAATTCTCTCCGGATTTTTCTAGGGGTGTTTCGCTATTCTGCGGCGCCTCTCCCTTATGATCTCCTTGGCCTTTTTCATCGTTGCCTTTTCCGGTAAAAATTTTCAGATCAAGCGGAAAAAGCTGCGGCAGAGGCGAATTGAGGGAGAAGCGTTTCTGAGCATCTTCGAGACTTTTTTGTTTCTCTTGCGGGGTGAGCGATGGGTCTTTGAGCTGCTGGAGCAGAGTCGAGAGTTGAGCCCCAGTGAGTTGCTCTTGCGGAGTGGCGGTGGGCGCCAACAAACGACGAGCCGCAGCTTCGAGTGTCGCTATGGCTTCTTCCTGAGACTGAGCGGATGGCTCTGGAGAAACTCCTAAAGAAGAAAAAGTCGTCAGAGCTCCAGGGCTCGAGCAAAAAATCAACAGCAACATGCTGCCGACTGCACAGACTGTGAGCCAGGGAATGCGCTTATCGAACGTCAGGGCGAGGTCTCTTTTGGGAGAGAACGACACCGCCAGCTGTTCAGCTTGACGCTGAATAAGCGAATAAAAAGTGTCTTCAGAGTCGGAGGGTGCAGTAGTGACAAGGGTCAAGAAGCGTTCTTTGCCCCCCATGTTGTCATCTACAAGCGAGGCCACAAATTGAGGGTTCGTCGCTGTCCGCATTTTCCATACGGTCACGCTGAACCATCCAGCACAAAGAATGGGCGGCGCAAGTGCGAGCAGGGGAGGAGCGGTAAAGATGTTTAACACGAGACGACTCAGCGCCCATCCGCTGACAGCAAGTGGGACAAAAAGGGCAATCGCATTCCATTGCCTATGTCGCAGGAGCCGCCGGCGAACTTGCCGCAAGAAGGAAAGGGCTGCAAACATGACTTAGGATTGCCCCTTCTGAAAATGGCGCACGGCGCGATTGTGCGCGGAAAGATCGACCGAGAATTCGTGTGTACCATCTCCTCGGGAGACAAAGTACAGATATTCACTCGCAGCGGGATGCAGCGCGGCCAGAATCGATTCACCACTAGGGTTGGCGATGGGTCCGCGCGGGAGGCCTCGCAGCAAATAGGTGTTGTAAGGAGAAGGGGTAAGAAGATGCTGACGCGTCAAGTTGCCGTCAAAGACCGGGATTCCGTAAATGACGCTGGAGTCGCATTGCAGCGGAATGCCCTGATGTAACCGATTGTGAAACACGGCGGAGACGAGGTTGCGTTCAGGAGCGACGGCGGTCTCTTTCTCAATGAGTGACGCGAGAGTGAGGATTTGATGGAGAGAGAATCCTGAAGCCTCAACCTGTCGATACATGGTCGCATCGACCGTGGCATAAAACCGTCCGATCATGTGGCCGAGAATGTCCTCTGGTGAGGCGCGTCGCGAAAACTGATAGGTTGCCGGATACAAATAACCTTCCACGCCTTGAGAAGGCAGCCCCCAATGGGCCAGAAAAAAAGGATCGACGTTGAGGCAAAAAAACTGTTCTTCAGCTCCTAAGCCTTTTGCGACCAGTAGGGCCACGACTTGCTTGAATGTCATTCCCTCTGTGACCGTGATGGTTTCATGCAGAGTCTCTCCGCGCGTCAACATACGTAGAAGCTCAAGCGGCGCGAGGGCCGAGGTAAAGAGATATTCCCCACCTTGAATCTTGCGATCAGCTTTGGTGGCGCGGGCCCAGAGCGAAAAGAGCCGCGGATGCGAGATCAGCTTTTCGTCGGCAAGTAGTTCCGCCGTTTTTCGTAGAGGAAATTGTTCAGGAATGAATATCCGCACAGGATAGGATCGTGCGGCGCTTGGAGTCGTGAGGAATTGGTAGAAGGCCCAGCCTGCCAGGCTGAGCACCCCGAAACAGAGCAACACGCCGCCAAGCAGTCTCTTGATCATGCGTGTTCACAGTACCATCGCCTTTAGTGCAACACAACTTTGCGCTCAAGGCGGAATTTCCATTTTGCTTTTTCAAGAACGGAGGAGAAACTCACCCCCGTTCCCTTATCTGTAGTAATGCAACGCTACATGAGCGTACAGCTTGGTTTTCGTCTTGGAGAACAAGCCAAGTCCGGTCAGATCCGCAGCTCCATGCCGATATTGTGTCGCGTGGCGTAGGTATGTTCGCAAAAGGCGACGATGAGAGCGAGAATGCCGAGCGTCAAGAGATCAGCATAATCAAAGTAGTAGAGCACGCCAGCCGGAATAAAAATGGCCAATAAAATGATCGTCATGATCTTGGGTGGTAGTGGAAAACGTGGCTTCAGCAAGGACACCATGCCTGGAATAAAAGCCAGCGCCCCGACAACGTGCAAGAACAACAGCAGCGTCAGCAAAATCGCCATCTCGGACTGAAACTTCATAGGAAAGAAGACCCAGAAGATCACGCTGACGGTTAATGTTGTCCCAGTAAACATGATCGCCCGCCCCGTGGTCATGAGCGCCTCTTCAATAGCCTTCTCATGATCGCCAAGCCGTTGAAATTCCTCCACGATACGCGACAACACATAGTATCCGTAGTCGATGCCAATCCCGATACCCACTGCAGCGACCGGCAAGGAGTTGATATTCGCGTCCACTCCCATCCAGTACATAATAGCCTCAGAGAGCGGCTGGGCGACGATCGAAGGAATCATCACCACGAGCGCACCGACCACCGAAGCGTATGTAAGCATACTCAACACGAAGACGGTGATCATCACCAAGATGAGGTTCCATTTGTACGACCATTCCACCTCTTCGTTCACTGCCGCAAGAATGCCAAGCAGACCACCGGCCAAACGGAAATTGATATTTTCTACCGGATTTTCTTCGATGAATTGTCGTGCGCGATCGATCGAACCCACGACCGTCGCGTGGTTGTAGTCCTTGTAGTACACCGTGATCGTGGCGTTTTGCGAGTTCTTGTCGAGGAACGTATCAAGATCGTCCGCGCCAAGGGTGTTCAAGAACTGGTAGAAGATGTTGCCAACGTCACGCGGATTATCAGGAATGATCGCCCACTTAGGAATACCTTCCTGGAACATCTGGTAGAGACGGCGGGCCATCGTGGTGACAGTGATCGAACCGCCCACTAGTTTCTGCTTTTCCATAAAGCGCTGAAATTTTTCCAGCGTCTGCAGCACTTGCGGATCTTTGATGACGCCCACGTCTTTTCCTTCAGCCAAAATCACCAACTGCGAGGCGCCGACAAATTTCTCGTTGATCTTGTCATAGGAGACATTGTAGTCGTGTTTCGCCGAGAGCAGCGCTTTCCCGATCGACACGTCGCCAATTTTCAGATCTTTCGAGTAGTTCATGCCGATCGCCAGTGCGATGGAGAATGAGACCAGGACGAAGTAGCGGTTATTCCCTTGGCTGATCTTCACCATTGCGCGGTTGATGCCCGTATACAGCTTGTCCGAGAAACGCGTACCAGCCTTGGGGTCGTGCGGCGGCGGCGGAATGAAATAGAGAATAATGGGATGTAAAGTGACGACGCTAATAAAGATCGTAAAGATCCAAAAACTCGACACGTAGGCAAGTTTTTGAATGAGCGGAATATGGGCTAACGCGAGCGTCAATGTGGCGAAGCCGTCGGCGGCGATCGACACGATCGCCGGGCTAAACAACCCGAGGTACGAGGACATGATCGCTTCTTGTTTATTTTGTAACCGATGGTACTCTTCATGATAGCGCTCCATCGATTGCACGGAATGGGACAATGCACGCGCCGTGATTAACACAAGAACGACCAAAACCAGCGGATCAAGGTTGAACCCAAATTTCCCGGCGACGCCCAAGGCGAGAAGCGAACTCAGCGCTCCGGAAAACAACGGCACCCAGACCCCAGTGAACGTACGGAAATAGAACCATAACATGGCAACAATGATGGTCATCGTGATGCCGATGACCGCCAAGATGTAGTTTTTGTAGCTGAACACCCACGAGTACAGCATAGGGAAGCCGCTGATGTAGACCGTGTGTTTTCCATCTTTCTGGACTTCCGCGCGAATAGCGTTCATCCGCTCATACAAATTGTGAAAGTCAACGCCCTCTTCCCAAAAGCCCGCCGTGATTAACGCCGCCGTATTATCTTGCGACACGTAGAAACCGTGCACGCCTTCGTTGGTGTACACCGCTTTTTTGATGGGGACAATATCCTCCGGCGTCTTCGGCGGAGCTGGATACATGATCGGGTAGGCCGTGATGATGGCGCCGCGAATTCTAATGTTCTTGACCTTTGGATGGGTCAGTGAACGGATCTGGTAGGGATTCACGCCGGCGGTCTCGACGACTTTCAGCGTGGCGTAATTGATCTTATTTACCGTGTCAACATTAAAAATATCGCCCTCTTTACAATCGATCATCATCATGAGGACGTTCGCCGTGCCGAACATGCGGCGATATTGCTGGTAGAGTTGGATGTAAGGATGCCCAGGCGGATAGAGATCAAAGAAGTTCGTGTACACCCGCATTTGGGTCGCATAAATCCCAAGATAGACGGTTACAAGCACGACAGCGCTAATCACCCACCAACGGAATCGGAGGAGGAAATTGATGTACGCTTCCATCCAACTACGTGGCAACATAATAGCCCCCTTTTTGCGCTACTCAGATTGCTTTTTGTTTCTGCGTTTTGGTGTCAACTCATTACGACTGTTGATGGTTCCAGAGACCCTCCACGGCATCGGGAATCACCTGGGCATACAGGTGCGCTTAATGCTTCCTGAAGCGCGACCCAAAGTTCACTTTGTCGCCAGCCGTTTGCAACGTCAGCCCGTTCGATCCCGTAATGACGCCGAGCGCTCCTTGTTGCACAGTCGATATCCCCATCATCCAATAGAGGGACAGTTCTTCCGGAGCCTCCACGAGGCTCCAATTTTTTCCGCCATCAGATGAGGTCAAAATGACCCCTTCATCACCAGCGGCCCAGCCTCGTTGTCCATCTATGACAACATTGTAAAGCGCAGTTTGCACGGGACTCTCGTACGGTTTCCACGACGATCCTCCATCAGCGCTTTGCAGGATCGTACCATCCATGCCGACAACGCAGCCCCACTCGTCCGTGGCGAAACTGAGCCCAAGCAACGTTGCTTCCGTCTTCGTCTCTCGCTTTTGCCAGCTCTGGCCAAAATCTCCACTGACCAGCACAGTGCCACGCTCCCCCGCAATCCACGCTTTTCCAGAACTGTTCATCTGCACAGCGTACAGAAACACGTCTTCACCGGGAGATTTATCTTGCCAGGTCTTTCCCCCGTCAGAAGTAACGATCACAGAGCCATAGTCCCCCACCGCCACGCCGTGCTGGTTATCCAGAAACGTGAGGTTGAATAAATGATGGGTGATTCCGCTGACTTGCTTTTCCCACTTGACGCCGCCATCAGTGGAATGAAGGATCAAGCCGGACTTTCCGGAAACCCATCCCTCCTTGTCACTGACAAATCGCACGCCATACAGGGTCTCAATAACGCCGGAATCCTGCTTGTCCCACTGTTTACCGCCGTCTTTTGAATGATAAATGGCGCCAAAGCTGCCTACGGCCCAGACTTCGTTTGCGGAAAACATATGCACGGCATATAAATGATCGCGGATCCGGGTTTCCTCTTGCGCGACCACGCTTCTTAGGTCCAACAGACAGAAGATCGCGCATACAGCAACCCCCACCCACAATCGCAGGGGTTGAATTTTGACACTGTCCATATCCGGGCTCCCTCCTTCCGCCCTCAGCAAGCGTGCTCATTCTCTTAGACTAGGGAGAAAAGGCTTGTCAACGGCGGCATTGCTACCCTCAAAGAGAAAGGGAAGTCAGAACAGCCCTTGATGCAAGTGGGAGGAGAGCAACTCGTCCTCTTTCCTCAGCGGTGATATAGTAGCCATGATTAAGCAATAAGGAGGGGACTATGTTTGTTCGCTCGTGCCTGTGGGGAGCGCGTCATCGCCCGCTGGTATTAACTTTCATCGTCCTGACGCTCTGTCTTTTCGGACTTTTCGCAAGGCACGTCTCGTTTTCTTCTCGCTTGTCGGACTACTATCCCAGTCAACACCCGCATGTGAAACTCTATCAAGAGTTCACCGACATGCTCAAAATGACGAACACCGTAATCGTGACCGTTACTGTACGAGAGGGAACAATTTTTACTTCTGAGACATTAGGAAAAATTCATCGGCTGACCGTCGGTCTCCTCGACACGAAAGGCGTGAATCCTTTCGAAGTCATGTCTCTCACACATCCGCGTTTAAAAAATATCAATGTACGGAGTGAAGGCATTAAGATCTTGCCTATCGTGGAGCATCCCGAGCAGTCCCAGTCACCTGAAGAACTCCTCCAGATCAAAAATGCTGTCTACACCAACCTTGGCGTTCGTGGGATCTATGTTTCGCCGGATGAAAAAACGGCCCTCATCCGCGCAGGGTTTTGGGATGGCATGGCGGAGCCCCGCGCCGTGCTTTCTCGATTGCAAACCCTCGCGGAAAGCGAGCAAGACGCGACAACTGACGTCTACTTCACCGGCAATCTCGTGCTGGCGGCGTGGATCATCAACGCCGCGCCCCGTTTTTTGCTGTTCATGGTCATTAGCGCGGTGATAGCGTTGTTTTTTGCCAGCCAACTGTTGGGATTTGGCGGCAGCGGCGGCGTGCTGGTGGTGAATCTCATTGGCGCCCTCTGCGGATTCGGTCTCCTCAGCCTCAGCGGACGGGCCTTAGACCCGCTCGCCCTTACCGCGCTTTTTCCTCTCTGCCTGCGTGGCGCAGCCCTGGTGAGCCAATGGGGCACGGGTCTCAAGCACTCCTACGCAAGCGTTGTGGCTCCTTTCGCCCGGGAGGCCGCCCGTGAGCAGGCGCTTACACACACGGCTGCAACTTTAGGTTGGTCTCTGAATTGGGCGCTTTGCGTCGATGCGGCTGTTTTACTGCTGTTAACCCGTTCTGACGTGCCGGCTATACAAGCGTTGGGATATCTGAGCGCCGGCTGGGTGGCTGGACTCTTTTTTTCGCTCTGGCTAATACTCCCCCTTTGGCCATTCGCCACCGCTCTGCACGCCCCGAGCGCACCGACTTGGGGGACGCGAATCGTAGAACAATGCGCAGTCTTCTTTCGCATTCTTGTGCGCCCCACCTCGGTTGTGCATGGGAGCCTTGCCGCTCTCGCGTTGCTTGGATTCATCGCCGCCGTGCAGCTCCAAGCGGGCCGGGCGTTGTTGGGCGCGACGCTTTTCCCGGATTCTCATCCGTTCAACAAGGCGTTCTCGTTGGTCAATGACAAGTTTATTGGCGTGAATCAGCTCATCGTCATTGCTCGCGCTCCCAAAGACGCCGCCTTTCGTGACCCCAAAGCGCTCGAAGCCTTAGAAGCGTTTCAGCACTATATGGCCAACGACGAGCAATTCGGCGGCTCTCTAGCCATCACCGGTCTCACCAAGTCCCTCACTCGGATGTTTCATGAAAACGTGCCCAAATGGGAGATCATCCCGAATGACATCGACTCCGCGGGGCAAGTGATCTTTCGGATTATTTCTTCAGCAGCCACGCCCAGCGAAGTTGAACGCTTCTTATCGACCGATTACCATACGACGGCAGTCACCTTTTTTTACAAAAACTACTCACCCGAGCTGGTGGAGCGCGTGTTGGCGCGTGCGCGCGCCTTCATTGCCCGGGAACAAAATGGCGTGGTCGAATTTCGCGTGGGCGGCGGTTTGTTTGGCGTGCTGGCGGCGATGCACACTGCTGTTGAGCAATCGTACTGGCGTCTCCTCGGTATGCTCACCGTCTACGCCGCTTTGGGAGGATTGCTCAGCGGCAGATCTCTCCGCACCGCGCTGGGAATGACGACGGCGGTGCTGCTCTCACAAGGCGTGATGCTCTCAGTGCTCTGGCTAGGGCGCATTGATCTCAACGTCTATACTCTTCCTGCTGTGGTCGTTTGCGCTGGCGGCATTCTGATTCCAGCCCTGCTGATGCTGAACGCGGACGGCGACGCCTCGTCGCAGGGTTCGGGTTGTGCGGCGACGGGAATCATCATCGCGGCAGCGAGCGTCGTGTGGCTTTTTTCCCCTTTACGTTTACAATCAGATATGGGACTGCTCTTTGCAAGCTTCGCTGTCATCATGACGATTCTCCCGTTCTTGCTCACGGCGCTGATACGTCCGGCCAGGAAGGTGTAGGAGAGGAGAACGTCGTAGACTTGAGACGAGAAGGTCAATGGGTGGAAAGGACGCTAAGACTTTTCATTTGTCCTTTTTCTCTCTTGTCACCAAATTTTTCCCGGATTCAAAATGCCGTGGGGATCGAACACCTGCTTGATCCCTTTCATCAATTCTACAGCAGCTCCATGTTCCTGCTGCATGTACTTGCGACTGCCGAGTCCGACGCCGTGCTCCCCCGAGGCCGTACCGCCAACGGATAACACGAAGGCAACGATGGCGTCTTTCGCTTGATTGGCCGTTGCCCATCGCTCCGCATCATTAGGGTCTTCCCGCAACAGCGCATGTAAGATGCCGATGCCCGCATGACCGAACGTGTGCAGCACCACGCCGTGTCGCTCGGCAATCGCGTAGCTTTGTTCAACCACTTCAGGCAACCGCGAAATGGGAAATCCCATATCGGTGCGAATCGTCTTGGCGCGCGGATTCAGCGCCTGAATGGCCCGAGTCGTAAAGTGCCGCACCTCCCACGGATTGCGCCCGTCGGGCAACGAGATCAGTTGTCCTCCATGTTCTTCACAGAGGGAAGTTGCGACCGAGAACACGTCCTTAACTGTCTGCGGAGCGCCGTGCACTTCGAGGAACAACGAGGGTTGCTCAACTAAGCCAAAGCCCTGAAATTTGTTGAGCGCCGCCAGAGAGCGGCGATCGAGAAATTCGACCGCCGCTAGATCAACGCCATAGCGCATCATCTCGGCAATGGCCGCCGCCGCTGCTTTTTCCGCGGGAAAAGTGAAAGCGCCTTGTTGTCGGCCTTGCGGCAATCCCACGAGGGACAGTGTCAACTCTGTAGCAATCGCCAATGTGCCTTCTGAACCAACGAGTAATCCCAAGAGGTGATACCCAGATGAGGTTTTGCGACTGCGCGTACCGAGATGGAGGATTTCTCCGGTCCCTATCACTACCGTCGCCGCTTTCACATGATCGCGCGTCCCGCCATATTTTACTGAGTAGATACCACTAGCGTTGTTCGCCACCATGCCGCCGATCGTCGCCACGTCTGCACTGCCGCCTGGCGAGGGTGGGAAGAACAGCCCAGAAGGTTTGAGCTGTTCGTTGAGCACATTGTAGACAATCCCAGGTTGCACAGTCACTTGGAGATCGTCTATGTGCACGGCGACAATGCGGTCCATGCGGGATAGATCGAGTACAATCCCACCGCGCACTGGAATAGGATTCCCCTCCAAACTCGACCCAGCCCCACGCGGCGTCAAAGGAATCGCCCGTTCAGCAGCGAAGCGAACGACACGGCTCACTTCCTCAGTCGTCAACGGCCAGACGACGGCTTGGGGCAACACTGCAGGGCACGAGGATTCATCGTGAGAAGCGAGCTCAAGGTCAGCAAGGTTGGTCGAGACACGATCAGGAGATAACAATACAGCAAGATCATAGGCAAAGGGCATGGGATCTCCTTAGCAAGTAGGCGGCATGGCAAGGCCAATGAAGAATGAAAAATTGCGAGCACCGACATGTTTTGTTCATTCTTAATTTTGCATTCTTCATTCTTCATTGATCTCCCTACTGACTACTCTCTCTCCGTTTCGGCCGTAGTTGCTGCGACAAGACTTTTTTGCGCATGCGAATCGACTGGGGCGTGACTTCCACTAATTCTTCTTCCGCAACCCATTCGAGCGCGTCCTCAAGCCCCATTTCGTGATGCGGCGTGAGACGGACCGCTTCGTCATGACCCGATGCGCGCATATTTGTCAACTTTTTCTCACGACACCCGTTGACGTCGAGGTCGCGGTCGCGGGAATACTCACCGATGATCATGCCTTCGTACACCGGCGTTCCTGCGGGAATGAAAAGCACCCCGCGCTCCTGCAAGTGAAACAACGCATACGGAACGGCAACGCCTTCACGGTCCGAGACCAGAGCTCCATTTGTCCGGCTTTGAATCGGCCCTTGCCACGGGGCATAGCCATTGAACAGCGAATTCATAATACCAGTGCCGCGTGTATCGGTGAGGAAATGAGAGCGAAAGCCGATCAAGCCGCGAGAGGGAATGGAAAATTCCAAGCGCACCCGGCCCGAGCCGAGGTGGTCCATCTTCGTCATCACCCCGCGCCGCACGGCGAGCAACTGCGACACTACCCCGATGTACTCTTCCGGCACGTCGATCAACAGCAGTTCCATCGGCTCATGGGGTTTCCCATCAATTTCTTTGGTAATCACGACCGGCTTGGAAACTTGCAGCTCGTAGCCCTCGCGGCGCATGGTTTCGATCAGAATGGCCAGTTGCAGCTCGCCACGTCCCATCACGCGAAAAGAATCCGGCGATTCGGTCTCTTCGACGCGCAGGCTGACGTTCTTGCGTAGCTCGGCCCACAGACGATCGCGCACCCGGCGAGAGGTGACGAATTGCCCTTCACGACCGGACCACGGGCTTGTGTTCACGCCAAAGATCATGGCGATCGTCGGTTCATCGACGCGAATCGCCGGCAGCGGCTTGGGAAATTCTCGGTCAGAGATAGTCTCCCCGATTTGGATTTCCTCAACGCCCGCTACCGCAACAACGTCTCCGGCCTGGGCAGCTTCAATCTCCACCCGCTTGAGTCCTTGCCAGCTATAGAGTTGAGTGATCTTGCAGGAGATTTGCGAGCCGTCGGTACGGCACAGAGTGTACAGATTTGCGGAGCGCAACTCGCCACTCACAATCCGCCCAATGGCAAGCCGCCCTACATAATCGTTATAGTCGAGATTGTTGACTTGAAATTGTACGATTGCAGCCGTGTCACTGGGGGGGCCTGGAAGAGCGGAGAGAATCAACTCAAACAAGGGGCGCAAATCTTCCGACTCCTCGGCGAGCGTCCGTTTGGCGATGCCAGCGCGGGCGTTGGTATAGACAACCGGAAATTCAATCTGTTCGTCCGTAGCCCCAAGGTCAATAAAAAGATCATAGACCTCGTTCAGCACTTCACCGATACGCGCATCCGGCCTGTCAATCTTGTTAATACAGACAATCGGCGGCAAGCCCGCTTCGAGCGCCTTTTTGAGCACAAACCGCGTCTGCGGTAGGGGTCCTTCTGACGCGTCTACTAAAAGCATCACCCCGTCCACCATCGCCAAAGAGCGTTCGACTTCGCCGCCAAAATCGGCGTGGCCTGGAGTATCAACGAAGTTAATCTTGACCCCATGATAAGCAATCGCCGCGTTTTTCGCCAAAATAGTAATCCCGCGTTCGCGTTCCAACTCAAATGAGTCCATGATGCGATCGACCACTTGTTCTTTTACACGAAAGATACCGCTTTGGCGCAATAGCGCGTCGATCAACGTGGTTTTGCCGTGATCAACATGAGCAATAATAGCAACGTTCCGGATGTCGCCTCGTCGAGGCGTATTCGTCTGCAACATGGTCCTCCGTAAACAAGAAAAAGGGGCGAGGAAATCGACCCTTGTTAGCGATGGTCTTTCTATTTTGCCCAATCCACGTGGCGAAGTCGAGTCAGGGACGAGTCCGGTCCTTCCACTTTCGTGAACTCCCAAGTACCGTAAGAACATCTACGTTTATAGGAGTAAGCAATTCCAGGGAAAGGAGGGACGCAGAATGGCGACAACAATATCCATACATCCAGCAGTCGATCGGGGGATAAAATCCGCTGCGGCAAATTTCGCTGGCGGTACACTGCTCTGCCACTGTGCGGACAAGAAGGTAACGGTGACAGTCAAAGGACAATGCGCCCATAACCATGTGTGTGGGTGCACGAAGTGCTGGAAACCGAGTGGCGCACTGTTTTCTCAGGTTGCAGTCGTGCCGTGCGATCAGCTCAAGGTTACAGCTAATGAGGACAAATTAGCGGTTGTCGATCCCAGCGCCGTCATTAAACGCTATGCCTGCAAGGCGTGCGGAGTGCACATGTACGGACGCATTGATAACGATAAGCATCCGTTCTTCGGGTTGGACTTCATCCACACCGAACTCTCGTCCGAAGCAGGCTGGGCACCGCCAGAATTTGCCGCTTTTGTCTCTTCTATCATTGAGTCCGGCGCCAATCCCAATGATATGAATGCAGTCAGGGCAAGACTGAAAGAACTGAGACTCGAACCCTATGACTGTCTTTCCCCAGCCTTGATGGACGCCATTGCTACGCATATAGCAAAGGCCTCAGGCGTACTCAAATAGCTGTGGATAGGGGTAGAAGAAACGTCCTCTGGAAATGCGGAACAGATCGCTCTTGGGTTGTTCCGCGTCTATTCTCCATATGCGGAATACCCCAAGATATTGTGGTGTGCCACGGTTAGCTTGCTAACCGTGCGGTCTCCTTGCACTGTCGGCTTGTCCGACAGTGCACACAAACAGGGAGGGTACTCTTCAAATCCGTATCTTGATGTGTCTTCCATAGAGATTGATTGCTTCGGCTCTTTGCTGACGGGAAAATTGACATACCTTTCAGGGTGTGGTGATATGTTTGCTCTTTTTGAACAGCAACACCAATACATAAACGGATGAAGCGCAATGAAAAGAACTTATCAGCCAAGCAACGTTCGCAGAAAACGCACGCACGGGTTCCTCACGCGGATGAGTACGACCTCGGGGCGAGCCGTTCTCAAACGCCGCCGCGACAAGGGACGCAAACGCCTGACCGTCTCGATTCCGCCCAAACAAGCGCGTCGTTAACTCCGCCAGGAATATCATTCGCATTTCCAAAGTCCGCACGTCTGCTCGCACGTCGAGAGTTTCTCTTTCTTCAAAGTCGTGGAAAGCGTCGTCACTGTCCTCATTTTGTGGTAGTGTTATCTCCAGCGAGAAGCGGAAAGTCTCGCCTAGGTATTACCGTGACACGGCGCTTTGGTAATGCGGTGGCGAGAAATCGTATGAAACGGCTCTTACGGGAGTTTTTCCGTACCCGGAGAGCAGCAATCGCGCCAGCGTATGATATGGTGATTATTCCAAGAGTGGGAGCGCATACGCTGCCATTTGCTCACATCGCTGAAGAACTGGGAAAGGCGTTGTCTCTTGTCGAGCGTCCATCATAAGAACAACTTTGTAGGCCCTTTACTGCTCCTCGCGTCATGTTGCTCGCGCTTCGGTGTTCTGGTGGTGAAAAGCGTCCTACTCTTCTATCGCTTCTTCCTTTCTCCACTGTTAGGCCGCACCTGCCGTTTTTATCCGAGTTGTTCACAATACGCTCTGGATGCAGTCGACAAATACGGGGTGGGAAAAGGCATAGGTCTGAGCTTCCTGCGGTTGGCCAAATGTCACCCGTTTCATCCTGGTGGTTTTGACCCACTCCGTTAAGACAGGAAAATTGTAAAGAGTCAGCCCACATCTTTCTTATGGATAAAAAAAGCCTGTTGGCTATTATTCTTTCTATTCTCATCCTGGTTATGTATCAGGAGCTGATCTCGTATTTGTACCCGCCGCCTCCGCAACTACCACAGCAGTCACAACCTTCCCCACAGCCTGCTCCCGCTATCGTGACCCCACCGAGCGCAGGAACTGAAGCTCAAAAGGTCGAAATAAAAGAAACGCCGCTCTCCTCCTCATCCATTGCGGCCTCAATGCGGACACTCACGGTAGAAAACGACGTCTACGTTGCCAGTCTCACCTCGCTCGGCGGCAGGCTCCAAAGCGTGCGTCTGAAGCACTATCCAGGGGATGCTGGAAAAGACAGTCCGCCGCGAGAAATGGTGGCGGAAGGGGTAAATGGAGAACTTCCTCTGGAATTTAGGCTGGAAGGGAAAGATACAGTTCTGAGTGATGCCGCGGTTCACTACGATACCAAGAGTAGCGACATCCAAGTGCATGGCGAATCTCAAGCGACCATCGTATTCCAAGGACAAATGTCGAATGGCGTGCGGGTGACGAAGACGTTCTCTTTTTCTGGGCAGACCTACGGGATGACGCTCACTGTCGCGGTTGAGGGCGCCCCTGAAGCCGCGAACTTTGCTTCACTTCTCTGGATACACGGCCCTGAGACGGGGCAAAGCTCCTCCAGTCAGCGTCATGGACCAGTGGCGTTAGTTGATCGCAAGTTCGTGTATGAAACCCCCACGAGTTTGAAGAAGGAAGAAAAGGACCTTGGGCCAGCCCATATTCGCTGGGGAGGCTATACTGATACCTATTTCCTTGCGGCGATGATCCCACCGGAAAGTGACGTTACCCACTTTTTTTTACATTTGGACCAAGGGACAATTAACGCAAAACTGACGATTCCTTGGAAACACGAACCGATTGCGTACTCAGTCTATGTTGGCCCAAAGGACTTCGAGGCGCTCAACGCGGTCAGCCCTGCGCTTGACCGTGCAATTGACTTTGGCTGGTTCCATTTCATTGCCCGTCCGCTTGTGTATGTTTTGCGGTTTTCCCACTCAGTGACTGGCAATTTTGGCGTTGACATCATCATTCTGACGCTGCTCGTGAAACTGGCGTTCTTTCCGCTGTCCAACAAAAGCTTTAAGTCAATGGCGCAAATGCGCGAAGTCCAGCCGCTCATGGAACGTCTGCGCGAGGAATACAAAGACGACCGCGAAAAGCTCAATAAAGAGATCATGGAATTGTACCGCCGTCACAAGGTTAATCCCTTGGGCGGGTGCTTACCCATGATTGTGCAAATGCCTGTCTTTATCGGACTGTATCAAGCGCTCAGTAACGCCATCGAGCTGCGTCAGGCCCCATTTTTCGGCTGGATTCAAGACCTCTCCCAACCAGATCGATTAGGGTCACTGAACTTGTGGTTCATTGAGCCTCCCGGCCTCCCTATACTCACCCTGCTGATGGGAGCTACAATGTTGGCGCAACAGGCAATGGCGCCGCCGTCGGGGGACCCGGCGCAACAGAAAATGATGATGCTCATGCCGGTCATCTTCACGATTATGTTTGTCAATTTTCCAGCAGGCTTAGTGCTGTACTGGCTAGTCAATAACGTCCTAAGCATCGCTCAGCAGTACGCCTACCAAAAAGGATTGGTGTAAGTAACGGGAGGAGAACACAACGCAATGAATTCTGTCGAAGCCGAAGGCAGAACCATAGAGGAGGCCGTTGCTGCGGCGTTAGCGCGGCTCCAAGTCGAGCGAGAACGGGTCGAAATCGAAGTCTTATCCCAAGCGACGAAAGGGTTTCTTGGGATCGGCGGAAAGAAAGCGCGTGTCCGGGCGACGCTGCGCGTTCCCCTGTCCCAGCAGATCGCGGACACTAAGATCCCGCCAGTCCGTAGGAAAGAGCCGGTGCGAGTCAGCGAGTCTACCCCTCCCGCTGCCGCAGAGGAAATGGAAACTCTTCTTCCTTCTCGCGAGCAAGGAGAAAAAGCCAGCGAAATTTTACAAGAAATTTTGCGACGCATGCAGGCTGAGCCCGCTGTGGCCCTCGAGCAACACGCGAACGAACTCGTACTCACGTTGACTGGAAAGGATAGTGGGGCGTTGATCGGACGGAACGGACAAACCCTGGACGCGCTCGAATATGTCCTCAATCGCATTATCACTCGTAGTGATGAAGCGGACACGCATCTCGTTCTCGATGCGGAAGGCTATCGCGAGCGTCGCCGGAAAAATCTTGAAAACCTCGCGCTCCGGCTTGGCGAACGCGCAAAACGGCGCAAAAGACCTGTAGCTCTGAGTCCACTGAGTCCTCGTGACCGGAGAGTTATTCATCTAGCGCTGGAGAATGACCCGCTGGTCAGTACGAAGAGCATTGGGCGCGGCTACTTCCGCCGTTTGTACATCGTACCGGAAGAAGGGACGCGCCGCGAGCGTGGACGCGGCGGAGCGCAGGTATCGGCTGGCGACGCGTAATCGTTATTTTTGTTGATATAACCACCCTGTTTTTGTCTCTTTTTTCTTCGTAACCCTATTACCGCCTCGTAACGCTCCGTGTATGCACGAGACACCATCGCCGCAATAGCCACGCCGCCAGGCCAAGGCGGGGTGGCTATTATTCGCCTGAGCGGTCCTGAGGCGGAGGCCATCGCTCGTAGCTTGGTCCTGCTTAAACGCCAGCCCCATCAATTGCGCTCTCACCATCTGTATCTCGGGAAGCTTGTGGACCCGCACAGCGGGCAACTTCTTGACCAGGGGTTGTTCACAGTTATGCGCGCGCCGCATAGCTACACAGGGGAGCATGTGGCGGAACTGCATTGTCACGGAGGAGGGTTCCTCGCACGCCGTATCCTCGCTGCTGCTTTACAGCAAGGAGCGCGCTTGGCTGAGCCCGGCGAATTTACCAAACGCGCCTTCTTAAACGGCCGCCTTGACCTGGCGCAAGCCGAAGCCGTAGGGGATCTCATTCAAGCGAACAGCGATCAAGGCGTGCAACTTGCCTGGGAACAACTCTCCGGCCGGCTCTCTGAAACCTATAGTGCTCTGCGTCAGCGACTAGTGCAAATTGTTGCTTATATTGAGGCGTTTCTTGATTTTCCTGACGAGGATATTCCAACCCGTGCGCAGGATGAGATTGAGCAAGAAATAACTGATCTGCTGAAAGACGTTGCTTCTTTAGCTGCGACATTCCAACAAGGACGCGTCTATCGGGAGGGCGTCCGCACGGCGATCGTTGGCAAACCCAATGTTGGTAAATCGAGCTTACTCAATCTGTTAGTTGGAACCGAACGGGCGATTGTTACTGCTGTATCTGGAACCACGCGTGATGTCTTGGAAGAAACGGTGGTCATTGGCGGTGTTCCCCTGGTGCTGTGGGATACGGCGGGTCTTCGCCATACCGACGACGAAGTCGAACGTATCGGTGTGGCGCGCGCGCAAGCTGGGGCAAGGGAAGCCGAGCTCGTGTTAGCAGTGTTTGACTCGACTCGGCCCTTCGATCAAGAAGATGCGGTGGTCCTCGACACTCTTGCTGGGAAAAAAGCGATTCCTATTGTCAATAAAATAGACCTTCCATCTGTGTTCAACGAGACCACGCTCGCAGGAAATTTTCCACACGCGTCGCTAGTAAAACTCTCCACCAAAACGGGCGTAGGGAAAAACGATCTGGAACAACGGATTCAAGAGACTGTCTTCGACGCTCATGTGAAACAGGAGCAACCAGCTCATCTCGTCACGAATACGCGACACCGAGACGCTCTGGTAAAATCAGAACAATGTCTCCTAAATGTCCTTGAAGGATTACATACCTCGCTTCCACTTGATCTGGTTGCGGTTGATTTGCATACTGCACTCGATCATATTGGCGAGATTACCGGACACGTAACGTCGGAAGATATTTTGGATCAGATTTTCCGTGAGTTTTGTATCGGGAAATAAGGAAACATCATGACCCACGAGATGATTGTTGTTGGCGCAGGTCACGCTGGCATCGAGGCGGCGTTAGCTGCTGCACGCATGGGTTGTAAGACGCTGTTACTTACTATGAATCTCGACCATATTGGGCAAATGTCTTGTAATCCTGCCATCGGGGGCATTGGCAAGAGCCATCTCGTACGAGAAATCGATGCGCTCGGCGGCGAAATGGCAAAAGCCATTGACGAGACCGGCATCCAATTCCGCGTGCTCAATACTCGGAAAGGACCAGCAGTGCACGCGACTCGTGCCCAGGCGGATAAAGCAGCCTATCGACGCAGAATGAAACAGGTGGTGGAAGCCACCGCGAATCTTGCTGTCCGTCAAGGGTGTGTTGAACGTCTCATCGTTGAGGATGGAGAAATCACAGGCGTCGAGACGCAAATTGGTGAAGTGTTTGCCACACGAAAAGTGATTATTACTACCGGTACGTTCCTCAAAGGATTGATTCACATTGGTCTTAAAAATTACGCTGCCGGCCGGGCTGGGGATTTTTCAGCCGAAGGGTTGAGCGGCAATCTCATGGAATTGGGCTTTCGCATTGGTCGTCTCAAAACCGGCACTTGCCCGAGATTAGACAGTCGCACGATCGATTACGGCAGTCTCGAACCCCAGTATGGAGACGAACCACCACCACCACTCTCATTTTCGACGACACGCATTATCCAGAGCCAATTACCATGTCACCTGACCTATACGAACAGTGCAACTCACGAAACAATTGCGGCAAACCTTGACCGCTCGCCGATGTATTCGGGCGTCATTCAAGGGCGCGGTCCTCGTTACTGTCCTTCGATAGAAGACAAGATTGTCCGCTTTCGCGATAAGGCTCGGCATCAGATTTTTCTTGAACCGGAAGGGCGAGACACGGTCGAGGTGTATCCGAACGGGCTTTCCACAAGCCTCCCCCTGGATGTGCAACTGCAAATGGTGCACTCGATCAAGGGCCTGGAGCAAGCTGAAATCATGCGTCCAGGCTATGCCATTGAATACGATTATGCCGACCCGACGCAATTGTTACCCAGTCTAGAAACCAAACTGGTGCGTGGACTTTATTTTGCCGGCCAAATCAACGGCACGACTGGATATGAAGAAGCGGCAGCGCAAGGATTGATGGCAAGCATTAATGCCGTCTTGAATCTTCGCGGAGAAGCCCCGCTTCTCCTGAGCCGAGACCAAGCGTACATTGGGGTGTTGATTGATGACTTGGTGACAAAAGGCGTGGGTGGCGAGCCCTATCGCATGTTTACGTCTCGAGCCGAACATCGTCTACTGCTGCGGGAAGACAACGCTGACTTGCGGCTCAGAGCGCTCGGCTCCCGTATCGGTTTGGCCGGAAAAGACGATGCACAATGCACGACGGACAAAAAGCGAGCGATAGAAGAAGAAATTCGCCGACAAGAAACGACAATGCTCGTCCCGAGTGAGGTGCTGAACGAAAAACTCGCCGCTTTTGGCAGTGCGCCAATGAAAAACCCCGCGTCTGTTGCTCAAGTCCTAAGAAGGCCGGAACTCTCGTTCGAGATGGTGCAGGTGCTCAGTCCTTCTCCGAGACCCTTGCCCAAGGAAGTCGCTGCGGAAGTAGAAATTACCATCAAGTATTCCGGCTATATCCAACGACAAGAAGACGGGGTCGCTCGGCTTCACCATCTTGAAAAAGCACGAATTCCCCGTAGCCTCGACTACGGCTCGGTGATAGGACTTTCCCGCGAAGTTCGTGAGAAGCTCGACGCCGTACAGCCAGTGTCTTTGGGACAAGCAGCGCGTATTCCAGGCGTCACGCCAGCGGCCTTGTCTTTACTGGCTATCCATCTCAAGCGGTCCGGTGCAGCGTGAGATGACGTCTGTCACCGAAGAACATCTTCTTTGCTTGACGAAGGGCGCTGAACGGCTCGGAGCGCCATTATCGGCTGCTGCGGTGACTCAATTCACTGTGTATTTCGAAGAGCTGCTGCGATGGTCTTCAAAAATTGATTTGGTCTCGCAGACTGACCCCAGCGAAATTATTCGCAAACATTTTCTCGACTCCCTTGCCATAATTCCTTTGTTGGAAGAACACTCGTCTGTACTTGATCTCGGGAGCGGAGCTGGATTTCCTGGCTTGCCTATTGCCATTGCGCTCCCCTACATAAGGGTGGCTCTTCTGGAGGCGCGCCGGAAACGCGTGAGTTTTCTCAAGGAAGTCGCGAGAAAACTCAAGACACCCAATGTCACTGTCTACGAAGGCAGAGCGGAGGTTTTAGCGCAGCAACCCGACCTCCGCAATGGCTTTGCTGTCGTGCTGACTCGCGCCACCTGGAACCTGCGCACTTTTTTGTTTCTCTCTCACCCCTTCATACAACCAGGAGGGATTGCGCTGGCAATGAAAGGGCCGCAGTTAGAATGTGAGCTTCGCGCCTTGGAGAGTAATTCTCATCTACACGATTTTGTTTTACAACATCGTCAGCGCTATGTTTTACCTGGTAGTGAAGAACAACGAGAAGTCGTGACGTTTCACAAAACAGAAAATGTTTCACGTGCTACCTGACGGTGAAACAACTTGAGCAACCTCCTCGCAAAGTTTCACGTGCTACTTGACGGTGAAACAACTTTGCGCAGACCAAAGTGCGGAACAAGGCGCGAGCATAAGCTAAGGGGATGCAGGTATGACTGAGGATGTAACACTTTCTCTTCCGCCGTTTGTTTCAGGTTTCTTGTTAGGACTATTAGTCGGTGAAGGGCATTTCGGTGGGGATGGCAAACAACCACAGATCACTCTCCGCATGCATGTGCGACACGAACCACTGGTGCGCTGGCTTGGAACTCATGTTCCTATGGGAAAACTCTACGGCCCCTACAATCATGGCGGGAGACAATATTACCAGTGGATGGTGCGTGGAGAAGCGTTGCGCAGTACTTTGGCGCCGTTAATCGATTCGCTACCGCTCGCAGAAATTGATCCGTATACGTATGAACGCTATCAAGCGATGAAAGCACGGTATCGCGTATGAAAAAATATAAAGCGCCGCAGTAGATTTTCCCATCTTCTTGACTGATTTGGGGCGCTTTTCTTTCTCGTCCTCCTATGGTAGGGAAGCGACAGTGGGCAAGGTCATCTGCATTGCGAATCGAAAAGGCGGCGTGGGCAAGACCACAACGGCTATCAATTTGTCCGCCGCGTTCGGTGTCGCGGGCGAACCAACCCTCTTGGTTGACTGTGACCCGCAAGGAAATGCTACTAGCGGGATCGGTGTGAAACTCACCGATGAGAGCTTGACCCTCTATGATGTTCTTTTAGGCGAGTGTTCTCTCTATGACGCCGTGCAAAAGACGGCGATCGAAAAACTTGAGGTTTTGCCAGCGAATCACGACCTCATCGGTGCGGAAGTCGAACTCTTGTCCATAAAGGAACGAGAATATCGACTCCAATCATTACTTCGTCAAGAATTCGCCCGGTATCGTTATATCGTGCTCGACTGTCCCCCCTCGCTCGGGCTCCTGACTGTCAACGCCTTAACTGCCGCCAATAGCGTGCTGATCCCGTTGCAGTGCGAATATTATGCGCTCGAAGGACTCCGCTCCTTGCTGGAAACGATCGACCTCATTCGTGAGCGACTTAATCCCAGTCTAGCGATTGAAGGGCTCTTGCTCACAATGTTCGACGCACGCAACAAGCTCTGCCATCAGGTAGCGGAGGAAGTACGGGAATTTTTCCCTCAACAAGTCTTTCAGGCCGTGATCCCCCGTAACGTGCGCCTCAGCGAAAGCCCCAGTCACGGCTTGCCGGTGATTCTGTACGACCCCTCGTGTCGCGGGGCGCAAAGTTACGTGGAGTTAGCGCGTGAAGTCACAAAAAGTGATAATTTAACAAAAGGAATATCACAATGAGTGAATCCGTTCTCGGCGTCAAACGGCGCGCGCTGGGCCGAGGCTTGGGGGCGTTGATTCGTGAGGCTCCGCCAACCGCGCCAACGCCGTCGGATCGACGCGTGTCCATTGGTGAGATTCGCCCCAACCCGCGTCAGCCGCGCCGCTACTTCAACGAGGAACGCATCGCCGAGCTGGCGGAGTCCATTCAACACCAGGGCATTTTGCAGCCGCTGGTCGTACGCAAACTTGACGATGGCTATGAGTTGATTGTCGGCGAACGCCGCTTCCGCGCCGCGCAACGCGCCGGTCTCGAACGCGTGCCGGTCATCGTGAAGGACGTGAGTGACGCCGAGAGCTTGGAAATGGCGCTGGTGGAAAATATCCAGCGTGAGGAACTGACCCCAATTGAAGAGGCGTTGGCGTATCGCCAACTGATGGAAGAATTTCACCTCACCCAAGAAGAAGTCGCGAATCGCGTCGGCAAGAGTCGCCCGGTGGTGACGAACTTGCTGCGCGTGCTCAATCTCCCCGAAGACATCAAAGATGAAGTGGATCGCGGGCATATTTCCGTTGGGCACGCACGCGCGCTGCTCGGATTAGATTCACCCGAACAACAATTAGACCTCGCGCGCAAGATTATACGCCAAGGATTGTCCGTACGCGAAACCGAAACTTTGGTGTCGCAGACTTTAGCACCGAGGTTCTCTCCTTCCGAAACGACACACGATCCCGCACCGCCTCAGGTCGCTATACACGTGCATGTGATCGCTCTTGAGGAAGACTTGATGCGTTCGCTCGGAACAAAAGTCCGCCTGTTACCCAAAAAGAAAGGCGGCAAAATTGAGATCGAGTACTATTCCAACGAAGAGCTGGAAGGGCTTGTACGCCGCTTGAAAGGACAGTAAAAGATATATCCGCAAAATTGAGAGCTCTACCCTCATCACCAGCAAGGCAGGGCATAAGTCACAGGTCGCGAGTGAACGCGAGTGAACGAATGATCGTTGGATCGCAACGAGAGGAGACCGGTACGCGTGTTATCGTTCCCAGACTGGACATTTCTTTTTCAGATTGCTCTGTTTCTCTTTCTCTGGAATTTTCTCCGCCAATTTCTTTTTGAACCGAACTTTCAGGTCTTGCACAACCGCGAGGAGCGCAGCGCCGGGGCGCTAAAAGAAGCAAGCAGCATCAAGGCCGAGGTCGAAGCGATGGGCGAGCAGTATCGTACACGCCTCACGGAAGCGCGTGCGGGCGTGTCGCAGCAAGTGGACGCCGTCTATAAAGAAGCTGAAACCGAGGCGCAAATTCTCCTCGATGCTGCCCGGACAGAAGCGACGTCCGTTGTAGCGCAAATGCGCGCCACCTTACAACAAGAAATCAGCGACGCGCGCCGCTCCCTGGAAGAACGGGCTCCTGATTTTTCTCGCGAGATTGCTCAGAAGCTCCTCGGGAGGTCCTTGACGTAACCATGAGGAAACATCTAAACAAGTTGAGCGGTTCTGCTGCAGTGACGTTTTTTCTCGTCTCACCATGCGTAGCCTGGGCGGCTGAAGAGGGGCACGGCGGTCATGCAGAGGGCGATTCGCAACAGCTCGTTCTCATTTTTTCCGCGATCAATTTTTTGCTGTTCGTTTTCGTGCTGCGCAAATATGCGCTTCCCGCCGTTCGGGAGAGTTTACGAAAGCGACGTGTAACCATCGTCCAGGCGCTCAACGAAGCCCAAAAGGCCAAAGATGAGGCGCAAGCTCTGCGGCGAGAATATGAGCAAAAGCTGGCTGGGCTTGCAGTCGAACAGGACCGCTTGCGGCAACAGGCCCTGGAAGATGCGAACCGAGAGAAAGTAAGAATCCTAGAGGACGCGCGGAAAATGGCGGATCGGGTTCGTACCGAGGCGCAACAGACCGCTCAACGCGAAGTGGCGGAAGCGCGGCGTCTCTTACGACAAGAAGTCGCTGAACAAGCCGTGCGTCTCGCTACGGAACTCGTGCGTTCTCGTTTGACCCCCGCCGATCAGGGGCGGTTGATTCAGGATCTCGTGCAAGAGGTACAGAAGAATGTCGGGAATCACGCGCTACGCTAAGGCCCTCCTCGGTCTTGCGCAGGAGCAACAATTAGCCGAAACCATTGGAACCGAGTTGGCTCAAGCCGCAGAAGTGTTAGCGGACCCGACGCTAGCAAAGACGTTGACGCTACCACATCTTGCCCCGAGAACGAGAAAAGAGATCGTGGACCAACTTACCAACGCCCTCAAGCCGCAATCGCTCTTGGGCAACTTTCTCCGGGTGTTAGCGGAAAATGATCGGCTCAAAGATTTTCCCTTGATCGAAAAGTCGTATCAGCGTTTGCTCGAACAATCGCTCGGACGCGTACGCGCCAACATTCGCGTGTCGGCCCCGTTGAACAATGACGAACTACAGGCCCTGGTCGACGCCTTCAGCACACTCACACAAAAGACTGTGATGCCCACCGTAACCGTGGACCCTGCGCTCCTTGGTGGAGCAGTGGTGGAAATTGAAGGACGTGTGTACGACGCGAGCTTGAAGACGCAGCTCCAACGGCTCGGCAAAACCTTGGCTCAACACCTTTAACATCGGCAATTTACACATATACAAAAGAAACTCGTGAGTGAGAGGATACGATGGAACTGCGCGCTGCTGAGATCAGCGAAATTATCAAGCGACAAATTCAAGGGTATGACAAACAAGTCGAGCTGCGCGAAACCGGCACTGTGCTGTCCGCCGGGGATGGCATCGCTCGTATCTACGGATTGGAAGGGGTCGCCTCGGGCGAATTGTTGCTCTTTCCGCACGATATCTATGGCATTGCTTTGAATCTAGAAGAAGACAACGTTGGCGCCGCCGTCTTCGGCGAAGTCCAAGCGATTAGAGAAGGCGACGAGGTGCGTAGAACTGGGCGCATCGCTGAAATTCCTGTCGGCGAGGCGCTGCTTGGTCGCGTGGTGAACGCCCTGGGACAACCGATTGATGGTAAAGGCCCGCTCGACACCAAAACTACGCAGCGTATCGAAATCAAGGCACCTGGCATCGTCTTGCGTCAGCCAGTGAAAGAGCCGCTCCAAACCGGCATTAAAGCAATCGATTCCATGATCCCCATCGGTCGTGGCCAGCGAGAACTCATCATTGGCGACCGGCAGACCGGCAAGACGGCGCTCATCCTTGACACGATCATCAACCAGAAAGGCGGCGACGTCTTCTGCATTTACGTCGCAGTCGGCCAGAAACAATCGACGGTCGCCCAGGTGGTCGATCGGCTCACGCGCGCCGGAGCTATGGACTATACCACGATCGTTGTCGCCAATGCTTCCGCCGCTGCGCCCCTCCAATTCATTGCTCCCTACACGGGCTGTGCGATCGGTGAATTCTTCCGCGATAGCGGTAGGCATGCGCTTGTGGCCTATGATGATTTATCCAAGCATGCGGTTGCGTACCGTCAGCTCTCCTTGCTCTTGCGGCGCCCACCCGGACGCGAGGCGTTCCCTGGCGATGTCTTCTATCTCCATTCCCGCCTCCTCGAACGCGCCGCGAAAATGAGTAAAGAGCAAGGCGGCGGCTCGCTCACGGCGCTGCCTGTGATTGAAACCCAAGCCGGTGACGTGTCGGCCTACATTCCGACGAACGTGATCTCGATTACCGATGGGCAGATCTTTTTAGAAACCGATCTCTTTTATGCCGGGATTCGGCCGGCGGTGAACGTGGGGATTTCGGTCTCTCGCGTCGGTGGGTCCGCGCAAATCAAAGCCATGAAACAAGTCGCGGGCTCGCTCCGCCTCGATCTTGCTCAGTATCGAGAAATGGCGGCCTTCGCGCAATTCGGCTCCGACCTTGACGCCGCCACCCAACGCATGCTCAACCGGGGCACGCGTCTGGTGGAAATCTTGAAACAGGGACAATATCAACCACTTTCAGTCGAGCGGCAGATTGTTATCATTTTTGCCGGTACGAATGGGTTCGTCGATCATCTGCCCGAATCCGCCTTAAAAAAATATGAAACAGAGTTGAGCCGTTTCCTGGAGAGTCGTCATCCTACTATCTACGAGGACATTCGCACGAAGAAAGAATTGACGGATGATTTGAAGACCAGCTTGGGCGCGGCGCTGAAAGACTTCAACGAAGGTTTCTCAGCATAAAGAAGCATAGAAGACCAAACGGAGGAGCCGCGTTTTCCGCGCGGCTGCCCGTTGCGCGATTGTCATAGACAGCACCTTCATACATTCACATGGCTACTCTGAAAGCAATTCGTCGACGCGTTGCCTCGGTGCGCAACATTCAGCAAATCACCAAGGCAATGAAAATGATCTCGGCGGCGCGACTGCGCCGGGCTCAGGAAGCAGCCGAGTCCGCACGACCTTATGCCGAAAAACTTGAGGCCGTGCTGCAAAACCTAGCCTCGCAAAGCACCACCCTGTCTCACCCGCTGCTGGAAGCACGAGAAGAGAAGAATATTGACGTGATTGTGATCACCTCTGATCGCGGCCTGTGCGGCGGCTTTAACTCCAGTTTAATTCGCGCGGCTGAAGCGTTCATCCGCCAACGCCCTGGTCAGCATGTCACGCTCTCATTCGTCGGCAGGCGTGGACTTGATTATTTCAAACGCCGCTCGGTCACGCTTGGCGAGCAACATATCAATCTCTTTGGCAAGTTGCCGCCGACGCTTGCGCATGAGGTTGGCGCTCGCATGAGTCAACGCTTTATCAATGGCGAGACCGATGGCGTGTATGTGCTCTATGCGCGTTTCCGGTCTGCGGTCTCGCAAATTCCGACGATAGACAAAATCTTGCCCGTCACGGCGAAAGAGACGGCTGCAGAACGTCCCTCGTTGGAATATCTCTATGAGCCCGCCCCACAGGAACTCATCGCCAGCTTGTTGACCCGTTATGTCGATATGCTGATTTACCGCGCCATGCTCGAATCGGTCGCCAGCGAGCACGGAGCCCGCATGACGGCTATGGAAAACGCGACTAATAACGCTGTGGATATGATTGGCCGTTTGACGCTTGATATGAACCGAGCGCGCCAAGCCGGCATCACGCGGGAACTGCTGGAGATTGTCTCCACCAGTGAAGCCCTCAAGTAATGCCCCACACAGCCAGGAGAGTACACATCATGGGAGAAAATGTCGGGAAGGTTATGCAGGTGTTGGGAGCTGTCGTTGACGTTGATTTTGAGAACAGTGGGCTCCCGCCCATTTACAATGCGCTACTGGTCACGAACTCAGCCATCAGCGATAAAGAATGGAATCTCGTTCTCGAAGTCGCTCAACACCTAGGCGAGAATACCGTGCGTTGCATCGCGATGGACAGTACGGAAGGACTCACTCGCGGGATTCCGGTGCGCGATACTGGCAACGTCATTACCGTCCCTGTGGGAGAGCCTACGCTTGGACGCATCCTGAACGTCGTGGGAGAAGCGGTCGATGAGGCTGGACCGCTCGATGATTCGAAGCGGTCCCCGATTCATCGCCCTGCCCCTTCTTTTGTCGATCAGGCGACTGAGGCCAAAATTATGGAAACCGGCATTAAAGTGGTTGACCTGCTAGCCCCGTATCCACTGGGCGGCAAGGTCGGACTGTTCGGCGGTGCTGGCGTCGGCAAAACCGTTATTCTCTTAGAGCTGATCAGCAGCATCGCTACCCAACACGGCGGTTATTCCGTTTTCGGTGGAGTCGGCGAACGCACCCGTGAAGGCAACGACCTGTGGCTGGAAATGAAAGAGTCCGGCGTTATCAACAAAGCGTCGCTGGTCTTCGGTCAAATGAACGAGCCCCCGGGCGCCCGGGCGCGAGTTGCGTTGTCGGCGTTGACTATTGCCGAGCATTTCCGCGATGAAGAGCATAAGGATGTGTTGCTCTTCCTTGATAATATCTTCCGGTTTGTGCAAGCGAACTCCGAGGTTTCTACACTCCTAGGCCGTATCCCCTCGGCGGTGGGTTATCAACCGACGCTTTCGACGGACATGGGCGACCTGCAAGAACGTATTACGTCAACCAAGAATGGCTCCATCACTTCGGTGCAGGCGATTTACGTCCCGGCTGACGACTTGACCGACCCGGCTCCGGCCACCACATTCGCTCACCTCGACGCCACGACCGTGCTGTCGCGGCAGATTGCAGAGCTGGGTATCTATCCAGCGGTGGACCCGTTGGACTCCACTTCCCGCATGCTGGACCCGAACATCATCGGCGAGGAACATTATCAAGTGGCGCGGAAAGTCCAGGAGGTGTTGCAACGTTACAAAGATCTGCAAGACATCATCGCGATTCTCGGCATCGATGAATTGTCGGAAGAAGACAAGATCATCGTTGCCCGTGCACGGAAAGTCCAGCGTTTCTTGTCACAGCCTTTCAAAGTGGCTGAACAGTTCACCAATATCAAAGGCGAATATGTGCGCGTCAAAGACACCATTCGTAGCTTCAAGGAACTGGTGGAAGGGAAGCACGACGATCTACCCGAGCAGGCGTTTTATATGGTCGGCACCATCGAGAGCGCCATCGAGAAGGCGAAACGTCTTGCGGCGTAAGCAATCGCTCCTACTCAAGTATTTGAGTCATTGCATCTCAGAGATGCAATGACTCAATGACCCGATGATGCAATTTTTCAATTAGTAAAGTTATGGCAGAAACTCTTCGACTTCGCGTTGTCACTCCAGAGCGTCTACTCCTCGATGAGGATGTGGACGAAGTCACTGCCCCAGGCACGGAAGGTGAATTCGGCGTGCTGCCGAATCACACGACCTTTTTATCCTCTCTTCGGCCTGGACGCTTGATGTACAAGCGTGGCGGGCAATCCCATATTCTGGCGGTCAGCGGCGGGTTTGCCGAGGTCGTGGATAATAATATGACCGTCCTCACAGACAGCGCAGAGCTGGGGAATGAGATCAACGTCGAGCGTGCTCGCATGGCGCTGCATAAAGCGGAAGAAGCGCTGAAAACACTTTCTCCCACCGATCCCGCATTTGCTGAAACCCAAGCCGCCTTCCAACGAGCACAGGCTCGCATCGACATTGCCGGCGGTAGACGGACATAGCATCAAAGGGACCAGCAATTTTCTCTTGATGACTCTGAAGCCTTCAGCGTTCTCAACTTAATGACAAGCCGTTTCGTTTGCCCTTCCGGGCCGCTCCTCCCCAGAGTCGACCGAACAGTATGCCGATGAGTAGCACCCCAGCGCCCGCGAGAAACCAATGAATGGCCTCTTCTTTTTCTCTCGTGCTTTGCTGAGCTTGTAGCTGCGCCACCGTATCCGCATGTTGCTGCGCGCGATCTTCCGCTTGCTTACGCGTGGTCTCCAGTTGCGTATGCTCCTGACGTAACGTCACTAATTCTTGCGCTTGAGTTTGGGTTTGGTTTTCGAGTTCCTTGATCTTCTGTTGAGATCGTTGCTCTATCTCTTGAACGCGTTTTTCCACCGGGCTCTGGTCGGTCATCTGATACTTCAAGACGTAGCCTTGCAGCCCGCCATGCGTGGCGACAATGTAATGATCCTCGGTTTCGCCGACGAACGTCACTTCCTGCCCGGTTTTGAGAACGGCAATGATTTTATTCTCAAGGCTAGGGCCTGTACGCACGAGCGCTTCACTGATGTTCTCACGGACGTAGAGCGATTTTCCTAATGCCGTCAGAGGAAAAAATACGATAAGACAAAGTAGAAACACGCTGATCCGTCTCACGCCGCCGCACCTCCTCTCACACAATTCGAGCCCTCTCACGCTCCGACCAGCTCCTTCATCGTGCGCGGGACCTCGACCGCTGCATTTTTTGGGGCGCCAATAGGAAAGAGAATGGGGTGTGTCAATCCGGCGGCGCGGCACGCACGAATGTACTCTTGCGCTTTTTCCCGTGGTCCAATCGCCGCCAACGTGTGCACCATCTTGCCAGAGATACACTGGAGCGCCTCTTCCCGCTTCCCTTCCTGCCACAGCTTGCGAAAGCCTTGCATCTCGTCACCAAAGCCAAAGCGGGTAAACATGCGCACGTACGAGTCCACGAAGCCATAAGAGGAAAGTTCCCGTTTGTACGCCTGCGCGGCAGCCGGGACATCATCAGTGACACAGCAGCGCACATACATCGCATAGTCAATGGTCTGAGGATCGCGCCCCGCCGCTTCCGCACCTTTGCGTACTTCTACAATCATCGGCCCGATCGCTTCTGATGGAGCATAATTAAATAACGCCCCGTCCGCCACTTCGCCTGCGAGCCGTAACATAGCGGGGTTGAGCGCAGCCAGATAGATAGGCACCGGCTTGTCCTTTGGCAGTGTAACCCCGAGCTGAAACCCTTTCGAGCGATAATATTTCCCCTCGAAGTTCGTGCGTTCGCCCTTGAGCACTTGCCGCATCACAGCCACGGCCTCACGCATGGCCGACACTGCAGGTGGATAGGCTACCCCGTGCCAGCGTTCAGCGATGATGGGGCTGCCGACGCCCACCCCAATAATTGCTCTCCCTTCAGAAAGTTGATGGAGTGCGGCAAAACTCATCGCCGTCATCACCGGGGTGCGGCTCTGGATCGCAATGACCGCCGTGCCCAGTTGCACGCGCGAAGTCACAGTCGCATACGTAGCAAGCTGGGTCACGGCGTCGAGACCACTCACCTCAGCCGTCCACAACGAGCGATAGCCCAACTTCTCAGCCTCTTGAGCTAGTGCCATACTGCCACGGAATCCAATCGTCTCCCGTACTGGGAGGGCAAGACCTAAATCACTTTTGTCTGCCATACATCCTTCTTCCTGGTTCCTTTTCTTTGCTGCTCTACTGTACTACCGGCAGTCCTAAAACTCCATCGTCTTTAGATCTTCCGCCAAACGGAGCGGAGCGTCCGTTGCCGCTTGCACGTCTTCCACGGAGACTCCAGGGGCAAGTTCTCGCAGCACGAAACCTCCTGTATCAACTTGGATAAGGGCCAGATTGGTGACGACCCATGACACACAATGACGAGCAGTGAGAGGATACGTACACGCGCGCAGCAATTTCGCTTGGCCACGCTTAGTAGTGTGAAACATCACCACGATCAGAGTCTCAGCGCCAGAGGCAAGATCCATCGCGCCGCCGACCGCGCCCGCTTTCATCGTCGGCGTTTTCCAGTTCGCCAGGTCACCACTCTCAGCTACCTGAAAGCCGCCGAGGATGACCGTGCCCACATGTCCGCCGCGCGCCATCACGAAGGCGTCAGCACTATGAAAAAAACTGGCGCCTGGTGTGAGCGTCACCAACTGCGAGCTGGCATTGTAGAGATCAAGATCTTCTTCTCCAGGCCGTGCGAGCGCCCCGTAACCGAGCACGCCATTTTCGGCATGCAAAGTGATATCTTCAGCAATGAAATCTGACACCAAGGTGGGGAGACCAATGCCCAGATTGACATACTGCCCCGGCGTCAACAAGCGCGCAGCCCGCAACGCCATCAGTTCCGGAGAGAGGCCCCGGCTGTTCTCAGTGGCGCCATCAGTGACCGTAATCGTGCGTCCCATCGTGCGCATCAGCCCGGACACCGTCTCTTTTGTTAAGGGAGTTTCGCGACGGACGAGTCGTTGAACAAAAATTCCCGGCGTCACGACGGCTTCGGGATCGAGCCCACCTAGAGCGACGATTTCATCGACTTCAGCAATAGTCACGGTTGCCGCAGTCGCGAACGGCGGATTAAAGTTACGCGCGGTCCGGCGATAGATGAGGTTGCCGTACGAATCAGCCTTATGGGCGCGAAGCAAAGCAAAATCGGCTCGCAGCGCGGTTTCCAGGAGATATTCACGTCCATTGAATACGCGCTTCTCTTTTCCCTCCTCAATGACCGTTCCGACTCCAGTCGGGGTAAAAAAGGCTGGAATGCCAGCTCCGCCTGCGCGGATACGTTCAACCAGCGTACCCTGCGGAACCAGCTCGAATTCAACCTCGCCACGTCCAATTTGTTCAGCAAGCGGGGTCACGCGATACGAGTAGCCGCCAAAGGAGGCGATGAGTTTTCTAATCTGTCCATTCTCAGCCAGTATCTGCGGCGAGTAAGGACCAAACCCCGGAGAATTACAGATGATCGTAAGATCCTTGACGCGACGCTCCCGCAACGCCAGCAGCAACTCATGCGGCCAGCCTTGCAAGACGCCAAATCCTCCGATGAGAAGACTAGCCCCATCAGGAATATCAGCAACCGCTGCCCCAGCGTTAAGAAGAGGTTTATTCATGACCGTCCCCGCTTAATTGCCGTACATGTTCTTGCCGGTATTGATGAAGATGCTGTAATCTTGCACGTCGAAAAGCTGCTGTGGTTGAGTATGAAACGCGGTCGAGGAGCCCGTCGGGAGGTTGCTGAGATCTACTACTTCTTCGCCCAGCTTATGCCCACTGCTGCTAAAGAAGGTTACTTCAACCTTCACAGCAGTGGCAGTGGAAGCGGCGTTGTATATTTCCCCACTGACGACGACGCCAGCGTTCGTGCGTTCCAGTTTCTTGCTCACGACGCGAAATTTTTCTTCCGTTCTCAGCGCCCACAGTAAGTAGCCAGCGAAGACGAGAACTACTATCACCCCGACGGCGCGTTGCGTGATTCGTGCATTTCTACGCCTTGCCATTCTCTAGACTCCCCCGTAAGATGCCGCCAGCGATGATGCGGCGCGGCTTGGTCCCGTGCAATCGGGGCGAAAGGAGGGATGCCACTGTGGCTGATCGGCCATGCGATTTGTGTGCACTTGTTCCTTATACGCAATGGTATGCGGAATTTCATCACCCGTTTCGCTTCACTATTCTGGACTGCGACTCGTGCGAGGTGCCCATTGTCGTGCTCGGTGAGCATCGGGTTGAGGTATCGCTGGAGGAAGTTGCTTATATGGAAAAGGCGCTCGCACTGGTCGCCGAACAAAGATTTGCTGGCAAGTTTCCCAAATGGATCTTCGATCATCAGATGCGGCAAATCCCCGATCACTACCATTTCCATGTGCGCCCGTTGCTATGGTAAAGACGTTTACCTTGAGGCGAAGACCCTGAGTTGCGTGGCCCTTGGTTCGTCGATGAACACAAAGACGGTGGAAGACTAGGTATATGCAAGCGGTCATGTTGCTCGGCCCCGGAAAGCTCTCGTATGAAGACATTCCTCTGCCGATTCCAGGGCCTGACGAAGTCGTGCTGAAGATCAATGCCGCGTTGACCTGTGGTACGGATCTGAAAGCGTTTCGGCGCGGTCATCCCAAGTGGCCCATGCCCACACGCTTCGGTCATGAATATGCTGGGACGATCGCTGCCCGAGGAAAACGAGTCGACAGCGTGCGTGAAGGCGACGCGGTCATGCTGGCTCCCACCGCTCCGTGTGGGGAATGTTTCTATTGTCAAAAACAACAAGAAACCTTGTGCGAATCGATTATGGAGACGATGGTGCTCGGCGGCTATGCGGAGTACCTCACCGTGCCCGCGCGTGTGATTCGTACGAATCTCTTTCCCAAGCCGGCTACGTTGTCGTTTGTTGAAGCCGCCCTTCTAGAGCCAGTTTCGTGTGTGGTCCACGCCCTACAACAGCCGTCGATTCGTCCAGAGGCTATTGCCGTTGTGCTTGGCGCCGGGGCGTTTGGTTTGCTGCACGTCGTCGTCCTTAAAGCGTTAGGTGTTGAGCACGTGCATGTCGTAGCCCGCAATGCCCAACGCGCTCAGATCGCCCGAGAACTCGGGGCGACGAGTATCATTCCTCTGGCGGCGGAGGATGCACACGCTGCCGTGTTTGCTTTGACTGCGGGTCGAGGTGCGGACCTGGTCATTGAATGCACGGCACAACCGCGCGTATGGGAGGCAGCGTTTTTGTTAGCACGCCCTGGCGGGCAAGTGGTGTTCTTCGGCGGCTGTCCGCCGGGTACGTCCATCTCGCTCGACACCTATCGGTTGCACTATGACCAAGTGCGCGTCTTCAGCCCTTTTCATTTCACCCCACAAGCCGTCCGCCGCGCCAAGGATCTCTTAACTTCTGGCAAGATCCCAGCGCACGCGCTTATTAGCGGTTCCTATCCACTCACGCAGTTGTCGCACGCCTTTGACCTGTTACAACAGGGCCAAGGCATTAAGTATGCGGTTATCCCCTGAACACTCACGAGCATATCTATGAAACTTGTTACTCCTTCCGAAGCCATTGCCGCGATTCCTGATGGTAGTATCGCCATCTTTCCACACGGCTGTGTCGAGACGACCACTTTGTATGACGCCTTTGAACAGGGTGTTGATCGCTTTCGCAATTTGACCATCTACTCGGGGTTAGCCTTTGGCGACTACGGATTTTTACGTCGCGGGCTCGGCACAAACTTTCGGTATGTGACGTGGCAAGCGGCGCCGCGCATCCGACATCTCTTCAAAGAGAAAAAAGCGTATTTCTCGCCGATGCGCTTTAGCGAGATCACGAAACTGGTCAACAAAAACGGCCCGGTGAAGCCCGACGTGGTCGTCACGCAAGTCTCACCACCAGAGGCGGATGGAACGGTGAGCCTGGGAATTTCCGTGAGCCTTTATCAGGATTTTATCGATAGCGCCCGCATTGTCATTGCTGAAATTAACCCCAACATGCCGATTACGGCGGGTAACAGTCGCGTCCCGGTGGAAAAAATTCACTTTGCGGTCGAGTCTTCAGCGCCCATAGGTGAGTACCACACCCCGCACCAAAGCGAACGGGATACGCAGATCGCTAACTATGTGCTCGACCTGATTCCCGATCATGCGTGGGTGCAGCTCGGCGTCGGTTCCGTGCCGGACTTGGTGTTATTTCGTCTCGCGGAAAAGCCGCGCATTAACCTCTATTCCGGGATGCTTTCTCAAGGGTTGATCCAGTTCGTAGAGAAGGTCCGCCACACTCCCAAAATCATCACCGGCGAACTCGCGGGCGACAAAGAGTTGTACGCCTTCTGCGGACGCACCCCGCTCGTGGAAATGGTGACTTCCAGCGTCACCCATAACATCCTGCTGCTCGCCAAGCTGCCGCGTTTCACTTCGATCAATTCAGCGGTCGAAATTGATTTACACGGTCAAAGTAACGGAGAAACTATCGGCGATGTACAGATCAGTGGAGTGGGGGGCAGTTTAGATTACGTCGAAGCCGCAGCCCTTTCCGATGGTGGCGTCTCCATTATTGCGCTTCCTTCTACTACGGAAGACGGCAAACACTCGAAGATTGTTCCTCGGTTGGCTGGCGGCATTGTCACGACGCCGCGATTCTGCACGGATTACATCGTGACGGAGTACGGTATTGCGCGGCTCAAGGGAAAAGATTTACGCGCGCGGGCGGAAGCACTGATCGCTATCGCCCACCCCAATTTCCGTGACGAATTAGCGAAAAATTTATAGAACAATGAAATGAGGAACGGCCATGATCGAACGTGCGGCGATTCTCAGTACTGGCGATGAAATCACCACTGGTAAAGTTGTTGACAGCAACTCCAATTACCTGGCGGACAAACTGGTGGAAGCTGGCGTTGAGGTGGCCGCTGTGCTCACTGTCGGTGACGTGGCTGAACGCATCGTCTGGGCGTGGCGGCAGGCCATGCAGCAAGCCGATGTGATTATCTCTACCGGCGGAATTGGGCCGACGGCGGATGATCTCACTACGGAACTAGTAGCGAAAGTTGCCGGTGTCGATCTCTTCTTTTCCGAAGAAATTGCTGACAAAATTCGCCGCGTGTTCGCGTCGCTCAACCGACCCATGCCGGAGAATAATCTCAAACAAGCCAAATTCCCCGTTGGTTCTGTCATCATCCCGAACCATCTCGGCACGGCGCCTGGGTATCGCCTCGACTTGGACACGCCGCACGGTCACAAATATCTCATCGTTCTTCCCGGCGTTCCGCGTGAAATGAAACCTATGATGGAGGAAACCGTGCTGCCGTGGTTGCGGGACATGCGCGGCAGTGGTGATGTCTTTCTGACGCGGACCTTCCAAACGTTTGGCATCAGCGAGTCGGGGCTCGACGAAGCCGTCAAAGGTACGGTCAGCGACGAAGAGGGGCGTCTCGCGTTTCGCGCCAGTTTTCCCCAAATCTCCATGCGAGTGACCGTGCGAGGCAAACAAAATGAGGTCGAAGGGCGACTTGAAGAGCTCTCGAGCCGGATTCGCTCACGTATTAGTCAGTACGTCTACGGCGAGGGCGATGTCACGATGGAAGAGGTTGTCGGCCAGTTGCTCAAGGAGCAAAGGAAGACGCTCGGCGTCGCCGAAGCCGTCTCTGGCGGGCTGGTGACCCATCGCCTCACGAACGTGCCGGGATGTTCTGCGTATTTTCGCGGAACTGTGGTGGCGTACTCGAACGCGGCCAAAACGAATCTACTCGGCGTCAATTCAGAAACTGTGCGGCAGCATGGGACAGCTAGTGAAGAAACCGTCCGTGAAATGGCGCAAGGCGTGCGTGAACGGTTAGGCTCCGACATCGGGGTCGCGGTGACTGGCGTGGCCGGACCAGACGGGGGCAGCCCCGAGAAACCGGTGGGCACAGCGTGTATCGCCTTAGCTGCCGACGGTGTTTTAGTCTCACGCCGCTATCAGCTATGGGGCAATCGCGAATGGATTAAGACGCTGGTTTCACAGCTCGTGCTTGATTGGGTGCGCCGCGCGTTGCTTGGCATTCCCATTAACGAATCCGGCTTTATTAGAAGATAACCGAAGCAAAGAGGAAAATGAGCATTGAGGGCTTTTCCTCTGCTCCTGTCTCCTCCTTTTTAATTTTTCATTATTCTGAGGTTTTCCCTCTTGATTCGCACGTTCATCGCAGTTACGTTGGCCAAGTTGGTGATCGAAGAAATAGCGAAAGTGCGAACCTTGCTACAAGAACCAAAAGGGGACATTCGTTGGACTCGCGTCGAGAGTCTCCATCTGACGTTGAAATTTCTTGGAGACATTGAGCGGAGTCAGGTCGAACCAGTCTTATCTGTGCTGCATGGGCTTGCGCAACAGCGGCCACCCTTCCGCGCCGTTGCGCAAGGATTGGGAACGTCTCCTCATCCGCGTCGACCACGTGTACTTTGGGCGGGACTCCAAGGGGAAAGGATCTCTGAATTGCGCGAAGCGATTGAAACTGGTTTACTGCCGCTCGATTTTCCGCCGGAAGAGCGAGCATTCACACCGCATCTGACTCTGGGTCGCGTTCGTTCCCTACGAGGATGGGAGCGGGTCCTGCTTATCTTGAAAGCACACGAACAGACTTACTTTGGGGAAAGTACGATTGATCACATGACGCTGTATCAGAGTGAGTTGCGACCAGATGGTCCAAGGTACACTTCTTTAGGCGCCGCCTTTTTTCAACACGCTGCATAAGAAAGACATTGCCGTCGCTCATCAAGATCGTCGTCACCACAGGCTTTTTACGATGTCGAGTCTTCTTCACAACATTGCAGGAGCACAACCGTATGGCAAACGATAAAGAACGCGACCGCGAACGATCCCTTGACCTTGCCGTCAGCCAGATCGAAAAACAATTTGGCAAAGGCTCCATTATGAAAATGGGGGACGGCGCCCTCATCCAGGATCTTGCCACGATTTCTACCGGGTCTCTAAGTTTAGACCTGGCGCTTGGCATTGGCGGCCTGCCGCGTGGGCGGATTGTCGAGATCTATGGCCCTGAAGCCTCTGGAAAGACTACGATGGCGCTGCAGGTTGTTGCCGAAGCGCAGAAGGAAGGCGGAACATGTGCGTATATCGACGCCGAACATGCCCTCGACTTAGGCTACGCCAGCAAGCTCGGCGTGAAAGCTGAAGAGTTGCTCGTCTCTCAGCCCGACAATGGCGAACAAGCGCTTGAGATCACCGAGACGCTGGTCCGCAGCAGCGCTGTCGATGTCGTAGTGGTGGACTCCGTGGCCGCTCTGACACCGCGCGCGGAAATCGAAGGAGAAATGGGTGAACCACAAATGGGACTCCAAGCACGTCTCATGTCCCAAGCGTTGCGCAAACTCGTGGGCTCGATTTCGCGCTCGAAGACGTTGGTGGTTTTCATCAACCAGGTGCGCATGAAGATCGGCGTGATGTTTGGCAACCCCGAGACTACGACGGGCGGCAATGCCCTTAAGTTCTATGCCTCTGTTCGTCTAGACATTCGCCGCACCGGAGCAGTCAAACAAGGCGAAGAAGTGGTCGGTAACCGCACCAAAGTGAAAGTGGTCAAGAACAAAGTGGCCCCACCGTTCAAGGAAGCCGAGTTCGATATTCTCTATGGCAGTGGCGTGTCAAAGGAAGGAGAACTTGTTGACATTGGCTCCGAGCAAGGCATCATTGAAAAGTCCGGGGCCTGGTACTCCTTTGGCGGCGAACGTATTGGACAAGGTCGTGAAAACGCGAAAGAATATCTCAAGGAACATCCTGAGACCTTGCATGAGATCGAGGTCAAAGTGCGAGAAAAATTTGGGATAGTAACGCACGATGGCGCAGGGATAGAGGGAGAATGAATCCTGACTCAATGGCTTGGGGAACCGGATGTTGCATCAAGGAGATGCCATGAAGCAGACGATCGCTGTTTCTATAGGTATTAGCACCAGGAGGCGAGGAGGTACAGCGTGACAGAAGACGAGAAGTTTCTTCACAATGTGGCGCACGAATTTGAGGAGGGGTTCAACTCTGGTGATGTGGACCGGATCATGCGCTTTTATGCCGATACCTACGTCGACGTTAACCTGAGGAATCCTGTTCAGACCAAGGCCGAGCGGCGCGAGTACTATGCCCAGGTGATAGCGCGTCCTGGCATCCATGTGACCGTGCGACCGGACGACATCCTGATCCGGGGCGACCTCGCCTTTGTGCGGGGCACCATTCTGCTGACCCAAGATGCTGTCGGCGGTCGTGAGACGGTAAACGAATTGCGCTATCTGGAGATCTGCGAGCGGGTGGAGGATGGAACCTGGCGGGTGATGTGGGGAATGGACGGCCCAGTGCAGGAATATGCAGCGGGATCACAAGGCCACTAGTTGTCGCTGAATACTAACACTACAAACGCGTTAAGGTCGAAATGACAGTATGAGAGACGGTCTCTCTCCGCAGCGTCCTTCAAGTACTAATCTCACTCCCCTCGACTATGCTTATCGCCTCCTTGCTCGTCGTGCGCACAGTGAACACGCATTAACCGAAAAGATGCTTGCTAAGGGATTCACTGCTGGCGCGGTCAGCCGTGCGGTCGCACGGCTCAAGGAACAAGGTTATCTCAACGATGCTCGGCTGGCGGAAGACCAAGTCGAGCAGCTACGCAAGCGCGGATTTGGGTCCGCACGCATCCGCCAAACGCTGATGAAGCAAGGGATCGAGGAAACCAACATAGAGGTCGCCCTTGTACCCAAAGAACAGTCCGAGGAATTAGCGGACGCGCGACGATTCCTCGCTAGCCGTTTCTCAGCAGACGCGCTAAAACAGCCTCAAACTTACGCGCGGGCGGCCCGGCTGCTCTTGCGTCGCGGATACGACCAAGAAGTCGTTGAGAGCCTTCTCGGCGAGCAGCCGGGCCCCGTAGAGACAGAGGAAAAATAATTCGATGACTGGGAAAGAAATTCGCGACAGTTTCCTCAAATTTTTTGCCGAGCGCGGACACACAATCGTGCCCAGCGCTTCTCTTATTCCGGCAAGCGACCCGACGTTGCTCTTCACCAATGCCGGTATGGTGCCGTTTAAGAATATCTTTCTCGGTATTGATCTTCCAACGCAGCCGCGTGTGGTTAATTCCCAGAAATGCCTGCGGGTCTCAGGCAAGCATAATGATCTCGAAGAGGTCGGTCGGGACACCTATCACCACACCTTCTTCGAAATGCTCGGCAATTGGTCATTCGGCGATTACTACAAAAAGGAAGCGATCCTCTGGGCCTGGGACCTGCTCACCAACGTCTGGAAACTTCCTAAGGACAAACTCTGGGCAACGATCTACAAGACTGATGATGAGGCTGAAGATTGGTGGCGGACACTTACAGACATCAACATAGATCAAATTCAGCGCTTTGCGGAAAAAGACAATTTTTGGGAAATGGGCGAAACCGGGCCTTGTGGGCCGTGCTCGGAAATTCACATTGACCGTGGTCCTGGCTTTTGTGAAAAAGAAAATACCCCTGGCCATACCTGCGCCGTCAACGGCGGCTGTCCACGCTACATCGAGTTGTGGAACCTGGTTTTTATTCAGTACAATCGCCACCCCGATCAGTCGCTTACCGAGTTACCCTCGAAACACGTCGACACAGGGATGGGACTCGAACGCGTGGCGTCAGTGATACAGAAGGTGCGCGGCAACTATGATTCAGACCTGTTGCGTGACATTATCCGCGCCACCGAAGACCTCACGAGCAAGCGATATGGTGAAGACCCGGAAGCGGACATTTCTTTTCGCGTCATCGCTGATCATGCCCGTGCAGCCTCGTTCGTCATCACAGATGGTGTAGTGCCCACCAACGAAGGGCGCGGATACGTGCTCCGTCGCATCATGCGTCGCGCCTTACGCCACGGACGCTTGCTCGGCTTTGAGGGTCCATTCTTTTTCAAAGTGGCCGAAAGTGTAGTGCGGCTCATGGGCTCAGCCTACCCGGAACTTGTCGAACGCAAAGAGTATCTCACCGAAGTGGTCCGTAACGAAGAAGAGCGCTTCTCCGACACGTTGGGCAAAGGGCTCGCTTTGCTGGAGCAAGAAATCGCCCAGCTCCGCCGTGCTGGCCAAAAAACGCTCGCTGGCGATGTGGCGTTTCGTTTGTACGACACCTACGGATTCCCCCTTGATCTCACCGAAGATTTTCTCTTTTCAGAGGAACTCAACCTCGATCGCGCCGGCTTCGAGAACGCCATGACCGAACAGCGCACTCGGGCCCGCGAGCATCAAAAGGGAACGGTGTACCTCAGCGCCAACCTCACGGACTTGCGCTCGCGTTTTGTGGGAGATCGCGTTGCTGAATGGGAATCGGAAATTCTTGCGATTTTGGTGAATGGCGAGAGCCGCACCAACGCGATTCGAGAAGGAGAAGAAGTCGAAATTGTCACGGCGGAAACACCCTTTTATGGCGAGTCCGGCGGCCAAGTCGGCGACATCGGACGACTTGAAACCGCGCGTGGCGATGTCGTCGAGATTCTCGATACGCAAAAACCGCAACTCAGCCTCATTGTGCATCGTGGTCGTGTGGTGCGAGGCGCTGTGCAAGCCGGAGATCGGGTTCGTCTCATCATCGATGCCCCACGGCGCAACGCGACGCGACTGAATCACTCGGCCACGCATATTCTGCATGCCGCACTACGCGAAGTTCTGGGACCGCATGTACGCCAGGCGGGATCACTCGTTACCCCGGAGCGCTTGCGGTTTGACTTCACGCACACCAGTCCGGTCAAAGCAGACGCTCTTCAACGTATAGAAGATATTGTCAACAACCATGTGCGCGAGAATGTCGAGGTCACGAGTGAAGAGATGGCGCTGAACGACGCCCTCAAAAGCGGAGCGTTGGCCTTCTTTGGTGAGAAATATGGCGAGCGGGTGCGCGTGCTGCGCATGGGCGACTTTTCGACGGAACTCTGCGGCGGCACCCATGTCAACCGCACGGGTGATATTGGTTTGTTCAAGCTTAAGGCGGAAGCCGGCGTAGCTTCCGGGGTGCGCCGCGTAGAAGCCGCCACTGGGGAGGGTGCGCTTGATTGGGTGCGACAACGCGAGCACATCCTCAAAGAAGTGAGTCAACTGCTCAAAAGCTCGGAAGAAGATGTCGCGGACCGGATTGAGCGATTCCTCACCCAGTATCGCGAACTGGAAAAAGTCAATGCAAACCTCCAAAGCACGCTTGCGGGATCGCAAAGCGACGACATTCTCGCAGGCGTCCGTCAGTTGGCCGGCGTCAACGTCATCTCCAGTCGTGTTGAAGGAGTAGATGATAAAGGCCTTCGAGAGCTTGCAGACCGCCTACGAGATAAGCTCCAACCTTCGGTCATCGTGCTGGGCGCCGTGCAAGGAGAACGAGTCGCCCTCTTAGCCGCCGTCAGTAAAGATGTTATGAAAAAATACCATGCAGGGAACATTATCAAACAGATTGCGCCTCTCGTTGGCGGAGGTGGTGGAGGACGGCCGGATTTTGCTCAGGCTGGAGGAAAAGACGCGTCACGTCTGGAGGAAGCCTTACAAAAGGTGTATGAGTTGATCGAACACGCATCGTAAAGGAGGCTTGTGCCGCAGCTCGAACATACCGGCGGAGACACCGCGCGTCTGCAATTCGAGAATCACCGATTCTTTAATGATCTTCTTGGTCGACAAGACGAACACGTGCATGCGATCGAGAAAGCTATCGGCGTCAAACTCTCGGCCTCTGGTTCTTCTTTGCTCATCATGGGGGATGACGCCCAGCGTGAGCTGGCGACCCGAGTTGCTTCGCAACTGTACGGACTGATCCAAAACGGCTACCCAGTTTACGCAAGTGATGTAGACTACGCCATCCGCATTCTCAGTCGCGATCGCTCCGCAAATCTCAAAGATATATTTCTTGACACTGTTTACATATCCTCACATCGTCGCACCATTACGCCCAAAAGCATTGCCCAGAAAGCCTACATCGACGCGATTCGCAAACACGACATCGTTTTTGGCATAGGCCCAGCCGGCACAGGAAAAACATACCTGGCTATGGCTGTCGCTGTCGCCGAGTTGATGAAACACAAAGTGAGTCGGGTCGTACTCACGCGACCAGCCGTCGAGGCGGGCGAGAAGCTCGGCTTCCTTCCCGGCGATTTAGCGGAGAAGATCAATCCGTATCTGCGACCGCTGTACGACGCGCTCCATGACATGGTTGACTTTGACAAGGCGAGTAAACTAATGGAGCGCGGCACGATCGAAGTGGCGCCGCTGGCGTTTATGAGGGGAAGGACGCTTAATGATTCCTTTGTCATCCTCGACGAAGCGCAGAACACCACCCCGGAACAGATGAAGATGTTCCTCACGCGTCTGGGCTATGGCTCCAAAGCGGTGATTACTGGCGACGTAACGCAAATCGACTTGCCCATCGGGACACGATCTGGCTTGAAAGAGGCGCAACAAATTCTGCGGAGCATCGACGGCATCAACTTTTCTTTTTTTAGCGAGAAGGATGTCGTCCGACACCGTCTCGTGCAGGACATCATTACTGCTTATGAACGAGCGCAAGAAGAACAAGAGCGCGCCGCCGAAGAAAAACGCGAATTCCGCCGCCTCCAACGACAGGCGCGGTATGATGATCGACATTTCCGGCAAAGCCCCAGGGATGAGGCGGGCCGAGCTGCGCCGTTGGATACGGACGGCGCTACGGCATCTCCGGCAGCCGCAGGCGGAACTCAGCCTCGCCCTAGTGACCGACCGAGAGATCCGCGCCCTGAACCTTCAGTATCGCAAGAAAGACAAGCCGACTGATGTCTTGTCTTTTCCGCTTGCAGACGAACTGTACCCTCATTTACTCGGAGATGTCATTATCTCAATAGAGACGGCGGCTCGTCAGGCGCAACGCCACGGCCATTCACTCTGCGAAGAAATCCACACATTACTCATCCACGGCATTTTGCATTTGCTCGGCTATGACCACGAAGTGTCACGTAGCGAAGCGATTCGTATGCATCGCAAGGAGCGGGAAGTGAAGGCGCTGCTCTCGTGAACACGCGAGTCTCCTCGTGCTTTCCGTCACGGAGAGAAAACCAAAATCATCAAGAGTGCATCTTCGCCGTCAGCGTAATAGCCTCGTCGCATCCCAACCTGGCGAAACCCGAGTTTTTTGTACAGCTGTATTGCCGGGAGATTGCTGCCCCGCACTTCGAGATTGGCGGATTGCACTCCGCTCCGTTGTCCGTCCTCAAGTGCTGATCGTAGAAGAAGGTCAGCAATTCCTTGCCGACGAAAATGTGGATGAACGGCGACATTGAGAATTTGCACTTCATCCGCCACGTCCCAGCAACAGATGTAGCCTACGACTTCTCCCTCGCGTTCCGCGACAGTCAGACGACTGTGGGGATTCTGCAATTCATAGAGAAATGCCGTTCGGGTCCAGGGCGAAGAAAAAGACGATTCTTCAATGGCCAGTATGGCTGGCAGATCTGCTTCAATGAAAGAGCGGAGGATGATGTCGTTCATAGGTGCGTCTCACAGGGTTCTCTGCTTCTCAGCGATCCCCTAACCTCCGGTCCCTGCATCTTGCTGTAGCAACCTCAGGTCAGTCAATCACGGTGGACAAGATATACAAAAGCGACAAAATTTTATCGCTTGGCTTTGTCCATGATATTTTTTTACGGTGTTGAATGTGCTATCCCATTCTTGACAGAATCAAAGAGAATGTGTCAAAGCGCCCTGCGTTCACAAGCTGTTAGATTGTAGGCGTATTGCCAAGTCTTGTAAAACTACAGTGATCTGGGAACGGAAAGTCAATAGAGCCTGCTCTCTGGAGCCGTAAGATCACACTACCAGAAAGTGAGGGTTGTCAGAGTAATTGAAGTTGGCCGGGTTACAAGAGTGACTCTCGTGTTGGTCACGGAGGTAGCCTGGCCTTTTTTTGTTCGGGATGTGGGCCTTTGCCTATGGAAGAAGTTCCTCCGTATCGAGGGCGTTCGCATGTTTTCATTACCAACGCCGAGGACAATCTGTTGTATGTGCAGTTGTTGACGTACCGGGAGTACCCATCGAATTTCTACGATGTCAAGACGGGGAGCAACGGGGCGGCTGCGACCACGAGGTGGGATTACTGCACTGGCGTGGGCAGCCCTCGCGGCAAGAATGGCAAGTAACACCCAATCGAGAGAGCTGACATCGTCGCAGGGACGCGACAGGGCTGAGAGGCCTGGCCAAGCCGGGCCTTTTTTTCGCGCCCCCTTTCCTGTGGCGCCCTCACATCGAGAAGGTCTCTACCGGCCGACCATGCACATGTAACGAGGAACAATTTCTCTCCTCAGTTGGCTCCACCTCATCGGTTGACACTGTGCCACTGCGAGCGCATCCTACAATTAATATGAGAACGTTGAGATCTGCGCTTCGCGCCATCGCTATCACAGTGGCCGTAACACCGACGTTAGGGTCATCCGTGCCCGTCTTCGCTGCGGACCAGGGGCACACTCCCGGACCGGCGAAACCGCTTGGTGGGGATGCTCGGGATGTGTCGCCTTATGTTCCTCCTGCAGATGTGTATATTCCTGAAAGCAGCAAGGCCATTCCTGGGGATGCTGGGAAGCGCACGCATACGAACATCCTGATTCGTAAGCCAAGCAAGAGTCAGCCGAAAGCACCTGCGGATCTGAGCCAGCCGGAGCCAGAGGCGCCTGCAACTCCGAAGAATACGCGAGAAAAAAATCGTTAGAAAAATAAGGACTATTTACGCTCCCCGGTGGCGGCGCGCCTTCGGTCTATCTACGCACGACCGTCAAAAGTCTAAAAAAGTATTTATAAAACTCTATTGACATCTACTATAGAATTAAGGCACAAATAAAGAATCATTACTATCTCTCGTAGGAGGGAGAACTGGAGGTCTTTATGCGAATCTGGGGAAGGCGTTTCTTGACCGCGGCTTGTGCCGCCGGCCTGTTTCATGGCGCCGCGGCGTGGGGTCAATCGGCGGGCGTAACTACACCGAGTGCGGAACTCAAGCCTGTTACGGCCATGGCTGAAAAACCAATAGCCAAAGTAAACATCAATACCGCTGATGAAACGGCGCTGACCGCGCTGAAAGGCATCGGAAAAGTCAAAGCCAAGGCCATTCTCGAATATCGTCAGAATAACGGTCCTTTTAAAACCGTGGACGAGTTGGAAAAAGTGAAAGGGATCGGAGAGAAAACCGTGGCGAATTTACGGGATCAATTAGCCGTGGAATAGAAAACCAATGAAGAAACCGCGCCTGGGGATGAGCACGAGGGGGTGTTCACCCCAGCTTCATCGCGAAGCAGTCAGGACAGCGCCTGACCGCTCTTCTCGCACCGTTTTGGTGATTGCTGGACGCGACGGAATATCGCATACCACAACCTGTAGTTGCTGCTCAATAAGATCCAGGGTCTTCGCGAACGGGATACACTCCAAAACGATCCGACAGGTGCGTTCGTCGTGCACCTGCGTAAAGTGGAGTCCATACACAATGCCCATCTGTCGTAGATGTGGCGTCATGTCCTTTACGACCTCTCGCATACGCATGTCTGAGAGGTTCGTACAATCGGTGAGGAAATGTGTATGAATCCACTGGACTTCACGACCGAGGATCTTCATGGATTTCAACTGCCTCTATTTAGCTTCCCAGTAGGATTAGCCCTTGGGGAATTTTTTGTCGCACTCTGAACGGCAACTGCTGGAGAAATCATCCGCCTTGGTGGTGCATTCCTGCAAGCGGTCAAACTTCTGTTGTTGAGTTAATTCGTCGATGCATTCTTTGTTCATTTTCTCTGATCCATGTTTGCATTCATTCTTACACGCGGTCAGAGGATCCGGCGGTGGTGGTTTCGGTGGTTCTTTCGGCTTTTTACAACCGGCAACTAAGAAAAACCCCGCAATGAACACCACACCGATCAAAGTCGTCCATTTCTTCATTCGTTCCCTCCATTTCCTAGAGCTGTCTTCTCCCCGGTGGGGCAGGAAGACGCAACAAGCGGGTTTTGCTCTTGCGTGCTCTCATAGCATTGTCGGCTGCACTGGGAAAGGAGGGAGATTCCAGAGCGCTGTAGCCTGTAGGCGGGTGGCTTGTTGCCCAGTCAACGTGGTCGTCACGACAAGATGGCAGGCTCTTACGGGAAAGTCGTCCGGCCGTTTCTCCCTGCGTGTGGACCGTAGCTTTCGCCCATGGCTTGGTGGTATGTCAGTGGATGTGGACATCCTCAGCCAAGAAGCGTCCACCGTGTCCGAGTCCCCTCTTGATGCGAAGCTGGCGCTCCTGCCAACGAGCCCAGGAGTGTATCTATTTCGGGACAAAGCCGGTGAAGTGATTTATGTAGGAAAAGCCAAAAACCTCCGTGCCCGTGTCCGTCAATACGCCCGTGGCGGCGATGGTCGGGTGCAGATCACCTTTCTGCTGTCTCAGCTTGCTGATGTTGAAGTGCTCATTACTATGAGCGAGAAAGAGGCGCTGCTGCTCGAAAATACGCTCATCAAGCAGTACTGGCCGCGCTATAACATCCGCCTGAAAGATGACAAATCCTATTGGCACGTCAAAGTTACCACACAGGAAGCCTGGCCGCGTTTGTTTCTCACACGCCAGGTAGCGAAGGATGGCAGCAAGTATCTCGGCCCTTTTCACTCTAGCGCCGCCGTGCAAGAAACCCTGGAAGTCATTCGCAAAGTGTTTCCCCTGCGCACCTGTTCAGACACGGTCTTCCGCAATCGCACACGCCCGTGCCTTGAATATCAGATCAAGCGTTGTCTCGGTCCATGCACCCTTCCCATTGATCCAGCCGACTACCAACGCCAGTTGAAAGGGGCGCTGCTCCTCCTCGAAGGAAAGAACCGTGAGTTGGTTGAACAGTTGACCGTACGCATGCAGGATGCCGCCGAGACGCTACGCTTCGAAGAAGCCGCTCGTCTACGAGATCAGATCCGAGCAATTGAACAGACCGGCGAGAAGCAGCAGGTAGCGACACCGCTTGGGAACGATCAGGACATTTTTGCGCTGTATCGTGAAGGGGGGTTCGTCGAAATCGAAGTCTTGTTCGTGCGTGGCGGCAAACTGATCGGGGACCTAGATTATAGTTTTGATGACAACGAGTTTCCTGACGAAGAAGTGTTCTCGGAACTGTTGACGCAATTTTACCAAGGTGACCGGTTTATCCCTGACGAAATTCTCACTCCAGTGCCGCTGGAAGACGCCGAGGCGCGCGAGGAAATCTTGAGCGAACGGAAGGGGAAGAAAGTATCAGTCGCGCATCCTCAACGCGGCGATAAGGTGCGGCTGGTCGAGATGGCGCAAGAAAATGCGCGGCAAAGTTTTGTGGAAAAACGCCGGGGCGCCGAGCAAAAAGAAAAAACTTTGGAAAGTCTTCGCCGCGCACTGATGTTGCAGAATGCGCCGAAGCGCATCGAGTGTTTTGACATCTCGAATATCCAGGGCAACCTCGCTGTCGGCTCGATGGTCGTTTTTGACGAAGGGGAGCCCGATAAAAACCGTTATCGCCGTTTTCGCATTAAGACCGTCGAAGGCGCCGACGACTTCGGCATGATGTACGAAGTCTTGACCCGTCGTTATCACCGCGCTTTGGAAGAAAACGATCTGCCCGACTTGCTCATGGTTGACGGTGGTAAAGGGCAGCTCGGCGTGGCCGTCGAGGTGTTCCGCGAGTTGGGCATTACCGAAGTGGATCTCATTGGTCTAGCGAAAATGCGCACGGAACGCGATCCGTTTGCCGAAGAAGTCGAACACTCTTCCGAGCGGGTGTTTCTCCCTGGTCGCAAAAATCCGATTATTCTACGGCAGAACTCGACAGCGTTGTTCTTGCTCCAGCGCGTGCGCGATGAAGCTCATCGTTTCGCCATTACCTATCACCGGCAGTTACGCGCTCAGGAACGCTTGAGTTCACCGCTCGATGCGATTCCCGGCGTGGGCCCTTCTCGCCGCAAAGCGCTTCTCCGTCATTTCGGCAGCCTGAAACGCGTAAGCACTGCAACGGTTGACGAGTTAATGCAGGTCTCTGGAATCACCCACACTACCGCTGAAGCGATTCACACGCATTTTACAAGCGATGCTCCTGATCAGTCCGAAGAGTCGCCCTCTCTTTCTTGACAACTTTCGCCAAAAGAATTCGCGGAGAGTCGCACCACCCATGCCTTGGCCCTATTTTTCCGCCTTTGGTGAAGGCGTGCGAGTATGGCGGCGTCAAACTTTGCTGCTCTTGACCGGCGCGTATTTATTGGGCCAGGCCTGCGCAGCCTTGGGCTGGCTTGTTGCGTCTCCGGTGTGGGGTGGTGGATTCGTAGCCGGTGCGGGGCTCGCTTTTGTTTGCGGTTCGCGCCGCACTGGCCTTGAGATTTCCTGTCTTTTGTTAACGTTTTTTGTCGCAAACCTCGCGCTGCAACGCGTAATCCACCCGCGCTTGCCCGCCAATCATCTCCGCAATCTCACCCTTCCTCAAGAAGTGACCATCGACGCCTGGGTATTGCGAGAGCCGGACCGGTTTCCCCATCGCGCTAGGCTCTATCTGGAGGCTCTGCAACTCTGGCGTAATGGCGCGCTCCAACCAGCGACAGGCAAAATTTTGCTCACTGTACGCTCTTTGACTGGTCCTTGGCGCTATGGCGACGTGCTCCGTTTGACCGTGCGCCTCCGAGCGCCGCGCAACTTTCGTACGCCGGGAAGTTTCGATTACGAGGGATACCTGGCGCGTCAACGTATCTATGTGAGCGCGTTTCTCTGGGATGACAAAAACATTCAATGCCTCGGCTGGCATGGGAACTGGCTTCATGACCGCATTGAATACTTAAGAAGAGAAATCGCTACATTTTTCTCTGCACACCTAGATGAACAAACAGCGGCGGTGTTGCGAGCGCTAATTGTTGGCGACGAAGGAGGGCTCACCAAAGAGCTACGCACGGCCTTTTCCCGAGCCGGGGTCACACATGTGTTATCTATTTCTGGTTTACATATTAGCCTCGTGGCAATGGCGTCCTACGGGGCTTGGTGGTGGCTCCTGGGACGCAGCCATTATCTCCTCTTACGTTTCGTGATGCCGAAGCTGGCGGCGTTACTCACTATTCCACCTGTTCTGTTATACGCTGGACTTTCCGGCGGTAATATCGCTACCTGGCGTTCGGTGGTCATGGTGCTTGTCTATCTGCTTGCCATCCTGTGTGACCGCCAAGAAGAGGTCTATCGCAGTCTTGCTCTGGCGGCACTGCTGATTGCCTTAATCTGGCCAGGCGCGGTGCTCGACATTTCTTTTCAACTATCTTTTGTCTCCGTGTTCAGCATTTTGCTCAGTATGGGACGCTTTTCGACCTGGTGGAAACAGTGGCGAGAACGGAGACTGTCTCGGCTGCCAGAGCGGCAAGGGCGTCTCTTACATTGGATTGTGGCGTGTCTGCTGGTGTCGATGTCCACTCTGCTTGCGACCGCGCCGCTGACTGCTTTTCACTTTAATCAAGTAGCTCTAGTCGGAGCTTTTGCCAATCTACTGATTATCCCTTTGCTGGGCAGCGCCGCTGTGTTGTGCGGTCTGCTGGCGGCGACGCTCTATTTTCTCCATCCCAACGTGGCTCTCCCCATGTTGTTCTGCGCCGGACTGGTGACGAAAGCTGGGGTATGGTTGACGCAAATGATCGGCGGATGGTCCTTCGCCGCCTTTTTTGTAGTGACGCCGACGCTTTTTGAACTGCTATTGTTGTATGGGTGCTTTGCTTGCTTCTGGTGGAGGCTAACGGCAACGCAGGTGCATTTTGCAAATGTAGCCAACTTTCTTTTCCTAGGATGCATGACAGCGTTGTTGCTCGATAGTGTCATGTGGATGCAGGATCGCTACTTTCATCGGAACTTGCGTGTCTCATTTCTTGACGTAGGTCAAGGCGATGCCGCCGTTGTTGAACTCCCAGGCTCACAAGTCATGGTGATCGATGGAGGCGGTTTCGCGAGTGAAGAATTTGACACGGGGGAGGCAATCCTCGCCCCTTTTCTCTGGAGTCGCAAAATTGCGCATGTTGACATTCTGGTGATGAGCCATCCAGATCTGGATCACTATGGCGGACTAGCATTTGTGGCCGAGCATTTCACCCCCCGTGAGCTATGGTTCAATGGAGCACGGGCTACAAACATGCGCTTCACTCGACTGTGGACAGCGCTTGAGCAAAGTGGCGCCACAATCCGCAAACTTTGCCAAGATGAATCACCCTTGCAACCTACCCAGTTTGATAAAGTGCATGCACAGATTCTGAACCCGCCCTGCCAATCCGTTGCCCTCAACACGAACGACGCCTCATTGGTGGTGCGGCTCAGTCATGGGAACATCGACTTCCTTTTTCCCGGCGACGTGGAAGCTGCGGGAGAGCAGCAGGTGCTCTTCCATAACAGCACTGTCGCAAGTGAAATTGTCAAGGCGCCGCATCACGGCAGCCGCACGTCGAGCACCACGGCTTTTGTCGAGGCCGTAGCGCCCCAACTCGTCGTTGCTTCGCTAGGGTTTCAGAATCACTTCGGGTTCCCAGCTCAGGAGGTAGTGCGGCGCTATGAAAGGGTCCATAGTCAATTTTTGCGCACCGACCGTGACGGGACGATCACGATTGTAAGTGATGGCAAACACTTTGCTGCTACCGTCACTTCGTCGTCTTCTTTAGTTCCATAACGAAAGCGATTGTAAAAATGCAGGGTTAGGAGTATGGAGGCGTTCATGTTCCGAGGCGAGAACCATACTACACGCAAGAAACGTCAAGAGATTTCTTAGGCAAACTCTTTTCATGTGCCTCAATTGAGGATAGGGTAGGTAAATCACTGCTGCCATCCGAATAAGGAGGGAGACTCTTTTATGTCATACGATGTCGTTATTAAGAATGGGACGGTTGTTGATGGAACTGGCGTGGCGCCAGTTCGGGCGGATGTTGCGATCGCGGGAGGCAAGATCGCCGCAATCGGGAAAGTGACGGACGGGGCCAAACGCGTGATCGACGCGTCCGACCTGATCGTTTCCCCTGGGTTTATTGACCCCCACACGCACTATGATGCGCAAGTCTGCTGGGACCCGCTGTTCACGTGTTCGTCCTGGCACGGCGTGACCAGCCACATCATGGGCAACTGCGGCGTCGGCCTGGCCCCTTGTAAGCCTGAAACCCGCGAGATTGCAGCTTGGGATCTCGTGAACGTGGAAGCCATCCCTTTTGAAGTATTAGCCAAAGGCGTGACGTGGGACTGGACCACCTTCCCGGAATACATGAATGCTGCACAGAAGCGCGGCATTGGTCTCAATGTCGGCTTCATGGCTCCGCTCACCCCTTTCCGTCATTTTGTAATGGGTGAAGAGTCGATGGAGCGCGCCGCCACGAAGGAAGAGATTGTGAAGATCGCAGCGCTGTTGCGCGAAGCCCTCTCTGCCGGCGCGATGGGCCTCTCGACCACAAATGGTCCGCAACACATCGGCTATCAGGGTCGCCCGTTGGCGTGCCGCCTGTCCAGCCGCGAAGAACTCACGGCGTACTGCAACGTCCTCAGAGATCTGGGACGCGGCGTGATCGAACTCGCGTTGAATGACGCTCCGAGTTATGTCTCCGAGAGCGATTACGAGTTGTTGAACCTGCTGTTGACTGAGAGCAAGCGCCCAGTCACCTGGCTAGCGTTACTCAATCGCGACGACAGACCCGACATGTGTCAGGAAACCCTGCGGCAAACCGAAGCGTTGCTCAAGAAGGGTGCGATCCCGCAAGTGACCTGCCGTCCGTTGATCATTCAGATTAACTTACGCAACCCGTTTATCTTCGCCAACATGCCGTCTTGGAAGCCAGCCTTCAACCAGACGGTGGACGCCCAGAAAATCCTCTATCGTGAAGAATCCTTCCGCGCGGCGTTCCGCAAAGCGCTGCAAGAACCACGCATCTTCTCGGACAAGACCCTGTGGAGCCGTCTCGTGGTGAAAGAAGTCACCAACCCAGCGCTGAAAGCCTGCGAAGGCAAGACAGTGGCCCAAGTGGCGGCGGATCGCGGCAAGAACGCGCTCGACACGTTCTTTGATCTCTCGATTGAAGATGACATCAATACGCAGTTCACGATGGAACTCTTCAACGCCACCGAAGAGCGGATTCCCGAACTCATTACCGACTCCCGCACGATGATCGGTCTGTCCGATGGCGGAGCCCACGTTGATATGTTGTGCGACGCTGGCTACTGCACTTATCTGATCGGCACCTGGGTGCGTGACAAGAGCGCGATGACGCTAGAGCACGCAGTACGGCGCATCACCTCCGAGCCCGCCAATTTCTTCGGCATTAAAGACCGGGGCGCTTTGGCGGTTGGCAAGGCAGCGGACGTGACGATCTTCGATCTCAGCACGATCGGTTCGGGCAAACGCGCCGAGATGCGATACGATCTGCCTGGTGGCGGTCGTCGTTTGGTCATGCCTGCTAAAGGTGTGAACTATACCCTCGTCAACGGGCAAGTCTTGCTCGAAGACGGCAAACACACTGGCGCACTGCCGGGCCAAGTGCTGCGCGCGGGGCAATAGCCCTTCGCCTAGCATAGGTTGAAAAAAAGGGGCGGGCCACAAACCCGCCCCTTTTTTTGCTGTAGGAGCCATTGCTTCTTTTTCTCAGCACTCAGTACTCACTTCAGCCCCGCCTTGCGTAAGGCAGAGGCAAAACGTTCGATGACCGCCGGGTCTTTGTAGGGAGCCATCCGCTTCCACTTCTCTACTGAGAATTGAGGCGTGATCCTCAGAAATTCTACTCCTTCAGCCCGAGCTTCCTCCTCCCGCCCTAACTCACTGTAGACCACGACCAGTCCCCAATGGGCAGGCCCAAAATTAGGATTGTAGATCAGGACTTTCTTGAGGGCAGCAATCGCCTCCTCATACTGCCTGGTCTGTACATAGGCTTGACCTAAGGGGTTGAGGTGTTGAAACTGACGAGGGTCAAGCTGCACTGCTTTCTTTGCTGCTTCAACAGCCTCTTCAGGCCGTCCCACCGCCATCAACACAGAGGCTAGATTGCTATAGCCATGAGCAGAGTTGGGATCGAGAGCGAGGGCACGCTCGATCTCGGCTGTGGCCTGCGCATACTGCTTCTGCAACAGTTTGACCATGCCCAATGAGGCATGGGCTCCCGGCAACGACTCGTCCAGGACCGTGGCCTTCTGAAGCATCTCCTCAGCGCGCGCGAGATTCTGAGGGTCCGCACTCCACTGTGAGAACCACTCCATAAAGTACGTAAAGCCCAGCCCTGCGTATGCCCCCGCATACTGCGGGTCCAGTTCAAGCACTTTCTCAAACATCTGCCGCGCCTGGGCATTCGTCTCTTTTGTTGTCCGCCAGGCGAGCTGCCACCCGCGCAAGTAATAATCGTAAGCTTCTAGGTTGTTCGTAGGGGCAGTCTTAAACCAGGCTTGCTCTTCCTTGGTGAGTTTCACTTTCAGCGCGAACACGATCTTCTGCCGGATCTCATCTTGCAAAGCAAAGATGTCTGTCAACGGTCGATCGTAGCGCTCGGACCACAAATGCTCTCCCGTCGTGGCGTCAACCAGTTGGGCTGTCACTCGGACCTGAATATCTGACCGGCGCACGCTGCCTTCCAAGACATACCGCACCCCCAGCTCTTTGCTCACGTCTTGCACCTTGACCGCCTTGCCTTTGTAGGTAAACGCCGAGTTGCGGGCGATGACAAACAGGCTGGAGATTTTGGAAAGATCCGACGTAATGTCCTCGGTGATGCCGTCGCTGAAATACTCCTGCTCAGGGTCATTGCTCATGTTGACAAACGGCATGATGGCGATGGAGGGTTTGTCTGGGAGAGGTGGGAACTCCGGCGTGTTACGTGGTGCGTCTTGCATGGGCGGAGTGGGCGCGAGGAAATAGCGTGTAGTGAGGATAGAGGCGGCAATGAGCAGCAGCGCCACCGCCAGTGCTCCATAGGCGGGATGTACCCGCCGCGAGAGTTTGAGGCGTTGTACTTGTAGCCGTTGGCGGAGCCCTTTGGGCTGCTCAGATAAAAGCAAATAGACAGGTCGACGCTCGGCAATGTTCTTCAGTTTGGGTTTGCCCAAAGGCACGATGGCGCCGAGCGTGAGTTTTGCTGCGACTTCATTGTAGACAACCTGCGAGATGCAAATAGTACCGGGCTCCGCCAGCCCTTGCAGCCGCGAAGCCACATTGACGCCGTCGCCAAACACATCGCCATCTTGTTGCACGATGTCGCCCAAGTGAATGCCGATGCGCACGTGAAGCTGCTCCGCGCTCTCCTTCTCGGCATTATGCGCACGGAACTGGGCCTGAATCTGTTGTGCACTTTGAACCGCATTGACGACAGAAGGGAAATCCACCAGGAAGGCGTCGCCGATGGTCTTAATCACCGTGCCTTGATGCGCGGTCGTCGCCTGTTGAATGATCTGGTTATGCACGGCGAGCCGCCGCAGCGTGCGGGCCTCGTTCGCGCCCATCTGGCGGCTAAAGCCGGCGATGTCGGTGAACATAATCGCTGCGAGTCGCCGCTGCTCGGCTTGGGGCGCGCCGCCAGTGTCGTCCTTCATGAAGAGGGATTATTCTGCTGGCGGCGCTTGTTTGTCAATCGATCCCTGCTCTGGCGATTCTTCGCTGGATGCGATACGAGGGCAAACAACTTAAGAGTCTAAGAAGAACAACTGGAGGAACACGAATGAAACTCAAAGACAAAGTGGCAGTCATCACCGGCGGGGCGAGCGGCATGGGACAGGCGACGGTCCTGCGCTTTCTCGATGAAGGCGCGGAGATCGTGGTTGCTGATTACAATGAGCAGAATGGTCAGAAAACAATTGCTCTCGCAAGCAACGCTGGCCACGCAAACAATGTGCGTTTCATTCGTACGGATGTGGCGAAAGAAGCCGACGTGAAAGCGATGATCGACTGCGCCGTCACCCATTTTGGTCGCCTTGACATTATCTTCAACAACGCCGGCGTTGGCGGCGCCATCGGTCCGGTGTGGGACATCGAAGAGGAAGAATGGGATTACACGTTTGACGTGCTGGTGAAAGGGGTGTTCTTCGGTATCAAGCATGCCGCTCGGGTCATGCGTCAACAAGGTCAAGGCGGAGCAATTATCAACACTGCTTCGACCGCAGGGCTCAGCGGCGGCTCAGGTCCGTTAGTTTACTCTGCCGCCAAAGCTGCGGTTATCAATCTCACAAAAGGCGCTGCCGTGCAGCTCGCGCCGGATCGAATTCGCGTGAATGCTATCTGTCCGGGCGGAATTTTGACCGGGTTGACTGATCAAGGCAATCCGGAACAAGCGGCTAAAGCAATGGATACTTTCCAACCTTGGCCACAGCACGGAGAAGGGAAACACATCGCTGGAGCTGCACTCTTCCTCGCCAGTGAAGACGCCGGTTTTGTCACTGGCGAAGCGCTGGTAGTGGATGGCGGACTGACGGCGATCGGACCGGACATGTGGCGGCGCATGGGAATTGCCCAAGAAGCAACGGCGCATAGGAGTCGCGTCAATCGCGGAAGTACAGGGGAGAAGACCACCGTGCGCCCGACGAAAGCGGGGTAAGGTAAGTACGCGAGGCGCCAGAAATGAATCAGGCACAGTCAAGAAATCATCACCAAAGACAACAAATGTGTCCTTCTCTTGCTGTGTCTTTTTCCTAGTGGAACTTCTTGCCGGTCGAGCGCAGCAATTGTTCTTAACGAAGAGCGCACGTACGCATTGCCAAAAAAAGGAAAATCTCCACAAAAATCATGAGATAGCCCATCTCCGGTTATTGGGTCCGTCCCAGAGTTTCCTTGATGTGCTCTTTCCTCATAATTGGCAAGCTCTTTGCTCGCTGAAGCAGCAAGGAATGCCGTGAAAGAGGAGAGAGGTACGATGCAGCAGCAAAAAGTAAAAGTCACAAGCACACGGAAAGCAGCAGTAAAAACGACAAGCAAGGCGGCGACTCGCGCACCTCGACAAGCACAACGAGAAGGGACGCGCGTGAAGGGAGTGCGCGATCCCAATGCGCCTATATTGACGCCATGTTCATTACGCGGCCCCGACGGACAAGTTCGTCCCGGTTGGGAACTCTGGGTGGGAGATATCTTGTTTGGCCGCGCGGATACGCAAGAAAGCCTGATGCAATACTACACGCGGATTCACGAACCGATGCCGAGCGGGCATTGGAAGGATCGTTCGTGGCAAGGGGCGCCCAAGGTTGCGCGTCGTCAACGAAGCGCGCAATATGACGAGTACGACGACGATCAGCAATTTGATGCCGCTATGTGGGATTGAAGGTGAGCCAACGGCTGAAAGCAATTTTTTTCGATTTAGATGGCACTTTACTCGATGACGGTGACGCCATCTCGCACGCCTTAACACTCGCTTGCCACACTGTTCACAACCGTTGGCCGGAAATCGATGCCAGCGTACTTGCCACTGTCTATCGACAAGTGTCAGAGGCGGCATGGAGTAATTACGACCGTGAGCTTCGTCATTTGGTGCACCCGGAAGCCATGATCGCCTCCGTCTGGCGCGCCGCGCTGGCGCACTGGCAAGTGGATGATCCAAGCACGGAGCGCGAGGCTGCTGAAGTGTACTGGACGCATCGCCTCCGCAATTGTCTTCCCTATGCTGATGTGTCGCCCCACTTGGAAGAGCTAGCCACGAAGTTTCCTCTGTATCTTCTCACCAATGGTGCTCCAGCCATGCAACGCGCCAAAGTGACCGCATCCGGGCTGGCCTCGTTTTTTCAGCGTGTGTTTGTAGGTGGAGATTTTCTGCGCGGCAAGCCGGACCAAGCGATTTTTCGCGCAGCCTTGACTGCGGCCAACTGTCAACCCTTCCAGGCCGTGCATATCGGCGATTCTCTCACCCATGACATCGCTGGCGCTCAAGGCGTGGGTGTCGCCGGCGTATGGCTCAATCGTAAAAGTCTCCCTTCTCCCGACGCGGCGCCGTTACCGGAGGGCGCGATCTCCACCTTGGCTGAGCTGTGGCGATGTTTAGAGAAACTCTCCGTCTAAATTGTAAAAAACTCTCTTCACTCCGATTTTCCGTTTTGCTCAGCACGCTTCAGCGAAAATTCACTTTTTTGTCACTCCGGTGTCGTCGACCCTGTAATCAAATCGGTGAAACACTGAGGTTTACCTCTGCATCTTGTGGTATGCTGAAAGAAAACAAAACGAAAAGAAGGACTGCGTTCGTATGCTGCTTATCCTGGATGTCGACTATACCTTGAACCGCTTTTATCCACCCTCGATCCGCGACTTCGCCCCGCCAGAAATTCTTGATGACAACAACCCCCAATTGTGGGACTGGATCGTCGATCATCTAAGTACGGTCGAATATCCCGTGCATGAAACCGCAGTCGAGGTGCTCCAACACCTCAACCGGTGTGACCCGCTCGTCGTCGTGAGCACTGGACGGCCGGAAGCCTTACGAGAAGTGACGGACCGTTGGTTGCGCCAATTTTTCCAGTTCGAGCATTTATTCATGCGCTCCAACGGCGATTTTCGCGTTAATGCGGAAGTCAAACGGGACGCGTTGACGCGCGACATCATTCCTCTTGCTGAAGGTCGGGAACTGTTTGCATTTGAAGACGACGCTGGGTCGCTGCGCATGTATGAAGAAGCCGGGGTACGACCTTTTGCCGCACCAGACTGCTGGGAAAAATTACACCCACATGTGCGAGAGGATCACCACCCTGCTGTCATGCAGGCAATCTTGAAAGATTTTATTTTGTTCTAAACAGTGCTCGGGTGGTCCGGGTGACTCCAAGAAATGTCATTTTGAGGAGCGCAGCGACGAAGAATCTCAAGAGGGCAGGAACTACGCGAGATTCTTCGCCTTCACTTTGTTTCGGCTCAGAATGACAACCTCTCGCTTCTTGCGCGCCAGGACATCACGCCTGCGGGACGACCGGCAACACCACGTGCGAAGATTGCACTCCGCCATGAAAGACGCGCTGAACAGCGGTGCGACCGTGTTGTTCCGTAGCAATGTCTCCACCTGTGTTGAGGTTTCGGTCAAAGCGAGGGAAATTACTACTTGACACTTGCAAGCGAATGCGGTAGCCGGGCGCGAACACATAGCTAGTCGAACCGAGCTGGATGCAATAGGCGTACACCCGTCCAGGCTCAAGTAACTCAGCCCGCGAAAGTGAATTGCGATAGCGGGCCCGCAGAATGCCGTCGCAAAGATTTAGCGCCCGACCATCCGGGGCTACCGCTACCAGTTTCGCGGTGAAGTCGGAGTCCAGCCCGTCGGTGGCGGCATAGATGAGCGCCTCGACTGGCCCCGTCACTTCCAGCGGCTCGGTGAGCGGCTCGGAAGTATACACCAACACATCGTCTCGTTCTTCCACGGCTCGTTGGTCCTGTGGCCCGGCGCTCTGCGCGCCCGGCATCAATGTACATCCGCCACAAGTGGGCACGGGCTGTTCAGGGTCATACAGAAAGACATCGCTCGCCCCGCGAGTCAGGGACTGCTTCAGCAAACGTCCATTACCGCGCAGGCTATTCGCGCGTCCGTCGCTGGTCAGGTAGAACGGCGTGGCCACTGCTCGTGCGAGCGGCCATTCATCTTCATTGCGCCACACATTCGGCCCCATGACGAACAGACGCACAGAGGCGCCGGTATCCGGGGCATCGCGCAAACAATGATCGAACCAATCCAGATGCGCCCCTCCGAGGTCAACGGCGTCGGGCAAGGCTCCTGGACCAAAGTCAACATCGCCAACCACGCGATTAAATAAACCGTGCAGCCACGGACCAACAATTAAGCGTTGATTTTCCCGTGCTCGTGTGCTTTTGCCGTGCTTGCGCATGCCAGCAAAATTGCGCAGCGTGCCTTCGAGAAAAATGTCGTACCAGCCGCCGATATGCAGCGCGGCGACATCAATCTGGGAATATTTTGACTCGATGCGGACATGTTCCCAAAATTCGTCGAGCGAGGGATGCTTGAGCCAGGTGCGATAATGATCCATGAGCCCCGGCACGGTTGCCGGTGGAAAGTCCGCGAGCGGCAAATTTCGATAGGTCTTCTCCATACCAAAAATTGAGCCGTAGAGTTTTTTCCGCGCGTCCGCCGGTCCATCGGTCAGTCGAGTGATCGTCTCGGTCGCCATTCCCGCCGTCCAGAACTGGATGAAGCCTTGCTGAAATGCGCCGCCTTGGTATGTCCACCCTTCGTAGTAGTCAGAGGACGTGATTGTCGGCGCGATCACTTTCAACGCTGGCGGCGTCGCTGTGGCGGTCAACCACTGTGTGGCGCCAAAATACGAAGCGCCGTACATGCCGACATTGCCATTGGACCATGGTTGCGTAGCGCACCAGGCCACCGTATCGAATCCATCTTCAGCTTCACCCGCGAACAGTGAAAATTGCCCGTCCGATTTGAAGCGGCCTCTGGTGTCCTGAATGACCACGACATAGTCACGTCGCGCCGCCCGGACCGGGCTTAACAACGACAACGAGATTGGCGACAAGTCTTTGCTGTACGGCAAACGCGCGAGTAACACCGGATGCCGGGCTGCATCATCCGGACGATAAATGTCCGCCCGAAGCGTGACGCCGTCGCGCATAGCAATAGGAACGTGGCAATCAATTTTGATCGAGTCCATACTTCTCCCCTATGTGATTGATTCTACTAGAGAAGCTTTATCCTCTACCATCAGAATACCCCCAGATATACCCCCATACTACGCTGCATATGTCGAATGCCTGAGCCGCTACGGCATCTCCTCCAAGAGTACAGTGGGAGACTGTTTCCTCTCGCTTAGAAGGGCGACCGTAGCCACATCTCCGTCGCCCTTCTTTTTGTATCGAGTCTTGGCGCATCTGACTTCCACCACGATTGTTCTGCGGTAGAGTGAAAAGGCTACTTCTCCCGGAGGGGCAGTAACGACCCCCCGCTATTGCCCCTCTTTTTTTGCCTGCCCCTACGCTACTCTGGGGCGCTTCCCTTCCGCAGCAGCCTCCCTCCTTCTTACTGCTTCCATTGGGATGGAACTGGAAGTACCTTAAAAAAGCAGACTGGCCTTTCTTCACCTTGTGTGAGTCCAGTCGCAGAAAGGAAGAGAAGCGCATGATTCAAGGAGAACACAAAGGAAAGAGAGCGCTCCTGCTATTGCTCTTGACGCTCGGACTGACAGCCGGAAGCCTCGCCAGCTCGGTGACGCCAGCCGACGCACGGTGGGTGCGACGATTTGAGCGTGCGTGGAACTGTTCGTTCTTGCGGCAGCTCGGTGACGCCAGCCGACGCACGGTGGGTGCGACGCTGCCATTGGGAACACCGTCACCACCACCAGGTGAAGGTCTGCCATCGTGTATGGCGCAGACACGATGACTAGAGCACCCCGCAAACGGTACCCGAAAAGAAAGAGACGATACCGTCACCCATCACCCACCATCGCGGCGGGCTCGCCTGCTTAGTGATCAGCACAGGGGAAACCAGGAGGCGGTAAGAGAACAGGAAGAGAAATTCCCCCTGTGTAACGAGAGTCATCGGGCGGTGGCGGAGAAAAGTGAATGCTGACCTGCCACTCGCCCATGGCCCCGTGGCTTTCCCTGTTCCGGCGCTGGAGCAGGTAACGGCACCGTGGCGCGGCCTGTCTGGCTCCCAGAATTCTCGCGGAGCGATACGCTGAAAGACGTGTAGTCATCCTCGTCAGAGGGGTGCTCAGCCTACCAGCAACATCAGAACCATCACGTCCCCCTTTTCCCCTGCTGCGGTCTGCCACGGCCGACTTTCATAGCCCTCAGTGAGCGCTACAGTTGAGGGAGGTCTCCTCGGAAAGGAATCCCCATGACCAATCTTTCACTCCAACTTTGGAGCTGGTTTGGCAACAGTCCGTACAACCTGGGGTTCCTACTCCTGTCGGTGGCTCTTGTCCTGGCCGTCTCATTCCTGTTTGAAGATTAGAGACGGACTGTACGCGCCGCAGCCCAAGGCGTGAACGCAAAGCCTTGTGGTCCGGGATAGATGTTCGCCCCGATAGGGCAGAGCGAGAAAAGCCCTCCACGGCACCGTCAGGGCTGTGCAGCCCCTCATACTGCAACATCACAGGCTTCTCGTTCTGACCGCTCGGGGCAGCATTTACGTGTTCTTCCTAGCGGCCCGAGTGCGCCACAGCCACGTCAGGGCCACCACGAGCAGCAGCGCGCCGCCCACGGTCGTACTTACACGCCCCACCCAGCGGTCAGCGACCTGCCAACTCGCCCCACATCCGTAGCCCAGCACCACACAGCTCAGTGACCAGAGGAAACCACCCAGGACATTGTAGGGAAGAAACTGCCGATAGGGCATGCGCGAAGCGCCCGCCACAAAGGGGGCCAGCGCCCGTAAGAAGCCAATGAACCGCCCCAAAAAAACCGTCTTGCCTCCATGGTGGGCAAAGAAACCATCGACACGTTCTACGCGCTCCGCACGTACCCCCACCCAGCGCCCAAAGCGGAGCAGCCAGGGCCGACCCAGACGATGTCCCAGCGTATAGCCAAGGGTATCCCCGAGGATGCCGCCGGTCGTGACCACCACCAGGAGGTCACCCAGTTCCAGCAGGCCTTGCGCGGCGAGGAAGCCGCTAAAGATGACCAGCGTCTCTCCGGGCACGAGCAGACCCACAAACGCCGCGGATTTCAGCGTGGCGCCGAGGCCGATCAGAAGATAGCTCCAGTGCCCCAGCCGGCTCACCAAGGCGAGTAAGGAATCCAGCATAAGAGCATTACTCTCCTTCTAGCATCCGCTCCCTGATTCCCATTCTCGACGCAGCGTTCTCTGTGGTCTGACGTGTGGGAGAGATCGAAACGGATGGCCTGAGTGAGTTTTTCCTCTTGATGCTGAGTGCATAGCATTGGTGTCCGTTGATCCGTTGCACAGCGTTTCCTCTAAGGAATGTATTGCGTCTTCTTCGCAGTGCATCCAGCCTACCAAAAATGGACGAAGACAGCACAGGCTTGACTTAGGACTATGAGACAAAACCTTCCACTTGCGTTATCCTAACAGGTCAAGAGC